>JAKAKI010000065.1 GCA_021813505.1 bacterium | reverse complement strand
ACTCTGTCATTGCGAGGCGCGGCTCTTTGCGCCGAAGCAATCTCATTCGTTCGGAGTCTCCACTCCCCTCACTGGCTTTTTCAACAGTCGCCTTGGTCAGTGGGTGTTTTGACGGCCACTCGCTGACTAAACACTGTCACATCGCTGGTCCCTCACTACGCCTGCTCATTTCCCCGGCGCGCTGCCGGTGGAGGTGGGTCTGGGCCCGGACAGCGCGGCGGGGTTGGTTTGGCCCAATCGATACGGAGACGAGCATCACCGGATCGACTCAGTTGCATGCCTAACAACTTTTGTGCCAGTGCGCTCAGATGAGGCTTTTTGAAGGTCCGATTGTTGATTGCCAGCGAGTTACGACGAAAGTCTGGAGAATCTTGAACAGCGTTCACAGGGCGAAAATGCGTAGTGACTGCGCAGTGGTGACTGCGCACGATTAACCAACTCACTGACATTCAACATGTTGACTGCGCAATGCGGCGCAGTGGCCACTGCGCAGGCTAGCACCCCTGTTTTTTCGAGTCTCTCGAAGCTATCTTATTGCAGTTCAATAGGTAACTCTTTCGAGAGGTGTAAAAACGGCCCTTGAAGCTCGATTTCCTGCGCGTGGTTCAGCTTGTGCCCGAAGGAGCTGCCTGTAAAATATCTGCTGATTTTCTAAGGAGATCTATTCGTTGTCGTCTATCGACAGAAACTCGGTAGTGCAGTGCCGGGCTTCTAGTGGAAGCCGATAGTACTCGACCCATCGCATAATCCAGGTGAGACGCTTCTCATCCGCAGATAAAGAGGGCGTAGGCGGGTGAACACCTGCCACCTACGCCCTCTACTTCACGCCCGCCAGAGAACCTACTGCCTCTCCGCACGAACGCAGGATCGGGACCCTATCTTTGTATTCCTATCCGACCGCGATCCGCTCAGCCGGCTTTTCAATCTGCAACCGGCGGATCAGATACCGCACATTCGCTTCCGACATCTCCAGATCGCGTGCGGCAGCCCGCTGGTTCCAGTCGCGGCGCTCCAGAGTCTTCAGGATCGTTGTCCGGTTGATCCCTTCACTCTCGCCGCTTCCGTTACCGTTACCGTTTCCATTGCCATTCCCGTTGCCGTGGCCATGCGTGTGGCCATTCCCGTTGCCGTTGGCATGGGCCAGCACATGCCCCAACCACAGGTCGAAGTCAATATCGAGCCGTGTCCCGGTCAGTGTGACCAGTTGCCAGAGGAAATTGCGCAACTCGCGAATGTTCCCGCGCCACGGCCGGGATGGCAACTGCGCGAACCACGCCTGATCCAGCACCCGATCGCGGATGTCGGCAGGAACACCAAAACTGGCCATGAAGTGCCGCGCCAGCGGCACGATGTCCTCGCGGCGCTCCCGTAACGGAAGCAACTCGAGCGGCGCCTGCTCCAGCCGGAAATACAGGTCGGAACGGAACGTCCCTTCATCGACCGCCGCCACCAGCGGCCGGTTGGTCGCTGCGATAATACGGACGTCGAGCGTGAGCGTCCGCATATCTCCAAGACGGCGCACCTGACGGGAATCGAGAAATTCCAGCAACTTAGTCTGCATGCCGAACGGCAGATTGCCGACCTCGTTGAGGAAAACAGTTCCACCCGCCGCCGACTCGAGCAACCCGGTCTTCTCCTCGACCGCGCCGGTAAAACTCCCCCGGCGATACCCGAACAACTCGCTCTCCCAGAGTGTCTCGGGAATGGCGTTCAAGTCGAGCGCGAGAAAAGGACGTTCGCGGCGCGGACTGATGGCATGGATGTACCGTGCCAGTTGATCTTTGCCGGTGCCGGTTTCGCCGGTGATCAGAATGGCCATATCCTGCTGCGCCCAACTGCGCGCCACCCGCAAGGTATTCAGCGTTGTGGGGTTTACGGTGACAACCGACGGCGCATCCTTGTCCGCTCCCTGCGAGGACGCAACCGGAGCTGCGGCTTCCGGCTTGTCCTCCAGAATCGCCGTCAGCGTTTGGTGGGCCTGCTCACACCAGTACTCGACGCCGACTTCCGCAAAGAGCCGTTCGGCCTCAAACAGAAATGCCAGCTGCTCACGCGCGCTGAACGCGCCGGAGCGTCCGGCGGCCAGACACGTCTTGGCCCATTCCAAACGCGCGCCAATGGTACGGAGAATCTCAACAGACTTCCGGAAGGCCGCTGCCGCACGCTCGGTTTCGCCGCGCCGGGAATGAACTTCGCCGATGATGCGATAGGCGGCTCCCTCTTCGAACCGCTCACCGACTTTGCGAATCGACACAAACGCGCGGTCGCACTCCGCGAGCGCCTCGTCAAGATTCCCCTGCGCCAGACGGACTTCCGCCAGGAGGCGGCGGGACTGGCCGAGAAGCGATTCGTCAGTTCCTCTTTCATCGCACAAACTTATTCCCTTTTCCAAAAGTCCTGCCGCTTCGTCGGGTCGATTCTGCATGAGCCTCATCTCACCCATGTACTCGAACCACACACCATGTTCACGGAGATGAGACTGCACGCACGCGTCGGACTCCAGCTCCCGCAAACGCCTCTCAGCAGATTTGAAGTCCCGACGAAGCACATCGAGGTATGCTCTGGATAGGTCATGCCGGGCGATTCCGAGCCCTTCACATGTACGCTCGTAGTATGTGCGGTTTCTTCGAAATGCGGCGCCCGCCTCTTCGAGCCTGCCCATCAAGAGAAGCAGCCTCGCCATGTTATCGCGAGAAACTGTAATCGCGCGCTCCAAATTGTGCTTACGCGCGAGCTTGGCAGATTCTCGATAGGCCAATAATGCATGCTCGTAATCCGACCTGTACAATAGTACATTCCCAAGCCAATTGTGCGCGCGCACCTCCCCTTCGTAATCCTCGCTCCGACGGTACGCGAAGACTGCAGCATTAGCCGAACTTGTGGCTTTGTCCAAGTCGCCGAGATAGTGCTGGGCGACAGCAGTAATAAAACAGGCGCGCGCGTACCGGGCATGATCGGCGCCGCTTTGCAGTTTTCGCGCGACACGATTCCCAATCACGGCAGCCTCGCGGCAACGCCCCATGAAAGCCAGGCATTCGCCCTTCATTATGTCCAGCGACAAACGTTGCGTTGCGGTCAACACCGCGCACGCCGCATCATCCACCTGGAGAAGCTTGCCAAGTGCTGCCTGATAATCCCTCTTGGAAATCAGTGTCTCGACCGCCTCCATCCAAGAGGGGTTGGACCCAGTACTCATGGCCGCCCCCCTGCGGTTTGCGAGGTCACTTGGCGCTTCGTCGTGTTCCGGTTGGAGTCACCCAATGGCAGTGTCGGAAACACAACGACAGGAATGTCTACGAAGAACCCGATCCGGATAAAGACGATAACGGGCCGATTCCACCTATTGGCCGAAGCAACAATCGAAGGGTCATCCCCTACAGGGTGCGTGCATCGAAGCCCGTTGATAGACCTCCCCCACGCCGCCGGCATCAGCGCCAGCGTACACACGACGACCGAAACTACCGACCGAAACAGCCGTTTCATTCCCCACCTCCCAGCAGAGACCGTTAGTATAGGCGTGCCGTTATGGGCACTGGTTAATTTGCTTGGTCCGAGCAGCCCCCCCCACTCTCACCAGAGAGAGGAGCTTGTGCTCCATATGTAGTCAGGGGCATAGGAACGGTTTTGTCAAGCGGATTCTCCGGCGCGGAGGACCCGCCGGCTGCCAGCGCTCCCGTGGCATACCTCACCATGCGCCCTCGTCATGGCCAATCTAAGCGAGTCTGCGAAAGAAATACACGTCATCCAGCGAAAAATTCCTTTCTCCGGACGGCTCTTGAAATCACAGCAGTTCATCCTACAAGGGCCGTTTTTGCGCCTCTCAAAAGAGTTACCTATTGAACGGCAATAAGATAGCTTCGAGAGACCCGAAAAAACAGGGTCGCCAGCCTGCGCAGTGGCCACCGCGCCGCATTGCGCAGTCAACATGTTGAATGTCAGCGAGTTGGTTAATCGTGCGCAGTCGCCACTGCGCAGTCACTACGCATTTTCACCCTGTGAACGCTGTTCAAGATTCTCCAGACTTTCGTCGTAACTCGCTGGCAATCAACAATCGGACCTTCAAAAAGCCTCATCTGGGCACGCTGGCACAAAAGTTGTTAGGCATGCAACTGAGTCGATCCGGTGATGCTCGTCTCCGCGGTCGATTGGGCCAAACCAACCCCGCCGCGCTGTCCGGGCTCAGACCCCACCTCCACCGGCAGCGCGCCGGGGAATAATGAACGGGAGCGATATATGAAAACCGCCCGGCGTCCCAACGATAGCCTGAGAGCTCCGCAAGGGACGCGCGAACGGGCCTCGCAGAAGGAAAGGAGGCATTGTGGGTACGTAGCCGGATTGTGAAAGTTCAAAACACTTGATGTTCGAAGTTAACGCCTGCAATGCGACTTGGCTTAGAACGGGAGGAACAATGAGAACGATATCTCCACTTACGCTCGCCGCACTACTGCTGTGCAGCGGCTGTCAGCAGGATTCAGGAAAGCACGCCGTTCAGCCGGACAATCAGCCCCAATTCTCTGTTGATTTGCCGGCCGCCCATGTCGATATATTGAATCGCAGCGACGATATGCAGAATGGCAAGGCGGTTCGCATGAGTCTGCGCGTGACATACCCAGATGGAGCGGTTCGGGAAAGGATCCTGAGCCTTGCGGCGAGTCGTGATGGCTCGGACGCCGGGTATGCCGCTACGCTTCTTGACGCTAACGGTGCGCTGATCGTCAATGCCACTCAGCGCTGGGGAGTATCGCTGGACAGCACGGTGCGTTACTTCCTGTCCGAGGCGACGCCAGTGGATCATTGGGATCTGCGCACAGCGACCAAGGGGACTCGCGTGCATGAAACCTACACACTGAACGGGGCATCATTTGATGCTGACTATGATCGTTCGACCGCATCAGAGCAGCAAGCGCGGACTGCGTTCGTCAACTTCTATCATCCATCCGGCATTCCGAAGAGTCCATTTGCCGGGAATATAGATGGATCAGTGATGTTGCAGTTAATCACGGATCGTGGGTTTGCAGAATGGCTGACTGGATCTTCTCTACCAAGCATTACAATTCAACAGGCCCCCAAAATCCAATGCATATCAGCAGGATGCATTTGCGGAGGGGCTACCGTTTGTTCAATAATTGCTTGTACAATCGGCGGAGCCCTCGATCCCGTCTGCGACGTTTGCGGCGCCGTCGCGGTTTTGTGCTTTATTGCATCGTTCTTTGCGTAATGGAATGTCTTTGTGGCCCTCATCCAGATTGGAGTCAGAGATGTTGACAGTAATCCATGTGGCCGGACTTACAGGGGCGCTTATGTTCATCAGTTCAATCTTCTTTCGCCGTCCCGATGCGCCCCGCATTCCCTCCTGGAACTACAAACACTGGACGCCGATCTGGCGGCAGGAGAGTCACTTTCGGCCCCCGGGATTCTTGTTGATGTACTTCGGGTTTCAGTTGTTTAGTTTCGCGCTTGTCGCGGATCTGACTCTTCGGTTTTGCAAGTGAAGACGGGGCGGGGTGCCCTCTGGCATCCCGCCCACTCTTGCCGAATCCATCGATCACGCCCAGCGGGCCCTCGCCTGGACGACTAGCGGAGGACAATGAGGAAGAACAAGGGGCCGCATCGTAGTCACGGTTGCGAGGATGGGGCCGAAAGGCGGGGTGACAGATGCGTACGGTCAAATCCAAATCCTCTTGTAGGAGCGTGCCGAGTGTCCGCCTTCTGCATGGTCTCTTATTCTCTACTATGTAGCGATCGCACGGGTTGTCGGCACGCCTGTAGACCAATCACGAAGGGATCACCTGTGAACCCAGACCAAATCCTCCCCCGTGGATGGCAGCTCTTTCTCAATTCAATCGGCCTCGCCGGCCTCCTGGCGGCATATGCCTCGCTCTTCTTCCGCAGACCCGATGCACCAATGATCGGATCTACGGAACCCGGTGATCGAGTACGCTGGTGGAAGACGAAAGATCGTTACCGAGGGCCGGGATTCTGGTTGCTCGTCCTGGGCTGGGGAGCGGTCACCGTGACAATGCTGATCAATACAGCGGCCTGGATCTACTGGATGATTCAAGGAACGTGACGCGCGGGACCACTCATCCCCACTTCAGCCACTCAAAGAGCAAAAACTGCAGACGTTCGATCAGAAGCGAAATGCGCGCCATCACGGTGAACCCGAACGACGCGCCGAAACCGACCATCAGCACGCCGATTCCGAACTTGGCGATGCTTCCGGTGGCGCCGGTGTGGGCTTTCGAGAAGAAGAAATAAATCAGCGCCGCAATGATGCCGATGAGAATCAGAATGTTGTTCACGACCGTCATGCCACTGGCTTGCGTGGCGTACATTGTCGTGACCAGATCGACCGAGCCATTGAGCTGCTCGATGACCTTCGCTTTCATCTCCAGCGGAATGGCCACGCCGGTCGACACGCCGATGTAGAATGCCAGCGGATACCGTGACACCCACTGCCACTTCCGATTGAGCCGCGCCCACATCAGGATTCCCAGGATGATCGGAATGATGTAGTACCACTTCCCGGCCTCCAGCGGCTGCCACATCTTGGGAATCACCACCGTGTACCAGAGAATGATGACCCAGTACCCGGCCGACACGCCGACCATCAGATGCTCGGCAAATTTGTAGAACGGATTGTCCTTATAGAGAAACGAGAATACGGCGAGCGTCAGAAGCGCCGCCACCGTTGTCGCAATCGTGGTTGGCCAATCCATCCGTCAGTCCCGCTCGCCCTTCAAACCGATTGCTCCCGCTTCTTGCGCTGCGCGAAATACCCGATGTTGCCGATGATGATGAACACGATGATGATCAGGTGCGCCACCATCTGGACTTTCATTCCCTGCACCGCTTTGCCCGGCGTGCCCACCAGCGTTTCATACTCGGCCGCGCCTTTGAGCCCGCCCAGAATCCCGAAAATCTGCCCGGTCTGCCAGTACGGATAATAATCCGTGGCCATGACCCCGGTCACGCCGATCGCCAGCGGGACTTTGTAGCGCCCGTTGCCGTACGAAATCCAGTAATCGGTCGCCGATGTCCCGGAGACATTCAGAATCGCCTTCACATCGTCATAGTTCTGGATGTGCTTCATCATCGGCAGCGAATCGACTGGGACGCCGTAGTAGTCCGTGGGGAACGGGATCCGGTAATTCTGCCCCATGCCCAGAATGATCAGCGCCGGATACGGCTTATAACCCAGGAAGACGTAATCCACCCCGTTCTTCATTTGCTCGCCGGAGCGGGCGGCGTGGCGTGCCACCGCCGTGTCGAGCGCCGCTGCCGCCATCGCCGGTCCGTTCTGATGCAGCGCGGTCACCACCACCTTGATCTTCTTCTCGAAACACTGCTTCAAAATCGACAACGTCATCGGGTGCAATTCGGCCAAAGTCGACGGATCGTAGTCGATTGCCAGGTGCACCGCATCGCCCGCTTTCAGCGTGTCGATGAAGTTGTAGATATTGCGCGCTTCCTTCGAGATCGGAATGGGAATCGAGAACGGAATCTTCAGCGAGATGAGCACCGCCAGGCCCAACGCGAGGTAAACCCAGCGCCGGTCAATGGCGAACATCTTCTCGGCAAGCTTCATGCGCTAATCCCGCCCCAGATACGACCGCTCAACCCCCAAAACCACTTTCAGCGCGGTCGAGATAATCCCCAAACCCACCCCGATAATGATCGCCCGCTTCGCCGCAAGATTGGGAACATTCAAAACCCAATCCGCCGTGCGCGAGACGATATCGGTAAACGGCCCCAGCGGCATAAAACGGATCATCACAATCACCGCTGAGATCAAAAGGATGCTGGCCAAAACCGAACGCGCCCGGAACGCCCGATACGCGGCGGATGCGATAAAGAACGACAACAGCGAGAAGATCGTGGCAATGATCGGCCGCATGATGAAGTCGAATTGCCACTTCACTGCCGGCGAGGTCTGTCCGCCGAACCACGGCAGGCCGGCGATAATCATCGCGGCCAGCCCGAGTAACGTCACAATCGAATACTGCCAGTCCTCGTCACGCTTGCTGATCTTCGTCGCAGACACCCGCACCAGCGAGATGATCCCCAGGGTAAGCGCAAACACGCCGATAATCGGCGGCCAGTCGAGCGCGGCAAATTCGTAGATAAACTCGGAATTTTCATGCGGGATGAAATACTGGAAGACCATGAAGATCCCGCAGACAAAAATGATGATGAGCGGCAACTGGCGTTTCATGGTCTCAATTCAACTCGTTAGAAACTCATCCGGAACAGCGACACAACCCAGTTCCACTGCAGCGCCGCGCCCACCAGCCCAAAGATCATAAAGGCGATGAACATCCCCTTGGCCCAGTCCTGCGCTTTGAGTGTGCCCAGCAATTTCGGCTCTCGGCCGAGATACGCCGATGCAGCGTACAGCTCCTCGCCAATCAACGTGTAATCGCACGCAACGATGAAAAACGGGATCTGCGTCACGCGATCGGTTCCCGAAATCTGGATCGATCCGGCGAGAGACCCGGTCTCGGCCAAAATCAGCGATTCGGCGTAGAACACCCCGAGATAGAAATTCGTGGCCGTCTGCCGCCGCAGCATCGTCCCGTTCACCGCTGCGACATACGCGAACTGCTCCTGCGTGACATAGTACACCATGTCCTCTTTGTATTCGTCGGGACGGCCGGCGTCGAGGTACGCCTGGCGCACCGTCTCCTGCGCGATCGACATCACGACCGCATCATAGCACGGCACCAGAAGCTCGGTGCGGTGCTCCGCCACCTTCTTGGCAACACGCGAAAGAATCGTGTACGACGCAATCGTGGCGATGTCATCGGGGGCGCCCAATCCCAGGACATAAAGAATCGGCCGGTTCATCTCGGTGGCTCGTCCGATCGCTTCGTCCACTGCACCGATTCCCGCCAGCGGCCGGATATACAACTCGCGGCCACGTTTGGCGGCGGAGATGAATCCGAGCACCAACGCCGTGAATATCACGACCGGAATGCCGATGAATTGCAGCTTGCTGGTGTGGACGATCTGCCCGGATGATTGCGCCGGTGCCGATGCCTCGGAGATCCCCATGCCACCCGCCGCCGTCGTGGCAATCACCTTGTATTGAAACGGTGTCGCATCGGGGAGAAAGTCTTTCGCGTCGCGTTGTTTGCCACCACGGTTTTCGTATTTGCTGGTTCCCAGCGGCACCTGTCCCAACGTGTCCCACTGATCGGGGATCAGCCGCCAGACCGCTTCCTCATAGATCGTCTCGGGACTGGAGAATACCTGCAGATCGGTTCCCGACTTCGCGGAGTCCATCGGCAGGGGACCAACCAGCTTCGGCGTGCGCAAGATCCTGTATGCAAGAATGTTGTTTTGCCCCTGGCCGTCATCCGTCGAGAGTTTCCAGCGGACAGTGAGCGCGTGGCCGTGATCGTTCGGTGCATCCTGAACCCGAACCTCTGTCGGCGGCGCCACTGCGATGGCGGGCGCAACCGCTGAACTCTCCGGAATCTCCGTGGTCGATTGGGCGCGAACATCCGCACCCAGTCCCAGCCACCCCATGGACAGGGCAATGAGAAGAACCAGTGTGGTTGAGTGGAGAATTGCGGGTCGGGTTCGTTTCCGCATAAGCGCAACAGAGTCGACAGCGCATCAAGCTACTGCCCCGAACCGGTCATGGCAACGGATTTGGACTCAAAAGAAAACCCCCGGCGCGAATATTGTCGCGCCGGGGGGGTCAAACCATCCTATGCGAGCCAAACTAGAGTTTGCGCACGTTGGAGGCCTGCGGGCCTTTCGGGCCTTGAACAACTTCAAACTGCACCCGATCGCCCTCAGCCAGGGAGCGGAACCCTTCACCCTCGATGGCGGTGTGATGGACGAACACGTCCTTGCCACCCTCTTGGGAGATGAAACCGAAACCCTTGCTGTCGTTGAACCACTTGACGGTACCTTCCGCCATGATCCACATCCTTTACTAACCTGGGATGAAACGGCATCCCACGTCCGATGGCCCCTATGGCCGGTGAAACGAGTCGAGCTTTTCTTAGATTGTCCTTGGATGTGGTCCGAGCGGTTGGTCCTTGAAAAGTCTACTGTTTCCGTTACATACTGGCAGAGCCAGCATCGTTATGTATACGGCAAAAGTCCAGTATTGGTGGCCTTTTTTACACCCAACGAGCCTGTGAGTAAAGAATTCCAGCGTGGGCGCGATCTCTGATCGCGCGAGACCGGAGGTCGAAAGACACCGCTTTCAAGGCCCACAGGCATTAGTCGCAGGTGACCTTCTCGCCATTTGGGAGCACGACCCGTTCCTCGATGCCTCGGCATTGGCCTGCGGCCAACCGCGATTGGAAATCGCGGCTACGCATCCCCGTCAACTGCCACGCCGGGGACTCTGCCGTGTGATGTGGTCCAAGTTCGTTGTAGCATAGGCCCTCGTGGCCGTTCTCCGTGGGCACCGCACATCGATTGCCGACGAGGTATGCCACTGGGGTCTTCGTCGCGCCCGACAGATCGCGGCTATGCGATGTGGTCCAAGTTCGTTGTAGCATAGGCCCTCGTGGCCGTTCTCCGTGGGCACCGCACATCGATTACGAACGAGGTATGCCAATCCTACACCGCCCACAAGGGGCTATGCTACAAGGCTTGACACCCGCCCAAATCCCGCTCCCAGCCCCGAAGGGGCGCCCTAACTCAGCCTAGGCCGAAGGCCTGGGTCCGCATCCCCCCCGATCTTCTACCGCGCCCCGGCGCAAAGATCGCTCACTCTCCCGATCCGAAGAAGACGGCCCCCGAATCCACTCTCATCCCCGCAGAGGCGAGAGATTCTAGCCCAGGCCGTTATGAGGCACTTGAAATCGGTCAGCCCAAAGTGTCCGAACTTCTGTGGGGGCGCCTATCCGGCTTTTCGACCGAGAGACTGCTCCGATTCCTGACCCAACTCGGCCGAGACGTGGAAATCGCGATCCGCCCCAAACCCCGAAATCACGCCACAGGCGAGATTCGTGTCCTCGAGAAGGCTGTGGTGGGGGGCAGTTAACTGCGTTTGTAATTCCACAGTGCACTCGGCCGAACCACAGGCCGAGTGATACTGATCTACGAAATCGTGTCGATTATACTTCCTTAGAATAGCTCCATCGGAATTCGGCTGCGGTAAGGGCCTGCGTATCACTAGGATTCTCGTAACAAAAGGCCTGGCGTGGGCACAATCCGATTGAGTATTGGTGTCTCATGCCAGAACACGGGCAAAGCAGGAAGCAGGTGTGGGCGGGCCACGCTGGGATGACCCGGGGCGCGAAGGAGGACGAGTTCTCATTTCACCGCTATGTCAAGAATGTAGACGTCAAACGACTTATCGAGTCCAATACTGTCTTCGATGAGGCGAAAAACCTCGCGATCCCACCAAACGCCTCTTGCAATCTGTGCAACAGCGTGGTGAGGCGAGGTGAATCTGTTCGACTTTCGAATAGCGAGTTTATCTGCGAGTCTTGCTTCAGAGAAGTTCAAACTATACGCTATCCCCAGACCTACCAGGATCGATATGAGTGTTACCTCGTGGAGAAGGAGGCGCGAAAGCTCGCCTTGGAGGCATACGAGGCATCGTTGCCGGTCAATAAGCGGCTCAAGCGACTGGAACGCATTGAAAGAATCTCGGCCACGCTCGCACGACTGCTTACCTTTCTCGCCGGAGTTCTCCTGTTAACAGGAGTCCTAAAGACGCTTCGCGTATTCGTCACAACGGTCGCGGTTCTAGCCCTCATCTGGACGATCAGGCTGGCTCTTGCACGCCTCAACAGCCGACTCGAGGCTCTGCGGAATTCTTCACTCAAAGAGTGGGGCGTGCGAAACCCCGAGCCACAAATCCCAGAGTTGAAGCACTTTCATGACCCTACCGCGATTCTCACAAACCGTGACAGGACCATTCTCAACATCTTCGATTACTGGCCGGGATATCCACCTTACTGGACTTACGTTCGAGACGCTGTCAAGCGAACTGACGGCGATAGATGCCAGGTTACTGGCTGCCCGAGCCGCACTGAACTGCATGTCCACCACAAGACTCCGATTTCGCAAGGAGGAAGTCACAGAATTGAAAATCTTGTAACTCTGTGCATCTTTCACCATGGTCTACAACCGGACATGGGCCACGAGAGAGTATGGGGAGAGATTCAGACTCGCTACTTCAGCATGGTTGCTGCGCATTACCGGGGAGGGCACCCTGTTCGGGCACATGTGCGACGGAAGGAGTTGGCATCTGCAGAAGTGCTCAATGAAATTGCGGAGCTTCATGAGTTCACGTGCCCGGAATGCAGCGTGGGGGCCATAATAATCGGAATCGATTCAGACCGAAACACTGTTCGCGTCTCGTGTCTCAAGTGTTCTTCGGAGTGGCTATTCGACCAAAAACTTCCTGAGGAGACTGGACCACAGATGGCCAAGATCTTCCGCGTGAACAGCAATCCTGGTCGATGGCAGATTGATTGGGGATTGATGGAGACAATTCGCAAGCCAACTTATCGAAAGGTTGGGCGTTCATCAGCACCAACGAGGCGTAAGCAATCGCACCAAGCTCTTAACAGGGCTAAGCCATCACGCTGTCCGCGATGCGGAAAGCTCCTCAAGCTAAGAACGGGGCGCCACGGGGAATTTCTGGGCTGTAGTGGCTATCCGGATTGCACCTTCACAAGAAACGTGAGTTAAAGCTTGAGCCACCTGATCCCCCCCCAAAAAAACAAGACCCCGGCAAGGTGTAATCACCTCCGCCGGGGTTTCAAACCGTCCTATGTGTACAAAATTACATTTTGCGCACGTTGGAGGCTTGCGGGCCCTTCGGTCCCTGAACCACTTCGAACTGAACCCGGTCACCCTCTGCCAGGGAACGGAACCCTTCACCCTCGATCGCGGTGTGATGGACAAACACGTCCTTGCCACCCTCTTGGGAGATGAAGCCGAAACCCTTGCTGTCGTTGAACCACTTGACGGTACCTTCCGCCATGATGCACTTCCTTTTCTTGCTTGGGATGAAACGGCACCCCACGTCCGTTGGCCACTATGGCCGGTGAAACAAGTCGAGCTTTTCTAAGAGATTTTTCTAAGGAGGCGGTACCGTGCAGTCTTTCTCTGAAAAAAGTTCACTGTTTCCTGTTACATATTTAATATCGGCACACCCACCCAAAAAGTCAAGTGATGGAATTGCAGATCTTTGACGGACTGGTGGGCGGAGCCCACCCTAAATAGGCCCGACGAGACAGGCACGTAGGGTGGGCTGTGCCCACCTCTCCCCCCGGTGTAACCGGCTGGTTTCCCGCATTCGCGGGAATGACGGTGGTGCGTGACCGGCTGGTTGGGGTGGCGGAAGGTGCCCCACCCGAAGGGTGGGATCAATCGTCGACGTTGCCCCTTCACCTAAGCCCGCGAACTCCGATCGCGCGGAACGCCGTCCATGTCGTCCACTCGGTCCACTTCGTCCACCTCTCGCCATCCTGGCGCACGGAAACGACAAGGTGCGTTAATAACGCACCCTACAATGACTTACAGGGGGGCTGGCCTACTTCAGCAGCCCCAGCCAGTCATCAAAGAGGAAACGGAAGCGTCCCACCAGAAGGGAAATGCGCGCCATGACCGTGTAGCCGAAACCGGCCCCAAAGGTCACCATCAGAATCCAGATTCCGATCTTCGACCCCACGCCAAACACGCCTTTGTGTTCCTTCGAGAAGAAGAAGTAGATCAGTCCGCAGAAGACTCCGAGGAATAAAACCAGGTTCGAGATCGTCGTCATGATGTCCAGTGAGCCGTTCTGAATCACAACCAACGGCACCATGGACGAGTTGATTTGCCCGAGCAGATCGGACGCCATGTAACGGATGAAGTTCAACCCGGCCGTTGTGCCGACAATGAACGCCAGCGCCCAACGGGCGATCCAAGCCCCCTTCGGCATCAGCCGCCACAGCAGCATGATTCCCAGAACCGCGGGAATCAGGTACCAGTATGAGGCCGGCTGACTGGCAATGGCGGGCATGAATGGCTTCACCGCCGGCGGATGGATCTTGCCGATCAGATTCGGAACCATCACGCTCCAGAACCCCATCACCATCCAGTAAGCCGCCGACACCCCGACAAAGAGGTGCTCGGCCATCTTGTAGAAGATGTTGTCCTTATAAAGGAAACTGAGGATCGAGAGCGTCAGGAAGGCGCCAAGCGTGACATAGAATCCCTGCTGCGTGAACCCTTTCAGGGCCATCGAAAGGACAAACGCGAGCACAACCGCCAGAAATCCCAGCAAATACCAGATGGCGCGGCGTTCGACGGTCTGCTCAGTCATTCTCCGCCTCCCGCCGCCGCGTCAGGAAATACGCCACATTGCCCACCACGATGAAGAGGATGATCACGATATGGGCCACCGCCTGCGGGCCCATCATGTCGATCCCCGGATGGCTCGAATTCTCAAAACGCGAGTAATGGCGAATGACCTCCGATTCATACTCAGCAGCGCCCTTGATTCCGCCCATCAGCCCCAAAAGCTGGCTCGGGTAGTAGGGGTAAAGCTGCGGCGCCGACACCGCGGTCACACCGCCCGCCACCGGAATCCGTCCCGGATCGCCGGCGAAGAGCACCCATTCCTTCATTCCTGGGAAACCGCCGCCAAACGAGAGAATCAAATCGAAATTCCTCAGGTTGCGAATCGGCGCCATCATCGGGATCGAGTCGATCGCCGTCCCGTGGACATCGGTCGTGTACATCTTCTTCAGGTCGGTCAGGATCACATTGATCAAACCCTGATTCCCCGACTTGTATCCGAGATTGACATAATCCTCACCGTACTGGTAGGCGGGGAACTCGGGTTTGAGGACCCGGCTGATCGTCTCGTCGGCGATATTCTGTCCGGTCGCCCACAGTCCCATGATGTAGATCTTCACCTTGCGCGCCGCGCAATGCCGCAGCACCGCGTCGACCATGGGCTGGATTTCCGGCACCGTGGACGGCGAGTAGTCAAACGAGATCAGAACCTTCGACCCTTCCGGGAGATTCTCCACCCGGTCGTAAATCGCACCGACAATCGGCGTGATCTTTTCGGTGAACACGACGTGGAAAAGAAGCGGGAGCGCTACCGCCAAGCCGATGAACAGGAAGATCACCCGCCGGTCGATGGCCTGCATCTTCTCCAGGAATGTCTTGTTTACGCCGTTCGTCATCTACGCGGTATCACAGTTCTGCGAATTCGTTAGTCCCGCGCGACGCAAGGGGCTGAAAGCCCCTTGTCCGCAATACTCAGTCCTTAGTCCTTAGTCCTTAGTCCTCAGTCCTCAGTCCTCAGTCCTCAGTCCTTCGCCCTTACTTCTCATCCGACCCCAGGTACGTCCGCTCGATCCCGATAATCACGCGTAGCGACATCGCAATCACACCCAGTGCGATACCGATGATGATTGCACGCTGTCCGGCCAGATTCGGAATCGCCATAACCCAATTCGCCAGATTTGGCACGGTCAGAAACGAGAGCGATTCCGGCATCCACGCCGTGACATAAGCCCCCGCCGGTGTCCGGCCCAGCAGGATGATAAATGCCGTTACCAGGAGGATCGTCGCCTCAGCGCTCTTGGCGCGAAAAGCGCGATACGATGCCGAAGCCACAAAGAATGCCAGCAGGGCATACATCGTCGCCTGCAGCGGATTGAACATCGAATCATAGAAGTCCTGGAACATGCCTTCGGGCGCGGTGACGTTCCCCTGCCATCCGCTGGGATTCCCCAGTTTCAGAAGCCCCGCCGCCAGCATGGCGAAAAATCCAAGCAGAGTGATGAGGGAGAAGAACCAGTCGCGTCCGCGACGGTCTTTGAGCCCGCCAAATGCCAGGAAGGGAAACTCGATCACAAACCTCAGCGGCCAGGCGCCACCGCCTTTTTTGGCTTCGGTGACCGCCATGCCGACACCGCGAACGAGGCGCGCGCCATGAATGCGAACCAGATTCCCGCCGCCGAGCAGAAACGCGAACACCGCGATGATATCAAAGTACAGGGAGAAGTTTTCACCCAGCCGTCCGAACGGCGCCCGGGGGATAAAGGCGGCAATAATGAGCACCGCGCCAACGATGAGAGTAATGAGTAATGGAATCTGGCGGCGCATCGCTTATGAATCCGTCAATTCACAATGAAAAGATTCTTCAGCCATTGTCCCGCCGACGCAAACCACTCGGCGCGGAGGATCTGGTTGAGTGTGAACAAAGCTGTGCCGGCGGCAATCGCCAGCATAGCGATCGACTTGCCCACGTCCTGCCCCTTCAATGATCCCAGTTGCCGCGGCTCGTTCGACAGATACGCCGACGCCGCGAAGAGTTCCTCGCCGATCAATGTGTAGTCGCAGGCCGCCACAAAAAACGGCAACTGTGCCGGCATGGCGGTTCCGGCAATCTGGATCGCCCCGATGGAATTTCCGGTCTCGGCCATGATCAGCGCTTCGGCAAAGAAGGCGCCCATGTAGAAACAGGTGGCCGGCTTCTCGCGCACCATGATTCCGTCCACCGCCGCGACATACCCGAACTGCTCGTCGGTGATATAGTTCACCATGTCATCCGAGTATTTTTCCGGACGGCCGGCGGACAGAAACGCGGCCTTGATCGTTTCGCGCGCGGTGGACATCACAATCGAACGCGAGGTCGGAACCTCGAGCTTCGTATCGTACTCGGCGATCGTGCGGGCAACATAGCCGAGGATTGTCACGCCCGCGACCGTCTGCACATCATCCATGTCCTGAATGCCGGGGATGTAAAGAATGGGACGGCCCATCTCGGTCGCGCGGCCGATTGCATCGTGCACCGCTTCCAATCCGGCGATGCGGCGAATGAAGAGCTTCTTGCCCTTCTTGGCCGAGGCGATGTAGTAGAGCACGGCCCCCGAAATCAAAAGTCCGATGACCAGCACATTGGCGCGATTGCTGTTGAACCACTCGGCGGTCGAACGGGCCGGGCCAATGACGGCCGTCTCCGTCGAGCCGCCCGGACCCGTCGTGATGATCTTGTAGTAGTACGATGAATCATCGTCGGTCGACCCATCGGCAAACCGCGCCGAGCCACGCGAGGCAAAACCCACCGACTTGAATGGACCATCAGGTTTCGCGGCGCGAAAAACTTCATAACCGGTGACCTGTCCGGCGCTGTCATCCGGCGACAGCGTCCACCGGAGCATGATCGAGCCGCCCTCGTCACCTTTCGTGTCCGCGGCCTGGGGATCCGACACGGACCGCGGAGCCGCCCCGCCATTCGGCGCTTGGGCAAACACCGTCGCGGCAACCAGCCCAAGGAAAAGCAATGCCGGGGCAAAAAACCGTAGTAGGGTGCGTGATTCACGCGCCCGTTCGCGCGGCACGGACACCGAAGGAGACAGCGCGTGAATCACGCACCGTACAAGCGCATTAACCCAGCAGGATGGCATGCACCTCTGTTCCAGCCTCAACGAATCAAGTGCAACCAATCCGCCAGCAGGAAATCCAGCCGGCCGATCAAAAGGGACATACGTCCCATCACCGTATAACCGAACGCGGCGCCGAACGTGATCATCAAAAACCACGTGCCGACGCGGGCCACTCGTCCGAATACGCCTTTGTGCTCCTGCGAAAAGAAGAAGTAGAACAGCCCCGCAAATGTGCCAACCGTCACCAGAAGAATGTTGAACGATTCCCACCCCAGAAACTGCCCACTCTCATTGTAACGAACCACTGGCTGCACCGAATTCTGCAACTGCGTCATCGCGTTCGACTGCAAAAACGTGATCAACCGCAGGCCGGCGGTGTAACCGACGATGAATGCCAGAGGCCAGCGGGCAATCCAACCCGCCTTTGGAACCAGGCGCAGAAGCATCATCATGCCGAGCGTGCCGGGAATGAGAAGCACCAGCCAGCCCCATTCCGCCGGACCGACGAATACGGTCTTTACGCCGGCATAGAATGGATAGCCCAGCTTGGGAAGCAGCGTCTGCCAGAAGTAGCTGACAAACCAATACCCGGCGGAAATTCCGACGAATACGGCCTCGCAAAACTTGTAGACCGGATTGTCTTTGTAAAGAAACGTCGCAATGCCCAGCGTAAAGAGCGCCGCGACCCACGTGCCGAACAGGACCCAACCGGGATGATCCATCCACATGGCGGTCAGGCCCCCTTCCTCTTGCGCGTGGCAAAATAGGCGATATTGCCGATCACGATGAACACAATGACGATAACGTGCGCCACCGATTGTCCCACCATGAACTTGATCGCGCGCCCCGGATACCCGGACACCTGCTCGAACTCAGCGGCGCCGCGCATCCCACCCATCAACCCCAAAAGCTGCTTGCCTACGTACGGCGACATTTCGGTCGTCTGAACCGCCGTGCTGCCGGACACCATCTTCAGTCCGAAACGGTCGGCGCCGAACTGCACCCATTCGCGGGTTCCCGGGTAACCGGCGGAGATATTCACCATGAAATCGAAGTTGCCGAGATTCTTGATCCCCTTCATCAGGGGGAGCTGGTCAACCGGTGTGCCGGCGTAGTCACGCGGGAAGGTCGTCGGGATATCGGATCCCATCTTCTGGATCACCGCTTCATTGCCCGACTGGAACCCGAGATTCACATAGTCCACACCATACGTCAGCTTGACATCCTTGAACCTGGGATCATGAGTGGCCGTTTCGAAGGCCATATTCGCCTGCATCGGGCCCTGAGGCCACAGGCCGATGATCACCATCTTGAACTTCTTCGCCAGAGCGACTTTGAATGCGGCAACCGCCATTGGCTGCAGTTCCGGCGCCGACGGAGGATCGTAATCCATCGCGAACAGCACGAGCCCACCGTCGGGAACCTTGTTCATGGCATCATTCAACATCTGCACTTCAGGGGAAACCTGTATGCGCTGGCTGATGTTGAAGAAGAGCGGTACGATCAGCGCCACACTGATGAAAATGAAAATGACACGGCGGTCGATCCGCATTAAGCGGTCGAACAAGCCGGGCTTCATTTCAGTGGGGTTCTCTGCCATCGCCTGCCTATTCACCACCCAGATACGACCGCTCCAACCCCAGGATCAAACGCAGCGACGCTGAGGCAACCCCCAGGGCAATCCCGATCATGATCGCGCGCTGCCCCGCCACCTGCGGATACGTCATAATCCAATTCGCCACCTCCGACAGGCGGTATCCCTCGGGCATGAAGCCGGTGAGCTGATCGCCAACCGGCGCGCGCCCGAGCATCACAAAGAAGGCCGCTATGAGAAGTAAAGTGGCCTCCCAACTCCGGGCGCGGAAGGCGCGGTACGACGCCGATGCCACAAAGAACGCCAGGAGCGCGAACATGGTCGACGACAGCGGCGTGTATATGTTCACGTAGAGATAATCAAAGCGGCTGCCCGGCACCTGGAACTGATCGCCGCCGGACATGAACATTCCGATGATAAAGATCAAGAAGAAACTGGCGGCGACAACCAGGCCGTACCAGCGGTCATGCGTCTTCTTCTTGGACAGCGACCGCTCCAGGCTCACCTTGAGCAGGTTCAACGCGCCCAGCCAGATCGCAAAGGCCGCGACAATTCCAAACCAGTCGGAGAACACGTCGACCAGCGTCCCGAACGGACGATGCGGGATGAAGAACTGGATGATGCAGATGATGCCAACGAAAAAGGCAATGGCGGTCGGGATTTCGCGGCGCATGTTAATGTCGTCATTGCAGGCGAAGCGAAGCAATCCGGGCGCTGCTTAAGCGCAGGGCGCAGATCGTTTCCTCACTTCATCTCTGGCAATGACACCTCTCGTCTTCTGTTAGTACTGCCCGGCCATCACTGAACTTCGAACCACTGACCGATGTTGTAATTCCCCAACTTGTCCAGATCACTCGTGTCCATGCTGATCGCGCCGAAACTGGTCATCACAATCCCAACGAGAATCGCAAGCAGGATGATCGCCTTGCCCAGATCCTGCCCCTTGAGGCTGCCCAGAAGCTTCGGCTCCTTCGACAGGTAAGCCGACGCCGCGAACAACTCTTCACCGATCAATGTGTAGTCGCACGCCGCGACAAAGAACGGCAACTGCGCCGGCATGGCGGTCCCGGCAATCTGGATCGCCCCGATCGAATTACCCGTCTCCGCCAGAATCAATGACTCAGCGTAAAACGCCCCCATGAAGAACAGCGTGGAGGGCTTGTCACGCATCACCAGACCATCGATCCCGGCGGCATAACCGAATTGGTCGTCGGTGAGGTAATAGACCATGCTGTCGTTGTAAGCCTCGGGCCGACCGGCGTTGAGATACGCTTCCTTGACCACTTCACGGCAGGTCACCATCACCAAAGAACGCGAAACAGGGACTTCCAGGCTGGCCTCGTACTCCGCCGCGACTTTGGCAACACGGCCGAGGATTGTAATGCCCGCCAGTGTCTGGACTTCGTCCATGTCCTGCGTACCCGGAATGTAGAATATCTTCCGGCCCATCTCGGTGGCGCGACCCACCGCTTCATCGACCGCATCCAACCCGGCGATCTTGCGGATGAACAGCTCTTTGCCCGATGAGGCTTGCTGGATGAAATAGAGAATGGCGCCGCAAACAATGATCACCATGATCAGTGCGTTCAGCCGCCTCATATGGAACCACTGTCCGTTGGAATAGGCGACTCCCGTCGGTTCGGATCTTACGGACACCATGACCGGAGTTCCCCCGGGCGATGGAACCGAGGAAAGCGCCTCTACTATATAGATGTAGGGAATACCGTCTTCCGTGTGCCCGTCGGTGAACTCGGTGTTCCCGGCGGTCGCCGAACCGACTGTATCGAATGCCCCAGCACCGGTCGGCGAGGAGACGGCGCGAAGAATGTTGTATGAGGCAACGTTCTTGCGCCCGGCGCCGTCGTCCGGCGAGGCCGCCCAGGTCACTCGGATCGACCCGCCGCCGTCATTAGGGGCGTCTTCAGCCTTCACATTGGTGGCCGGATTCGGCGGTGGAGGCTGGGCGATGGTCAGCGCCGGGATCGCACTGGAATCGCCCGGGGCCGTCTGCGCGATAGCGGCGGATGCCAACACCAAGCAACAAGCAAGCAAGAACCAGAATGTCAGATGGAGACGGACGCGCGGGCCTGTGGCCGTTATGAGTCTCAGATTTCGCAAGCGATCTTCGACGACGCTATCGCTGGTTCGACTTCACGCAAGCCTGGTCCCACCCGCCAAATGCGGGGACCGCAACACAATCAACGTACTCCCGCAAATTGAAGGTGTCAAGGCCAATGTCCAACCGCCGATTCGCAGAGAAAGAATCCCGACACCCAGTGCGGAGAAAAGACCCGTGCATTCACCGCCCGTAGGGACAGCCCTGTGTGGCCGTCCGCGCACCTCGCGCTGAAAAGAGCGGCCGCGCGCCAAATCCGGGCGGCCACGAAGGGCCGCCCCAACGGCCCCCTTCATCGCGGACAAGGGGCTTTCAGCCCCTTGGGCTCTTTCTTTGGGATATCGAACGTGGGCGCTATCAATCTATCAGCCGGCGCACGGACACGAGATCGAATCGCGTTGGTGCGTCCTGACAGAGCTCACAGGTGGGTCCATACAAAACCACCCAAACAGTGTCCGACGGCCCCGGAAAAACCGTATCGACCATGCTAACAGACGACCACGATGAGACTGGGAAACTCAACCCGTCACGAACGAAATTGCGTGGCAGTCTGGATGAGGGCCCGACGATCAGTCCCAGGCCTCCTCTCAGCATCCCGCCTTGCCACTCACGACCAGTTGCCGACACGACCAGAATATCGCCCGCCTGCACTCCCGGCACTTGAGCCCAGGCGTAACATCTCTCGGGAATCCATCCTGCTCCCATGGACAGACAATAACTGCCGCCCATCGGAGGTGCTTCTGGCTTTAGAGAGATGAGCGCAGAATCGATTAACTTCCACCCCGCTAGCGAAGGATTCCCCTTATCCTCAAAACTGCCGTTCGACAGCAAGTTCGGGCCGCCGTCATTCGGTTGGGTGCCCTTGGAGTTGCAGCTCACAACAGTCAGTAAGACGACAAGGCAACCCCAAGCCACGTTTCTCGTTCTTCGCATCGGTAAGCTCCCGCTACCCTCGGAATAATACCACCCACGAAGTGCAATATTCCAGCATCCGAGGAGGAACAGCCAGAGAGGTATTTCTCTTCAAACAGTCCACATCCCGCATCGGGCATGAGGCTGGCGCCACCCACCGGTCGGTCGTGTGTATGGCCGCCCGCATGCCCCGCGCCGAATCCGGGCGGCCACACAGGGCCGCCCCTACGGCTCCCCCCATCGCGGACAAGGGGCTTTCAGCCCCTTGGACTCTCGAGTGTCCCGTCTGAATCAATCGCTCACAACAAGAGGTATGCCAACGCAAATCTTGAATTGGGAGTGAGTCATTGAGATCCTGCCGCCGCCAGAATCGCTGAAATAACTCCAGGATGCAACTTGTCCGCGCGAATACGCAATACCCAGAAGCACCGAACGCAATCCAGGGATCGAGAAGTCCACTCCGGCGGAAACCACGGACTCGAGACTTAGATTATCCCAATAAGGGGAGGTGCCTGTCCAAATGACCAAACCGTATTGTACCCCGAGGAACGGAAGGAATTGCCATCCGTCAGTAGGACTTCCCAATCGCACTGCGATCTCTGGCCCGACTTGAATCGGCATCCATAGATGCCTGAAATCGTCGCCTGCTTGACTGGCTACACCGGTTGTGAGACGCCCTCGCATCATCAGTCGCGTGGTCGAAGCAACCGGAAAAGAAAACAACCCCTGACGCAAGCCCAGCCCGACGGCCCACGCCATATCCCGGTAAGAGTCTCCCCGTCCCATCGATTCAGCGGTCCACCCCGCGCCTGGCTCGACTTGGAGCAGCAATGCCATTGGATTCGTGGCCGAATTCGCGTCTAGCGGATGCTCGTTCCGTGTCAGCGGCACATTGTCGATAGACGCGTCTTGTGCCCGGCATTCCGGCCCGGCCACGGATAATCCGATGATGCCGGCCGAGAGCACAACACCGAACAGCTTCCAATTCATCCCAAATCCCTCCGCCCATTCGAAGAGTGACCTTGGGTCACACAACCTGCAATTATTCGATTAGTCAAGAATTGATTTCTGTGACGATCGCGTTTGAGGGCCGGAGCAGCACCGGAGGCCTCTGCCGGGACAAACCAGCGCATCGGCCCGTCGCCGAAGATTCAGCACACCGTGCGCCGAATCCGAGCACCACACAGGGCCGCCACACGACTCCCCACATCGCGGACAAGGGGCTTTCAGCCCCTTGGCTCGAGTTTGGCCTTATCCAGTTGCATAGAGCATAGCAGAGGCGGGGTCGGGGGAGAATTGTTCGGACTTTGCGCGTGCTTGTTGACGGTGGACGAAGCCGGAGAAATTCTCGATGCCGAGTGCCCGGGCCCAGAGGAGGGCGCGGAGCAGTTGCAGGGCATGCTGGGTGGAGCAGCGCTGGCCGGGTTTGGGTTTCTGCCAGGAGGGCCGCGGCAGGT
>JAKAKI010000056.1 GCA_021813505.1 bacterium | reverse complement strand
TACCACCTCTGGTCCGACCGGTTCGATCGTGACATGGAAGACGTGTTCACGATCCAGGACGAAATCGCCGCCAGCATCACGCGGGCGTTGCAGGTGATTCTGAGCGAGGACGAGAAGCGGGCGATTGCGCGGGTCCCCACGGCCGACGTCCGCGCGTACGATTATTATCTGCGCGGCCGCCAGTTCTTCCATCAGCGCCGCCGCAAGAGCCTGCTGTTCGCGCGGCAGATGTTCGAACGTGCCATCGAACTCGACCACCAGTACGCACTGGCATACGCCGGCGTGGCCGACAGCTGTTCATTTCTGGTGCATCTGTATCCAAGACATGGTAATGCGAGTGACGAGACGATCACGCATGCGGATGAGGCGAGCCGTAAGGCACTGGAACTCGATCCCACGTCCGCCGAGGCACACGCCGCACGGGAATTTGCGCTATGGCTGTTGAACCGTCACGACGAATCTCACCGCGAATTCGAAACCGCCATCCAGATTGACCCATCGCAGTTCGACGCCCATTACTTCTACGGGCGCGCCTGTTTTCAGCAGGGACGGCTGGCCGAAGCGGCGCATCTGTTCGAAGCCGCCTGCCGGGTTCAGGAGAATCACGAAGCCCGCTACTTCGCCGCGCAAACGTATACCGCACTCGGACGGATGGCGCTGGCCGAGCGGTCATACCAACTCGCCAGTGTGGCAGTGGAGAAACATCTGGCAATGAATCCCGATGATGCGCGGGCGGTGACCATGGGCGGGGTCTCGTTATGCCGGCTCGGGCAGCAGGCCAAAGGACTCGAATGGGCGGAGAGGGCGCTGGCAATCGACGCCGATGACGCCGGTGTCCGGTACAATGTCGCCTGTCTCTATGCCCTCGAAGGCGAAAAGGAACGCGCCTTCGGCGCACTCGAAAGCGCGATTAAGGCCGGGTTCGCAAATGTCCATTGGATCGAAAACGATCCCGATCTCGAGTCACTGCGGGATGATCCGCGGCTGCAGGCACTCCTCGACAAGATGACTACCTCAGATTGATTGACGATCCATTCAGCCTAACGCCTGGCAGCCCAGCAGTTCTAGCCCCGAAGGGGCGATCTAATTCAGCCCAGGCCGAAGGCCTGGGTCGAATCGGCAAATGAGATTGAGCCCTGAAAGGGCGATCTAACCTGTCGCGCGTTTCTGAGAACGCCCTTGCAGGGCCAAACACTTCTCTCGTCCGTTTCCCAGGCCTTCGGGGATTGTTGAAAAACCGGGCAGACAAGAGTGTCTGCCCCACTCTTGGTCATGGAAGTTCTTGTCTCTCAGTGGCGCGGACACTCTTGTCCGCGCACTCGTTTCCAAATGCTGGGGTTTTTCAACACGCCCCTTCGGCCTGGGCTGAATTAGGACGCCCCACTCTTGGTCATGGAAGTTCTTGTCTCTCAGTGGCGCGGACACTCTTGTCCGCGCTCTCGTTTCCAAATGCTGGGGTTTTTCAACACGCCCCTTCGGCCTGGGCTGAATTAGGACGCCCCTTCGGGGCTCCTCGCTTTGTTGAGCGTGAACGCGCGTCATCCCAAGCCTGCAGCCTGTGCTGGATTAGGACGCGCCTTGGGGGCTTTCCCATTCCACGAGTAGCCAGATTCCGGTTGGTCTCGATGCCGGGATTTCGTTTCTTCCCGCCGCGAATGACGTTTGGGATTATGGAATTTTGCGAGGGTTTCTGACATGAGTGTTCAACGTACTGAGCGCACCAACAAACATCTGCGGATGGCCTTAAAGCCGGTGGCCATCGATGGCCAGATGACCGTGTCCAATTTGATTGACCAATGTATGGTTTCGTTCAACGCCCGGCAGTTACGGGCAGCCTGCCGGTTGTATGCCGAGGTTTTGGCGCAGAACAACACCCGGATCGGCCTCAGCCTTTCCGGTGCGCTGATCCCGGCGGGACTGGGCGGATCGTGCCTGGCGCCGATGCTGCGGCTGGGGTTTGTCGACTGGATTGTCTCCACCGGGGCCAACCTGTATCACGATATCCAGATGGCGCTGGGGTTTGAGATGCACGCCGGCGCCGCGTTCACTGACGACACGATGCTGCGCGACGATGGCGTGGTGCGCATTCATGATCTGTACTTCGATGCGCAAGCACTGTTTGACACCGACAAGTTCATCCGTGACACGTTGCGCACGCTAGTCGCCGAGGGGAAACTCAAAGGCACGGTGTCCTCGGCAGACATCCATCGCGCGCTGGGCAACCAGCTCTTACGGCTCTATCCGCGCGCAGCCGTTCACAGTGTGGTGGCAACTGCTGCTTCACTCGGCGTGCCGTTGCACACGTCGGCGTCCGGCGATTCGGGGATCGGAATGAACATTGCCAAATTGTGTCTCGAAGGAGTCGATCTGCGCATCGATCCCAGCCTTGACGTGAACGAAACGGCGTCGTACGTGTACGCCGCGAAACGCGACGGCGGCAAGAGCGCGGTCGTGATTCTCGGTGGTGGCAGCCCGAAGAACTTCGTCCTGCAGACCGAACCGCATATTCAGGAAGTGCTGGGGCTGGAGGAGGCGGGGCACGACTACTTCATGCAGTTCACCGATGCACGCGTCGACACGGGTGGATTAAGCGGCGCCACACCCTCCGAGGCGGTGAGTTGGGGCAAGATCGATCCCTCGCAGCTCCCGCATGCGATCGTCTGCTACGGCGATTGCACCGTCTATCTGCCGCTTCTGGCGCGGTATGCGGTCGAGCAGGTCGGCCATCGTCCGCTGCAGAAGCTGCTGGAACGGCGCGCCGAGTTCATGGCGATGTTGAAGTAGGGTGGGCTCTGCCCACCAGAAGACTGGATGAGAGGAGTTGCTTCAAAGCACGCGCGAGGGAGGGCGAGGCTCCTGCCGAGCCTTGTTTCCGCGCGGCGACAAGGCTCGGCAGGAGCCTCGCCCTCCCTCAGCGCTCTTGCGAACCACAATTGATTTGAAAATTTGAACCGCGGACCATTCTCCGAGACATTATGAACCCTTCATCCACTCCTGAATCCCACGCCCCGCGCGGCAACAACTTCCTTGGACTCCCGCCGGAAGAGGCCGGGTACGACAAGGCACGCGTGGTGGTCGTTCCGGTCGCCTATGATGCGACGACATCGTACCGCTCAGGCACCAAGTATGGCCCGGCGGCGATTATCGCGGCCTCACGCGAGGTCGAAACGTACGACCCCGCCACGAAATCCGAGATCGGGGACATTGGTATCGCCACTGTCGATGAAATCGAAGCCGAAGTCGATGGCCCCGGCATGATGATCGACACAGTCGAACGGGAGATTGCCCGGCACCTGGCCAATGGGAAATATTGCGTGATGCTCGGCGGCGAACATTCGATTACCACTGGAGCGGTGCGGGCGCACAAAGCGAAGTACGCCAATCTCAGTGTGCTGCAGATCGATGCCCATGCTGACATGCGCGAATCGTACCAGGGGTCAAAGTTCTCGCACGCCTCGGTGATTCGCCGGGTGCGAGAAATCTGCCCGGTGGTCTCGGTCGGCATTCGCAATGCGTCGGCCGATTGCCACGCCACGATTGAACGCGGCAAGCTGCCGGTCTTCTGGGCCGAACAGTGTGTGGGACGCACCGACTGGTACGACGCCGCGGTTGCCGCGCTCTCCCCGCAGGTCTATATCACAGTCGATCTCGACGGTCTCGATCCCTCGATCATGCCGGCGGTCGGAACTCCGGAACCGGGCGGCCTGCTCTGGCAGGAGACGCTAGCCTTCCTGCGTGCAGTCGCCTCAAAGCGGAAAGTTGTGGGCTTTGACGTCGTTGAACTCTGCCCAATTCCCGGACTGCATCATCCGGACTTCCTGGCGGCCAAGCTGGTGGCGGAGATGATCAGGATGGTGCGCTGATCCTGTCGCCGAATTGAAGTCGCTGCCCCATTTGCCTTTCGCTCCCGCTTCCGATATCTTCCCATAGAATCCCACCCCCGCCCTCGGGCCGGGGGCGGGGTTTTTGTGCTGTTTACCGGTCGGGGAGGATGCGATGACTGAATGGTGGAAAGAGTTTTTCGACGCCGATTACCTCGCGGATTACCACAGTTCCGACATGAAGGGGGCGCCCAGGGAAGCGAACTTTGTGCGCAAGACCCTGCGGCTGCGGCGCGGACAACGGGTTCTCGATGAGTGCTGTGGATACGGCCGGCACGCGATCTTGCTGGCGCAGTCGGGGCTTGTGGTCACCGGCTTTGACCGGAACCGTTTTTTCCTGAACAAAGCGCGGCGGGATGCCGCCAAAGCCGGAGTTAAGTTGACCTGGGTCGAGGGTGACGTGCGCACGATGTCGTTCGAACCGGTCTTCGATGCCGCCATCAATATGTTCACCGCCATCGGCTATTTCGAAAGTGACGAGGAAAATTACCAGGTCGTGGCGCGCGCGGTGGCAGCGCTCAAACCGGGCGGGCAGTACTTTCTGGACACGATTAACCGCGACATGATCGTCCGCCACTTCGAACGGACGTCGTGGAAAGAGATCGCCGGCGGCGTTTCCATGGAGTCACGCACCGCCGACTGGCCCCGCAGCCGTCTCAATGTCAAGAAGACGATGATCTTCTCAA
>JAKAKI010000012.1 GCA_021813505.1 bacterium | reverse complement strand
CCCCCATCTCATTCCCCCCCCCCCCATGTCATTCCCCCCCCCCACCCATGTCATTCCGAGCGAAGCGAGGAATCTTCTGTTTTCTCGGGGAGAAGAACACCTGGTGCGCCCACAAGGACTCGAACCTTGGACCCGCTGATTAAGAGTCAGCTGCTCTACCAACTGAGCTATGGGCGCATCGAAACGCGTCTGGCACGCCGAAAGAAGCCTAAAGCCGCCTCGATACGGCCGCGCCGGAGACAGAACAAATCATGATCTATTGACTCAGTCAAACGATTTTTGAGTCTGCCGGTGGGCCGGCCTGGGTGCATGAGAATCTCTTGCTTTCTTGAATCTGCCTTGCCATAGAGGACCATGCCAATGCCACTTCACAAACGCATGGCGATCGGGCTTCTGGCCGGGGTCGTGCTAGGTTTGCTCTCGTTTCTGTTCTTCGGTGATGCCGAATGGCTCGGTGCGCTGATCCGGTATGGTACTCAGCCGGTGGGACAGATTTTCCTCCGGCTCTTGTTCATGCTGGTACTGCCGCTCATCTTCTCGGCTCTGTCGCTTGGTGTGGCGGGAATCGGTGACCCGCGCCGGCTGGGACGAGTCGGGATGAAGACGCTGGCCTATACTGTGGCAGTCTCTTCTGTCGCGGTTCTGCTCGGGGTGCTTCTGGTGAATGTTCTCAAGCCGGGCGAGGGTATGTCGACGGAGACCAGGGCTCGGCTTCTGGAGGGCGCATCGGAGCGGGCGTCGGCGGTCACCGCACGGGTGGCATCGCAGAAATCCGGAATGAATCTGCTGCTTTCGGTCATTCCGGACAATCCCATCAAGGCGGCCACCGACATGGACATGTTGGCGATCATGTTCTTTGCGTTCATGATCGGCATCGGGCTCACCCTGTCGCGCACCGACGCGACCCGCCGATTTGAAGAGGCGCTCCAGGGGCTGTACGATGTCACCATGCGGTTGATCGGCCTGGTGATTTCGTTCGCGCCGGTTGGCGTGGCGGCACTCATGTTCACGATCACCGCCCAGCTCGGCTACGAAGTGCTGTTGCAACTGGCACGGTATGTCGGCGTGGTTGTCCTCGCGATGGTCATTCACCAATTTGGCGTCTATTCGTTATCCGTGTGGTTTCTCGGGAAGCGAAGCCCCCGGAAGTTCTTCAAGGATATTGAGGAGGCGATGCTGACCGCATTCTCGACGGCCTCCAGCAATGCCACGCTGCCGACGACGCTTCGTGTCGCAGAAACCAACCTGAAACTTCCGTCCAATATCAGCCGGTTTGTGCTCACCATCGGATCGACCGCCAATCAAAACGGGACTGCGCTCTTCGAGGGCATGACCGTGCTGTTCCTCGCCCAATTCTATGGCGTGCCGCTCACGGTGGCGCAACAGGTGCTGGTCGTGCTCATCTGCATTCTCGGCGGGATCGGAACCGCCGGAATCCCGGCCGCGTCGTTGCCGGTGGTCGCCATGATCCTCGGTATGGTCCATGTGCCGGTCGAGGGACTGGGGCTGATTCTGGGCGTCGACCGTTTCCTCGACATGTGCCGCACGACTCTGAATGTCACGGGTGATCTCGCGGCCGCCGTCGCGGTTTCACAGGGTGAGTACGACACCGCGTGAACCTGGGAGTTTTCCCGTCAGGAACTCACGCGATTGGCTGGTCATCTCGCATTGGTGGCCCACCAGGAGTCCAGTCCGCGAAGCTGACAGGACGGATGGTGGGGTTTTTCGCGGCAGGGTCACGTGTTGCGCGCGGCAGCGCCCTAACCCCCGACCCCTCTCCCGGAGGGAGAGGGGAGAAATCTCCCCTTTTGCACGACACTTGCGTTTCACGGCAGGCCGCCCCCTTCCCTCAGGGAGAGGGTTGGGGTGAGGGCGCATCCGGCGCGCCAGAGTGATTTCCATCCCAGCGTCGACTACAGAGTCCCGACCATGGTCAGCGATCCCGCGCAACCCGGCCCCCGCTTTCGCCTGAGCTACGAGAATCTCGCCAGCGACACAATCGGCATCATATTCGAAATCGCCATGCCGGACAAACGGGAGGCGTTCGCGACACACATCGTGGCGAAGGCGTACCAAGCACCGAAGCAATAGTTCGCCTGCTAATGTTGAGATTGGCGAGAATTGGTGAGGGTGGTTGGGATCGAACCAACGGCCACCTGCTTAAAAGGCAGATGCTCTACCACTGAGCTACACCCCCAGCCTGTGCGATTATACAGGGCGGAATCGGGCTGAGTCAAAGGCATTCACCGCCTCAGAGGGTGTGTGAAAAACCCTTCGTCCGAGGCACTCTTGTCCGGGAAAGGATGAGATTGCTACGTCACTCCCCCCGCCTTCGGCGGGGACGTTCCTCGCAACGACTGCTGTCGGATCTGATTCGATAAATTGCGTAGGCAGTCGTTGCGAGCGGAGCGAAGCAATCTCCTCGCTCCGAACCAGCTGCTCTCGCCGTCCGCGAGGCGTTGTCAACACGCCCTAGAGTCACGGGGGACGGGCGCAATCCGCCCCTTCATGCGATTCACCGGTCAGGCTTTGACAGGACCGCAGGAACCTGCGTGCCCCGCGCCCCGTCTTGACAATGAAAGTCGTCTGCGGTTCCTTGCGCGGCTGAATGAGACTGGCGGTCGCGATTGATCGCCGGCGAAACTGGAGAGAGGGTACAGCAATGAAATACGATATATGCGTGATCGGAGCCGGGCCGGGAGGCTATGTCGCGGCGATCCGTGCGGCCCAGTTGGGCAAGAAAGTTGCCATCATCGAACGTGCCAAAGCGGGCGGTATCTGCACGTCGTGGGGGTGCATCCCCTCCAAGACACTGCTCCACGCGGCCGGAACATTGAGCGCGCTGCGCCACGCCGGTGAGTTCGGCATCACCGTTGGCGAAATCAAAATCGACACGGACAAACTCCGCGCCAAGAAGGACCGCGTGGCCGAACGGCTCGTCAAGGGAGTCGAGTTCCTGCTGAAAAAGAACGGCGTGGATCGGATCACCGGTGAGGCGAAGCTGGCCGGACACAACACAATCGTGGTGACCGGTGCCGACGGCAAGTCGACGATGATCGACGCGGGCAGTATCATTATCGCCACAGGAGCGCGTCCGGTCGAATTACCCAATTTGAAGCCGAACGGTGAGACAATTATCACCTACTTCGAAGCGCTCGAGATACGCGGGATTCCCAAGGACTTTGTCGTGGTTGGCGGGGGCGCGATCGGGCTGGAGATGGCCGAGGTGTACGCCGCGCTGGGGTCCAAGGTGACGGTTGTGGAGATGATGCCGACGTTGCTCCCCGGTTTTGACATCGATTTGTGCAAGGCGGCCGCCGACGGACTGAAGAAGTCGGGCGTGACGAGCATGACCGATACGAAGGTCGCCTCCGCCGTCCAGGGGAAAGACAAGCGCTGGACACTTACATTAGAGAGCACCAAGGGTCCGGCGCCAACGCCGCTGGTCGCCGACCGGGTGCTCGTTGCGGTCGGGTTGAAACCGAACAGCGAGGATCTCGGCCTGAAAACCGCCGGTGTGGTTTGCGATACGCGCGGATTCATCACGACCGATTCGCAAATGCGCACGAATATCCCGAACATCCTCGCCGTCGGCGATGTGACCGGTCGTAAGCTTTTGGCCCACAAGGCCTCTCGGGAGGGGCATGTCGCCGCCGAAGCCGCCTGCGGCCATGCGGCATCGATCGATTACCGGGCGGTGCCGGGCGCGGTGTTCCTGCATCCGGAGATCGCGACCGTTGGCCTCTCCGAGGAGGAGGCACGCAAGACCGGGGTCGAAATCGCGATCGGCAAGTTCCCGCTGGTCGCATTGGGCCGCGCGGTTGCGACTGGAGCGATGGATGGATTTGTGAAGATCATCACCCAGAAATCGACCGATCAGATTCTGGGCGTGCATATCGTTGCGCCGACAGCCGGAGACATGATCGCCGAGGCGGCATTGGCTATCGAGATGGACGCAACCGCCGAGGATCTGGCATCGACCGTCCATGTCCACCCGACATTTTCCGAGTCGCTGATGGAATCGGCCGCCGACGCGCGCGGCGAGGCCGTGCACATCTGGAAGGGCTGACGCAGGCCCCAGCATTCAATGGCAGATAGATGATTGCACGAGCGCGGCGGGTACCACATCTTAGACGTATGGCCCCGTCAAGCGGCGGCGTCTGCTTCTTCGGGGGGGCGATCTGTCGAAGGGAATAAGTATGAATCCCAAGAGGGAAACGGGTAACACGCTGCACTACGGAGACAATCTCCAGGTGATGAGAGAGCATCTCACCGACGAGTCCGTTGACCTGATCTACCTGGACCCGCCGTTCAATTCCTCACGAGACTACAATGTCCTTTTCAGACCAACCCGACGCGACGAGAATCAGGCTCAGATCGTGGCATTCGAGGACACATGGCGCTGGAGCAAGTCCAGGTACGAGGAGTTGTTCGAGAACCCACGCAATGCCAAACTCTTCGGTTTGATGGAGGCGTTGTTCCAGATCCTCGGTACCAGCGACATGATGGCTTACCTGGTGATGATGGCCCCTCGCGTATTGGAGATGCACCGGGTTCTGAAACCGGCGGGGACTCTATACCTTCACTGCGATCCGGTCGCGAGCCATTACCTCAAAATGATTCTTGATGTCGTCTTCAGTCCCGGGAACTTTCGCAACGAGATCATCTGGAAGCGCACTTCAGCGAAAGGGCTGGCCTTCACTCGCTTTGCTTCAAATCACGATGTGATCTTGAGATACGGAAAGTCGGCCGAGTTGACTTGGAATCCGCAATACACCCCCCATGATCCAGACTACGTTGAACAATTCTATAAGT
>JAKAKI010000006.1:82333-96936 GCA_021813505.1 bacterium | reverse complement strand
CGAGCGCGACATCCAGACCTATCTTGTTTCGATACTTGAAGCAATCGACCACCGTTTTGGCAGGGTCATAAATTCTTACCGTAACGCCCTCGATCTTGTGCTCCTTCACTCCAGATTCGAGTGCTGCCCCCGATAACCGAATCACTCGGAGCCGGGTTTCAGACGGACGCGGCGGCCTGCTCTTGCGATCAATCGCGATCCAGACTTCGTGAGGTGACTGTGTCGTCAGTCCGTGAAAGCTGAGGGCCGACATCAGGCAAATGACGCCTCCGGGTACACGCCGGCTGACTTGCGCCAGGCTGTGAAACTCCGTCACATCCGCCTGCGGCAGCCGGTAGAGCCCGCGTCCGGTCCTCTCCAGCAGCCCGCGCCGGTAGAGTCGGCTCAGGTAGACCCTTGCGATGCCTCGATGTTGCAGGTCCAGCGGGCGGAGAATGCCTGCTCGCTTCACCAGTTCAAGCACTTGCTGATATCTGGTCGTATGCATGCTTTTCTCAAGCTCCCATCCAGTTCACCCAACCTGTTACAATATGTCGGCACTTGTCAACAAGTGCCGACATTTAGTAACAGACAAGAAGACACGCGCGCAAGCAGAGATTTGCATTGCCCAGTCAGCCGCATGTGCCGTAGCAAGGTTTGAGGGACGCCTAGGCCTCACATGACCCGAAACTCCGCGTTAGCTAATTCCACCAGGTGAATGGAGTTAGCCGACCTGCTCGATTGCACCTTCGAACCATGCCAGAGAAGTCGTGCTCCCACTCGTGGCTCGCCGAAACGTTGCGGTGCCCCGGCCTACCTTTGAGGGCCAGTCAGAGTGAGGCACGTGCTCAGTCCGGAAAAGGCTCGGTGCCGATATCCGGGAAGATTGGGATCAATTGGGAATCGATACCCGACGGCAATGGTGACACATTCCATCATAAGCCGCAAAGCGTGGGAATTCTTGCCTCGCATCAGGCGAATGCCGATCCAGGGCTCCAGTATGAAGTATTGATCCGCGTCAAGGGTGGCCCGTCCATAAGGAACGGAACGATATTCATGCCTTACGCTTTCGGCACCGGCCATGACACCAATCAGCCAGCGGAGCCGGCCCGTCTTAATCCCGCTCCACTCCACGTCTGCACGTATTGAGGCAATGCCCAACGCATCGAAGACAGTCGAGTCAGGATAATAGTAGGCCAGTCCAGGACCCATCAGGTTCGTGGCAAGTCGGACTCTGAGCCGCAGGTTGTGTGTGGGATAAGCACCCAGCCAAAACCCGATTGTCCCCGATCCCTTTCTTGCTACGTTGAACCATGTCACATCGACGCCCCCGCTCAGCCAGAGGTCTCCGACGTCCTCACCGGAAGTCTGGCTGGACGTTTCCTGCGCAAGAGTCGGTGCAACCATCGCGAACGAGGTGATTACCATTGCTGCCAGAGCATAAGCCAGCCGCGAAGCGTTCAAGAAGTGCCTCCTTGATGCGAATAATCAAATTGCGAGCTGCGAAGTTCCGCAGTCACTCCATCACGAATACACACGGGACTTGGACTTATTCCAAACTACACCTGCGAAGAACCTCGCGATCGCTTGGAAATGCCGGCACCAGTCAAGACGCGCCGACATTTCGTAACCTCTAAGAGGTTCCCCAGACGTCACGTTTCTCTGGATCACTTGGGTACTGGTGGTTCCTTACGTGCCCCAGGCCTCACCGCGCGTAGTCCGGACCGAAAGTCACGGAGAGTTTCGGCGGTGTTGTTGTGCTGTTCCAGTCGGTACTGCGGTAGGTTTGATAATCGGTGCCATCATCCCAGACCATTGATTTGACCAGCGTGGTCACGTGGCTGCCCTGCGTGGAACCGTTGACCGAAATCTCATAAAAGACCGATGGCTGGGGGACATATCCGATTGCGAGCGGGATGTCCTTTAGAACGAAATGGGTTTCCATCGTCATTCCCGGATCCGGCGATGAATCGTGTTTTGTGACGAGCGCGTCGATTGTCCGGACCGAATCACCGCTGGGGGTCACTTCGCCGGTGATGGTCACTGTTTCGCCCAGAGGAGAGATCGCGTTGACAGAGAATGAGGTTCCGCTCCAAACGACGCTATTGGATTGGATCCACATCCCATACGGGCTGGTGTAATTGGAGGGGGAATACGTGTGAAGGCCATCGATGTACACCATGACCGAGGCGGTGGTGTGCAAGACATCCAGCAATCCGCCGGACACTGAGAATCGCTTGCCGTTGCTGGTTGCCGGGCCCACTTCAACGGTCACATCGCCGGTGGAGACATTCGGCGGGGCGGTGGCGACGATTTCGTCGTTGTGCCATGAAACGATCTCCCCTTCGATCCCGTTGAATTTAACCTTGCTGGTCCCCCTCTCCCGTCCGAATCCCAAGCCGGTAATCGTCACATCGTCACCAGCCGCACCGGAATCGGGATCGATGGACACGATTCGCAGCGGATGCCATTCGAAGACGACGTCGAAATCGTCGACGCGCTGATTGGACCCATTGAACAGCTCGACCTGCAGTCCGAACAGGGTGTCCGCGGGCCGGAGATCATCGACAAAATCCGGCAGCCCCATCTGCATGCTGTAGCTGTAGCCAGCCATTGGTGCTATGGTCGTGGACGCAGTCTTCTCGTCGAGAGCCGGCAATTGGAACGTGCCGTTGACGTAACGATAGAGACTACTGCTGATCCGCACCGTGGCGGGGCTCGTGCGGCTCATGTTCCACACCGGGGTCTTGGCAAGCTTGATCGCATCCAAGTCGGCACGCACGCCGTGCGCCGCTTCGAACGTGTACCCGTGATCATTCGTATGATCCCAGCGCACCCGATCCACGACCCTGACTCCTTTGCCAAAAGCGAGTCCCTTCTCCCATGCGCTTGTGCTGTTCGTGAGTGAATCGGCGTTGGGAAGATGAATGGTCTCCAGGTCTGGACTGGACAGCATCGGAGTGGTGAAGTTGATCGTCACAAAGTAGTTTAAGAGACTGCCGACGACGCCCTTGTCCCAGTAGGCGGTAACCAATTCGTCGAGTGAGATCTTTCGGTACGGCGTCTGCGTTCCCCAGGCTTGCGGGTCGTGCATGTAGAAGCTCACTGTTTCGGTGGCCCCGGGATTAAGAATCTCGTAGCCACAGATGACACCCTGGTGAGAAATCAGATTAACCATGACCGGCTTGCGTTCATCGATGCATTTGAAGACGTACTCCACAAAATTACCGAAGCGGATCCACGTGTTCTTTTCGGCCGCCAGGCCCGTCACCTGCTCGCACTGGGTTTCCATGCTACCCATGCTGTACCAACCGTACCCGTCGTCCTTGTCGACATTGGCGCGGTGAAGGATCTCGTAGATCTCGTCCCAGACCAGCGATGACTTGTGCGACTTCATGAAGATGAGCATTGCGGCGGCCCAGCAATTGCCCCCGTCCTGTTGGTAATAGGGCAGTTCGAGGATTCGGGAAAAGGTCACAGGAGTGTAGGTGGGCGCCGCAGAAACCACATAGGTGCCGAGAGGCACGGCATGGATTCCGGCCGCACGTGCCGACACGGCCGGTGAGAGGGCGACGGTAAAAGTGTCGTTGGCCGCATTGAACTCACCGTTCAGACGTACCATACCCTGGTCCGGAGTCATGAAGGCGGCGCCAACCAGCGCCGTGTCCTGGCCGGGTGCCAGAGGGATGATCAACCGGGCATCACCCATGGTGCCACTGGCATCGACATCGAGGACTGTCCCCGAGTTCGGCGTGAAGTTCGTGTCGCCGGAGAATTGGGTTATCGTCACATGAACCGGGGCGCTGACGCCACCGGGCGGAATGGTGAGGGTCATGCCATTCTTCAATGCCAGACTGCCGCCGTCGGCAGTTACATCGGCCTCGGCTTTGTCCACGATGTCGGGCTGATCGCCGGAGGATGTACCCTTTTTGGACTTGGAACAGCCGGCGAGTAACGCCAGGGTCATGAAGGCGGCAACGAACAGAAGCAGGCGGCCACAGCGGTTGGGCATGAGCGTTCCCATTGATGGATTCCTCTCGATGTGCAGATGCAATGTTCCAAGTGGATTCGGCGGGCCAGCTCTCCCGCTCGATCAGCCGTACGACAACTGCTAATAGTCCGAAATCTACAGAGGCCTGATTGATCCCCTGCTCACCTCAACGGAAAGTATCCAAAATCCGGAGGGTTTGTCCAGAGAAAACCTGCAAGTCAGGATGAATACGACAGTGATTACGAAATACGGACGATCACAGCGGTTCCAGCGGTCCGGTCGTGGCGCCGGCGATGAACTGCTGGACGATGGGATCGGAGGAGTTGCGGACTTGATCGACGGAACCATCGAAGATGATGTGGCCGTCGTGGAGCATGGCGATTCGGTCGCCGATTTTGAAGGCGGAATTCATGTCATGGGTAACCGCAATGGCGGTGACTTTGAGACGTTCGCGCAGACGGACGATGAGGTCGTTGATGCCCTCGGCGGTGATCGGGTCGAGGCCGGTGGTTGGCTCGTCGTAGAGAACGATTTCGGGATCCATCGCGATGGCCCGGGCGAGCGCGGCGCGCTTGCGCATGCCTCCGGACAGATCGGAGGGAGCGCGCGGCCCGACTCCGGCCAGGCCAACCCATTCGAGGCGTTCGGCGACAATGTCCGCGATTTCGGCTTTTGATTTCGAGGTGTTCTCCGAAAGACCCAACCCGACATTCTCCGCGACAGTCAGGGAGTCAAACAGCGCGCCACCCTGGAATAAGACGCCGCAGCGCATGCGCAGTTCGTAAAGATGCGTGCGATCAAGCTGGTCGAGTTGCTTGCCAAAGATGGTCACTGTGCCCGAATCGGGCTTCATCAGGCCCAGCACGTGTTTTAACAGCACACTCTTCCCGCAGCCAGAACGTCCGATCACAACCAGAGTCTCCCCTTTGGCCACGTCGAGGTCGACACGGTTGAGCACCACGCGGCGATCCAGTGATTTGCTGAGTCCGCGAATCGCAATCATGGTCACACTCTGAAGAGCATTGTGGCGATGAGGTAATCGGAGATCAGAATCAACACTGAAGCAATGACCACGGCGCCGGTCGTCGAGCGCCCCACGCCCTCGGCGCCGCCACGAGTCTGGAAGCCCTGATAGCACCCTATGAGCGAAATGATGATTCCAAAAATCGAGGCCTTAAACAGTCCGGCGTACATGTCGGACATATGGAAGAAGAGTTTGACGCCATTGAGAAAAGTCGCGGCTGAGAGGTGGACCATGAGTACGGCCACGATCAACGCACCCATGATCGCCACAAAATCGGAGAACAAAACCAGCACGGGCATCATGAGCGCCCCGGAGGTGACACGGGGCATGACCAGATAGCGCACTGGATCGACACCCATGACCTCGAGCGCATCGATCTGCTCGGTGACCCGCATTGTGCCGAGTTCGGCGGCAATCGACGCCCCGACACGTCCGGCAACGACGAGTGCGGTCAGGACCGGGGCCAGTTCAATGACCACGGCCTTCCCCACTGCAGTGCCGAGGTAGCGCATGGGGACGAAGTTCTGGAATTGGTAGGCGGCCTGCCATGCCGAGACCGCACCTGTGAATACCGACGTCAGGATGATCAGGGGCAGGGAGCGCACTCCCATGGTCAGCATCTGGTAGACCACCAGGCGTGCGGAGCCGAGGATCTGGGGCAGCGACGCGAGCAGCCGCCCAATCATGACCGTCAGCCCCCCGACATAAACCGTCAGGCGGAGAATCCGCCGTCCGATGTCCCGAATCAATTCCACAAGGGAAGTATCGGCGGGGGCGGCAAAGGGCGCAATCACGAAGGCGGGGTGGGCATGAGGACGAGGGACCAAGGACCAAGGACGATGGATTGGGGCACAGTGGCAGAGTATAGCTGGTGTGGCGCGGCCGCCCTCGGCCGCATTCACCGCGAAGCGGTGAATGACAGGAGTCCGCGCTTCACGCGGACGCGGCCGAGGCGGTCGCGCCACGCTAGCCTCTGCCTATTCATTGTTTTCGAGCGAAGAATCCCACCATCCGAGCGTAGTACCGCGCATACAAAGGGCGGCCAAACACAGGCCACCCCTACGTCCCAATCGCGAATCCTCTCGTAGTGGCGCCCCTGTGTGGGCGCCAGCGGCAGGAGTAGGACAAGGAAGTGTCTGCGGCACTCGTGCGTGGTGTGGCGCGGCCGCCCTCGGCCGCGTTCACCGCGAAGCGGTGAATGGCAAGAATCCGCGCTTCGCGCGGACGCGGCCGAGGCGGCCGCGCCACACTTACTGCGTCCGCACCACAGTTACTGATGATTTTGATGAGCTTAGTTCGGAGCTTTTTCTTTGAGGAGGTCTTTGACGGCTTTTTCGATAATACCGGCAGGCTGCATGCCGAGCCATTGCTCGCGGATGGTGCCATCGCGGGCGACGAGGAACGACATCGGAATGGAATTGATGCCGCCGTAGTCGTTGTTGACCTTACGCTCGCCAATGAGGATCGGGTATTTGATCTTGTAAGACTTGATAAATCCGGGAAGCTGGTTCGTGCCGGGCCGCTCCAGCGCGATTCCGAGAATATCAAATCCGGCGGAGTGACAGGAGTCGTAGATCTTGACCAAATCCGGAATCGAGGCGCGGCACGGTGGGCACCAAGTGGCCCAAAAGTCGATCAAGACGACACGGCCCTTGTAATCGCTGAGATGGACAGTCTGCCCAGCCAAATTGCGAAGGCCAAAATCGGGCGCCTTGCTGTACGAAGGGGCGGATTTTGCTTCGGTCGTTGGGGATTTCGCCGCAGCCGCGTTGGACGCGGGCGCGGATTTCGCGTCACCATTCCCCGAGCAGGCAGGACCCGTTCCCAGGAGCAATGTCAGAAGCAATGCGGCGGCAATCGCGGCCAGGCGGGAAACGGAATGGACATTGGGCACTCTTGTACGCTCCTGGCTCATGACCTGGATCCTACCCCAAAAAAAGAGCTACCGTCGTTCAATTTTATCCGAGAGGGGGGCAGGGAAACTCGGATAAAGTGCGGAAACAACGGTAGCCGAAAATCCTCTGAGGGGTGCGTAGCACCCTTGTCAATTTGGGAATCTATGGTCCTGCAAAAACCGAGTCAACAAAAACTTTGACGGTGGCGAATTTCGCCGGACTCCAGACCCCCGCATTGGCGAGCAAATCATCTGCTCTTAATGACTGTTTCGGCCAAAGCCAAAAGTGGTTCAGCCTTTGCCGTTACCCTTCTTCACGAACGCATCGTAACTCATTGACTTATAATGGCCTTCGCCAACGTACCTCAACAAAGGCACGAACGCATCGGCGGCTTTGTACCCGGGAGCCGGTCCGATCTTCTTGCCATCGGAATCCAGGAACCAGTAGGTCGGGTAACCGGTGACGGCGAAGACACGTGTGAGTTGGCGCTGGGTCATGCGCTCGCCTTCGTGGGTCACGAAAGCCAATGTGTCTTCGGCATTTACCCTTATTCCTACAAAGTTCTTGTTGAAGGCCGCGATCACGGTAGAATCGTGAAACGTGGTCGCATCCATCCGTTTGCACCAGCCACACCAGTTGGTATAGAAGTCGATGACGACAGACTTCTTTTCGGCTTTGGCTTTTGACAATCCGGCGTCAAAGCCCAGCCACTGGATTTCGCGGGGGATCTCAACGGAGGCGTTTCGCACCAAAGCGACTTTGTCTGCCGACTTGGCAGACTTCTTAGCGGCTGGATCGGAGGCCAGCGCGGCCACACCGTAACATGCGATCAGAACCAGAAGAATCGAAAACTTGGCGACTTTTGTCATGGATATCCTCTTTCACACAATCAATTACGTCTACGCCGGGTGTCTGCCCCCCGTTTGATGTGGCAGACTATGCCCTACTACAGAATACAGCGTCGGCGCCCAACAGTTCCCTAAGAGAATCGACCAATTCACGGGAGGCCTCAAGCCGGACCCGGTTGGACTTGACCTTTACGGTGCGGTTGCCCACCGGATAATAGAAGTACAGGATGCCGTTGCCCCGGTCGTATTTCGCCAGCAACTGCTCGAGATTGGCCAGCAAGTCGGCTTCCATCTGCTCCGGAGTGAGGGTAATGTGCAAATCGAGGACTGCGCCGTTGCGGGACTCCGAGAGGAGTGTGGCGGTTTGGATGATCAGCTTGGGCCTCTCCCCTTCACGGGTTGAAACCCTCCCACCGAGTAGCACCAGTGAATCGATGCGCAGGATCGACTGGAAGCGTTTGAACGGATCGGAGAAGCAAAGGCATTCGATAGAACCGGCGAAATCCTCCAGCGTGAAGAAGGCCATCATCTGGCCTTTCTTGTCCAATTGGGATTTCATCTGGGTGATGATCCCACCCATCTGGACCTCGGACTCGTCGGGGAGGTCCCCTGCCTGGTCGGCGCTGCAGGTGGTGAACAAGCGCATTTCCTCGGTGTAGTCGGACAGCGGATGGCCGGAGACATAGAATCCCAAGGCCTCTTTCTCACGCGACCAGATTTCCTTGTCGGACCACTTGGGGACATCGGGGAGGACTGGCGGTGGAATTGCGGCAGCGGATGCGGTGCCACCGAAGAGCGATTCCTGGCCTCGGCGACGGTCTTCCGCCACCCGTGCCCCGCTGCTTAACGCATCATTCAACGCCTCGAGAAGCTGGTGGCGATGGCCGGGAAGCTTGTCGAAGGCGCCGGCCGTGATCAAGGCTTCGAGGGCACGGCGATTGACCGCGCGGCTGTCAGCACGGCTGGTGAAATCGTAAAGACTGGCAAACGGGCCATCTTTGTCTCGCACGGCGACGATTGATTCGACCGCGGCCATGCCTACGTTCTTCACCGCACTGAGGCCAAAGAGAATCCGATCCCCGGACGCGGTGAAGACGGCCTGCGATTCGTTGATGTCGGGCGGCGATACTGGGATACTCAAGCGGCGGCATTCCTGCATGAAGACGCGGATGCGGTCGGTGTCTGCCATTTCCGACGACATCGACGCGGCCATGAATTCGACGGGGAAACGCGCCTTGAGGTAGGCCGAACGGTACGCCAGCATGGCGTACGAGGCCGAATGGGCGCGGTTGAAGCCGTAGCGGGCGAACGTTTCGCAAAAGTCGAATACTTTGCCCGCGATCTCGCGTTCGACGCCATGATTCACGGCGCCGTCGATGAACTCCTGCTTCATCCGCGCCATGATCTCGGAGTCTTTTTTGCCCATCGCCTTACGCAGCGTGTCGGCTTTGCCCATGCTGAAGCCAGCCAGTTCGCTGGCGACCTGCATGACCTGATCCTGGTAGACGATGATTCCGTAGGTGTCTTTCAGGACGCGTTCGATTTTGGGATGATCATAGATGACCTGCTTGCGGCCATGTTTGCGGTCGATGTACTCGTCGATCATGTTGGCGTCGAGGGGACCCGGCCGGTAGAGCGCGTTCATGACGATCAAGTCTTCGAACACGGTCGGGCGCAGCTTGCGCAGGTAGTCCCGCATTCCCGACGATTCGAACTGGAAGATGCCGATGGTTTCACCTGTGGCGAAAAGCCGATAAACGGCGGAGTCTTCGAGTCCGATCTTGGCCCAATCGATGGTCACACCGCGATTGGAGGCCACGGCGTGCTCGGCGTCATCCAGGACGGTGAGGGTGCGCAGACCGAGGAAATCCATCTTGAGCAGACCGATTTTCTCGATCCACTTCATGTCGTACTGGGTCGTTACCTCGCCTCTGGCCCCGCGATAGAGCGGCACGAACTCGGTCAATGGCGCCGGTGCGATCACGACGCCGGCGGCGTGGGTGGAGGCGTGGCGGGTCAGGCCTTCGAGCGTACGAGAGTAGTCCAGCAGCTTGGCGACACGGGGATCATCGGTGGCCAGTTGCGTGAGCTCGGGCTTGAGGCGGATCGCCTTCTCGAGCGTCATGTCGATTTCGGCCGGAATGATCTTCGCGATGCGATCGACTTCGGAGTACGACATTCCGAGCACCCTGCCCACGTCGCGGACCACCCCGCGCGCGGCCATGGTGCCAAAAGTGATGATCTGGCAGACGTTGTCCTTGCCATACTTCTGGATGACGTACTGAATGACCTCGTCGCGGCCACGGTCGGAGAAATCAATATCGATGTCCGGCATGGATATCCGGTCCGGATTCAAGAAGCGCTCGAAGAGCAGGCCGAACTGGATCGGGTCGATGTCGGTGATTTCGAGGCAGTAGGACACGAGCGAGCCGGCCGCTGAGCCGCGTCCGGGGCCGACCGGAATGCCACGGTTCTTGGCGTAGTGCACCAGATCGGCGACGATCAGGAAATAGCCTGCGTACCCCATTCTCTGGATCACACTGAGTTCGTAGGCGAGCCGGTCGTGGATTCCCTGGGTCGGGTGCGGGTAGCGCTTGGCGAGGCCGCGGTCGGCCAGATGCTTGAGGTACTCATCGCGCGAGCTGAACCCCTCCGCGATGGGAAACTCCGGCAGATAGAGCGTCTTCAAATCCAATTCGAGCCGGCAGGCTTCCGCGATGCGCAGCGTGTTTTCGATAGCCTCCGGAGTTGCGGCGAAAAGACTCTTCATCTCGTCGACGGATTTGAAGTAGAGCTCCTCGGTGCTGTAGCGCATGCGCTCAGTGTCGTTGAGCGTCTTGCCGGTTTGGATGCACAACAGGGCTTCGTGCGCCGGGGCGTGGGTTCGCAGCAGGTAATGGCAGTCGTTGGTGGCGACCAGATTTACGCCGAGTTTCTTTGCCAGAGCAACGACGCCGGGGCGGGCACGATCCTCGACTTCGATGTTGTGATCTTGGATTTCGAGGTAATAATTCTCGGGACCGAACAGATCGAGATACCGGCGGGCTGCCTGCTCCGCCTCGGCGGGCCGTCCATTGAGCAACGCCTGCTCGACCTCCCCTTGTGCGCAGGCCGAGGTGGCAATCAGGCCTTCGGCGTGGTCACGCAGCAATTCGAAGTCGATCCGGGGACGATGGTAGAATCCTTCGAGGTATGCCTGACTGACGAGTTTTACCAGATTCTTGTAGCCGGTGATGTTCTTCGCAAGCAGGATCAGGTGGAATCCGCCGTCGGGGGCTCCCGGTACACTTTGTTTGAAGCCGCGTCCCTGTGGCGCAACATAAGTCTCACATCCGATGATCGGGACAATGCCCTTGGCCAGACACTTCGTGTAGAACTCCACCGCGCCAAAGAGATTGCCGTGATCGGTCAGAGCGAGCGCGGGCATTTTGAACTCGACCGCGCGCTCGACCATGTCATTGATCCGACAGGCGCCATCCAGAAGCGAGAACTGGCTGTGGTTGTGCAGATGGACGAAGTCGGCGTGTTTCATGGAAGTCTCATCTCGGAGCGATTAGCCGCCCTCGAAGCAATTGTACCGAAGAAGGTCGCCGCGGGTCAATCGTTTAGCGCAGGACGTGGGGCTCGTGATATCCAGCACGCCGTTGGCGGCTGCCGCGGCAGATATTACACACCGCAAGAGAAGTGTTCGAGTACCGCCATCAGTTGAGTGGAAAGCCTGATGCTTTCGGTGCCACGGACAAGCAGCCTCTCCAAAGAGGCGGAGAATCCGCTTGTCGGTGGCACCCTGCCGGAGAACTTGGTTCTTCAACAGTCTCTGGCACCCTGGGCTATTTTCATTCGCCCCTCCGGGGCTCACCACAACAAACGTGCCACTGACTTCAGTCAGTGGCACACGTGAGTTCTACTGGACCCAGGAAACAAATCGCCGTCGGCTCTATTCCTCGGCGGCCTTCTTTGCTGCTTTGGCCTCGTCGATGACTTTGCTGGCGATTTCGCGCGGGACTTCCTCGAAGTGGGAGAATTTGCGCGAGTAGATTCCGCGGCCCTGAGTCAGTGAGCGAAGAACTGTTGAGTACTTGTACAGTTCCGCGAGCGGGGCCTGGGCTTTGATCTTCTGCCAGTGGCCATCGGGATCCATTCCCAGCACACGGCCGCGGCGGCTGGACATATCACCCATCACGTCGCCGGTGAAGTCATCGGGTACTTTGATTTCGAGTTCGTAGATCGGTTCAAGCATCACCGGGCCGCATTTCAGGAACCCTTCCTTGAATCCCATCATGCCAGCGATCTTGAAGGCCATATCCGACGAATCGACGGTGTGGTACGAGCCGTAATAAACGGCCACGCGCACGTCGACGACCGGATGGCCTGAGAGGCCACCTTCGATCATCGCTTCGACCACGCCTTTTTCCACGGAGGGGATGAACTTGGCGGGGATCACGCCGCCTTTGATTTCGTCGGCGAATTCGAAACCGGCGCCGCGGGCTCGCGGCTCGATACGCAGGAAGACGTGTCCGAACTGGCCGCGTCCGCCGGTTTGTTTCTTGTGCTTGTATTCGATCTCGGTCTTACCGGTCAGTGTTTCGCGATATGGGATGCGCGGCTTTTCGAGCGTAACGTCCACGTTATAGCGCTTTTTGAGTTTGCTGGTCACGACGTCGAAGTGCAGTTCGCCCTGCCCGTAGAGGATGGTCTGGCGGATATCAGGATGGACCTTGTGGAAGAAGGTCGGATCCTCTTCGTGCAAACGGACGAGCCCGGTCACCATTCGCTCCTCGTCATTCTTGGAAACCGGCTTGACAGCCATGTCGAGAATGGGCTCGGGGAATGCGATGGGGTGCAGAAGCACGGGCGCTTTCTTGTCGCACAAGGTATCGCCGGTGTGCGTGGTGCGGAGTTTCACCGTGGCGCCGATGTCGCCGGCGCACAGTTCCCCGATCTCCTGGCGTTGCTTGCCGTTCAAGGCAAAGAGCTGGCCGATGCGTTCGGTCTCGCTGCGGCCGGAGTTGAGTGCTTCGTCACCGGGTTTGATCCGTCCGGAAATGACCTTGAGCAGAGAAAGCTCGCCCACGTGAGGTTCGGAAACGGTCTTAAATACCAAGGCGCAAAACGGGGCGTTGGGGTCGTGCCCACGGACGACTTCCGCTTCGCCACCGGGAATATTCCCCTTTACTGCGGGCCGGTCCAGAGGTGATGGCCCGAACTGATCGACGAAGTCCAGAAGCAGGCGGGCCCCGGCGGCGGTGGAGGCGGTGCCGAGCAGCACCGGGAAGAGTTTGCCATCGACGACACCCTTGCGCAGGCCGCGCTGCAATTCTTCTTCCGAAAGCTCGCCGCTCTCAAAGAACTTCTCCAGCAGTGAATCGTCGGCTTCGGCGGCAGCCTCGACCATACGGGTACGGGCATCGGCGGCGGTGGCACGCACGTCATCGGGGATGGCGAGATCGGTGGCCTTGCCGGTTGCGTCGAATGCGTAAGCCTTCATCTTGATGAGATCGATGATACCCTTGAATTCGGCGGCGGTGCCGACCGGCCACTGGACGGCCACGGCCTTGACACCATACCGTTCGCCGAGCGCCCACATCATCTTCGAGAAGTCGGCGTGCTCCTTATCCATTTTGTTGATGAAAAAGACTCGCGGCAGGTTGCCGGAATCGAGGCGTTCGAGGGTCAATTCGGCGCCAACCTCCACGCCGGCGGGGGCGTTGAGGAGGCAGACCGCAAGGTCGGCGGCCCGCAGGCCACCAGCGACGTCACCCGCGAAGTCGGAGTACCCAGGAGTATCGACGATGTTGATCTTGCGGGTCTTCCACTCCAGATGCGCCAACGCGAGCGCAATCGAGATCTTGCGCGCGATCTCTTCTTCAGAGTAATCAGTGGTGGTGGATCCGTCGTCGACCTTGCCCATTCGTCCGACCACGCCCCCCGCCATCAGCATCGCCTCGCACAACGATGTCTTTCCGGTACCGCCATGCCCGAGCAACGCGATATTCCTGATGTTCTCCACCGTTACTTCTTTCACTGTGCGCTCCTTTCCTCCGCTGTTCGCGGGGACAGACCTTAAAAGATATAAGTGGCAAAGCAGGTAGTCAATTGGAAGGTGGCCGGGTTACGGGAGCGATTGACAGATCAGGAGCCATTGATCGTTCGGGGGCGTATGTAAGACCACCGCACCGGTCGGAATACACTTCGGGCCGGGAACTCCAATTTCGGAATCATTCCCGGCCCGATCAGGGGTGTCCGTGCGATGGTGTCGATTAGTGCGTCGGAACCAGATTCTGGGCTTTTTTCCACTCCATCATTGCGGCGGTCAGCTTTGAGGAGATCTTGGTGAATTCCCCGTTGGTCCCGAGAAGGTTCTGGGCTTCGGTCTTCTTTCCAGAAAGAGCGGCCTCCGCGACTTGGGCGGCCACCTGATGGAACTGTGTGTGAAGCGAGTTCACGGTCTTATAGTGCTGAGATGCCTTGTCCTGGGGCGTAATGGTAGGCCCCTGGAGCCACTTGCCGAAGTCACACTGATTGTTTTGGCGAATTATGCCGGGAGGCGTGTCGATTTTGCCTTTGTCGACCGCCTGGCTAAGGCGGGTCTTCCACATACCGTGGGCGCCGATCGCCTTGTCGATCTCCTGGCGTGATTCCATTTCTGAACTCCTCTCTTTGCGTGCCGTAACGGCATCGGTCATGGCTGCTCCCCCGCGCAACATGGCATTATTGCGCGTGGGCATGGGCCGGTATCCGCTAATCTGGATCGGCCCAAATCGGCAGGAATTCAGTGATGATCGGCAAGAATTCAATACGGGCGAAAATCTGTCTTCCAGGAGACTGCCGCGCATTGTGTTGCCCGTGCATGCTGACACCGGGAC
>JAKAKI010000006.1:0-82233 GCA_021813505.1 bacterium | reverse complement strand
GCGGCGGGATCGCCTTCAAGACGTGCGCCACGTTTGCGTGGCGGCGGCGCCTTGACGCCGGTCGCGCGCACCAGAGAGTTGGCGCCGACAGTCGCGGGATCGATGCCAATGTCGGACGCTCCCCACCGGTCGATCGGGGCGCTCTTAGACTTCATCTTGCCCTTTAGCGAGGGTAAACGGGGTTCGTTGATCTCTTTGACCACGCTGATGACGGCGGGAAGCTGAGTGGCGACGCGGTCGAATCCATCTTCGGTCATCCGGGCTACGGTGAGTTTTCCTGGCTCAACCGACTCGATCTTCTTCACGAAAAGCACCTGAGCCCAGCCGAGTTTGCCGGCGGTTGCGCCGGGAACGACGGAGCGGTCGGTATCGACGGCATTCTTGCCGAACAAACACAGGTCCACAGCGCCAATCTTGCGCACTCCCGCTGCCAGGATCGAACCGATGGCAACGCCATCGGAGCCTTCGAAGGCGGAATCGATCAGCAAGATTGCGCGGTCGGCTCCCAGAGCGATCGCATCCCGAAGTCCGGCAACAGCGGTCTCACCACCGCAACCCATAACGGTCACGGTGCCGGCATGCTTTTCCTTCAGACGAAGCGCTTCTTCGACGGCGTACTCATCGAATGGATTCATGCCGCCGGGGCCATCCGGCAAGATGACGCCGCTGGATTCTTCGACGCGCACCAGCGCGATTTCGGGAACCTGTTTGATGCAGACCACGATATTCATCGATTCGGCGTCCTTTCCGCAACGGGAGCCTGTGACTCATTCCGGCCCAGCACAGTCAGCGCCTCACGGGCTGCTTTCTGCTCGGCGTCTTTCTTGTTCGGACCCATGCCACGGCCAACTTCGCGTCCGTTGGCATAAACGGCAACAGTAAAGACCTTCTCGTGATCGGGGCCGGTTTCGTTGACGACTTCGTAGCGCGGCAGGCCCTGCCCCTCTCCTTGCAGCAATTCCAGCAGGTCACCCTTGAAATTGGCATTCAGCAGCTTGGAATCGCTCGCGTCGAAGTTCTTGATCAGCACGCGGTCAATGAGGGCGGTGGCCGCGTCGATACCCCCATCGAGGTACACGGCGCCGATCACCGCTTCGAGGACATCGGAGAGGATCGACGAACGGCGGCGTCCTCCGGCGCGCTCTTCCTCCGGAGACAGAAGGATATAGCGCCCGAGATTCTCACGGCGCGCCACACTGCCGAGGGTTTTCAAATTGACGAGTGCGGCTTTCGCTTTTGTAAGATCGCCTTCGGTGAATTGCGGGTGCTGCTCAAAGAGGTAGCGTGCTACGAGAAGCCCGAGCACCGAATCTCCGAGGAATTCCAAGCGCTCGTAGGTCGGTGTCATGTTGACCGAATTGGCATAGGAGCGGTGTGTCAGCGCCTCTTGGAGCAGCCGCGGATCCTGGAAGCGGTACCCCAGGATGTAATCGCCGGCAATCCCCGCCCCGGATGGTTCGACGTGAGTTCGTCGAAACAGTCGTGACCAGAAACCCATTACGTCCTCCGTCTGTGTCGCCGGGCGGACTTTTGGGGAGAGCGTTTGGTGAGGGAGAGAATGAAGGCCTATCTGTACTCTGGAAATCCAAAGCCCAGATCGATCTTCACCTGGGAAACGCTCGTCGCTCGTCGTTCCGGCTCGGGAATCTCGATTCCCGATTTATGTGTATACGGCTCGCGCTCTCAGCCGATGCCGTTTTCTTCGAATCGGGCCGCCACAACCGTTGCATTATGGCCGCCAAAGCCGAATGAATTCGAGATGGCGATACGGACAGGCCGTTCGGCCGCCTTATTCGGCGTATAGTTCAGGTCGCACTTCGGATCCGGTGTCTCCAGATTAATGGTCGGATGAATCTTCCCGGTCTGCATTGTCTTGATGCAGGCAATCAATTCGACGCCCCCGGCGGCACCCAACAGGTGACCGATCATCGACTTTGTCGAATTGGCAACCAATTTTGTGCTGTGCTCTCCAAAGACCGAATGAATGGCTTCTGTCTCGCAAACGTCGCCAAGATCGGTCGAAGTTCCGTGCGTGTTTACATAATCCACGTCGGTGGCTTTGATGCCGGAGTCATTCAGCGCGGCACGCATCGAGCGCGCGGCGCCCTCCCCCTGAGGGGCCGGAGCGGTGATGTGGTAGGCATCGGCGGACATTCCGGAGCCGAGGATCTCGCCCAGGATCGTGGCGCCACGTTTGATCGCGTGGTCGAGTGATTCGAGAATGAGGATTCCGGCGCCTTCACCCATGACAAAGCCATCGCGATTAAGGTCAAAGGGGCGGGAGGCCTTGGTGGGGTCATCGTTGCGCGTTGACATCGCCCTGGCGGAGCAGAACCCCGCGAGAGAGGCCGGCGTGATGGTCGCTTCGGCGCCGCCGGTGATCATCAAATCCGCGTCGCCGCGCTCAATGATCCGGGCGGCGTCGGCGATTGCATGTGCAGAGGATGCGCAGGCCGAGACGGTGGCGTAGTTGGGGCCTTTGAAACCGTAGTGCAAAGATACGAGCCCGGCGCACATGTCGATGATCATCATCGGAATAAAAAACGGCGAGACCCGTCCCGGTCCCTGGTTCATCAGGGTCCGGTGCTGGTTTTCAAACGTTTCGATTCCGCCGATTCCGGAACCGATGACCACGCCGCACCGTTCGCGATTGAGCGTATCGAGATTCAGCGCCGCCTGCGAGACCGCTTCGTGGGCTGCACCCAACGCCAGCAGCTCTGCGCGGTCCATGCGGCGCGCTTCTTTCTTTTCGGCAACGGTCAGAGGATCGAAATCCTTGACCTCACATGCGATTCGCGTCGGATACTGGGTGACGTCGAAACGGGAGATCTGCCCGGCGCCAGAACGTCCGGCGAGGAGCCCTTCCCAGTAGAGTGGCACGGAATTGCCGATGGGGGTCAGTACTCCCATGCCCGTAACCACAACGCGATGTCGTGGCCGGCCGTTGCTACGATATAGGGTCATAGTCGTTTACGGTCCTTCGACCGGCCTTGTCCCGGGAGGTGCGAGGCGGGGCTCAGCTGACACCCTTTTTCTCGATGTAATCGATGGCGGTTTTCACGGTAGAGATCTTCTCAGCATCCTCATCGGGGATTTCCAGGCCGAATTCCTCTTCGAGAGCCATCACCAATTCGACGGTATCCAGAGAATCGGCCCCCAGATCGTCAATAAACGATGCTTCATCGGTGACCTGTTCAGCATTCACACCCAGTTGCTCCACAATGATTTTCTTTACTCGTTCGGCTACCGACGACATGGAAGACCCTCCCCTTACCGGATAAAGTGAATAAACGTCCTTGTCCCCCGCCAGGGGGCAGACCGAGTAAACCACAAAACGTTCGCGGGGGCAACTAAAATCAACATGGCTTTGTCCTTGGCTGACAAGGCCTTGCCAATGGGAGATGTGGGGAGAATGGGAATCATGCAAGAACCATGCCGCCGTCGACCCGGAAGGTTTGGCCGGTGATGTACGCTGCATCGGGTGAACAGAGGAACGCCACGATGCCGGCGACGTCCTCCGGGGTGCCGAAACGTCCGAGCGGGATGCGCGTTCTGTAGTTCTCCTTCAACTCCGCGGGCAGACCGGCGGTCATGTCGGTATCGATAAAGCCGGGGGCGATGGCGTTGACGGTGACTTGGCGGGGTGCCAATTCAAGGGCCAGAGATTTCGTGAGTCCGATCAGGCCGGCCTTGGAGGCAACATAGTTGGCCTGCCCGGCGTTGCCCGTGATCCCCACGATGGAACTGACATTAACGATTCGTCCCCAGTGCGCCTTCATCATCGAGCGGGCACAGCGTTTGGAGAGCGCGAAGGCGGCGGTCAGGTTCACCGAAAGCACGGAATTGAAGTCCTCGGTGCTCATTCGGACAAACAATCCATCGCGGGTGAAGCCGGCGTTGTTGATGAGGATTTCGATTGGCCCCCAGTGCTCCTCCACGGCCTTGGCCACAAGATCAGGCGAGGCCGGGTCAGCCAGATCTGCGGCCACCGCGAACACATTGAGTCCGTTTTCCGAAAGCAGAGCTGATTGCCGGTCGAGGGCCGCGCGGTCACGTCCGATGACGGCAACACGATGGCCGTCGCGCGCCAACCGTGCGGCAATCGCGGCACCGATGCCCTTGGCGCCGCCAGTAATCAGCGCAACGCGTGATTGGGCCGGTGGTGTGGATCGGAGTTGGCCCGCGGGGGTCACCTGCGGAACGGAGGAAACTTCGGTATCAGCGCCCATTGGCTCCTCCCGGATCAGGACGGTTAGACGGGACTCAGTTTTGCGCGACCGCTTCGGGCTGGCTCCACACGCGTTCGAAATCAGCCACGGTATCGAGTGAGTCGAGAACAGCGTTGGCCAGGTTGCCCTTGGCCAGACCACAGAGAACTTTTTTGGGGCCCATTTCAATGGCGCGGGTGATCCCCATCTCGGACATGCGCTGCATGGTCGGGTACCACATCACCGGTGCCGTCAATTGGTCGATCAGGCGGCGCTTGATTTCGCCGGCGTCGGACGTCGGTTGCGCCGTAACATTGATGATGACTGGAACACGCGCATTCGAAAACGTCAGTTGATCGAGTATCGGCGTGAGCAGTTCTGGGGATGGTTTCATCAGCGGCGAGTGGAAGGCGCCGCCGACCGCAAGCGGGATCACCCGTTTGGCTCCGGCCGCCGACGCCAACGCCGAGGCGGCTTTTACTCCCTCGAGCGAGCCGGAGATGGCGATTTGATTCGCCGCATTGTAATTGGCGGCGACGACCACACCGGAGGCAGATGCTTCGAGGCAGACTTTGATCACACCGTCGAAGTCCATGCCGAGCACCGCGGCCATTGTTCCGGGGTTGGCCTCGCACGCATCCTGCATAAATCGTGCGCGATGCTTGACCCCCAACAGGGCATCTTCAAAAGAGAGCACGCCGCAGGCGACCAGAGCACTGTACTCCCCGAGTGAGTGTCCGGCGGCAACATCGAATGCCAGGCCGCGCTCCACGGCCAGACGGAAGGCAATGCAGGAATGGATGAAGATCGCCGGTTGGGTGTTGGCGGTTTGCACCAGTTCCTCGGCCGGACCTTCGAACGAGAGGCGTGCGATATCATATCCGAGGATGTCATTCGCCGTTTTGTACATCGCGGCCGCAATGGGAAAGCGATCGCAAAGGTCGCGCCCCATACCGACGTATTGGGAGGCCTGTCCGGGAAAAAGAAGTGCTGTGTGAGTCATGCCGTATCCTGGTTGGCAGGGAGTTTCATTCTATCGTGTGAACAGTGTAAGTAGACTGGCCAGGCAGAGGTCGTGCTCCTGGTGTCGCCTGTCCCGCATCCAATTCGAGTCAAGGAATTCACAGGGTTTGGGATTGATCGGTTTTATAAGCGATACAACGCGGCGCCCCACGTGAGACCGCCGCCAAACGCCACCGAGAGGACTGTTGAACCCTTGCGCACCACCCCGGCGCGGCGGGCTTCATCGAGTGCGATCGGCACCGAGGCCGATGACGTGTTTCCGTACCGCTCGATATTCTTGTAGACATGACTGGGATCGACACGCAGGCGTTTGGTCAGCGCTTCGATGATGCGCGAATTCGCCTGATGGGGAATCACCATATCGATCTGCTCGGGTGAGACACCCGCTTCGGCCAGCACGCGCTCCGAGGCATCGGCCATTTCCTTCACCGCCAGTTTGAAGATCTCGCGGCCATCCATGTAGATGTAGCGTCCGGGATCATTCACGGTTTCGGGCGTCAGCGGTACTTTGGACCCGCCCAAGGGGATATGCAACAAGTCCTTGTACTGGCCATCGCCGGCCAGAAAAGTGGAGAGGATCCCTCGTTCGGAATCGTCGCTGGTGCCACGGGAAACAATCACCGCACCGGCGCCATCGCCGAATAGTACGCAGGTGTTGCGGTCGGCATAATTGGTGATTGAGGTCAGGTGTTCGACGCCGACGACGAGCACGTTGCGATACATCCCCGACACGATGAAGGCACGCGCCACCGAGAGGCCGTAGATGAATCCGGCGCAGGCGGCCACCAGGTCCATGACCGCGGTCTTCCCTGCTCCCAGTTTGTTCTGCACGATGGTCGAGGTGGCGGGGAGGCGGTAGTCCGGAGTCACCGTTGCAACAATGATCGCATCAAGATCGGTGGGGGCCAGTTTCGCATCGGCCAAAGCGACCCTGGCGGCGCTGGTCGCCATGTCGGAGCCGCTGAATTCACCGCTGCCATTGAGGACGTGCCGTTCCCGGATGCCGGTGCGGGTCACGATCCATTCATCTGAGGTGTCCACGATGCGCTCGAAATCAGCATTGGTTAGTACCTTTTCCGGCGAGTACCGTCCGGTCCCGCTGATGATCGCTGTATGCATGAAGTTATTCCTCCGACAGGGAGGGTGTGCCCTGACTCAAAGCGGCGGCAATTTGCTCGTTGATGTGATGGTCCACGCCCTGCTTCGCGGCCCAGATGGCATTCCGGATTGCCTTTGGTGATGACGATCCATGGCACACTGTACAAACCCCGGCGAGTCCCAACAGCGGTGCACCACCGTATTCGGCGTAGTCGAACGTCTTTTTCATGCGCCGGAGGAACGGTCCCATGAGGATCGCCCCCAGGTGCGAGAACTTGTTCGAAGAGATCTGGCGACGGACTGCATTGGTCAGAAACCCCTGCAGGGATTCCGCGAACTTGAGCATGATGTTACCGACGAAGCCGTCGCAGACGACCACATCGGCACGCCCGCGCAGGATGTCGCGTCCTTCGATGTTGCCGATGAAATTCAGCTTACACATCTGGAAGATGCGGTGGGAGTTGATGGTCAGTTCGGTGCCCTTCGATGGTTCCTCGCCGTTGGAGAGAAGTCCGACACGCGGGGACTCGACCCCCATGACCTCGTGGGCATACACCGAGCCCATAATGCCGAACTCGACGAGATTCTGCGGCTTGCACACCGGGTTGGCACCGACGTCGAGAACGAGCGTCTTGCCCTGTTCGCTGGGGAACAGGCAGGCGATGGCCGGGCGTGACACGCCGGGAAGCCGTCCGAGATTGGCCAGACCTGCGGCCATGAACGCCCCGGTATGACCGGTGGAGACGACCGCGTCGCCTCTGCCCTCTTTGTGCAGACGGGTGGCAACGCTAATCGAGCTGTCTTTCTTGCGCATGCCATCGGTGGCGGCATCGTGCATGTGCACAACATCTGCGGCGTGAACGACCTCGATGTTGGCACCGTGGCCGTTGAGATGGTGCTTTTGGATTTCGGCGCGGATTTGGGCCTCATCGCCCACGAGGATGATGTTCAGCGCTTCGTCACGTTCCGTAATTGCCTGAACAGCGCCGGAGACACAGACCGATGGGCCATGATCGCCGCCCATCGCGTCCACGATAACTGTTCTTACGTTTTCAGCCATGGATCAGTCTACCATCCTTGCACCCTTGGCGGCCACGTCGCCTGGCAATTTCCACCTGGGAGCGGTCAGCTCACCTTGGGAGACATGACTTCCCGGTCACGATAGAACCCGCAATGCGGGCACACGTGGTGGGGGAGTTTCATACTGTGGCAATGCGGACACTCCGACAATGCCGGCGCCGTCAGTTTCCAGTGAGTGCGCCGTTTCGCGCCGCGGGTATGGGAGTGTCGTCTTTTGGGAAGTGGCATCGTAACCGTCCTTCTGGATTATACACGTCGTGGACATGAACACAGGGCCAGACGCGTCAGTGGTCCTGCCTCATGGTTTGGTCTTTTGGGCGAGTATGTCCTTCAATTTAGCCAGCGGGCCGTCGCCTTTGGGCTGTTCACAGCCGCATCGTTTCAGATTCAAGTTCTCTCCGCATTTGGGGCACAACCCCCGGCAATCTTCCGTACAGACCGGATTCTCCGGGATCGCCAGCAGGATGATTTCGCGCACCACCGTATTCAAATCCCAAACCGGCTCATTGGCCGGGAGGAACAGATAATCGGGATCACCGGTGTCTTCGCTGACATTTGCGACCGGGACCAATCTCCCGATGCGCCGAAATTCCTCCTCGATGGCAACGTCGAATTCCTCCAAACACCGGACACACGTTGACCTTGCCCGTGCAGCCAGACGGCCTTCGACGATGGCCTCGTCCTCGGTTTTGTGAACGGTCACCGTCACATTGACGTCGTCATCGAAACGATTCATATCACTGGAAAGTTCCAGCGATTCGGGCGTTTCGGCGAAGTCGGTGACGGTGGTACCGTCCGGCCATGTCGCAAAATCGATCTTCATGGCCGCCCCAACCTACGGAGATTTGGGCTAATGTCAAGGCAAATGTGGGGTTGGCGAGGCGCTCAAGCGCTGGGCCTAACGTACGGTGTTGCATTTCATTACACTGATCCTGGCTTGCCAGTCTTCCGATTAGAGCTGACTCAAACTTGCTCTGCGGCCACAGGGGCCTCCTTGAATAGGGATTGTTGAAAAGCCGGGCAGGCAAGAGTGTCTGTCCCACTCTTGGTCATGGAAGTTCCTGCCTCACAGTCGCGCTGACATGCCTGTCCGCGCTCTCGTCTCCAGATGCTTCGGTTTCTCAACCACTCCCCAAACCGCCACGTGAAGCGGAATGGGTGCGTCAGTGGGCGGCTACGGATTCGGCGGTCTTCCCGGAAATGCCATCCAGGGATTCCCCGGTATGGGCGGGAATGGAAGTTCTCCGGGCTCCAGCGGATTCTCGTCGGGTGCTTCCGCAGGGTTCAATGGTCTCAAGGGCGGACCATGCCCCTGCTTCTTTCCCTTTCAGGTTGATATTGACGCGAGTGGAACAGTTGAGGTGTATGACGTGATTGCGTTGATCGCAATTGCATTCAGCGGCGATCCCGATCCCCAGGATCCCTTGTGCCCCAGGAAGCGTGGAGATGTCAACAACGATGGCCTGACGGATGTGTTCGACGTGATCTATGAGATCGCGACAGCGTTCAGTGGCGGGCCAAGCGCGGTGGATCCGTGTCTGTAGTAATCGTAATGTGACATGATTCGAAGAGAGGGGCGCCGGTTGGCGCCCCTTTTGGTTTTTTGGAGAAGCCATCGTCCGTCGGGCCCTGTGTGGCCGCATACCCGCCGCGCGCCGGGACCGGGCGGCCACAACACAGGGCCGCCCCTACCGAACGCGATGAATCTCATTGCTGGCGGATTAGCGCTGGGCCTGGGTCTCGGGAGGGAGTTTGGCGCCGTGGCGGATGCGCCACCAGGAAATGGCGTGGATCGCGTTGTGGATTTCTTTGAGTGTGGTAATGTCTGGCGCGACGGATGGGACGGCATGTTGCGGGAGCTGGTGGACTTTCGGAAGATCATCCAGTTCCACTTCGAAGGTGGGCGTGATCATGTTGTCGCGGCCAATGCCCACGAAGCGGCTCTTCTGACTCAGCAGGTCCTGGCCCAGTGATTGATAGGCGAAGCCGGCCGGCGCCGCGAGTTCGATCAATGTGGTGCCGATGTCGATGTGGCTGCCGGCGGCATTGACGGGGAGGGACAAGTGCGAAAGCACCGAAGGGCCGTACAGGATCAGCGGCACAGCGGTGCGTTCATAATACTCGGGACGGCGGTTGATGAATTTGCGATGGGAGTGATCGCCTGTAATCGCGAACACCGAATTTGGAAGCGCCTGGGTAGCACTGCGGACAAAGTTCGCCATACAGAGATCGGCCCACCATTGATGGCCGAGCATCTCGAGCGTGACCGTGTTCCCCCAGACTGCGCGCAAATTCTCCGGGACTTCCCTGACCGGGTAGCCTTTGCCGTAGACGTCGACACTGAACGGCGGATGGTATGTCGTGGTCATGATCAGGCTGAATGTCGGCGTCGTGTCGCTGATGGTCTTGAGGATGAAATCATACAGGTACTGATCATCAACGCCCCATTCGTTGGCCGCAGTGGCGTGCGGTATATCGTTCGCGCCGTAGACATGCTCGAACCCTTGGGCTTTGGAGAACAGGCCGATTCGTTGCCAGGTGAGAAATCCGCCATAATACAATGACGTCCGGTAGCCGAGCCGTTTGAAGGTTTCGGGGAGGGAACTCGGATACGGCTGCGCCGATGCCTGCTGGTAGTTTGTCACCAAGCCAGCGTCGGCCAGGCCGGTGATAATCGTGTTGAGCGAGAGCATGGTGCCATCGGAGGCAGGCAGGAAGCTCGTGAGATAAATGCCGGAGTCGGCCAGTGCCTGGACGTGTTCGGTGAGACGGAGCGAGGCGTACTTGGGGAGGCGCGGCCACATGTCGTAGGTCTCCCCTACCACGATAAGGATGTGGCGCGGGATCGTGCCCTTGGGACCGGCGGCGCGGCGCGTGATACAACTGTCGAGATCGTCGCAGCCTCGACGTTCGGGATCGAGAATACGCAGCGCCGTGCGGATGTCTCCGTCGGGCAGGAATTTCTTTATGCCGCCTTCCTCTGCGAGCTGGAAGTGCTGGGCCAGCGCATTGCGTGCGGCGATGTACGGGTTGACCATCGTCTTGCTCAGAAACTCGTCGCGCACCGGTTCGGAGCCGGGGTTCTCGGGAGTCGCCGCGCGGGGGGACAAAAAGAAGGACCCCAGCAGGACGGTAACGGAACCGGCCAGAATGGCCAGTTGCACGACGCGGGGGAACACTGGCTCACCGGTCTTGATCCAGAGGTATCGCGACCGGAGAATGCGGCGTATCAGCCATTGGGCAACGATCGCAACCGAAAACGTTCCCAGCAGAATGGGAACAATGTTGAACTCCTTGCCGATGTCCTTCATCACCGCGCCGGCGTCGTCGTAGTAGATACCAAACGCAGTCGGGCCAAAGAGATCGTGGAATTCCTTGTAGTATCCCAGACTCACGGTACACAAGAGAGGGGTGAACAGTGCAAACGCGACAGCCAGAATGAGCCGTGTCCGGGCCGCTGCCGTTTCCCACTGGGCCAGGATGCAGATCACCGCCAGTGCGAATGACGGGAGGATCAGCACCGAGGCGACGACAGCGTCGAAGCGGGCGCCAGTGACCAGGGCAATGATGACGGAGCCGGTGGTGGTGATGGGCTCGAGTTCGCTGCGATAGATATACAGGAATACAAGACGGTGGACGGCCAGAAGCCCCACGCAGAAGAGCCAGAGACTAATATCGTGCGGGAGCTGTCTGAGGAATCGTTCGGGTCTTAGCGTCATGCGCACCTGCACGCGTCGGCGGCGGCCCTTTCCAGCACGATCCGGCGATTGGGGACCGCGTCTGTCGGGAATCCACCTGCTCCGCCGGGCGAATGTATCGGGATTGGGAGGGCGGGGAAAGAGGAATCAAGAGGCGGCGTGCCAGGTCATCTCACGGATCACCGAATGCGCTGAAGAACCCCTGTCATTGAGGACTCAGAGGCCAGACAGAAAAGTCCGGCCTCCCGAAATCTCCGCCGCGTGGGCGCGCCCGGCTCTCCGGACCGTCCGGAGTCTCCAGACCCGCTCAGGTGCCATCATCGATCAAACTCAAGCGTTCTTGAAAACGCAGGAAGCAGATGCTCCTCAATGCCCACCCGAATGTGACTGTTGTGCGACCCCTCGAACCTGACGAGTTGGTGGGGCACACTTGCGCTATCGAGAAGTGTTGCGAAGTAGCCGCAGCCCTCAAGGATCCAGGCGTTCTCTTCCTGTGTGCCGATGTCGATGCCAAAGCATTTAAGCTTGAGCATGTTCCCGCGGTATTGCGTGATCTTTTCGGCCAAATCCCCAAACCCGCGCTCGTAGTTCCGCATGGCCTCCGGCTTCTTCGCGATTTCCTGTCCAGTCCGCGTGAATGGGAAGTCGATGAAGGGGACTCTGCCATGAGGATCCGGTGAAAACACCGCACCGTAGGCATAGGAGAATACCGCATCGTAGTCACCGGCATCGAGGAGATAATTGATATGGGAGATGAATGCCGTCCGTGCGCGCAACTCCGGCAGTGCGGCGAACTGCTCCATCTCCGCCAGGCGTTTGTCGAGGATCTTCGGGTTGGCAAACCCCATCGCCTTCTCGATGCCACCGGGGGCGGCAAGACCGGGACTGAGCGCGTAGACACCACCAAAGACGTCAGGGTGGCACATCCCCATGTGAATCGCGCCGTACCCACCCATCGAGTGGCCGCCGATCCCGCGGGATTCGGGTTCGGGAATCGTCCGGAAGCGCGTGTCGATCGCACTCACCAGATCTTTGGTGATGAAATCCTCCCAGTTCCCGGTCACCGGTGAGTTGGCGTAGAATGATCCCATCATGAAGTTGCGACCATTGGGTATGACAACGATCATCTCCTTGATTTTCCCCTGGGCGATGAGCGTGTCCATGCTCCGCCGGAGGCTGAAGCCCTGATAGACGGACCATGCGGTGAAGTAGTAGAGCGGGTCGCCGAAGCCGGTAAGGAAGTAGACAACGGGGTAGCGATTGCTCGAGCTGTCATATGAGGGTGGCAGATAGACCGCCACCGGCTGCTGCGCGGGCAATTCGTACAGATTGTTGGCCAGCGAGGGAGCGGCGATTGTGGTATCGACGATTCGGCCTTGCGCGCCCAAGGCAGGAATTGGCAGCAACAGTGCGGTCACGGCGATGGCAGCGATCAGCGTTCTCGGATTCATGATGGATCCTTCCTGCATCCGGTGGTGTGTGGACTGATTGCTTTCCGAATGCGCACATAAAAAGACAACTCCTGGCGATCTTTGCAAGCAGACATTGGATCAGGGTCAGGGGGCTTTCTGGTCAGATTGGGCGGAATTGGAAGGCCAGGCCGAAGCGAGCAGTCCAGAAGCGGTACGTCTCCTCGTTGGACCAATTGAACGTGCGGTAAGTGACAGTTATCAAACCACTCACGAAGTTGCTGATATAAAGGTCGAACCCGACCCCGAGCTTGAATCCGAGCACCGTCCCCACGCGCTCAGAAGGGCCGAACATACCGGCCTGGCCGAAGATTGCGGACGTGGCGCAGATTCCACCTTCCACAAACGGGTTGGGTGCCTTTGCCCGTGCCACGTACATTCGGGCGTGGATGCCGTACTGAACCAGCTTCCACGAGTCCCGGACGAGCAGCTTTTGGGGCTGCCCATCAAAGAAGTCTGAGCGCACTTCATGTACCGCGGGCTTGAACCGGGTCCCGCTCAGTTCGACCCCGAGCGCAGCGTGCTCGGAAATCATGTAGTCCAGAGAAAGGCCCGAAGTATACCCGGCGCGAATGTCATCTCTGAACTTGCTGAGCGGCACAGCAGCCCCAAATCCGGGGGAAAGCAGGAGGCAGCCGTTGCCGACACGGGCGCTCGCGTCCAACGGATGGGTCACCAGGATTGCGGCGACGAGCAGCACAACCCACAATACTCGGTTCATAGATTCGCCTCGCTGGCTAGTGTATTACCGACCTTCAGATCTCCCGGTTGTGTCCACGGAAAGAAAATCTCTGGCTCCTCAATCCAACGAATGGGCCGGCCTGAATTGGAAGCTCAGTCCAACGTGCAAGTTCCAGTACCGTAGGAATCCTGAGCTATTTGGATCGTTGATAAGGCGGTATTCCAGACCCATCGTGGCTCTGGTCATCCGATTGAGTTCAGAATCAAGACCTCCGCCGAACTTGAACACGGGTACGACTCTGTTGGCGTTTCGATCCTGGGAATACGTGAACCACCAGTTAGCATCCCCGTAGAAGCTCTCGCTGAAATCCGCCCAGTACAACCCACCGCCCATTTCGAGATAGGGATTGGCGTGAGTATGTCGCGATATGAAATACGTCATCCCCGCAGCACTATAGAGAAGCCTCCTGGCAAAGGTGAATTTCCGCACCTGTCCTGGCGAATTCACAAGTTCCCGTGACGTCACCCTGAAACGAGTTCCGCCGATTTCTAATCCCAACGCGAACCGATCCGTCATCATGTACTGGAGCGAGACACCGAGGGTGTAGCCCGATTTCGCGAATTCCTTCAGGTGTCCGAGCGGGGTGGCCATCCCGACTATCGGCTGCACCAGAAATTGTCCGCGGGCGACTTCGGCCCGCAATGATGAGGAAGTCGCGGATAGAAGAATCAAGGAAACCAGGAGTCGGCTTTCCCATGGACGGTACATAGGACCTCCAGCGCCTGCGAATCAGGCACCTTCCCCCTTAGCCGTACTCGAATGCCGGGACACATCTGACCGCGTGGCTGGCGCGGTCACTGACGGGTAATTTGGGTGGACGGTGTCGCAAAGCAAGGGGAATTTCGGAGCGGTGAGTGATGGGAAATATGGGAAGAATGTGAAGGATGGGAAGAATGCAAAGCCTGATTCGGGTAACGGACCTTCCCTGCGACATGGTTGTTGAACTCTTGCAGGCGGGCGGGTAGATTCATGGGCGAGATCGTCGAGATTCGGGAGAGGACACACAACACGATGGCACGAGTGGCAGAGATCATCCAGCGGGCAACTACGGCGGCGGCAGAGTTTCGCAAGCTTGACCAGAAGCAGACGGATGCGATTGTCCGGGCGGCGTACCTGGCGGCGCTCGGTCACCGCGTGGACCTGGCGCAGATGGCGTGCGAGGAGACCGGGCTGGGTGTCTGGCAGGACAAGGTGGTCAAGAATGTGATCGCCACCCAGTTGGTTTATGAGGACATCAAGGACCAGCGCACGGTCGGTGTGATCTCGGTGGATCCCAAGAATGGCATGGAGGAAGTGGCGCAGTCGATCGGTCCGATCCTGGGATTCACACCGGTGACGAATCCGACCTCGACAACGATCTTCAAAGCGCTCATCGCGCTTAAGACACGCAATCCCCTGATCATCAGTCCGGCGATGGCGGCGCGCAAGTGCACCTCGGCCGCATTGGACATTTGTTACCAGGCGGCGCGTGGGGCCGGGGCACCCGAGCACTGCCTGCAGTGCATGGATCGGGCGTCGGAGGATACGATCACTGAGATGATGTCCGACCACCACCTCTCCCTCATCCTGGCGACTGGCACCAATTCGACCGTTCGCAAGGCATACCGCTCGGGGAAGCCGACGATTGGAGTCGGACCGGGCAATGTGCCGGTTTATATCGGGCGCACAGCCGACATCGGCTTTGCGGTCGAAAACGTGATGCGGTCGAAGACATTCGATAATGGGACGGTCTGCGCCAGCGAGCAGGCGATCGTGGTTAAGCAGGACACGGCGGCGGCGGTGATCGCCGAGTTCAAGAAGCATGGCGCGTACTTCATGAATCCGGAGGAAATCGAGAAAGTCGGCGCGGTGGCATACGACCAGGAACGGCGCACAATGAAGGCCGGTGTGGTCGGCCAGCCGGTATCCGAGATCGCACGGAGCGCGGGGATCACCGTGCCGGAGGGGACGAGACTTCTTATCGGACAACTTGACGGAGTCGGCCCTGAGTACCCGATCTCGGCGGAGATCCTGGCGCCGATTCTGGCGTTCTATGTGGAGAGGGATTTCGATACTGCGATCGAGCGCTGCTCGGAGATCACCCGATTCGGCGGTGTCGGCCACACGGCCGTCATCTATTCGAATACCGACGAACGGATCGAGTATTTCTCGCGCACGATTCAGGCGGGACGCATTCTTGTGAATATGCCCTCCACGTACGGGGCGCTGGGCGGGATGTACAATACGCTCAGTCCGTCGTTTACGCTCAGTTGCGGCTCGGGGGCGAACAACACCACGACCGACAATATCACGGTACGGCACCTCCTGAACATCCATCGCATCACGCGCCGCCGGCCCAATCCGAGGTGGCTGAGCTTCGATCAGAGCAAGTATCTCGACTCGGGGATCAGTGCCGAGGGGATCGAGAGTGAGTACAATCGGAACTTCTAATCGCCGCCGGCTTGTGAGCCCCTCTTTGTTGAATTCAAGCGCGCGTGAAGGAGGCCGGACAAGAGTGTCCGGCCCACCGGTATCGCTACAGTCAGGACCAATTCCGTATGCGGACGAGCGACCTGGTTGACCGATACATCGACGCCATTGTCGCGCGGGATGATACCGGCGAATACGAAGCACAGAGGCCGGATCTCTTCCGGCATTACCACAAGTTCTGGTCCGAGCGGCGACCGTACCGGCGCGATCTGAACGTGGCCGAATTGCGGGCCAATCGCGATTTGGTCCGATCCACTCTGGAACAGCTTGACGGCGCGTTTGCACAGCATGGGCTCGATTGTTCGGAACTTGAGACTGTCCTGTTCGTGGGGCATGGGACGACCAATGGACACGCATACCGCGAGGGCGATCGGTTTGTCGTCTGGATTCCGGTCGAGACCTACGGCAACGCCCGATTGGCGAAGGTCTTTCTCACTCACGAAATACTCCACGCCCTGCATTACATGGCGTCACCCGGATTCTATTTCGAGAATCGGGAGGAGCAATCGCGGATGGGACGGATGCTGATCACGGAGGGGCTGGCGACATATCTCACCAGTGTGGTACTTGACGTGCCGGAAGAGGAGGCTTTGTGGGGCGGGTACCTCTCTGACCAGCAACTCATGGGTTGGATGGCGCAGTGCGAGCGCCGATACGGCGAGATGTGCTCATTCTTCCACGTGAATTTCGATGCCAGCCTTCGTGAACATGGGTTGTTCTGCCTGGGTGATACCGGCGACGTGTTTCAGTCGCGGGGAGGGTATTTCGCGGGAATGCGGGTGATTCGCTGCGCTACGGAGACGCTGGCAATCCAACCGATCGACATCCGCCACCAGGATGCACGAACCCTTGAAGAATCGATTCGCAGTCTGCTGACTGCCGCTGATTCCGGCTAGGCGGCAGAACAGTTCCCGGCCAGCAATCAGCATTCTTTATGAAATCTTTGCGGCAACATGTGATTTTCGCATGGTAAAAGCACTATGGAAATTCGTTTCTCTACGAAGCCGGTTGATCCAACGGCCAGGAGAATCCTGACTGCCGGTACGAAGCAGGCCGGCTCGTGAGTAAATGATGGATGTCGAATTCGTTCTAGCCGGGATAGCAGCGTTCGGGCTGCTCGTTTATCTTGCTTACGCTCTTTTGCATCCCGAGAAGTTCCAATAGGATTGCTGGATGCCGTCTGGTGACCTCATTCAGATTCTGATCTACTTTGGCGCTCTGGCAGTTCTTGCCCCGCTGTTGGGCTTCTATATGGCCCGTGTGTTTGAGGGCAAGAAGACCTTCCTGCATCCGGCGCTGTCGTGGATCGAAACAACGGTGTACCGGCTGGGCGGTGTCGATCCGAAGGCCGAAATGCGCTGGAGACAGTACGCGTGGGCGCTTGTCTGGTTCAATCTCCTTGGCTTCCTCCTGGTATTTGTTCTGCAACTGGTACAGAAGTGGCTGCCTTTGAATCCACAGGGACTTGGCAACGTTCCGTGGGATCTCGCGCTGAACACCGCCGTCAGTTTCATGACGAACACCAACTGGCAGTCGTACGCCGGCGAGACCACGATGAGCTACGGAACGCAGATGCTGGCGCTGACGGTGCAGAACTTTGTCAGCGCGGCAACCGGAATCGCCGTCCTGCTGGCGCTGGCGCGGGGAGTCGCCCGGAAGACATCGGCGACAATCGGGAATTTCTGGACCGACCTGACACGTTCTGTTGTCTACGTACTGTTGCCGCTGGCCATCGTCCTGGCGGTCGCACTGGTGGGCGAGGGAGTTGTACAGAACCTCTCCCCTGCTGTGACGGTGAATACAGTCGAGGGCGGCACGCAACAGATTCCACTCGGACCAGCCGCCTCTCAGATTGCGATCAAGCAGCTTGGCACGAATGGCGGTGGTTATTTCAATGCAAACAGTGCGCATCCGCTGGAGAATCCGACGCCGGTTTCGAACTTCCTTGAGATGCTGGCGATCCTTCTCCTCCCTGCGGCTCTGGTCTTCACCTATGGACGGATGGTCACGGCCCGCAGGCACGCGTGGATCATTGCCGGAGTGATGCTAATCCTGCTGCTGGCGGGATTGGCGGGATCGCTGATTGCCGAGTATCAGAGGAATCCCATACTGGGAGATCCTGTCAATCTCGAAGGCAAGGAAACGCGATTCGGCATTGTGAACAGCGTGTTGTGGTCGGTCGTAACCACCGCGGCATCCAATGGCTCGGTGAATGCAATGCAAGCCAGCCTGTCGCCGCTGGCGGGCGGGGTTGCGCTGTTTAACATCATGCTCGGTGAGATCGTCTTTGGCGGCGTGGGTGCCGGGATGTACGGGATGCTGTTGCATGTCTTGCTGACGGTCTTCCTTGCCGGGTTGATGGTCGGGCGAACGCCGGAGTATCTCGGGAAGAAGATTGAGGCGAGAGAAATCCAGATGGTGATCATCGCCATCCTGGCGCCGAGCGCGGTGATTCTGGTGGGCTCGGGAGTTGCGTGTGTTCTCCCTGTCGCACTGGCGAGCCTCGCGAATGCTGGGCCGCATGGACTCACGGAACTCCTGTACGCGTACTCATCGGCGGCGGGAAACAACGGTAGCGCGTTTGCCGGATTGAACGCCAATACCCCGTTTTTCAGCATCACACTGGCACTGAGCATGCTCCTGGGCCGATTCGTCGTCATTCTCCCCTGCCTGGCGATCGCGGGGAGCCTGGCGGCTAAGAAAGTCTCGGCAAAGACTGCCGGGACCTTCGAGACAGACACGACATTGTTTGCCGTTTTGCTGATCGGGACGATTCTGATTGTCGGAGCGCTGACCTTCTTCCCCGCGCTTTGTCTCGGTCCAGTAGTGGAACATTTCCTGATGGGATTGGGGCGAACGTTTTAGGGTTACCTATGGCACGGCGTCGATACACATCATCAAACTGGTCGCTTCTCCTCCCGGCGGCGCGCGACGCTCTTCTCAAGCTCGCCCCGCGGCGGGAGATTCGTAATCCGGTCATGTTTGTCGTCTACATTGGGGCGATCTGGACGACGATTTCGGTGATCAACGCGTTCATGCGCGACGATCCGTGGACATTTGCCTGCCAGATTGCGCTTTGGCTGTGGTTCACTGTTCTGTTTGCGAATTTTGCCGAGGCGATGGCAGAGGGGCGCGGGAAGGCGCAGGCCGACAGCCTGAAACGTGCGCGCACACAGGTATTCGGGCGATTGTTGCGTGATGGCGCCGAGATTCGCATTCCGGCCACCGAACTGAAACGTGACGATCTGGTCGTCTGTGACGCAGGCGATGTGATTCCTGCGGATGGCGACGTGGTCGATGGAATTGCCAGTGTCGACGAATCGGCGATCACGGGAGAATCGGCGCCGGTCATCCGGGAGAGCGGCGGCGACCGCTGTGCCGTGACCGGCGGGACCAAGGTCCTGAGTGACCGGATCGTCATTCGTGTCACCTCGGAACCGGGTTCGGCGTTTGTCGACCGTCTGATCGCTCTGATCGAAGGGGCGTCACGGCAGAAGACGCCCAACGAGATTGCACTGGGGATTGTTTTGGCGGGACTCACGATTCTCTTCCTGCTGGCCGTGGCCACTTTGAAATTCTACGCGGACTACAGCGGAGCAGCAGCACAGCAGGATATTTCACGTTTTGTGACGGTTCCTGTGTTCATCGCCCTGCTCGTGTGTCTGGCGCCAACGACGATCGGCGGATTGTTGAGTGCCATCGGCATCGCCGGAATCGACCGGCTGGTGCGCTGCAACGTTCTGGCCAAAAGCGGGCGAGCGGTCGAGGCGGCCGGGGATATCGACGTCCTCCTGCTGGATAAGACCGGCACCATTACACTCGGCAACCGGATGGCCACGCGGTTCGTACCGGCGCCGATGTACATGGAGCAGCATCTGGCCGAGGCCGCCCAACTTGCGTCACTCGCGGATGAAACACCGGAGGGACGGTCGATTGTCGTTCTCGCAAAGGACAAGTACGATCTGCGCGCGCAACGTCTGACACCAAGCCAGGCGCGTTTTGTAGCGTTTTCGGCGCAGACGCAGATGAGCGGTGTGGACATTCTCGAATCCGATGGCTCGGTGTCGCTCAGTGTGCGCAAAGGATCGGTGAGCGCGGTACGGGCCTACATCGAAAGCATGGGGAACACATTTCCCAAGGAACTTGAGCCAGACATTCTGGCCATCACCGAATCAGGCGGAACGCCACTCGCCGTGGCAGACGAGACCTCGGTGCTGGGGCTCGTTCATCTGAAAGACGTAGTCAAAGGCGGAATCAAGGAGCGGTTTGCCGAGCTGCGGCGGATGGGCATCCGCACCGTGATGATCACGGGAGATAATCCGCTCACGGCCGCTGCGATCGCAGCCGAAGCCGGGGTCGATGATTTTCTGGCGCAAGCCACACCGGAAGCGAAGCTGGCGCGCATCCGCCTGGAGCAGAGCGGCGGGCACCTGGTGGCGATGACTGGTGACGGTACCAATGATGCGCCGGCGCTGGCGCAGGCCGACGTCGGTGTGGCGATGAACACCGGCACGCAGGCAGCGCGCGAGGCTGGGAATATGGTTGATCTGGACAGTAACCCGACCAAGCTGATCCAGATCGTGGAGATCGGCAAGCAGCTACTCATGACCCGCGGATCGCTAACCACTTTCAGTATCGCCAATGACGTGGCCAAGTACTTCGCCATCATTCCCGCCTTGTTTGCGACTCTTTACGCGGCAGGCGGATGGGGTGATGGCCCGTTGGCCGCGCTCAATATCATGCACCTGCATTCCCCGTACAGCGCGATTCTCAGCGCGGTGATCTTCAATGCATTGATCATTGTGGCGCTCGTGCCCCTGGCCCTGCGTGGCGTTGCGTATCGCGCGCAGGGAGCATCACGGTTGCTGCGGCGAAATCTGCTGATCTACGGGTTGGGCGGATTGATCGCGCCATTCGCGGGAATCAAGATGATTGATCTGGTGATTGTGGCAATGGGGTGGGTGCTTTGATGCAATCGTTCAAGACGGCATTGAAGGTACTGTTGGTGATGACCGTACTCACCGGGATCATTTATCCACTGATGATCACTGGCGTGGCACAGCTGCTCTTTCCGGGCAAAGCCAATGGGAGCCTCCTACTGCGGGGTGATCAGGCAATCGGCTCTACCCTGGTGGGACAGAATTTCTCGAGTCCCCGCTATTTCTGGCCGCGGCCTTCAGCGACCAACTACAGCGCCATGCCCTTCGGGGCCGGCAATCTTGGGCCGACCAGCCAGCAACTTCGAACGCTGACGGACGCGCGGCGTGCGCGCATGCAACAGTCGCCCCACGAACCCGGGCGGCCGCTGCCGTGGGATATGGCCAGTGCTTCGGGAAGCGGGCTGGATCCCGACATTAGTCCCGAAGCCGCCCAATACCAAGTGGCCCGAATCGCAATGGCTCGCTCTTTCGACTCTCTCGCAGTCAGCGGGGTGATGGAACTGATCCGGACTCACACGACAGCGCCGACATTCGGCGTTCTGGGTGAACCGAGAGTCAACGTTCTCGCACTGAATCTGGCGCTGGATTCACTCGTAGCGGAGCGCAAGTGAACACCGAGCCCAACAGGCCTGATCCCGACGCCTTACTGGCCGCAATCAAGAGGTCCGAAGCCAGTCAGCACGGCGGCCGGCTGTGGATATTTTTCGGCATGGCGGCGGGCGTGGGCAAGACCTACGCGATGCTGAAGGCGGCTCAGGAACGTCTCAAAGATGGCGTCGATGTGGTTGTGGGTGTCGTTGAGACGCACGGCCGAAGCGAAACCGATGCGTTGCTCGCAGGATTGCCCGTGATCGCGCGCAAGGCGCTGGAGTATCGCGGCGTTACCCTGCAGGAAATGGACCTCGACGCGATACTGGCGCGGAAGCCGAGTCTCGTGCTGGTCGATGAGTTGGCGCATACGAATGCGCCGGGAGTGCGACACCCCAAGCGCTGGCACGACGTGGCCGAGATTCTCGATTCCGGCATCGACGTCTATACAACGGTCAATGTGCAGCATATCGAGAGCCGCAAGGAATCGGTTGAGACAATAACCGGAATCGCGATACGGGAGTCGGTCCCAGATTCGATTCTGGAACGTGCCGAACAGATCATCCTAATTGACATTACGCCAGCGGAGTTGCTCAAGAGACTGGAAGAGGGAAAGATCTACCTGGGCGAACGGGCGGAGACGGCGCTCCAGAATTTCTTCAAGGAAGACCGTCTGACCGCGTTGCGCGAGATGGCCCTCCGACTGACCGCAGAGAAAGTTGATAACGAATTGCAGAGTCTGACAGCGGGCAAAGGCTCCGACCGAGCCTGGAAGCCCTCAGAACGGCTAATGGTTGCCGTCAGCCACAGCCCGTATTCAGCCGAATTGATCCGCGCCACCCGACGGCTGGCGTTCGGCCTTGACGCGCCCTGGATTGGCGTGAACGTCGATACCGGCCAGCCGTTGTCCGAAGAGGATCGCGCCACGCTGGCACGCAATCTGGCACTGGTGCGGGAACTCGGCGGCGAGGTGATCACGACGGCGGAGGCCGACACCGGAGCGGCGCTAAAGCGGATTGCCCATCAACGAAGCGTGACTCAGTTAATTATCGGACGGCCGACCCGGCGGTGGCTGCGCGATACGGTGCATGGAGGCACGCTTCTCGATCAACTCGCACGAGAGAGCGGGACGTTCGATGTTCACGTCCTGCGCACCGACTGGGGGCCCGGGGCCAAGGCGCCCAAGCGGTGGCCCTTCGGTGTCGAGGCGGGGATTCCCAAGTATGCTCTTGCGGCCATTGCAGTGGCGGCGATTGCCCTGATCAGCTGGCTAGTCGCTCCAGTACTCGGATATCGGGCTGTAGGATTTCTCTTCCTGCTGACCGTCCTATCGATCAGCATGTTCTTATCCCTCGGGCCGGTTCTCTTTGCAGCCGTAGTGAGTGCACTCATCTGGGATTTCTTCTTTATCCCTCCCTTGGCACATTTCATATCGCGGTCCCTGAAGACGTGGCGATGGGCGTGGTATATTTATTGGCCGCGGTGATCACCGGATCGCTGACGAGACGGACACGCCGCGCGCAAGACCTGCTTCGCATTCGTGAGCAGCGCACCCAAGTACTCTATGGCATTGTCCAGACAATGACTTCAGGAGGCGAGAAGCCCGATGTCCTCGCGGACGTCGCCGCGAGACTCGGCACCATCCTCAACGGTGAGTGCACCGTCGTGCCGGCCGGATCAACGTCGTGGCTCGCCGAGAACGCCTACCCAAAGCGTGAGTGGTTCAAACCCGAAAAAGAGCGTGCGGTGGCGCAGTGGACCTACCTTTTGGGGCAACCGGCCGGGTGGTCCACTGACACACTTCCGTCGGCGGAAGCAATGTATGTTCCACTCAAGGGGAATACCGAGCTGGTTGGCGTCCTGGCGTATCGCCCCAACCACAGGGTGGCCCTTCTCAAGGAGGAGGCCGATCTGCTGCAGTCGGTATCGCAGCAACTCGCGATCCTGATGGAGCGGCAGATATATCAGGAGCGCACGATTGAAACAGAGCGGCTCAAGTCCTCAGAAGTGTTGCAGCAGACGATCCTTGACTCTGTATCACATGAAATCCGGACGCCATTGACCGGGATTATCGGCGCGGCATCAGCGCTGCAAAACGATCAGATCGCCGTGAATCCGGACAGCCGTGCCGCGCTGGCACAGGAGCTGATGGAGAACGCCGAACGGCTCGACCGTGTCGTGGCGAATCTGCTGGACATGTCACGGCTGAGTTCCGGCACGTTGACATTGAAGAAAGACTGGCATGACGTCGGTGATCTCGTGGCAGTTGCTCTGGATGGTGCGGGGAAGGCGCTTGAGAAACGGACAGTACAGACGTCGTTGGTCCAGAACCTGCCCTTGGTCAGAGTTGATTTTCAGTTGTTTGAACAGGCGCTGTCCAATCTGCTCTTGAATGCGGCTACGCATACTCCGGAAGAAAGCACGATCACGATTGCTTGCGCGGTGGAAGAAAGAGAATTGGTTCTGACGATTTCCGACAACGGGCCGGGTATTCCGGACGATGCCCTGCCGCACATCTTCGAGAAGTTCTATCGTGTGCCCGGCACCAGTGCGGGTGGGACAGGGACTGGGTTGGCCATTGCCAAAGCGATCGTCGATGCTCACGGGGGTTCGATCACGGCCCAGAATGTTCCCGGAGGGGGTGTGTCATTTGCAATCCGATTGCCGATAGAACCGCAACCGCATGTTCCGGCTGACCGGGGTGGCAATTGAGCGGGGCGCGAATCCTTGTCATCGACGACGAGGCGGCGATTCGCCGTCTGCTCAAGATCAGCCTGGAGGCGGACGGGTACACATATCTCGAGGCAGCAACGGGCCATGAGGGACTGGCGGCGGCCTCGACGCAACGGCCCGAAGTGATCATTCTCGACTTGGGATTGCCGGATACCGATGGTCTGGAGGTCCTCAAGCGTGTGCGCGAGTGGTCGGCGATTCCAGTGATTGTCCTGACGGTCAAGGACGCGGAGACAGACAAAGTGGCGTTGCTTGACGCGGGTGCTGACGATTATGTGACAAAGCCTTTCAGCGTACTGGAGCTCCAAGCGCGAATCCGTGTAGCACTGCGACATAAGACTTCGCCACAAACTGAACCAGTGTTTCGCAGCGGATGGCTTGAGATCGATCTGGCAACGCGAACCGTTCGCGTGAAGAACGCGGTGGTCAAGCTCACGGCAACCGAGTATGAGATTCTGCGCCTGCTGGTTCAGCACGCCGGACGAGTGGTCACCCAGCGGCAAATGCTGAAGGAGATCTGGGGCCCGCATGCTCTGGAGCAGACGCAATACCTGCGCGTCTACATCGGACAATTGCGCAAGAAGATCGAGCGCGATCCGGCACGTCCGGAGTTGGTGCTGACCGAACCGGCAGTGGGGTACCGGCTGGCGGTGCGGGATGTGGAGTGAGCGTCGCCGTTTGGATAGGACTAATAGGACCGATAGGGCAAATAGGCGAGCCCATCAGGTAACAGCGATGTTGGTAGACACCACTCCTGGCCTCTCGGCGGACAAGAGGGTGGGCAGAGCCCACCCTACTGGCCATATTTTGCGATGATCTCCTTTTTGCCGAGGCCGAGGATCTCGTACTTCTTGCCGACTTTCGTGAAGGCGGCGGCGGCCTTGTCGAGATGGTGTTTGTCGTGGGCGGCGGAGAGTTGGGTGCGGATACGGGCTGCGCCTTTGGGGACGACCGGGTGGAAGAATCCGATGGCGTAGATTCCCTCGCCGTACAAATCGCGCGCAAAGTCCTGAGCAAGTTTCGCGTTGTAGAGCATGACCGGTACGATCGGGCTCTCCCCTGCTTTGATATCCAGGCCGGCGTCAGTCAGCAGTTTGCGCCAGTAGGTCGTGTTCTCTTCCAACTTGTCGCGCCGTTCCGTGGTGCGGGAGATCAGATCGAGAACTTTGAGCGCACCGGAGACGATCACCGGGGCGACCGTATTGGAGAACAGATAGGGCCGTGCGCGCTGGCGGCACATCTCGACCAATTCACGACGGCCGCTGACGCAGCCTCCGGAGGCCCCGCCGAGCGCTTTGCCGAGAGTGGTCGTGATGATGTCGATCTTCCCCATCACGCCGCAGTGTTCGTGGGTGCCACGCCCCGTCTTGCCGATGAACCCCGAGGCGTGCGAGTCGTCGACGAGCACCATGGCATTGTATTTCTCGGCGAGATCGACAATGGCATCGAGCTTCGCGAGATCGCCATCCATGGAGAAGACCCCATCGGTGATAATCAGGCGAATCCGTTTGTCCTGGTGTTCCTGGAGTTTTTCCTCCAGGTGGGCCAGGTCGGAATGCTTGTACGTGTCGGTCATCGCCTTGCAGAGCCGCATACCGTCGATTAAGGATGCATGGACGAGGCGGTCGGAGATCATTACGTCCTGGTCATTGAGAACCGCCTCGAAGACGCCGGCGTTGGCGTCCATGCAGGAGGGAAACAGGAGCGTGTCTTCGGTGCCGAGAAACGCCGTCAGCTTGTTCTCAAGTTCGCGATGGATATCCTGCGTGCCGCATATAAAGCGGACCGAGGAGAGGCCGTAGCCACGGTGGTCAAGTCCCTTGCGCGCGGCGTCAATGACATCGGGATGGCTAGAGAGTCCGAGGTAATTGTTCGCGCACATGTTGATGACTTTCTTGACCGATGCGCCAGACGGAAATTCGACCTCGATCTCGGCCCCCTGGGGGGCGTGGATGTAGCGTTCCTCCTTGAAGAGTCCTGCGCTGCGGATGGCGTCGAGTTCCTGCTGGTAGGAGGCGCGGAGTGCTTCGCTATAGGACATGGGAGTGCTGCCTTTCTGGAAAAGAATAGGACCGATCGGGCATTTAGGGCCTATAACCTACTTTTTGAAGCGGTTGACCAACGCCTCGATGCTGCGGGCCGTGTCGAAGGCCTCGGGGGAGGCGTCGGCATCGGGGATTTGGATCGCGTATTTCCGTTCGAGAAAACGCTTGAGTGAAACCATCGAGAACGAATCGACAATGCCGCCGGTGATCAGAGGCGTCGTCTCGGTGAGTTCGCGATCGTCGTCTTCTTCGAGGTATTCCTTGCGGATGTAATCGAGAACGGTCGTTTTGATATCGTCCATGGGGTTCTCCTCTTTCAATCGTTTTCGAGCGTTGAGATATCGCCGATCGGTTCGCCCCATTCCTGGGCGCGGAGGACACGGCGCATGATCTTGCCGCTACGTGTCTTGGGCAGGGACTTGACGAATTCGATTTCCTGGGGCATGGCCAATGGGGACAGTTTCTTGCGAATGAAGTTCATGATCTCCAGTTCGAGGTCACCGTCGGGCTCGAATCCGGGCTTGAGCGCCACGAATGCTTTCACGACCTCCATGTTCACGTGATCGGGCTTGCCAACCGCCGCGGACTCCGCCACCGCCGGGTGCTCCAGCAATGCCGATTCAATCTCGAACGGACCGACGAGATGGCCGCCGGTATTGATGACATCGTCGTCGCGGCCTACGAACCAGAAGTACCCGTCGGCGTCGATGCTGGCGCGGTCTCCGCTGATGTACCAGCCGTTTTTGAATTTGCTCTCATAAGTGGCGCGGTTGTTCCAGTAGGTCCGGAACATCGCCGGCCAGCCGGGACGCAGGGCGATCAGGCCGACGCGCGCGGGTTGGTCGATTGGCTCAAATGTCTTTGGATCGACGATCGCCGCGGTGATGCCGGGGAACGGCTTTCCCATGGAACCGGGTTTGATCGGCATTTCCGGGACATTTGTGATGACGATGGAGCCGGTTTCGGTCTGCCAGTAGGAATCGTGAAATTGCAGGCCGTACGCCTCCTTGGACCACAAAACCGCCTCAGCGTTGAGCGGTTCGCCGACGCTGCAGAGATGCCGCAAGGACGAGAGATCAAAACGGCGGGCTACGACGGTGCCTTCGCGCATCAGCAGGCGAATTGCGGTGGGGGCTGAGTACCAGACGGTGACGCGGTGTTTCTGGATCAGCGTGTACCAGCGTTCGGTGTTGAATCCGGAATCGAGAACAACTTGAGTAATGCCATTGGACCATGGCCCGATGATTCCGTAGGACGTGCCCGTCACCCAGCCAGGATCGGCGTTGCACCAATACAGATCATCGGGTTGCAAGTCGAGGACCCATTTCGCGGTGAGGTATTGCGAGATGAGCGAGTAGTGCACATGTTGAGCGCCCTTGGGCTGGCCGGTGGTTCCGGAGGTGTAATGAAGCACCGAGGGTGTTTCTGCCGTGGTTGGGTGCACGGTGAAATGCTCGACACGTTTCGCCTGGTCCAACCGGAAGCCAACTTCGCGCTCGCGTAACGGCGGGCCATCGGGATCGATGACGATGATGTGGCGCATTTCGGGAAGCTGCGCGAGGATCTTTCGGACTTTCGCCACGTGCTTTCGCTGCGTGAAGATCGCGGCCGTCTTTGCGTTGTCGAGCCGCGTCAGAAGCGAATCTTCGCCGAATGCGGAGAACAATGGCTGGGCGATTCCGCCCATTTTTAGGATGCCGAGAAACCCGATGTAAAGCTCGGGTACCCGATCCAGGAAAAGACAGATGCGATCACCGGGTTTCAGTCCGAGTTCCAGAAGGTAGGCGGCAATCGTGTTGCTCAGGATACGCAGATCATCAAATGTGTAGGTCTTCGATGCACCGTGGAAGTCCTCCCAAATCAGCGCTTTCTTTTCCGCCAATCCCATCTGGCAAATGCGGTCAGAGCAGTACCAGCCGATGTTGATGGGATCGCCGGAGCGGTAGCCGAGTTCCTTCTCGGCGAATGACCAGTCAAAATTCTTCAGCCTGTCCGTGTAGGAGCCGATGTTGCTCATCCGTTTGTCTTCCCCCTCAGCTCGATGGCCTTAAACCCGAGTCATCCTTCTAGAACCACGCTTGCCATTGCGACTGTCGAAGTATGGGAGATCGAGAGAAACGTATTCAGGACACCGCGCGCATTGGCGATCCTGCCAGCTTCGCCCGAAAGGACCAGTTGCGGCGCACCATCGGGAATGTGCATCACGCCGACGTCTTTCCATGAGATACCGTGCTGCAATCCGGTGTTGAGAGCCTTGAGGAAGGCCTCTTTGGCCGCAAAGCGCGCGGCGTAATGGCGCGCCGGGTAGCGCTGGCGTTCACAATAGGCGATCTCCTCGGCGGTGAACAGTTCGTCGCGCAAATCTGGGCCGGGCTGGGCCAGTTCGCGCTCCATGCGGCCGATTTCGAGGATGTCGTTGCCCATGCCGAGGATCATGAGTGGTGCCTGCCTTAGCTGCTCACCTCGCGACCGAATGCCCGACCGTCATTCCCGTGCGGCGGAATTTTCTGAGTGAAGAGGTGTGCAGAGCCCACCCTACTGTAAAGTCGGAGGACGTAGGGTGGGCTTTGCCCACCTTTTGACTCTGGGCGACGACAGCAGATCCTTCGTCGCTGTTTATCAGGCAAGTGTACGCGTTCGGTTGGGTCCGCTCCTCAGGATGACATCGTGGCGCATTTCGCATGATGAAAGAGACTCTGTCGCTGGCTACGGAATTAGCACAACCTTTCCCGATGTTTTCGGTGAGGTCATCATCAGGTCGAAACCCTTCTTGAAATCGCTCAACGGCAATACATGCGTGACGACCGGTGCAATATCGAGCCGTTTTGTTGCCAGGAGCTGGCGGACCGTGTTCCAAGTGTCGAACATCAGGCGGCCGTTGATGCCATAGACAGTCACTCCTCGGAAAACCACGGAATTGTTCCAATCCAGTTCGACCGGTTCGGAGGGAATGCCGAATGCGGAAACTCGTCCGCCTTTGCGCACACATTTGAACGTCTGGACTATCGCCTTCGGTGCGCCGGCCATCTCGAGCACCACGTCGGCGCCAAAGCCGGAGGTGGCGTCGAGGACCGCCTGCACGGGATCGGCGTTGAGCACATTGATCACCTGATCGGCACCCATCTTGCGCGCGATCTCGAGGCGAGCGGGTTCCATTCCGGCGAGAATCACGCGACTGGCGCCGGAGACATGGGCGACGCCCACGGCGAACAATGCAATTGGACCGTCGCCAAAGATCACTACGATCTTGCCCGCTACCGGCTCAACGAGTGTACAGTAGACGGCATTGCCAAGCGGCTCCTGAACCGACGCGAACTCCCAGGATATTGATGGATCGTTCTTCCAGATCACCTTTTCCGGGACGGCCACGTACTCAGCAAAACATCCGTCGCGATCGACGCCGAAAATCTTGAGGTTGTGGCAGATGTGCGCCTGGCCGGAAAGGCATTGGCGGCAGTGTCCGCAGGGGATGTGTGTTTCGACCGAAACGTTGTCGCCGATCTTGACTCCGTGGACCTCGGATCCCAACTGGACGACCTCGCCCGCCATCTCATGTCCGAGAATTTGCGGGAGGCGTTGAGCGCCGATGCGGCTTTGCGCCCAACGTTCCCACTGGTAGATATGAACGTCGGTGCCACAGATCGACGTTGCTTTGACTTTGACGAGGACCTCGTTCGGGGACGGTTGCGGCGCCTCGACGTCCCGTAGCTCCGCCCCGAGTCCCGGAACGGTCTTGACGATTGCCTTCATTTTCATTCTTGAGGTCTCCCGCCCATTAGGTGCGAACCACAACAGTCAATTGCCGCTGACCATCCCGCCGGTGCCAACATCATTGGCAATGCGGCTGGAAAACCAACAGTCTGGATGCATGGCAATCAAGAGAAACCCCCGAAAGACTGACAGCCGAACGCGATAAATTGCCATGGCAATCAGGGCGCGCTGCTGGGCCCGGTCCTGGCGGTGTACCGTTTGGGATCATCGAAGTAATCGATCGCCTGGAACCGTGTCAGAAAGGTGGCTGAGTGGACAGCGCCCGCCGGTATGAAGTAACGATCGCCGCGGCGATAGACACGCGTGTCTGAGCCGATGGTCAGCCGCATTTCGCCTTCCAGGACGATCCCCCACTGGGCGCAGTGTGAGTGCGGCGGAACCTCACCGACAGGATCGATATCGAAGAAGACCGTCTGGTTCGTTGCGCCCTGGATCAGCCAGCCGCGAACACCCTTCAACGAGGTGTCGATTTCCGGCAGGGCGCGAATGAAGTCGGGGTAGGTGTTGGTGTCGGTGGGGGGCATTGGGTGCTCCTATGGCTCAGTTGGCGGAAAGGTAATGGGAAGAATGTGAAGAATGGGAGGCATGAGGGGCCCGTTCCACCATGATTCAGAACAATGATTTTACCCAGCCACCGTCGATCTGGAGCGCGACACCGGTGACGTAGGAGGCGCGCTCGGATGCCAGGAAGGCGACCACGTTGGCGAACTCCTCGGGTGTGCCCATGCGTTTCATGGGGACATCCTTCTCGATATTCGAATAGAATTCCGCAGCGGTGCCTTTGCCGGAGGCAGCATACATCGCCGCCAATTCCTCAATGCGCTCGGTCTTTGTGTATCCGGGACAGACGGCGTTGACGGTGATACCGTCGGCGGCAACCTGGGCCGACAGTGTCTTGGTGAAACCCAGGACACCCGCGCGGGCGGTATTGGACAAGATGAGATTGCCGATCGGCTGGCGGGCGGCGACTGAGGTAATCGCCACAATCCGGCCCCACCGGTTTTGCCTCATCAGCGGGATGACCGCGTTGCAGAGGCTGATTGTGCTCATCAGGTTCAATTCGACGGCGGCCCGATAGTCGTCGATGGAGAATTCGGCAGCCAAGCCCGACCTTGGGCCACCGGCATTTGTCACGAGGATGTCGATTCCGCCGAGAGTGTGAGTCACACTGTCCACCAGCGTGGCGATATCCGCAATGCTGGTGACATCCGCGGCAAACGCCGCGACATCCGCCCCGGTCCGTTCCGCAATGTCATCGCCCGCGGCGCTGATCGCCTCTTCCGAGCGGGAGCAGATCGCCACTCTGGCGCCTTCACGCGCCAATTGCAGAGCAACCGCCCGGCCGAGACCCCGGCTCGCGGCCGTTACCAAGGCAACTTTTCCTCTGATACCCAGATCCATGCTTCAGCCCTCAACATCTGCCCCGACTGACCGGTGGAGAGTATACAAACCGGCCGGGTTTCTGTCATCCGCTCTTTCGGCCGCCCGGCATCATCGGCGGAGAGAAATTGAAAAAAGCCATCGAAACGGCGCCGGACTCTGTATAAAGGCGAGTAAAACAATCCGCTATCAGCGGTAACCATGAACCTTTGGTGAAGGAGCAGTAAATGCGCACGATGCTCAGAGTCAGTTTTCCTGTGGAACAATCCAACAAGGCGATCAAGGACGGCAGCTTGCCCAAGCTGATGGGCAAGATGATGGAACAGCTCAAACCCGAAGCGGCCTACTTCTTCCCGGATAAGGGACGGCGGTCGGCGCTGTTCGTCTTTGATTTGAAGGACACATCGCATCTTCCGGTTATCGTGGAGCCGTTCTTTGAGGCCCTGCACGCGGAGGTCAAGGTGACGCCGGTGATGAATGCCGACGATCTCAAGGCCGGGCTGGAAAAAGTTATGAAGGGGTAGTACCGCCAGGCGCTACTACGAAACCGAATTGCCGGGGCGGGCCACGCAGACCCGCCCTTCTCGTTTCAGGTTCGCCCTGCCGGTCTTTTCAGCCGATCGGAAGTATCTGGTCCGCCCGGCATCCTTCCCTTCCCACTCATCCATTCAGGAAGTCGTTAGTTCAAAGTCTGATTGTGAATTGCGGCACCAGTGGCTATCTTGCGGTTGGGAGCACACAATCAAGGATGCCATCGTGATTGGCCAGGCAGTCGGGCACTACCGAATTACCGCCAAGCTCGGCGAGGGGGGCATGGGGGCGGTCTATCGCGCTTTGGATGAGAATCTGGAGCGCGAGGTGGCCCTCAAGTTTCTTCCGGAGCGGCTTTCCGAAGATGCCGGCGCCTGCCGGTTGCTGCGGCAGGAGGCCAAGGCATTGTCGCGGCTGGCCCATCCCAACATCGTCACCGTCTTCTCGGTGGAAAACGTCGGGAACCGCGAATTCATCGTGATGGAATACATCAAGGGAACGTCCCTCGACAAGCTGGTTGGCACACACCAACCGGTGGACCGAGTCCTGGAGCTGGGCATTCAGATCGCGACCGGCCTCAAAGCCGCCCATCGCGCGAACGTGATTCATCAGGATTTGAAGCCATCGAATATCATGGTCGATGACGACGGCCGCGTGCGGATCTTCGATTTCGGTGTCGCCCGAATCTGTTGTACGGCGGGGCTGACCCCATCTGAATCGCCCCGGGGGACAGCGGCATACATGTCACCGGAACAAGTCCGGGGCATGGCGGTGGATCATAGGGCCGACATCTTTTCACTGGGCATCCTGTTGTATGAAATGCTTGCCGGGCAGACGCCGTTTGTCGGGGAGCACTCGTCAGCGATCATGTACGCGATTGCCAACGAAACCCCTCCCCCGCTGACACGGTATCGCCCGGACCTGCCGGCCAAACTGATTGCCCTCATCCAAAAGTGCCTGGCGAAGAAACCGGATGAACGATTCCAGACCGCCGAGGAGTTGGCCAATGAACTGCGGTCACTGGGGCAGCAGGCCGATGGCACACAATCGGCCTCCGAAACGCGGGAGCCCATCCCGTCAATCGCGATCCTGCCGTTCAATGATCTGAGTGCCGCCAAGGATCAGGAGTATTTCTGCGACGGGATCACCGAAGAGATCACCAACGCGCTCAGTCATGTGGACGGGCTGCGGGTGGTAGCGCGAACATCGGCTTTCGCCTTCAAGAACAAGCAGGATGACATCCGCGCAATCGGCCGGGCGTTGGACGTGGGCGCGGTGGTCGAGGGGAGCGTGCGCAAGGCGGGCAACAAGATTCGGATCACGACGCAATTGGTGAATGTGGCCGACGGGTATCACATCTGGTCGGAACGGTATGACCGGGAACTTGAGGATGTGTTCGCGATTCAGGACGAGATCACCCTTGCCATCGTCGATAAACTGAAGGTCACGTTGCTGGCCGGCGAGAAAGCGAACGTCGTGAAGCGGTACACCGCTGATCTGGAGGCGTATCACCTCTATCTCAAGGGGCGGTACTACTGGAACCGGCGGTTTGAGGGAGCCTTGCCGAAGGCGATTGAGTGCTGCCAGCAGGCGATTGCGCGCGACCCGCTCTACGCCACGGCGTACACCGGGATTGCGGATAGTTACATGTCGCTGGGGTATTTCGGGTATTTCCCTCCTCACGACGTGTTTCCGAAGGCCAAAGCCGCGGCTGAGCGAGCGTTGGAAATTGATGAGAACCTCGCTGAGGCGCACGCTTCGCTGGCATGGATCAAGACGGTCTACGAATGGGACTGGCCGGGAGCCGCCAAGTCGTTTCGGCGTGCCCTCGATCTCAATCCACAGTATGCGAGTGGTCACGAATGGTACGCGCTTTATCTGACGATCATCGGACGTTCCGATGAGGCAGTCGCCGAGACGAAACGCGCTCAGGATCTCGATCCTCTGTCTTTGGTCATCAACAGTGTTGCGGGAGTGGTATTCTACATGGCGCGGCGGTACGACGAGGGGGTCGATCAACTAGACAAGGTGATTGAAATGGATCCCAGTTTCGCGCTGGCGTATTGGTTTCAAGCCGGGAACTACATCTGCTTGCAACGATGGGATGATTCCATCGCGGCACTGCGCAAGCTTTCTGCCCTCTTTCCCGACAACCCGCTGGCACCGGGCGCGCTGGGAACGGTCTATGGACTGACGGGGCAGACCAGCCAGGCGGAGGAGATGCTTCGCTTGCTGCATGAGAGGAGCAAGAAACGTTATGTCTCGCCGTTCCACTTCGCATCGGTCTACATTGGACTCGGCCGGAATGACGAAGCGTTCGCGCAACTGGATGCGGCCATCGAAGCGCGCGAATCGCTGATGGCCTACACGAAGGTATGGCCGTGGTTTGATCCGCTGCGGGGGGATGAACGGTTTGCGGGGGTGCTGGGGAAGATTGGGTTGGGGGGATGAAGCGCTCGTGGGTGTGTTGAATTAGCCAGTTCCGGTGCAGGGTGACACGGACAAGCTGAATCTCCGGCTCTTTGGAGAATCAGTTTGTCCGTGTCTTGCCAATCATCCCCCAAAAGACACGGACAAGGAAGACCGAGCAAAGAACCGCTCGGCCTTCCTTGTCCGTGGCACCCCAAAAACTATCAGCTCACATGATCCCCCAGTGTATAAGTCAACATATGTCGCGATGGTCTTTTCCGCACAACGTCCGCGCTCTGTTTGTCCTAGTTGGAGTAGCGATACCCGGATTCGCGATCGCGGGCACTCCGAGGGACGTGCTACAGGAGTATGTCGCAGCTCTGAAATCAGAGAACTGGGCGGCGGCGGAGACTCTCTGGACACGGGCGGAAGTGCTCCGTTCCGAGCAATTGGGAATACACTTCGAGAACATCCCAGCGAAGTATGACTGTTCCTCGCCTTTGGTGCTCTTTCGTGGAGCGATTGCATCGGGTCGCGCGATCGTAAGTGTGTCCGATACCACGGTTGCCGATACCGAACCGGCGGCCATCGTGGCAGTAAGCTCCGAGGGGCGCATTGCGCGCATGCGCTATGAATTCATCCTCGATGGAAGTCGCTGGAGGCTGGCATCACCTGTGTGCGCCGCGACAAGAGCGTGGAGCATTCTCGAGACCAGATTCGCGCGAATTCACTTCCGCGACACGAGCTTGATCAATGATTACGCGCTGGGAGAGCTGGACCGCTTTGTTGATTCGGTGCTTGGAGTCTTCACCGTCCCCAAGGAACGCGTTCTTGAACTTGAAAAGTGGAAGATCGATTACTTCCTCGGAGACAGCCTCGAAGTCAGGCGGCTGACCGGATTCACGACCGAGGGCATGAACTATCTTCCGCTGGATGCCGTCATCTCACGGTACCTTCCCCACTATCATGAACTGGTCCATGTGCTCGTGAACTTTGCGCTCCGTGATGTCCCGTTGTACACCGCACCATGGATGCAGGAGGGATTGGCCGTGGCGATGGGGGGGCGTTGGGGGAAGTCACCTGCGACCTTGATGCAACTCGGCGCCTTCCTGATGAGCACAGGAATGACCAGTTTCGATGATGTGCTGACTTATCAGGGATTCCATAATGGCAGCGGGACATTGGACATGTCGTATGCGCTCAGCGGCGTTCTGGTACAGTATCTGATGACGCAAGTTAGCGAAGAGCAGCTTCTGAGCCTGTATCGCAAGGTCTCAGGAACAGATTCGCAGATTCAGTCAATGAGCCTTGCGGAGACGCACGAGCATATCGCCAGGGCATGTGGCAAGACATGGGAAGGAACCACGCGGCATTGTTCTGAGCAGATGGAGCGGTTCGCCTCCAGTGGGCTTGACCCAATCGATGCTCTCCCAGCAGACAGCCAGTTGTTCATTATAGCCGGCGCCTCCCGTTTTAAGGCGCAGGCATGGCAGACGAACGCCGAGTACACATTTCGGATAGAAGGTGATTCAACACCACTCAGCGGAGCGTTTCTGTTTGAGGATTCTCTGCCGGGCCGTCTCGGCACGTATCGAAGCCGGCTCTTCGAGAGGCAGTTCGTTGGCCGTCCATACAATGGCGAGATTGTCGGCGTGGTCTTCGACAAGGACGAAGCCGGACTCTACGACTACAGAACGAACGTCCTGTTGGCCAAGTTCGCCGCGGGGTTTTCACGTGGGCAGATGATCAGCGATACGACGGGGCGTGTCATCCGATTTCGAGTGTCGAAGAAAGTCGTGCCGGTTGACTTGACGCGGTATTGGTGCATCGTGGTACCGACGCGGATGTAGAATGGTGGGGAGGGCCAACCCTACATATGTCTCTCAGAGTGCAGGGTGCCCCGGAGATCGCGGCCACGCTTGTGCGGCTGTGCGGCGGCTTGTCGCCGCACTCCAAATCCGGCTGGGGTTGTTTTGTTGAAGAGTGGAGAGGGGAGGGATCGAACCTCCGAAGGCGTCTGCCGGCAGATTTACAGTCTGCTCCCTTTGGCCGCTTGGGTACCTCTCCGGATGCGGGATGAACCCGCGAACTGCGAAAGTTATACGTTACGAGCGATTAGTCAACTTCTTTTCTGCGTTGGTCATAGAGCCGGCGAAGGGACTTGAACCCCCGACTGGCTGATTACAAATCAGCTACTCTACCAACTGAGTTACGCCGGCTTTGTCTTCGCTATTGTTATCGACCCTGCCCGGCTGACATTCAATCCATCTAGAGCATTGAATCACTACCGGCGAATGGGGCGTATGCAATACGCCTCTACGGTCGATTTGTTGCCAATTCAATTGCCGTGGCAAACGGAATCAGATTGCGACTACTGATTGGTCTCCTTTGCCGCGGTCTTGCCCATCAACTGCTGGTTCAGAAAATCTACAATACGGCGGTAGGATATGAGAATGCTCGAGCGTTTTCCCACGCCATGACCCTCGTCGGGGAAAATCAGTGTGTCGACGATACCGCCACGGTCGGAGATGGCTTTGGCCATCTGGCGCGCCTCACCAACAGGCACACGGGGGTCGTTCGCGCCGTGGATGATCAACAGCGGAGCCTTGATCTTGTCGACGTGGTTGATCGGCGAGATCTCCGCCAGGAACGTGCTGTCAGAAAGCGGACCGTACTCCGACTCGCGCAGGGCACGGCGATAGGCTGCGGTGTTCTTGAGGAAGGTCACGAAATTCGCGATCCCGACCTCGTCGATGCCAGCCGCGTAGAGATCGGGGTTGGTCGTCAATGCCGCCAAAGTCATATAGCCGCCATAAGAACCACCCTTGATCGCGATCTTGTCGGGGGCGGCGTACCCCTGGCTGATCAGCCACCGAGCGGCAGACTCATAATCCTTCACCGATTTCCAGCGGTTCTTGTAGTTGTCCATATCGACAAACTCTCGGCCATACCCGGAGGAGCCACGCGGATTGAGGGCGAGGATGCCGAAACCGTTAAGCACGAGGTATTGGAGATTGCGGATAAAAGTCGGGCGGAACTGTGATTCCGGTCCCCCGTGCGCTTCCATAATGAAGGGAATCTTGTCACCCTGCTTCTTCCCAGGCGGCAGGTAGAGGAATCCACTGATTTGCAGGCTGTCGAAGCTGGGGAATTTGACGAGCTGCGGCTTGACCAGAGTGGCTTTATCGACGCCAGCCATGATGGCGAAGGTCCACTGCTCCAGCTTTTGCGTGCGGAAATTCCACCGCCAGCAGTCGGACGGGTCGATCGGACTGGTGAATCCGAAGACAATCGCGTCGGGTCCGTCGAACGTCACGCTCCCGGCCAGTCCATCGACCGGCGGTGTCGGCAGTTCGGTATTGGTCTTGATGTCGAGCAGCTTGATACGGGCGTAACCGTCTTCGTTGATGACCCATGCCATTTTGGACTTGTCGTCGGACAGTGTCAGGCCTTCGACCTCACGCACCGACGTTGTGTCGAGGAATTGAAGCGCCTTGGTCTTCAGATCCAAACGCGCGCGCCTCATCACCCCGCTGGGATTGGCGTTCGACAACAGATAGAGAGACTGTCCGTCACCGGCGAAGTTCGGCGAATCGTACTGGGCGTTCCCCTGGTGGGGGGTCAGCATCTCGGATTTGCCATCGGCCAGATTGACGAGATAAAGGTTGTTGTCGACGTTTGAAGGATAGAACACTGCGATCAGCCATTTGCCGTCTTTGCTAACGGACGCCGGGCCGTTGAACCCCTCCTGCACGAAAACCGGGCGCGTCTTGCGCGTGGCGATTTCCATCTCGTAGACATGGAAATCCTTTCCGTTGACCTCGTTGGTGCGGTAGAAGAAACGGCTGTCGTCGTCGGACCACAACGGATCGGCAACCTGCTTGCCCTTCAGGTCGGTCAGCGGCGAGAAGCGTCCGGTGCGGATGTCGACGAGGTATAGATTAGTTTGCTCGGAACCGCCCACTGCAGCACCGACGATCGCCGAGCGGCCATCGTGGGACAATGCGTAAAAATCGATGCCGTCGGGGAACAGGGTTATCTGGGAGGGCCAGCCAGTCGCCTCACGGCGGTAGAGTTGGCTGACGCCCGACATGTTCGATGTGAAGCAGCGGACGGTGCCATCGCGTGACACCTGCGGAGAGCCATTGCCCCCGATCTGCATGAAAATCTCGACATCGGGAACATAAGCCGAGTCGGGTTTCTGCCCCCATGCCTGTGTGCCGGCCAAGAGCGTCCCCAGCACCATTCCCGCAACCCATTGTCTCAGTCGCATTTCGCCTCCTAAGCCGCCTGTAGCGGCTTCTGGGCATGGTAGCCCAATTGGTGGCATTAAGTCAAGGCCGGTCGGGCGACGTAGGGACAAATCAATGGGAACGAGTTTAGTCCTGTTTCGGTTATAGGTAGTGACCCTGGCAGGGGACCAGGCCATCAGGAGGGGAGCATGAAACAGGTCGTTTTATTCGTCGCAGTTGGAGTGCTAGCCACGGCGGTTAGCGCGCAAGCTGCCAAAACACAGGTCATTCAGGTTGGGAATCTCTTTTTCAACCCCAGTTCTCCGACCATTCAACGCGGCGACACGGTCAAGTGGGTGTGGTCAGCCGGGTTTCACACGACGACATCGGGAATCCGAGGCACGGCCGGGGCAGGATCACTCTGGAACGAACCGATCGATCCATCGAATCAGACGTATTCCCGAGTGTTCAACTCGGATGGGAGCTTCCCCTACTTCTGTGACTTCCATCCAGGCATGTCGGGGACGATCACGGTGTCGACGCTGACCGGAGTGCTGGATGATCCGCAAACCAGCCTCTCCCCTTCCGAGATGTTGGGACAGAATCTGCCGAATCCGTTTAATGCCGAAACGGTTATCCCGTACTCACTGGCAAACGCGAGCCATGTCAGCCTGGCGGTATTGAACATTCTCGGCCAGAAGGTGCGGACATTGGTCGATGAGCAGCAGCCGCAAGGGTCCTACATGGTGAATTGGGATGGACGTGACGAGAAGGGCCGCGAACTGCCGTCGGGCATCTACTTCTATCATTTTGCCGCCGGTCAGGCCGCCTTGACGCGGAAGATGGTTGTGCTGCGGTGAGAGAGCCCTAGCGATTCCACGGTTGCTCGAAGAGATGGCACGGACATAATCCCCCGGTTTCAGGCGCTCAGCGAATCGTATCAACGGCTAGTCCCCGGCTCATGACTGACCAAGCGCTTGTGTAATTCGCCAAGGGGCTGAAAGCCCCTTGCCCGCGATACGGCGATAGATTCCTTCATAACATCAATCCCGCGAAGGCGGGAATCCAGCGTCCGCGGACCTGGATTCCCGCTTTCGCGGGGATGACGGTGGATCGGGAAACACGGTGAGTGCAGCCCAGGCACTCGATGTTGAAGTCAATACGCGGCGAGCTCGCGGACGGCACGTTCGATGTCGTCGTTTTGCGGCAGAATCGCGTCTTCCAGTTCGGGGCCGTAACCGACCGGTGTATCCAGCGCACCGACCCGGCGTACCGGTGCATCGAGACTGTCGAAGAGATTTTCACTGATCCACGCAGCCACTTCGGCACCGAAGCCCATGAAACGCACGTCCTCGTGGACGACCAGCACTTTGCCGGTCTTGGCCACAGATTCGGCGGTCATTTCGTGATCCCACGGCACAATTGTCCGGAGATCGATCACCTCGACACTGATGCCCTCGGGAGCCAGCTTGGTGGCGACGGCGTTCGCTTTCAGGACGGTCGCACCCCAGGTCACGACGGTGAGTGTGTCGCCTTCGCGCACCATACGCGCCTTGCCGAACGGGATTGTAAAGTCGGGACCGGGATAACGCGATTTCAGAATCGGCTGACGGTAGAGACGCTTGTGTTCGAGATAGAGCACGGGGTCCTCGCCGCGCAACGCGGTGCGCAGCAAGCCAACGGCATCGATGCAGTTGGACGGCATGGCAATCAGCAGACCTGGAAAATGCGAGAAGGTCCCTTCGATGGACTGCGAATGGTAGACCGCCCCGGAGCCTCCGAGGTAGCCTCCGACCGCGATGCGGATCACAGCGGGACAGGAGAAGCCGTTGTTGGAGCGCCAACGGATCTTGGATGTCTCGTCGACCAACTGCATCATCGCCGGCCAGACATAATCGCCGAACTGGATTTCCGGAACGGGCTTCAAACCGCGTGTCGCCATGCCGGTCGCGGTACCGACGATGGTCGCCTCGGCAAGCTGGGAGTCGTAGACGCGCAGCGAGCCGTACTCCTTTTGGAGGCCGATGGTTGCTTTGAACACGCCGCCTTTACCGGGGACCTTTCCGAGCAATTCCGGATTGCCGACATCCGCAACGTCCTCGCCGAAGATCACGATGCGGGGATTGCGTGCCATCTCGTCGAAAAGCGTCTTGTTGATCCCCTGGATCATAGTGAGATCCGGACCGTCGAAGTCGGGCTCCGCAACAAATCGATCCGATGCCACATCGACATCGGGCGACAGCACGAACTGGGTGGCGGATTCCTTCGCGGGCCGGCGCGCAACCAGCGCATGGGCCGCACCGGCTTCGATCTCGGCGTTGATCTCCACGCGGAGTGCCTCGAGCTGCGATTCAGTCGCGATCCCGTGCTTGATGAGATACTCGGGGTAGGTCTTGAGCGGGTCGCGCTGCTGTTCCGACTCCCGCATCTCCGGAGTCTTGTACAGTTTTTCGTCGTCCGATTCGGAATGCGAGTACGGGCGGATGACATGGGCATGAAGGAGCACCGGGCGACGCTGTTTGCGCAGACGGTCTTCGACACCGCGGAACGCCGCGTAACTCGCCACCGGATCGGTGCCGTCGACTTCGACGATCTCGAGCAATCCCTGCTCCACCAGGCCGGCAAAGATCTTTGAGATCGAACCGCCGGCGGTCTGTTGTGATTTGGGAACTGAGATGGCGTAACCGTTGTCTTCGATCAAGAAGAGAACGGGAAGCTGCCCGTTGGCGGTTTCGAGACATGACGCGTTGATCGCTTCGAAGAATTCGCCTTCGGACGTGGTGCCGTCGCCGCCGGTCACGATTGTGATTTCCTCGGCATCATGCGCCACCTGATCGGGTGAGATCGCGGGCACGTTGTTGAGATAACGGCCGGCCTGCGCGCAGCCGGTCGCCTGCAGAAACTGGGTGCCGGTGACGGAGGATTTGGTGACCACGTTGACCCGCTTGAGTCCCCAATGCGACGGCATCTGCCGTCCGCCAGAGGACGGGCCATCGGCGGAGCCGACGGCATCGAGGAGCATTTCCTGGGCCGTCATCCCAAGCGACAGCATCAGCGCGCGATCGCGGTAGTAGCAGTAGAACCAGTCGGACTGCGGGCGCACCACCAGACCGAGTGCGGCAAGCACGGCTTCATGGCCGGCGCCGGATATCTGGAAGTAGATCTTGGATTGCGTTTTGAGTTTGCGCTCCATGTCATCGACACGGCGCGAGGTGTAGATCCAACGATAGAGAAGCAGCAGTTGATCCGGGGTGAGGCCGGCATGCGGCTGCGGCTTGGAGCCGACGATGCCCGCAGATGGCCGTGCAGAGACGGCGCCGCCGTTGCCCGGGGCTGTGCCCGTTGAGATATCGCTGACGCGTCCGGAATCCCGGCGCGGCCCGGAGTAAACTCTGTCTTTGGAACTCGTTGTCGTTTCGTTCATTGTCGTTCCCATGTGACTGGTTGCCCCCTCCCCCTGCTAAACAGTTTCGTTATACGTGTGTTCCGGGGAAATCGCAAGATGAATTTCGTGTTCATTTTGGCGGATTGCCGATGAGATGGTGGCGGCGGGGTACGAGGAGCCACAATGTCTTGGAGTTCACCGAGGTTCCATCGGGAGGGCGAGGCTCCTGCCGAGCCATGGCTCCGCGCGGAATCTCCACGCCCACCAACGAACGATTCCGCGCGCCGAAACATGGCTCGGCCGGAGCCTCGCCCTCCCACGACACGCTTGCCTGAACAGATCCACTCGGTAGCCTCGGCGCCCCACGCGGAGGGTGGGTTGAAAAACCGGGCAGACAAGAATGTCTGCCCCACTCATGGTCATGGAAGTTCTCTTCTCTTAGTGGCGCCCACTCCTGTCCGCGCTCCTGTCACCAGATGCTGGGGGTTTTCAACCCACCCGGAGGGTGGGGCACCCGGCGTGGCTGAAGAAGTAACACCGGTATCCTGCAGGCGAAACGCGGCCGAGGGCGGCCGCGCCACATTTGCGCGGGCAACAGTTCGTGGTGGCGGCCCAAGTGGCCACCCGTTTCATGTGTGCGCGCCATCGGGCGCCCACGCGGGGGCGGCCTTACATATGGAATTCGAGGATGTCGCCGTCCTCGACGATGTGATCGGCCATGACCCGCTGGCCATCGAAAGTGTGCTTGCCCCAGATCTTGGCAAACTGGAGCTTCTCGGCAAACTCCTTGTGGATCGAGCGCGCGGCATCGGCGACGGTGGCGCCGTGCGGCAAGAGCACCGGGTCTTCCATGTCGGCGGGATGGCCGGGAGTCTTGGTGTAGGCACGCATCAGCCCCAGTGACGCGAAGCAGGCGCCCAGCAGGTCCTTGATGCCGCGATTTTGCGGCGAAGACACCGGCCAGATCGGGAGGCGGTCACCAACAACATCCTGAAACAACATCAGCCGGGTAGCGGCATCAGGGAGATCGATTCCTGTCACGGTCAGAATGGTGGGGATTTCCAGCGCGTTGGGAATACCGGGATCAGGATCGACAAGGCCGCGCAACCGAATCTTCGCCTGGTGAAGGCGTTTCAGGACGTATTCGTATTCGCTCAGAAGATCGTCGTCACCCAGCGAGATGACCAGCACAGCCACATCGGCGGTGCGGATGATGTTGAACACGAACGGTTCGAGGTGCTCCTCTGCGATCGGCGGCAGATCAACCAACTGAAGATGTACATTCTCCCACTGCGCCATGCCGGGAACCGGCTTGCGAGTGGCGAAGGGCCATTCGGCGATCTCGACGGCGGCGCGGGTCACCGCACCCACAATGCTCGACTTGCCCGAATTGGGCGGCCCGACCAGCGCGAACTGCCCGGCGCCTTCGCGGGGGATGTGATCCAGCGAGGACTGGCGGGAAGCGCCATGTTGCTGGGGGGCCTCGATTTGGGATTTCAACTTGGAGATCTTGTGCTTGAGCTCCCCAACCATATGCGAGGTGCCTTTGTGTTTGGGAATCTCGGCCAGCATCCGCTCCAGAAGCGCCAGACGCTTCTTGGGGTCTTTCTCGAGACGGTATTCCTGCTCCAGTTTGTTGTATTGTGGCGGCAGATTGGCCGGCATGGATGACTCCCCTTATTCCACCGAAAGATGCTCTAACCGAAGTCATCCCGCAAGAGGTTGAAGAGAGACGATGACAATCCAACTCAATTCAAACAGGCACGCTGCAGAAAGGGCTCACGCCGAATATTCTCCAAACTCGTCTTGACAAGATGAGAGTACTGGTTAGGTTTCCTGAGTGGGGATTAGCTGGAGGTGAGGATTCCGGCAGACCCGATATTCGACAAGGCAGCCAGGTCAGTGCCCGTCACTGACTCCCCGCTTGACCGCCGCAACCGACGACCGAGCCGCAAAGTTCATCGGAGGTGGCTATGAGGACCATATTTGAGCCGAGACTCAAGGAAAGACATCCGGCCAATTTGCAGATGGCGGTCGGAATCGTGCTGGCGGTTTTCCTCGGCATCTGTTGGATCCCAGCCGGCGGGCAGCCGGGCCCGTCTGCGCCATCTTCCGGTTTGTCTGGTGCCGCTTGTGATTGTCCGCACCCGGGGGATCCCAACGCGGATGGATGGCCGGATATCTATGATTTGTTTATCGCTGAGGACGTAGCCTTCAATCGAACACCGGCGACGCAGGACCCCCTTTGCCCGGTTTCCCGGGAAGACTTTGACGGGGACGGTCAAGTTGATGCGTTGGATATCTACCTGTACTGGACCACGGCTTCCGATATGGAACCGTGCCAGCCATGCTCGGGATACTGTCTTCCCCTTTTGCCAACACCTGGCGGTGCAGGAAACTCGGTTGTGGTTGAATCAAAAAAAGTGCTCGCGGGAGGCACGGGGCAGAAGGTTGCCGTGAGAATTAGCAATAGCAACTCTCTCCAGGGAGTTGTCGTTCCGCTGCAATTCCGCGAAGTGACGCCCGGGGCATTTCCGACAGCCCTCCGGGTATCCGTCGGTGAGCGAATTGTCCCGTCGCCGCTCCTGTTCCTCTCCGTTAATCAGTTTGGGGTGGCCGATGGACAATGTGGAGGGAGCGGTCCAGCCGGATACTCGACCATTACCGCACTCAATGATCAGGTTACCAGTTATCCGGTGACTGGACCGACCTGGGGCGTGCTCGTTGCCGGCGTGTGGATAGCGGCGGACCACCTTTCCCCAGGCTCCGATTCGAGCGGGTCGATCCAATTTACCATGAATATCTCGAACACCCCGGGGATATTCGAAGTCGACACGACTTGCACAGATCCTGCGAATCACCTTCTGTATGTGAACAACCAATGGCGGTTGACACTCCCCACGTTCACCAAAGGCACGATCGAGATCGATACATGCCTGTGTCTATCGCAGGGCGACATTGACGGCAACGGCGTCCTGGATGTCTTCGACTTGATCGAGATGCTCCATGTCGTCTTCGAGAACGGGCCGCCCTATCAGGATCCGGGATGTCCGACCACGCGGGTTGATTACAATAACGATCGCGTGTTCGATGTATTCGACGTGATTGCGCTGATCGACGGGATATTCATGAATGGGGCGCCGCCGGTGAATCCGTGCGGGGCGTAAGTATCGGCACTCGGCGGCATCCGGTACGTCCGCATGCGCATCAGACCGTGACGCGCCTGCGCTCGTCGATGAGGCGGCAGCCTTCGAGCAGCATGGCGTTGTTGGACAGCCGGCAGTTCGATTCGGGCGGTGCGGTGATGGGGACCATCGTGAAGGCGCCATCGGTCCAGTTGAGGATTTCGTAGACGGCGTTTTCGCCATCGCATTGGTCGGTGTGCGCGAACTTGATCAGGCCCTGCCAGAGAACGACCTGCCCGGTCTGAACGCCATTGCTGACATCGATGCGCACCGAACGCGCCCCGGCCGAGAGGATTTGCACGAGGTCGATGAAGCTGAACTGCGAGAGCGAGCCGGAGACCACGCCGTCCTTCGAGGGGGCCTTCGGCTGACGCGCAGCAGCGCGGCGGAGTTTTTCTGCGGCGATACCGGCATCCCAGTCGCCACTCCAGACATCTTCGAACCCGGCGCCGAGAGCGGTGCGCGATAATTGCGTGTCGGGGTCATCGAGGATCAGGAAATTGGCGATTCCGGGAAGGGCCTTGCGTTGCCAGTGGACCCACTCGAGCGCTCCGGATGCGGCCCAGACCACGACATCGGGGCGGCGGCGGTCGGCGAGACGGCGGGCCTCAGCAGGGCCGCCAGCGGTAACGACGCGCCAGCCTTCGTTTTCTAGTTGCATGACTAGATGATTCCACTCGATGGGACGGTCGGCCACCAGCATGACCTCGGACGGGCCGGGAGGCAGGTACCCTTCCAACACTTCCTCGCGAACCAGACTGAGCAATGCCTCCACGACATGGGGATCAAGTTGTTTTCCCGATTCGCTGCGCAGGTTTAAGGCGAGCTGGTTCATCGCATCGATGGAATTGACCGGCTGGGCCTCGAGCATTCTGAGATACGCCAGGAGCACGGCCAACGCGCGCGCTCCGAGCGGCGCGCCAGGCATAGACTGGCCGGGTTTCACACCGAGCGAATCAAATGGTTTTCCGACGACGCGGAGGATTTCGATCACCGGATACGGACAGCAGAGTTCCTGCGCGACGCCATCCCATTCTTCATCCGAGCGCGGCGACAACGATACCAGCGGCACGAGTTCACATGCAACAACCAGCGTGTCGATCTCAAACGCGGTCATTGGCAGAAGGCGCGCGAGTGCGTGAGCATAACGCGGCAGACGGTGGTCGTGCGTCGAGAGCTTGGCGAGCTTTCCGGCATACCCGGCGAGATGGGTGTACCCATCGCGCAGTTGCTCATACGAGAGCGGCGAACGGAGAATCGACGTGGTCCACGCCGGTTTGGGGACGAATTGAATCTTGGGACAGGCGCGCTTGAGCTTTGCCATCGCCTCGGGCGAAGCGGCGGCGCTGTCGGCGTCGTAAATGAGATAGTCCCACTCCTTCTGCGGCATGCTCTCCCCGTCCCAATGGGCGACGAGGCAACGCTCCACTTCCAGGAGAGACTTCAGCAGTTTCGCGACAAACGGCTGCGTCAGCCACAAGAGCACGCGTGCCGCCGGCTGCAGTTCGTGCTCATGCTGAGGCTGGGATTCGATGGCGAAGCTAAACTCGATTCCGAGACGATCGGTTGGCCGCGACTGTTGCGACGTGCCGCCGCCGGATTCGGCAGTTCCTGCGGCACTGTAGAATTTATCCCAGAGGCGGCGCAATGAAATATCCGGGGCGACCGCGACGATGACGGTCTTGGCCTTGGCGCGGAAACGGATTTCATCAATGAGCGCCATGTTGCCGGGATCGGTCACCGCAATCTCCAACGCCTTGCGTGTGGGATCGAACGCCAGCGGCAGGAACCTCTTCTGGCGCACCCATTGTTCGGGGAAGAGTTTGAGCGCGGCGGTTTCCACCACTGCAGTCAGGGGATCCCAATGGGGCGTGCTGTACTGCTCGGCCAGCGCCTCGGCGAGCTGCGTTTCGGTGATCACACCGAGATTGACCAGGATCGAGCCGAATCGGCCGCCGGTGCGGCGTTGCGCTTCGAGTGCGCTGACAATCTGGGCCTCGGTGACCCATCCGCGGCGCGTGAGAATGGCATCGAGGCGCCCCTTCTTTCTCATGCGACGGGCTCCGGCACTGCGCCGGTGGCGGCGGCGCCCATCAGGTTTGGATTGGGGGAGGCGGAGACTGCGGCCTCGCGCGTAATGATGCCCTGCTCGAACAATTGCGCGAGATGTTGTTCCATGAGTTGCATGCCTTCCTTGCGGCCGGTTTGGAGCGTCGAAGGAATCTGGTGCGTCTTCCCCTCGCGGATCATGAATCCCACGGCCGGCGTGTTGATCAAAATCTCCAGGGCCGCCACCCGTCCCCGTCCATCGGCACGTTTCACCAATTGCTGCGACATGATGCCGCGCAGCGATTCCGAGAGGAGGGTGCGGATTTGCGATTGCTGTTCGTAGGGGAACGCGTCGATCACGCGGTTGACCGTCTGCGCGGCGCTCTTTGTGTGCAGCGTGCCGAAGACACACAGGCCAAGCTCGGCGGCAGTGAGCGCGAGATGGATCGTTTCCAGGTCGCGCATCTCCCCCACCATGATCACATTGGGGTCCTGGCGCAATGCGGCGCGCAGGGCGGTGGCGAAGTCGTGGGAATGCGCGCCCACCTGGCGCTGGGTGATGAGGCACCGTTTGTTCTTGTGCACAAACTCCAACGGGTCTTCCAGCGTGATGATGTGTTTCTTCTGGGTTTCGTTCAGATGATTGACCATTGCGGCGAGTGTGGTGGTTTTGCCGGAGTTGGTCGGGCCGGTCATCAGAATCAGACCGCGCTGTGTCTCAGCGAGGCGCGTGACGATTTCGGGAAAACCGAGACTGGCCAGAGTCGGCGGGTCCTCGGGGATCAGGCGCATAACCGCGCCGGGTCCACGATGGTGCTGGAAGCAGCTAACGCGGAAACGGGCGTAGCCGGTGATGGTGTAGGCCGTGTCGAGGTCCCAATTGTGTTCGAAATTCTCGATCTGCGCCGAGGTGAGAATCTCGTATAGGAGCAGCTCGATTTCTTGCCGGGACAACGGATGTTCATTCGCGGGGATCAGGTCGCCCAGAATGCGAAATGTGACAGGCGCGCCGGTCACAAGATGCACGTCGGACGCGTCCAAGTCCTTCATGTGGCGCAGGATTTCATCGATCTGAGGCATACGTTTCCCCTGCGAGTCCCGCCGGGGCGGGCCTCATAAGTTATTTCGACAGAAATGGTTGGTTATATGAGCGGGGACGGGGCCCAGCGCGCCGGAGAGCCCTCACCCCCAACCCCTCTCCCAGAGGGAGAGGGGAGCCGAGTTGCGCCCGTCACGAGTCTCGCCAAATCAGCAGAATGCAATCCCTCGGCGTCACTCGGGCGGGGGACACACGCCGTGCGGCCGTCTGGTTGGCCGGTCGGGAGGGATCTCCCCTCTCCCGTTTTTGGGAGAGGGGCCGGGGGTGAGGGGGGCGGCAGGGACGCCTTCATCGGTTTGTCTCGTGGAAAACCCACCAATGAAAACGGCGGAACTGATGTCCGCCGCAGGGTCTTTTTGATGGTCGGGGCGGTCCGATTTGAACGGACGGCCCCTTGGTCCCGAACCAAGTGCGCTACCAGGCTGCGCTACGCCCCGACACTGGTCTTTCGGTTCTGCGTACCGGCGGTTTGGCCCCCGTCGGGCGGCAGAATTGGAAACATACAACATCGTCGGCGGAAAACAACGGGAAATTGGCGCAACGGACTTGGTGTGGTGTCAATTGCACATCTGCAAAAAGAGAACATACCATGTTGAATTATTCGAGTTCTCGCCTATATTTAGAGCACCGCGGTGTGCAGCCACCGCGATGTACCTCGAAACCTGAATTCAGAAGACTGGCATTCCCTCATCGGGGGTGGACATGAAGATCGAGACGAGAATCGGTTGCGCAGTTGGTGTCGCCATTGGCCTGACGATAATAGGGACGGGACTCGCATTCGGGATGGCTCCGAGCGACCAGCAAGGACTGAACAATGTGGTCATCGTCGACGACACGTCCTATCTCGATGCGAATACTCTGCTGATGTTTGTGAAAAACACGGGGGTATTGGCGAACGCTTCGTCAGGCATGTACCTTGCCCCCGGGCTATACTTTCCGCGTCTTAGCAGCAAAACTCTCATGTACGCGGCTGGTTTGTGGATTGGTGCAAAGGTCGATGGCGAAGTATCCGTAACCAGGGCATCATACTCCGAGGAGTATACTCCGGGTCCCATGCTGGGAGGGACCTTTCAGCCGGACAATCCGGCCTTCCACGTTTACAAGATCAGGCGCGGCGACTCACGTGCGAGCAATCCGGATTTCGATCAATGGCCCTTCGATCAAGGTGCCCCGGCAGTAAAGAATCATTTGGGAATCGACTCGCTCGATCCGGGAGGATTCAAGATCCCCCTTCTGTTGGGCGAACAGGCACTCTGGACCGTCTTCAATGACGCCGATCCGTCGAGGCACATCCAGAACGCTGGTGGTGGCTTGCCGCTGGGTGTGGAAGTGCAACTCTACGCGTATGCGAACAACACTTCATGCGGGGTTGGGCAAACGATATCCTTGCAGTATCGGATCATCAACAAGGGAGGGAACACCCTTGACAGTGCCTATCTTTCGCTGTGGGCCGATCCAGACATAGGCATGCCCCAAAACGATCTTGTGGGGTGCGACACATCACTCTCGCTGGGCTATTGCTTTGACCTCGGACCAGATGAAATTTACGGTAACAAGCCTCCGTCTGTCGGCATCACCGTATTACAGGGACCGATCGTGCCGTCAGTTTCTGGGTCCGCTTGGGACTTTCGGCAGAGGATATGGATTCCAAGACATCAGCAACTGCCCATGACTGCGTTCACCGAATACCTAATTGGGTCGGATCCTTACGAAGATCTCGAATCGTACAACCTGATGAGGGGCCTCGACCAGCAAGGGGCGCAGATTGTAGATCCATCAACTGGACAGTCTACTAGATTCATGTATTCGGGCGATCCTGTTGCAGGGTCTGGCTGGCTCGACCAGGGTTCCGGGGACCGGAGATTCGTGATCAGTTCCGGGCCTCTTACGATGAATCCGGGCGATACTCAGGAAGTGGTTGCTGCCCTGATCGTCGCTGCAGGCGAGGCAGACACTCTGTACCATAAGGGCACAATCCTCGCTGCGCATACTTCTGGCAACTCGGATGGATCCGGTAACGCCTTTATCACATCACCCTTGTCTGTAACGGGCCATGACTACCAGGTCAGTTTCCAGCCGGACCCTGATTCATTCTATGTATGGTCACTCAAAGATCTGGTCACAAACATGCTGGTTACCTCTGGGAGAGGTCAGTCTTTTTATTTCCCCACCGTGGACGGCATGCTGGTTCGCGTCTATGCCCCACTCAAAGGAATACGAGACTGCGGCGTCGCCAACGGTTTGCCTCGCTTGACGTGGGTGGGAGCCAACGGGCTACAATTAGAGAGTTTCAACGGCGCGATAGAATGGGCGGATCCGGGCGGCACGCTGGGGGGGCGGAATCTCATTAACCGGTATCGACTCCGTAACGTCCTCCTGAAGTTTGCGGCAACAGACTCGAGTGGCCTTTCCGACTCCCTAGACCCGAACGTTTCCTACGCCTACAGGTACCTACAGTCACCAGGGCCACCTGCCAGACCTGAATTCGCACCATTCATTGTAAACTCATCGCACCCTGATTATCGTTATCAGGATTTCTCGCGATCAGTGCCACTTTCCGCTTGGGATGTAGAATCAGTTCCGCCGCGGCGGCTTGCCATTGCATTTTGCGAGAATAACGCCATTCACGGTTCAGTCGATGGGAAGTGGTGGCCACCTAATGGACACGACGTGGACAACGTGGCATCCGACGGCCCTCGCGAGTGGCTTTGGGTCTTAAACGTGGATTATTCGACAATGCCCAATCACGAAATTCTCAAGTGGAATTCTATTTACTACACGGGCATCCCTGCTATGTATTTCCTGACCGTCGCGCGTGACGGCAATGTCAGTTTTGCCGCGGGTGACGAATTCATGATCTTCCGATCCAACCCCAATACGGATGCCGACACATTTTACATTCCTCCCGCTCCCCCACCCCGAGACACTGTCCGCGTATGCGATCCAATCGATGCCACGTCTGCCGTAGGCGAATTGAAGAGAATTGTCGGCATCGTTGGCAATGAATTTACGCAGGCAGCGTGCGACTGCCCCCACTTCGCGGATCCCATTCAAGATGGCGAGTTTAGTGTACTGGACGTCCTTGCGATCATCGATCAAGCTCTAGGTGGCGCGCCAGTAGATCAGGAATCGTCATGTCCTATCGATCGGTGTGATTTCAACGCCGACGGTGCCACCGATATGCCGGACGTTGTGGCCGCGATCAACTACGCATTCAAGAACGGGGCTGCGCCTCGGAATCCGTGTTTGTGAACAGCTGAGTTCACCGCCGCACAAGGTGCGTTAATAACGCACCCTACACCACCCGCCAAGTCCGCATTTTCGCGAGCAGCGCTTCGTCGGTCATGTCGATATTCAATGGGGTGATGGAGACGAAGCCGCGGGCTACCGCGCCGGCGTCGGTTTCGATGGTGCGTTCCCAGGTGGGTTCGCCACCGCGTCGGGTGCCTGAAGGCCCGCCTGCCGTAGAGGGGTGCAGGATGGCTCTGGCGTGCAACCGGTTAACACATGGGCGCGCCAACGATGCACTTGCCGCGCCAGATTAGGAAGTCTGACTCTCCGCTATTACTGACCCGCAACCCGTCCCGGCGGGCGTAGCATTCTGGCGAATGTGCCAGAAAGAGTGTCGTCATTCCATGTTGACTTTTTGGATTCCTTGAGTATCATCTAAACAGCGTTGGCCCTTGCAGCCGCGGCCGCGCATACCGACTTAGAAACTTACCAGTCTGGCATCCCACTTTGGGGGTGAACGTGAGGCTCGTAAAGAGAAACGGTTGGGCGCTGGGTGTCGCCGCCGGCGCCGTGATACTTTGTGGCGGGATCGCTTCTGGGATGGCGCGGAACGATGGACAGGTGGCGAGCAATGTCGTGGTCGTGGACAATACGGCGTATCTCGACGCGAATACTTTGCTGATGTTCGTCAACAACACAGGATCGATTGCTCACGACAAGACATCGCTGTTGGGCAAATTCGATGGTCTGCACTTCCCGGGACCGACTGCCAAGACAATGATGTATGCTGCCGGAATCTGGCTTGGAGCGAAAGTGGACGGAGCACCGCGGGTGGCAGTCGCCGAGTACTCCAACGAATTTGTGCCCGGCCCAATGGCGAACGGAACATTCCAGGCCGACCGGGCAGAGTTTCGCGTTTACAGGATCAACCGTGGCGACAGCCGCGCGAGCAATCCCGACTATGATCAGTGGCCGTTTGACCAGGGCGCACCGGCGGTGAAAGACCTCCTTGGCAACGACTCTATCGGCGCCGACGGATTTCGCATTCCGTTCCTGCTTGGCGATCAGGCGGTTTGGACCGTGTTCAATGACGCTGACCCAGCGGTCCACACGAACAACAGTGGGAGCACGGCGCCACTCGGTGTCGAGATTCAACTGTACGCTTTCGCCGGCAAGGAACCATGTGAGCTTGGGCAGACGATCTATCTTTGGTACACCGTCATCAATAAAGGAGGCAACTCGCTTGACAGTACCTACCTTGCGCTATGGGGAGATCCGGATTTGGGCGATGCCACAGATGATCTGGTCGGCTGTGATACAACATTATCGCTGGGTTACTGCTACAACCCGGGGCCAGACCAGGTCTATGGCGACAAACCACCAACAGTGGGATTCAGTGTCCTCCAAGGGCCGATAGTCCCGTCGGAGACGGGTTCGGCGTGGAATAAGCGAAGGGGAATGTGGATCCCGCGTCATCGCAACCTGCCTATGACTTCATTCAATCTGTACATTAACGGCACTGACCCCCTCTTCGCGGTCCAGACGTACAATTACATGAAGGGACTTAGCCTGGATGGGGCACCGCTAATTAACCCTGTCACCGGTCTGCCGACAAATTACCAGGTTTCGGGCGACCCGGTGATGGGGACCGGCTGGGTCGATACTCATCCCGCCGACCGGCGGATGATGCTCAATATGGGTCCTTTCTCGATGGCCCCGGGGGATACACAGGAAGTAATCGCGGCACTGGCGGTTGGCGCCGGGCATGCGGAGATTGTGCGGGCGGACACGATCTATGCCGAGCACACACTCGGCCGGTCCAGTGGTTCGGCGTTCGGACTGATCATGCAGTCCGGCGCGACCACCGGACACGATTATCGGATCGGATTCCGAATCAGCAACGACGGGCTTCGCTATCTTTGGTCGCTACGCGATCTGACAACCGGACTGGATGTGCTCAGCGATTTCGCAAACCAGTCCGGGGACGACAGCTATCCGATCATTGATGGGCTGATGGTCAAAGTGATAGACGCGAATCCCGGCGTGAGAGATTTTGCACTCCTCTGCGGCCACGAGCGATTCACCTGGTTGGGCGGATCCGGAGACCTGCAATTCGAGGCGTACGGCGGTTCGGTCGGGTGGATGAGCCCAGCCTATATGTTAGGCCGGCAACCAGAGCAGGGCGTGCCGGCTGCACGACTCAAGGATGTCGTGATCAAACTCGCCACGACAACGCCATCGGGGAATTTTGACGGCTCTGATCCGAATGTGTCTTACGCTTACCGCTATGGCCGGCGATTCTGCGAGCCGCCGGCGATGTTCAGTTTCGCACCCTTCATTATCAACTCCGCGAGCTGTGGTTATGTTTATCAGGACTTCACGAAGAGTGCGCCGATTTCCGCATGGGATATGGAAGCGAATCCGCCACGTAGGCTCGCTGTGGGCTACCTGGAAAACAATGTCACGGACGGCATGGTGGATGGGAGATGGTGGCCACCAATCTACTCGGTCGCCAGTAATGTGGCCGCGTCAGGTCCGAGGGAATGGCTGTGGATATTCGACGCCGACTACTCGGAGACGCCCAATCCGGCGTTCCAGGCCGATGCGATGACCAGTCCGCTGCCCATCATGTATTTCCTGACATTTGCCCGGAAAGACGATTCAGGGTTTCTGAGCGGGGACGAGTTTCTAATCACGCGTAGCATTAACAACACTGACGCCGACCAATTTACTTTCACCTCTCCCCTACCATCGTCTGACCATCCGCCGCCATGGGGAATCTGCGCACCGGTCGACTCGGCATCGTCAGTGGCCGAGCTGAAGCGAATCGCTTCGTATGTCCGTGCGGACTTCATGCACGGATCGTGTGCGTGCGACGGGTACGGTGACCCCAAGCCCGACGGACTGTTCGACGTGATGGACGTGATCGCGATCATCGACCGCGCGTTGGGCGGTGTCCCCTGCGTGCAGGAATCAGTCTGCCCGGTGGAACGGTGTGATTTCAACGCCGACGGTGCCACCGATATGCCGGACGTTGTGGCCGCGATCAACTACGCATTCAAGAACGGGGCTGCGCCTCGGAATCCGTGTTTGTGAACGGATAGGTTCTCCGCTGCACAGGGTGCGTTAATAACGCACCCTACACCACCCGCCAGGTCCGCATCTTCGCGAGCAGCGCTTCGTCGGTCATGTCGATGTTTAGGGGGGTGATGGAGACGAAGCCGCGGGCTACCGCGCCGGCGTCGGTTTCGATGGTGCGCTCCCAGGTGGGTTCGCCGCCGATCCAGAAGTAGCTTTTGCCGCGCGGGTCGGTGTTGGTGGAGATGATGTCCTTGTAGACGCGCTTTCCCAGGCGCGTGATCTGATATTGCTTGTAGCCGCCACGGGGCATTTTCGGGAAATTGATATTCAGGAGAGTATTCGGGGGCATCAGGCCGTGGGTGCGGGCGATCAGGCGCCGGATGAAGCGCGCCGCCGAAAGATAGGATCGGCCCTCGAGATCGGGCGTGGTCATCGAAGCGGCGATGGCCGGCACACCCATGATCGTGCCTTCGATGGCGGCCGCAACGGTGCCGGAGTAGGTCACGTCCTCCCCCATGTTTGCGCCATGATTCAAACCGGAGACCACGAACTGCGGTGGACGGCGTTTCAGCAGTTTGTGAAACGCGAGGGTCACGCAGTCGGTGGGTGTGCCGTCGACGGAGTAGACACCATCGCCATGGTTTTTGATTCGCAGGGGACGATTGATGGTCAGCGAGTGGCTGACCGCCGATTGGTCGGAGTTGGGCGCGACCATGGTCAGTTCGCCGACACGGCGCAGTTCACGCGCGAGGGCTTTGATGCCGGGGGCGTAGACGCCGTCGTCGTTGGATACGAGAATGCGGAGGGACATGGTTCAGTCGTTGAAACGGCCGGACAGGAGTGTCCGGCCCACCGATGTGAGGTTCTTGGCGGCATCTGCGAACCTGGCGTTGCGGCCGCGGAAAGACGCAGGCGAGGGCGCCTGCGCCACACCCATTGGACTTTGCTCACCTTGAATTTTGAACCGCATCCAATACTGTGTTTCGAGCGAGGCGCTTGGAGGGAGGGCGAGGCTCCTGCCGAGCCATGTATCCGCGCGCGTGCTGTTGTTCGCGCCGGATTTCGTTCCCGCGCGGAAATCCTCGTCCAATCCCATAGTTTTGCGCGCTCCGAAAAATGGCTCGGCGGGAGCCTCGCCCTCCCTCATCCGTTTTCTATCAACCAAGTCGGTCACGTGATTTTCACCAGGGTGATGTCGAAGGTGAGGTCTTCGCCGGCTAACGGGTGGTTGGCGTCGAGGGTGACGATCTCGTCGGTGATGCTGGTCACCGTGACGCGCATGGTTTCGCCGTCGGGTTTTTCCATCTGCAAGCGCTGGCCGACTTCGATATCGAGTTCCTCGGGGATCTGGCCGCGGTCGACATTCATGACCAGGTCCTCCGCGCGTGCGCCATAGGCTTCGCGTGCGAGGATTTTGACCGTCTTGCTGTCGCCGGCGTTCATCCCCATGACGGCGGTCTCGAAGCCGGGAATGACCTGGCCAGTGCCGAGCACAAAGACCAGAGGCTCGCTGCCATCGGAGGAATCGAACACGGTGCCGTCGTTAAGCCGTCCGGTGTAATGAATGCTGACTTGATCGCCTTTCTTTGCTTCGGGCACGTGGCCTCCTCGTTGGGCTTGGCTATAATTTCCAGATGAATTTGCTCAGTCTCAAAAATCGCATCGTGTCGCGCCAGGGCCGGATGGCGGATGGCTCGCCATGATACACGGTTGACACGCGGACTGCACCGATTTTGAATCCCGCCCGCGCGGCCAGAACAAGATACTCGGATTCGAAGTCGAAGCGGTGGGATTTTGGATGAATTGTTTCGAGCACGCGGCGGCCGATCAAGCGATACCCGGACTGCGAATCGGCGATGGCGGCTCCGGTCAGCTGGCGCACTGCCCAACTGGTCATGCGGTTGGACATCTGGCGCAGAAGTGGCATTTCGCCGGAATGGAAGTCGCGGGTGCCGATGATCAGATCGCCGTCCCCCGATTCGAAAGCGTGGAAGAATTCCGGCAAGAACTCAGGCTCATGTTGCAGGTCGGCGTCCAGATGGACAATGGCATCGACGGAATCCCTGAGGACGGCGGCGAAACCGGTCCGGAGCGCCTCTCCCTTGCCGCGGTTGACGGGGTGGCGGATTGTTTCGATGCCCAGTTCCTCAAGGACGGACGCTGAGTGGTCGGTCGAGCCATCGTTGACGGCAAGGATGCCGATACTCGGTGCGGTGCGCTGGATGCGGGCAATCAACTCGGGGAGGGTTGCGGCGGCGTTGAAGACGGGGATGATGAGGCGGTATCGCATGGGGTCAAATTCTGAGTCGGGAGCCTCCCGCAGGGGTTACGGGAAAGATGGGCGTGTTGAAAAACCTGCCCCCAACATCGCTGCAGTTGTGTAAGGGGGAGGTTGCTTCGTCGCTCCCTCCGCCTTCGGCGGAGACGCTCCTCGCAATGACGATTCTGCCTTTTCGTTGCCAACGACGAGTGTGATGTCGTTGCGAGGCGCGGCTCTTTGCGCCGAAGCAGTCTCCCCCTAACACGACCGCCACACCTTTACGAAAGACCTCTTCACCACGCCCACGGTGTCCCGGGCACAGGTGAAGGATGGCTCTTATCCCCAAAATCAAAAGGCGGACAGGAGTGTCCGCCCCACCAGGAATTCAGGTACCGCTCCGATTCATGGTCGGGGCGAGCCGATTTGAACGGCCGACCACTCGCACCCCAAGCGAGTGCGCTACCAGGCTGCGCCACGCCCCGACATAACTGGCTTTGATACGCAATCACTCCGCCACAGCACAAATGCAAAACCTATGGCAATACGGCGGCGATGGCCTCCAATTCGCGACGGATCAGGCCGAGCTCGTGCTTGACCTTGACCTCGATGGGCTGTTCGACATCTCCGCCGATTTCCGCGCGCAAACGTGTCCGTGCGCCGTCGATCGTGAATCCTTCCTGGTACAGCAGATGCTTGATGCGCAACAGCACGTCGATGTCCTTGCGCTGGTAAATACGTTTGCCGGCCCGATTCTTCTTGGGGTGAAGCATCGGGAATTCTTTTTCCCAGAAACGCAGGACATACGGTTTGAGTTGCGTCTCCTCCGACACTTCCGCGATGGAGTAGTACATCCGTTCCGGCGGGCGTTTGAGCTTGAGCCGGGGCAGACCGGAGGTCAGAGTTTCGGTTTCGGCGACATCCTGAGTCATGGGGCCAAGATATGCAATTCCGGGGAAAACTCAAAATGGAAGTGGGGAACGATTTTACTTCATGAGGATCACGGGGTGCCCCACGGGTTGCCGTGGGGTAGATGGATTTCACAACCGAATTCGTATGTCGCGAGCCATCATTCCCACAGCAAGGGGCGTGTTGAAGAAGCCCTCCAAGGGTAGCGGCAGTTGTGTAAGGGATAGGTTGCTTCGGCGCAAAGAGCTGCGCCTCGCAACGACATCACACTGCTCGTTGGCAATGCAAAGGCACAGTTGTCGTTGCGAGGAGCGTCTCCGCCGGGTGCCCCACGGCTTGCGGTGGGACAGATGGATTTCACGATTGAATTCGTATAGCGCGAACCATCATTCCCACAGCAAGCTGTGGGGAACCCAGTTCGCCGTAGAGGGGATCGATTTCACGACCGAATCCGTATGGCGCGAACCGTCATTCCCACAGCAAGCTGTGGGGCACCCAGACTGTCTTAATTACCGTCGGATTTCGGGCTGGGGCGGGCGGGTCATCAGGTCGCGCAGGACCTGGCCGGCGGGACGGCCTTCGAAAAGAACGGTGGAGACGGCGCGCGCAATCGGCATGTCGACTTGATGGATCTCGGCCAGACGCAGTGCGGCCTTGGTTGTGTTGACGCCTTCGGCGACCATGGTCATCGACGCTAGCACGTCATTCAACAGACGTCCGCGGCCGACCTGTTCGCCGACGTGGCGGTTGCGAGAATGCCGCGATAGGCAGGTCGTGATCAGATCGCCGACGCCAGAGAGGCCCGCAAACGTCTCGGCCTTCGCCCCCATCTTGACCCCGAGACGGGTGATTTCGGCGAGCCCGCGTGTCATCAAGGCTCCCTTGAGGTTATCCGCACTCTCATAGCCGAGTCCATCAACGATTCCGGCGGCGATGGCGACGATGTTCTTGAGTGCTGCGGCCAGTTCGACGCCGATTGTATCCTCACTCGTGTACACACGGAATCGTTCGGTTGAGAAGAGATCCTGAGTCCGCGTGGCCGATGCCAAATGCTCGCTGGCGGCGACCACCGCGGTGGGGATTCCGCGCGCGACTTCTTCGGCATGGGACGGGCCAACCAACGCGACCACCGGACGGCCTTGCATCTCGGAGGCGATGATCTGGGTCATGCGGAGACCGGTGTCGATCTCGATTCCCTTGGCAAGACTGACGACAATCGCGTCTGGAGATACCGAAGCGCTGATTGCGTGAGCGGTCGGACGAATAGCGGAAGATGGGGTTACGAAGAGAATCGCGCTGGCGTCGTTGACGGCCAAAGAGATGTCATTTGTTACTTCAATTGACGGCTGTAAGTCTATGCCAGGCAATTTGTCGGGCAGGGTGCGGGAGCTGGCCAGTGAGGCAGCGGCCTTGGGATCGAACTCCCACAAGCGCACGGAGTTTCCGGCGCTGTCGAGCAGACGGGCAATCGCGATGCCCCAGCTTCCAGCACCGAGAACAGCGACTACTTGTTTGGCGGGCGGCGTTGGGGGCATGGACTAAGTGGACCTAGTGGACTAAGTGGACGATGGTGGGCGCGTGTCTTCTAGTGTTTTCCCGCTACTGACCCTGTGGATTGGTTGGATCATGAAGCTTCTTTCCGAAACGGGCTTCCCGGCCTTCGGCCAGTCGGCGAATGTTAGAACGGTGGGTCCAGAAGATCAAGAGGACAAGCAGCAGAGTTGCGACGACCAGCGAATTCGGGATCGGCACATGGAAGACGAATCGCCGCGCGAAGATCACAACGACCAACGCGAGCGCCGCAGTCAGCGAGCCGAGAGACACAGTGCGGCTGATGGCGAAGACGGCGGCCCAGACGCCGACAGCGATTGCAACCTCGAGCGGCATGAGGGCGATCATCACGCCCATACCGGTCAGCACGCCTTTGCCGCCCTTGAAGGCGGCGAAGATCGGAAAGAGATGGCCAAGAATCGCCACCGCACCAAGTATCAGGCGGACATCGGTCAAGCCAAGTGTGGAACCGACAGAATTGGCCGCCAACGGTCCGAGCCAGAATACCGGCGCGAATCCCTTGAACACGTCGATCAATCCCACCAGGATTCCCCACGGTACGCCGATAACCCGCGCCACATTCGCGGCGCCGGTGTTGCCGGAGCCCTGCTGGCGGATGTCGATGCCACGCACCATGCGCCCCACCCAGACACCGGAGGGGATCGAACCGGCGAAGTAGGCGAGGAGAATGGAGAGGGCGAGGATCATGGGTGGACGATATGGACCCAGTGGACGAGGTGGACCAAGTGGACTACATGGACGACGGCTTGAACGAGACTTCCCTCTACTTCACAACAATGTTCAACAGCCGGCCGGGGACGTGGATTGTCTTCACGACGCTCTTCCCTGCCAGGTGCGCGGCGAGTTTCGCGTCGGATTGGACTGCGGCAACCACCGCCTTTTCGTCAGCGTCCGCGGGCACTGTCAGTTGTCCACGGACTTTTCCGTTAAATTGCACTGCGATCGTCACGCTGTCGGTGGGTAGTGCCGCCTCGTCGACAGACGGCCACTTGGCGCGAAAGATGGTTGGACCGAAGCCGAGGATCTCCCACCACTCTTCGGACATGTGCGGGGTCAGGGGCGCGAGCAGTTTCACCATTGTGGCGGCGCAGACGGCCCGCAGCTCGGGCCGGAGATTCTCGCCTGAGCCCAGCGCGCCGGAGAGTTCCATGACCGCGGAGAGGTGCGTGTTGAGTTGCATAACCTCGAAATCACGATCCACTTTCAGAATCGTCTGATGCAGCTTGCGATAGATGTCCCGCTCCGCCGCCGACAGTTTCGCCGTGTCAAACCTGGCATCGGGATCAAACTTTCCTCCAATCGCGGCTTTGGCACTGCGGACAAACTGATCGACGCGGTGGATGAACCGCTCGGCCCCCACGACACCGGTCTCACTCCAGAGGACTTCCTTGTCGCCGGGAGACGAGAAGAACATCGCGACGCGCGTGGGATCGACACCGTGAAGACGCATCATGTCGATCGGCGAGACAACGTTGCCTTTCGACTTGGACATCACCTGGCCGGTGGAGTCCATGACCATGCCATGATTGAAGAGAATTCTGGCAGGTTCATCGACAGTCAGCCAGCCGATATCCTTCAGGAACTTCGTGAAGAACCGGAAGTAGATCAGATGCCCGGTGGCATGCTCGACTCCACCCATGTAATAATCGATCGGGAGCCAGGCGGCGGCCTTCTTCTTGTCGAATGGCGCCTGATCGTTCTTCGGATCGATGTAGCGCAGGAAGTACCAGGATGAACAGAGAAACGTGTCCATGGTGTCGGGGTCGCGCTGCGCGGGCCGATTGCATTTCGGACATTTCACGTTTATGTACTCGGGAATATCCGCCAGAGGAGAACGCCCTTTTGGGAGAAAGTCGATGTGGCCCTTGGGCAGAAGAACCGGCAGGTCGCTTTCCGGTACGGGTACGATGCCGCAGCCATCACAGTGGATCATCGGGATGGGAGCACCCCAGTAGCGCTGCCGTGAGACAAGCCAGTCGCGCAGGCGGTACTGAATTTGGGCGCGGCCGATGCAATTCTTCTCCAAATGTGCAATCACCGCGTCGACTCCCGCCTGACCAACTTGATCATTGAATGGGCCGGAGTTGATCATGGTGCCGTAGTCTTCGGTTGCCACCGTCATACCACTTTCGGAGGTAGCCTCATTGGCACTCCTGATCACCTGGCGAATGGGGAGTCCGTACTTTCGGGCGAATTCAAAGTCACGCTGGTCGTGGGCCGGAACGCCCATGAGACAGCCGGTACCATAACCCGAAAGGACATATGATGCCACCCACAGAGGAACTTGCTCACCACTCACCGGATTGATCACGACGATCCCGGTATCGACTCCTTCTTTCTCTTCGTCGGCCATGCGTTCGACGGCGAGTTTGCCGCGCGTCCGCGTGACAAAGGCATCGACGGCGGCTCGCCGTGCGTCGGGAATCGCAAGAGAGGCCAGCAAGGGCGCGTCCGGCGCAATGGCCATGAACGTTACGCCATAGATCGTATCCGGGCGGGTTGTGAAGACCGGGATCTTTGTACCATCGGGTAACCGGAATTCGACCTCGGCCCCGGTGGAACGTCCGATCCAGTTGCGCTGGAGCGTGCGCACGTTATCCGGCCAGTTGTCGAGATGGTCAATGTCGTCCAGCAAACGCGCGGCGTATTCAGTGATTTTGAAGAACCACTGCGTCAGCGTTTTGCGACCAACTGCATTGCCACAACGCCAGCAGACGCCTCCGGCGGCCTGTTCATTCGCGAGAACCGTGTTACAGGTGCCGCACCAGTTGACTTCTGATTCCTTGCGATAGGCGAGCCCGTGTTTGTACAACTGGAGAAACATCCACTGGGTCCACTTGTAGTAGTCGGGCAGACACGAGGCGACCTCGCGCGACCAGTCGAATGAAATGCCGACCTTCTGGAGTGTCGCTTTCGATTGGGCAATGTTTCCGAGCGTCCACTCTTCCGGATGCAGGTTGCGGCTGATCGCGGCCTGTTCCGCCGGAAGGCCGAACGCGTCCCAGCCTAAAGGGTGCAGTACGTCGTAACCTTCCATCATCCGCTTGCGCGCGATGGCATCGGTCATGGAGTAGTTGCGGAAGTGGCCCATGTGGATGTCGCCGGATGGATACGGCAGCATCGGCATGACGAAGTATTTCCGTCCCTGCGGGAACTCGGGCGCCTTGAAGAGCGCCATGTCGTTCCAACGCTTCTGCCACTTGGCAGACGGGTCGGGGATGCGCGGCTCTAGAGGTTGAGCACCGGCGGGTGGTTTGTGATCGGTCATGGTCATAGGATTGCGTTTGCTGCCTTAGATGTTACGAGATAGTCCGGATTTTCGTGATCGACGGACCAACGCTGAGGGTTGTTAAGGATGTAACCACGGGCTTGACGGAGACCATCTTCATCCCGGATGATGCGCTCGAAATAATTGCGCTGCCAGACAGGGAGGCCAGGGGTCCGGCGGATTTCGTTAATCGCACGCGACGAGAAGGACTTGAATGCACGGATGATCTCGAATAAGCGCGGTCCGTTGTTTGCCGTGGAGGGAAGGGCGGGTCTTAGACCCGCCCCTACAGTTTCAACTGAAATGGTAGATCCAGCTGTAACTGCATGCACGCAATCTGTCCTCACGGTCGAGGAGTTCTCGACATGCTGGCTCGTGGGGGCGGGTCCTAGACCCGCCCCTACAGTCGAAGTCAACATAACAGGGACATCCGCGACAGAGAGTCCGGCGTCCGTCTCTCTACGCGATGAACACTCATCAGGAGCAGCCGTAGGGGCGGGTCTAAGACCCGCCCTGCTCTCACCCGCGCCTGACCTACTTGAATCACCCAATAGAATGATCCCGTGGACGTGATTTGGCATCACGATGAAAGCATCTAGGGATACGCCCTGATAATGATAGGGGAGTTGCCTCCAGCACTCTTGCACAATAACCCCAAAACGGCTAAGTTGCATCTGATTGTCGCGCAAATCGCCGAACAGACACATCCGCCTCAGAGCACAGGAAGTGAAGAAATACGCCCCGGGCTGAGAGTAGTCGTACCCTTTCAACCGGATCGAACGCCTGTGACCAGACTTTTGGTTCTTAGTTGCCATCGTGCTTCTGCCGCCTCTAGATAGCGACCCTACTTGCGGATGCAGGAGAACTTCGGTGCGATCGTTGCCAGGTCCGAAAGAACGATTGCGGCACAAACGCGTTCGGGAACAGCCCTATCCGCTACTTGCGGTAGAAGCGCCTCACAACTGTCCTCGAATCGGCATGCTGTGAGTCACCGACGCCGAAGTGTATGCCGCAACTTCACAGGTAGATCGATAGTTCTGCGGCAGTTCGGGGTCGTGAGGCTGCGGCGCCAGGCCAGCATGCGCCTCATGCATCAACTGGAGCGCAATCACTGGGACGCAGAAGAGGCCGACGATTCGAATGCCCTTGCCGTTCATTTGTTCCCTCGCTTTCCATTTTCTATGGATACAACCGTCCTATTGTTCTCGCAAAGGGAATTGTCTCGCGAACATGTTCGAGGCCGCAGACCCAGCCGACGACGCGTTCGAGTCCGAGGCCGAAACCAGCGTGAGGAACCGAACCGTATTTGCGCAAATCGAGATACCAGGCGTACGACTCCTCCGGAAGCTTTTGTGCCCGGATGCGCTCCAAAAGCAGATCATGATCATCCTCGCGCTGCGAGCCACCGATGAGTTCGCCGTATCCTTCGGGACCGAGCAGATCATCGCAGAGGACGACGTCGGGCCGTTCCGGATTGCGTTTCATGTAGAACGCTTTGCACTCGGTCGGCCAGTTGTAGACAAAGAGCGGGCGCTCGTATTCTTCCATCAGTTTCTCTTCATCGGGAGCGCCGAAATCGTTGCCCCAGGTGATGGTCATGCCGGCCTTCTGCAGGCGCGCGATCGCTTCATCGTAGGAGATGCGCGGAAACGGCGCCTTGACGGCCTCGAGTTTCGAGATATCGCGGTTCAGTGCCGCCAGCTCGGTGCGGCATTTGCGGAGAACCCAGTCCATGATGTAGCAGACCAGGTCTTCCTGCAGTTGCATGTTGGCATTGCTGTCATTGAACGCGACTTCGGGTTCGAGCATCCAGAATTCGTTGAGATGTTTGCGCGTTTTGGATTTTTCGGCACGGAATGTCGGACCGAAACAGTAGACGCGACCGTGCGCCATGGCCCCGGCTTCGACATAGAGCTGGCCGGTTTGCGCGAGGTAGGCCTTGCCGAGATCAAAGTACTGTGTTTCGAACAGAGTCGAGGCGGTCTCCCCGATCGCACCGGTGAGGATCGGGGTATCGATCAGAACGAAATCGCGTTCATAGAAGAACTGGCGGATGGCCATGACGATTTCGTTGCGCACGCGCATGATCGCGTGCTGGCGCGAGGAACGCAGCCAAAGGTGGCGGTTGTCCATCAGGAAACCCGGACCGTGCTCTTTCGGGCCGATGGGGTATTCCCCCGCGACCTGAATCACGGTGAGCTCCTTGACCGTCATCTCGAAGCCACCCGGTGCGCGCTTGTCTTCGCGGACGGGGCCGGTCATGGTGAACGAGGATTCCTGAGTGAGTCGTTCGAAGTCATCGAGCGCCGAATCGGCAGCCTCGCCCTTGGCGATGACACCCTGCAGGTAGCCCGTGCCATCGCGGAGAACGGCGAACTTGATTTTGCCGCTGGATCGTTTCTGGTACAGCCAGCCGCTGACGGTGACAGACTGCCCGGCGTGATCTTGCAATTCGGAGATGTGCACTTTCATCGTGTTTACCTCAAACCGGCCGCGCCGGCGTATGGTCAGTTGTTGGTTGCGCACGCCGGAACCGTGGCGTGCGATTGGCGACTATTAGCGCGGCGCCAATTTCCAACGGCGGCGCTACCGGCATTGAGGGACTCGAAGATCCGCCCATGCCATCGCCTCCGCCAATCCATCCCTTCTCCCCTGCCCTGCGCGAATTCGCTTCGAATCACAGAGCGCAATTCCAGCAAGCTTGTCATACCGTTGATGCCGACCCTCGGTATTTCGAGGGGACTGTGGCCATCCCAAAGTCTGCCGCCGGTGCTAAACGCAGCGGCGTAACCCGCCTCGGCCACCGCGTCACGCACCTGAGCGTTGTGGCGACCGTAGGGATACGCGAGAAACCTGACCGGCCTAGCCAGTTGCTGCTCAAGCTGGGATTTTGAATCCGCCAGCTCAGCGCGGAGAGCGCGCGGCGACAGGGCGGTCAAGTCGGCGTGTGACCGGGTGTGCGAGCCGAATTCCATGCCATCGGCGGCCCAGGATTTAATGTCGTTCCAAGTCATCATCGGTCGCTTGCGCCCCAGGAGGCGCACGTCCCAATCATCGTTCTTGCCAACAGAACCAGCAATCAAAAAGACAATCGCGCCCCATCCCCGTCCTGACAGCTCAGGGAGTGCATGTTGGGAAATTGACTCGAATCCGTCATCGAAGGTCAACAGGATACGGCTCCCCGCCGCCAGGGGGTCGGCTCCTCGTCCCGCCACCGGCAAGCCGCTCGTACTGATGGCATCCAGGACGGTGCGAAACCGGGCTGGGGCCAGACGCGTGATTTCCAGTCCGGTAGGCGGCTCGACTCGATGAAAGTTCAGGATCAGCACCGGCGCCTCGTGTCGGTCTAAAAGCAAGGCCCCGCTCATCGAGCGAGGCCGCAAGTCTGGTGGAGCTGACGGGAGTCGAACCCGTGACCTCTTGACTGCCAGTCAAGCGTTCTCCCAACTGAACTACAGCCCCAGCATGGGGTGGAATATAGGGGAGATTAGCGGGAAGTCAACCCTCTTTGCGCCAAGGGGGTAAAGGGAATGCCCGCCATCCCGCTAACTCTCTATCGCCGCCAGACCTTGGGCTACCCTGGGTGGCGGGGGCGGCCTGAATTTCGACGCTGACACCGGGGAGCAGGTGTCGCATACTTGTGACGGTCGCAGGGATGGGGCATGTGTGATTGGCCCATGAGCGAGGCGACCGGCCTATACCAGGCACGAAAGGAGTCTTGCCGCCATGGAAAAGCGAAATGCGTTCTTACTCGCCATGACCGTATTCGCGGTTGGTATCATCAGTGTGGGTGCCTGGGCCGTTGTGCCGGAAGAAATCACAGTCCAAGGGCGATTGACCGATCCAATGGGGACGCCGGTGGCCGCGGGATCGAAGACATTCACGTTCAAGATATTCAACACCGCAACCGCCGGGACCGAGATCTGGCCGGTGGGGGTGGGGGAAACGCAGTCGGTGACCACGGACGCGAATGGCGTGTGGACCGCGCTACTGGGGAAAATCACGCCGTTGCCCAACACCGTCTTCGCCGATTCGAGCCGCTGGCTGCAGGTGACCGTGTATGACGGAGTGAATCCGCCGGAAATTCTCTCGCGGATCAAACTGAATGTTACTCCTTATTCGTTCCGAACTGGCACAGTGGATGGCGCCCAAGGCGGCCAGATCAGCACGGCGACAACGGTTCCGAGTCTGGCGGTCGGAACGGCGTCTTCGGTCAACGGGGTCGTTAATGTGTATGCCGCGGGATCGCCAACCCACACGGTCATGATTGACAATGTTACGAGTGGCGGGCGCACCACGTGGTACAGTGCCGCCGGGGCCGGCCAGGCAGTACAGATTCAAGCGGACGCCGATGGAAGCGGAGGCTTTCTGATGGTGAACCGGGGAATCTCAACGGCTGGTTTCACCGTGGATGGAAACGCCAGTGGATCGGGTGACCCAACTGTTGCCGTTCAGGGTTCGGCGAGTTCGGTCACCATCGACACGCGCATGGCGGGTGATTCGGCGGTACAGTTACCGGCGAGTTCCGTTACATCGAGAGAACTTTCGAATGAACCGGGGATTGCGGCGAGCACCGGAATTGCGGCGGTCGCACTGGACACTGTTGCCATGGCGGATATCGGCACAGTGACCATTACGATCCCCGATTCGGGGTACGTAGTTGTGGACGCGAACACGTACGTGGATTGCGCCGGCACGACGGGATCGAACTACGCGAAGTTGCAGATCGACGAGACGACGGGAGGGTTCGCTGAGCCGCCATACGCGATTTTCGCGGGGCAGACGGCCTATGCCGGCACGGGGAGCAACTGGTTCCCGGTCCGGGCCACGCGGAATTACTTCAAGACGGCGGGAACATACACGTTTCGACTCGAGGGGATGAAGGCGGAGCCGGGGAGCTTGGGGACGATTACGGCGTCGGATCCGAGTATCCGCGCGGTGTATTATCCGACGTCGTACGGATCGGTGAGTGCGAAATAGACGACCGCCCGAAGGCGCAGCGAGACTGTCGCGATCGGGCCGCCGAGTTTCTTAATGCGAGGCGATTTCGCATCCGATAATGAGTAGATAGGAGCCAGATTGTGAGATACCAGACCATTAATTCGGCTCACGAGGCACACGACACACCGACAAGGCAACGGGCGATGATTGACAGGTTTGGGAAGTGTGCTATATTGCAGCCAACAGGAGGTTGGCTATGAGCCGCCACCATCGATCGCTGCCTCTGCTTGGGGTAATGTCGCTTTTGCTCGCTGTAACATCCTGGTCTGTGGAACGGCCGCGCCAGATTTCACCGAAGACGTCGCAGACGACTGCATCTGTGACGCCTGCGAAGCTTGCCAGTCCAGCTGTCATCGCACCAGCCACACCCGGGATTGCCGCGAACGCCACCGCGCCGCTCTACGAACTTGACTGGTACTCGGTCAATGGCGGTGGTGCGATGGATGCATCCTCGGCGAGCTACAAGATGGGGCTTTCGGTCGGACAGCCGGCTGCGGGCGAGGCTGCCTCCGCGACCTATCGAATGGGTATCGGCTTTTGGCATGGTGCCGAAAGCTGCAATTGTCCTTTCCAAGGCGATGTGAACGGCGATCTGGCGCTTGATGTATTCGATGTCATCACCGTGATTGGAATCGCCTTTAGCGGCGACCCTGACCCGCGCGATACCGGATGTCCGGCAACCAGAGGCGATGTGAATTTTGATGCCGGGACCGATGTGTTTGATTTGATCTATCTGATCGACGCCGCGTTCAGTGGTGGACCAATGCCGGTCAACCCTTGCAACTGATCCAGGCGACGACTCGGCACATCATCTGATTAGCTGAGGATGAACGGGCGGGACTGCTTGCGCAGACCCGCCCATTTTTCGCTTCCCCACCCCCCTGGTTCAGAGGCCAGAGGAGTCACACAACGGAGGGTGATAAAGCTTCTGGATTCGGCAGTCACCGCCTCACCGCACCCCCGTCATTCGACGGAGCGCGCCGGTGCTGTTGAATCTACGATCACAAACTTCGAGTCTTCGGAAATGTTCCGGGAACCTCAGCTCAAAGAGATATCATGCTGGCAGAAAGATCTCCGAACTCCATTATGCTGAATTTCTTTACAGATCCGGCAGATACCGAGGACTATTAGGGACTGGAAGGGTGAGCTAACACGAATGTCGGACCCGTGGTCGAGTCGTCTTTAACGACAGCACCAGTCAGCAAGTAGACGTTCGGACCGGCGATGGTCATCACAGAGTACGCAACCGGACCGATGCCGCGCGCCAGCCGGATATCCCATCCAGCGTCCATGCAGTGGCCGACATCCCCGATTTCGCGAGCACCATCGAAACGACCATAGGGGGTCGTCACGACAGCGTAATCGTCATGCATCGACAAGGAATCGGCGCAGACGGGCAGCCCTGTGGGCCAGGCGGCGCCGACGGGGGCATCAAACAAGAGGAATTGGTGCTCGGGTCCCATGCCATCGGCTGCCCAGGACAAGTTTCCACCGTTGTCACGATGGACCCAAAGGCCATGCTCAAACCCCGGCCACAAACCGCGCAGCCGGTAATAGTCGCTGCCTCCCCGTGAAGTCTTCGCGTCGATCCGCAAAGTGTCCACCAAGCGCCCACCGATTGAAGCCTTTTCGCAGAGGAAGATCCACTTATTGCCGACGGAGAGCGGAAAGAACGTGTTGCCGGCGGTCTGGACGGACTTTGTCGGTTCGGGTCCGCAGGAGTGCAGAATGGCAACAATAGCCCCGAGCGCCAGCCAGACTAGCAGACCCAAGAATGACCGTTCCTTTGTGGCAACATGTGACATTGGTCGTCCCCCGAAGGCTCTACACCTGGGCTCGGAGATTATTCCCGGAAAAAGCGAGGATAGGACTTATAGGACGGATAAGACCTATGCCGAGACAAGCCTATGGTTTCGTTGAAGTTGTGTCTGCGGGTGGAGGGAGGCGAGATTTCATTTTTTGGTAGCGGGACTTGTTCAGTGGCAGGGCGTCTACCGTACGGGACATAGCGGCGATCTCCGAATCGATCCGGGAGAGGCGCTCCTGGGTGTCGGGGTGGGTCGCGGTCAGGTTTTCGAAAAACCCGCGTTTGGCTTCGCCTGATAGATGCGCCAGCTTCTCGAACATGGTCCGGGCGCCACCGGGATTGAACCCTGCCTTTTGCATGTAATACACGCCGAACTTGTCGGCTTCAAGCTCGTGGCTGCGGCCATAGCCGGTCAGGGCAAGGCCCACGACAGTTGAGGCAAGTTCACCGGCGAGCTTGCTGGATTGGTCGCCTAAGATCAACTGCAAGCCGATGGCGCCGCCGTAGGCGATCTGAAGATGCTTAACCGAGTGTCGGCCGACGACGTGCGAGATTTCGTGCGCCATCACCGCGGCCATCTCCGCCTCATTGTCCATCAGGCGCAGAATACCGGTGTAGAAGAACACGTACCCGCCGGGGGTGGCGAAGGCGTTGATCTGGTCGGATTCGATCACCGTGAAATGGTATTGCAGCTCGGGACGGTCGCAAACCTCGACGATCTTCTCTCCGACTTCGGCGAGGTACGATTGCCAGGCACTGTCGGGCAGGACCTTGTTGGTCTTCCGAACCTCGGCATCCACCTGGCCACCAATCGCAACTTCCTCCTGATCGGAAATCAGAATGAACGACTTCTGCCCGCCGGGGCCGGTAGTGGCGCAACCGGAGAGGAGCAGGAGTGCCATCAGCACAGCGGTCATCAAACCGAGTTTCCGAAATTTGGGCGTCATGGTCGCATCCTTCCGTTCTGTTAATGAAGATATCTGAGGCCGCCGTCAAGACCAATCGTAGGATTCGATTTGGAGCGGCAAGCACACCGCCGGTGAAACTCAACCATAATTGTCACGTAGTAAACAAAGTTGCTGGGGCCGCCACCGAGGGCTCCGGGAGGAATCGCCCATCCGTCTGCTGCGAAAGGACACGGAACATGTTCGGCTACATCAAACCGCGAATCAACTGGTGGAAGCGCTGGCCGTCGTTCGCCATCGCGTCAAGCTCGTTATTCCTCGGCCTCTCCCCCGCCGCGGGTCTGGCGCAGGCGACGGTCCCCCGAATCCTGGTGCAGGACAGCACGCGTAACAACTTCACAGATCCGGTTGGTTACAAACCCGGACCGGCGAATGCGTTGGGAAAAGTCGACGAAGCTGGGACAGGCGCGCAGGCAATGATCCTGATTCCGGGATTGGGCTTTGGCGGAGACATCTTCAAGGAATACATGGCCGCGCATGCCGGCCAGTATCACATGTACGCGGTGACGCTCGCGGGCTTCGGCGGAACACCGGCGCCGCCCTCCCCGGATTCGGGGATCAGTTTCGGCGAGCAGCCCTGGACCAGCGGACAGTTGGCAGCGATTGAGAAGCTGATCTCGGAGAAAGGCATCAAGCAGCCGATCATCGTGGGGCATTGGCTGACGGGCACCCAATTGGCGCTGCGTCTGGCCTTGAAGCACCCGGATGACATCAAGGCGGTGGTCGTGATCTCCGGGTCGGCGCGATTCGCCTCGATGGACACGTCGAAAATTCCGGCCGAGATGCCAATCGCCAGGCGCATCGCGGGGGTGGACCGGTTTATGGCGCCACGCTGGTTCAAGACAGTGACGCGCGAGACCTGGGACGATAATAACTTCCTGCCCGGCGATTACGCGGTGAATCCCGTGCGCGGCCTGCGGCTGTGGCGCGAAGCGGCGAGTCCGGAATTGCATACGTGGGTGCGCTACCTGTGCGAGTACCACGCGCAGGACATCACGCTGGAGCTCACAAATCTGACAGTGCCGACTCTCATTCTCGAGCCGGGCCTTGAGGGTCTGTCATTCGATCCGGGAAACAACTATATGGATGCGTTTTGTGGGCGAAGCTGGGAAGGCCCCAACAAACAAAACCCGGCCGTGCATTATGAGACGATTCCGAATACGCGCGCTTGTATGTGGTATGACCAGCCGGAGACAGTGGACAAGGTGATCGGGGAGTTCCTGGGGTCGATTCAGTAGGGTAGGCTCCGCCCACCGATACGTGGCAGATGGGCGTGCTGAGAACCTCCGCGCACGTAGTGCGCCAGTACCGGAGAGTGTGAGATTGCTTCGTCAGAGAAAAGGTGGGCAGAGCCCACCCTACTCGCTGACACATACAAGGGTGGGCTCCGCCCACCGGTACTCGCGGGAACGATCCAATTGCGGTACTTCTACTCGGGCAGAATGCACAGGCAGGATGCCCGTGCTACCCTGCACTGAACATCAATCCGAGGTTATCTAAAGCCTATCGGCCAACACCCATGTCGTTGATGACGGTGTTGATGGCGCTGTCCATGGTTGTGATGATGCGCGCGGCTGCGTCGTAGGCGTGCTGGGCCGCGATCAGATTGGCCATTTCTTCATCGAGCGAAACGCCCTGGATTGACTGGCGGGAGAATTCGATTTGCTGAAGCACGAGGTCGGCATTCGTCTTGGCGTCGTTGGCCTCCGATGAGCGAACGCCGACAGCACCGACGATCTTGCCGTAGAAGTCGTTGAAGGTGGACGAGGCGCCGTCCATCGTGAGTGTCTTCTGCAAATTGGCAATCGACAGGGCGACGGCGTTGTCTCCGGGCCCTCCCGATAGAGAAGCACCAATCTTGTTGAGGTCGTTGGTGACATCAGCGGAGACCGAGATGGTGTCGGCGGTGATACCGGTTGCGGTGAAGAAATCGCGGCCGGTGGCGCCATCGATCCCGTAGCCGGTCCGATGAAGCGTGTTCACTTCTTGCACGATGCCTGCCGCCAGTTCGTCGAGCTGGGCGCGGTATTGGGGCAACAGTTGGTCGCGCGATTCGATGAGTCCGGCCAGTTCACCGCCGGCAACGGTAACGGGAGATGTGCCCCCCTGCCAAACGACCGTCGTCTGCGTCTGATCGCCGTTGCCGGTCGTCATCGTGGCCAACCGATTGCTGGAGTTTTGCTCGACCAACTCCATGGAGCCGATGAAGACGCGCGCCACGCCGTTCTTCATTTCGATCACGTGAACGTCGGCGTACTGGCTGAGTTCATCGATGGCCTGATCACGGCGGTCACGGAGGTCGTTGGCTTTCTCCCCGCCAAGTTCGGCGCGGGCGACCTGCCGGTTGATTTCGGCGATATTCGCCGCGAGGCCGTTGATCTTGGTGACCATCCCGCCAACCTGATCGTCCAGGGATTTCTGCAGGTCGGAGAGGCTGTTGGACATCTGGTGAAAGGCGTTGACGACCAGTGAGGCCTGTTCACGCACGGCGGCGCGACCGGCGGAAGATTCGGGATTCTGCGACAACGTCTGCCAGGCGGAGAAAAACGAATCGAGAGTCTTGCTGAACCCGGAACTGGAGGGTTCCTGGAAGATATTCTCGACCTCGTTCATGGCCTTCTGGCGCGCACCCCAGCGATTGAGCTGATCGCTTCCCTGCCGGTATTGGGCGGTGAGGAACATATCGCGGGCCTGGTTGACCGAGGCGATTCGGACACCGCTGCCGAAACGGCCCACGGTACTGATCATGGGATCGGTGGCCGCGAGCACGGCCCGTTGGCGCGAGTACCCCGGCGTGTTGACGTTGGCCATATTATGGCCGGCGGTCGTCAGCTCGTACTGATGCGAGATCAGCGCGCGCTTGCCGAGTTCCAGTCCTTGAAACAGTCCCGCCATCGCTTGTGCTTCTTTCTCCTACCCAAGGCGATTCACCGAAAGCGGCACAGCCGCGGGCGCGCGTTCGGCACCCGAGGCCGCATAGTCTGCCACGGCCACATTGGCCGACGCCAGCAGGTGGATTGTCTCGTTGATATTGTACAGTGAACGCTCGATCAGCATACGATTCTGTTCTTTGGTTTTGATCACCTGCTGAATCGAGTGTGTCATGGAGGTGCGCAACGATTCGAGGCGCCGGGCGTAATCATCGGAGAGCGTGGTAATGAGCCGCGCGAGTCCGGGGCGTTCGCCATCGAACTGGGGCGTATGGGACAGATCGTCCAGAAGCGACTGCCGCCGCTGCTCGAGTTCCCGTGAGCGCCGCATGGCCTTTTCCTGCTCGGCCACGCTGGTGCGCAACTCATCGACATTGCCTTCGATGAGGTGGCGTTGCTGGTTGCGCAGCAGCGCCAGGATTCGTTCGCAGTGCTCGGCCTCTTGAGCGACCACGGAGACGAGTTGTTCAATCAGTTCCTTCAAGGCGTTGTTTCCAATCCGCGTTCTTTTGTGTTTCACAGGGGGATTTCGCCGGTCCTCCCCTGCTGCTATTATCGGACGCGGCGTGACCGGAGTGCACCGCGATCCTGGCCGCCGCTAATGCTTCTTATCCCCCACAGGTGCGCCACTTAAAGGATGAAAGTCGATATCCGCCGGCCGTGGAATCGGCCGTGAGGCCGGGTTGAGTTCGGCCGTGTCGGACGGGAGGTGGCGTTTCAGCGAGTTGTAGATCATGTCGCCCAATCCGACGCCGCCTTTCCTGGCGAGGTTCTCCGCAAATTTCTCCGAGGCCACATCCTGCATCACTTCGCCCCCGAAGGATTTGCCGACCTTGGTCTTGTTGACGGTCGATTGCATGGTCTTTAAGAGCTGAGTCAGGAAGAGCGACTCGAATTCGCTGGCTGCCTTTCGAAGTTTGGCATCGCGCGCCGTGATGGGATCGCTCGGCCCCGGCTGATTGGGACGCGGCGTCGCGTGGGTCAGCGTGAAATTCGGGATGATGGGCAGTGTGGCGTCCGGCATGGCGATCCTCGCTGATTCAGATGAGTGCTGACGGAGTGGGAGGGCGATCCGCCGCGGCGGACTGCCTAGCCTTCTCGCGCAAGGGAACATGGCTCGGCAGGAGCCTCGCCCTCCCTCATGAAACATGCCCCCCTGGATCAGTCAACTTCTCCACATGTCAACATGCTGAATTCACAATATGATCAACTCGGCGCGCAATGCTCCGGCCTGTTTCAACGCCTGGAAGATCGCAATGATGTCACGCGGGGTGGCGCCGATGGCGTTCAGGCTTTGCGCCACCTCCTGAATGTTCGTGGTCGCGGGGAGGAGGATTACACGGGCATCCTTCTCCGTGACCTTCACATCGCTGACCTTCTCGGTGACGGTCTCACCCTTCAGTGAAAGCGGCGCGGGCTGACTGATCACCGGTTCGGTTTCAATCTGCACCGTGATGTCACCATGGGCCACCGCCACCGGTGCGATGGTGACGTACTGGCCGGCAACAATCGTCCCTGTTTTTTCGTTGATGACCACTTTGGCCGCGGCGTCCGGTTCGATGGTCAGGGCTTCCAGCTCGGACACGAATTCTGCGTAGCGGGACGGCTCGGCGTATTCGGCCGGGATCGAGACTTTGACCAATGAGGGTTGGTCGGCTTCCGCCGATGCGCCAAAGTGCATGGTGATCGCGTCCGCGACGCGGCGGGCGGTGGTCCAGTCGGGATCCTGAATCACGAGATCAAGATGCGTCAGATCATTGGGCAATTTGAACACCGGCGCCTCGACCATGCCGCCATCGGGCACACGGCCCACGAGAGTGTAGTTCTTCGAGACACTGGTCCCCTGCGACTCGACGGCAAAGCCACCGGTCGAAACGGGGCCTTGTGCGTAACCGTGAACAACGCCATCCATCGACGCGAGGGGGGTCAGCAGCAGTGTGCCGCCCCGCAGACTCTTGGCGTCCCCAACGGAAGAAACAGTTACGTCAAAGCGTTCGCCGCGCACCATGGCCTCGGTCAATGTCGCGTTGACCATGACCGCCGCAACGTTTTTCACTTTAACTTGCGCGGGATCGACCGTGATTCCCATCCGCCGCATCATGTTCGCGAGCGACTGGGTGGTAAACGCGGTCCCCTGTCCATCGCCGGTACCGGACAATCCAATCACAAGCCCGTAGCCGAAGAGCGATGCGGAGCTGGAGCCGGCGATGTGGGTGATGTCCTTGAGGCGGGCGCCACCGGCTTTGGCGCAGCTCAGCGGCAGGATCAGAAGCACCGCGAGGGCGATGGCCATGAACGCGCCGTTGGAGCCGGAGTCATCTTTGGGTCTGTGCTTCACTTGGTATCCCTTCTCGTCCATGAGAGGTTGGGGCGTATGCAATACGCCCCTGCGGGTTCGGAAACTTCAATCCTCGAAGTGCATCAGGTCGTCTGATTAGAATACCCAGTTGAGGAAGCGCATGATCCAGCCGGGCTTCCCGCCATTGTTTGCGGAGCCTTTGCCCCGGTAGGTGACCTGGGCATCTCCGATCAGACTCGAGTTGATTGTGTTATTCGGGCCGATGTCCTCGGGACGCACAACGCCGGTCAAGATCAGCATTTCCTTATCGGTATTGATGCCGATGACACGGGTGCCTTCGATGACGAGATCGCCGTTTTCGCGCACGCCGGCGATGTGGACGGTCATGGTTGCCTGCAACGAACCGGCGCGGGAGGTTCCTCCCTCATTTTGCGACTCGTTCGCGGAGGTGCCGGTGGCGCCGAAGTTGGGAATCAGTTTGAAAATGTTACCGAATCCCGGTCCGGCGTTCAAATCGAACTTGCCGCTCTTCTTGATGTCTGTCTTGACCGCGTTCTGCGCCACGGCGGTTTCGTCGATCAGCACGGTCAGCAGGTCGCCGACATTCAGGGCCTTCGTATCTGAAAAGAGGGAGGCAGCGCGCAACTGGCTGAGATTGGCCGCGCTCGCGGTCACAGTGGAGAGGACGAAGAAGAGCAACAGGAGGAACCAGAAGAACCCGGAGGACGATTCCGGTTTGGCCTGATGGACTTCGCTGTGCGGTTTCATATCGGCTTCTCCTTGCACAAATCGTTGTCTACGGCGCTGCCTTACCTGGCCTGCGCTAAGATTGGGCGGACAGTGGCGGCATCGACGACCATCGCCGAAACGAGCCTTTGTCTCTCACCGAGCTTCACGAGAATCTTTTGATCGGGATAACCATCTTCCACGGCGACGGCCTGGGTTGAGGCGCGGACCGTGCCAAGCGCATAGGTCATGGTCACGCGGTCGCCACGCCGGATCAACGGCACATCCGCGAGAGCGCGGCGGTCGAGCACCTGGCCGGCGCCGATCGTGCGCAGCACGCGGCGTCCCACAACAGAGTCAACATCGGTCACCGCCCAATCCATAATCCTGGTGACCTCAAAGCGTTCACGCTTGATGTCTTCGGGACGAATGACGTCGTAACGTGACAACAGCCGGGTCGTGACGAGGGCGCGCGCGTAGATTGACACGCGTACCGGAATGGCCACGGTGGCGATTCTGACATTGGCACTGTCGCAGTCGGCGTGGGCGGTCAACGGACCGATGGCGTCATCGAACTCCGGAATTTCGATATGGTATGAGGTCGCGTGTTTGCAGCGGTCGGGCACACGCGTCATGTGATAGGTGATTTCGATGTCGCCCGGAGTGTACCCATTGCGTTCGCACACGGCGGCCTGCAACGCCGCCTGGAGTGCGGCGGGCCAGGCCGGCACATCGGCCGAGCGCACGGCCGATGGTTTGAGTGCGGCGACCGCGAAGATCAGACTCCAGGCGATCCAGGCGAGCTTCATGGTCAGACGGGAGAGGCGGCGACAGGTTTCGAGTGACGTTGGCACGCCTGCCGTACCTTGGCGCACGTGCATTAAGAGGCTCGGCAGGAGCCTCGCCCTCCCTCGTTGGTCATTCACAGAAGTCATAGGATTGCCGCTTTAACTCATCACTACCGTTTCAACTGGTTGGCGACGCTGGACATTTCGTCGGTTGTCTGAATGGCCTTGGCGTTGATTTCATAGGTACGCTGGGCGATGATCATGTTGACCATTTCATCCACAACCTCGACGTTGGACATTTCGAGATACCCCTGGGCCAGTTCACCGAAACCGTTTTCGCTCGGGTTGCCGATGATCGGATCGCCGGACGAGACCGAGGCCAGATACAGATTGTGGCCGATGGCCTGCATGCCGGAGGGATTCAGAAACTTGGCGAGCTGGATCTGCCCGACTTCCTGAGGTTCCGTCTGCTTGGGCAGTGTGACCTGCACCGTACCGTCGATACTGATCGATACCGAAAGGGCATCCTGCGGGATGGTGATTTCCGGGTTCAGGAAGAAGCCATCGGAGGTGACCAGGCGTCCGTCGCCGGAAACTTTGAGCGACCCATCGCGGGTGTACGCGGTGGTCCCATCGGGGAGCTGAATCTGGAAGAAGCCGGCTCCCTGAACTGCGACATCGAGCGGATTGTTGGTCGGAGACAGATCCCCCTCGGAGAACATGCGCGTAGTGGCGATGGGCTTCGAGCCATATCCGATTTCCAGATTGACCGGCACGACGTTCGCGGTGGACACGTTGGTCCCGGCGGTGCGGACCTTGTCGTAGAGAACATCCTGGAACTCGACTTTGGACTTCTTGAATCCGGTCGTATTGATGTTCGCCAGGTTGTTGGCGATGGTATCAATATTCAACTGCTGGGCGATCATCCCCGACGCCGCGGTACGCAGTGCCTTGATCATGGTATTACTCCTCTGATGTTCATGCCAAAGAGACGGTCAAGAGCCCCGCCTCATCAGCCCGGGACTCTCCCGAGTTCATTGACAGCCTTGCCCAGGGTTTCATCCTGCATCTGGATGGCTTTCTGATCGGTTTCGAAGAAGCGGTAGGTCGTGATCATGTCGACCATCTCTTCGATGGTGCTGACGTTGGAGCCTTCGAGATATCCCTGCCGGACAGCCAGCGTGGGGCCTTCCACAGGTTTGATGCTTGGGTTGTTCACGCCGAGCAGTGCGGAGCCGGCGCGGATGAGGACGCTGGTGTCCGCAAAGTTCACGATGCGCAGATTGCCCACGGTGCGTCCGTTGACCGAGACGACGCCGGCACCCGAGACCGAGATATCGCCCGGCGGCATCTGGAGCGGACCATTGGTGCCGAGAACGGGATTGCCGTCGGTGGTGGTCAGGACGCCGGTGGGCGAGATATCGAAATGGCCGTTGCGCGTGTAACGCTCGCCGTCGGGTGTGGAAACTGCGAAGAATCCCTCGCCGGCGAGGGCGAGATCGAGCGCGTGGCCGGTGTGTTCGAGAGTCCCCTGTTTGAAGTCGATGGCGCCGACCGCCTGAGGCGGCAGTTGCCAATCGGCTTCGCCCTTCATGAGTTTGGCCTGGGCTTTCGACAAATCCTGAAAGAAGACACGATCGCGTTTGAACCCAGCCGTGACCGAGTTGGCCAGGTTGTTGGCGATGGCTTCTTGTTTTCGCACACGGGGGATCATCCCCGAGGCGGCAGCGGCTATCCCTTTTAGCACGTACGACCTCCTTGGAGTGCATTGGCAAGGCGCGTGCCAGATGGGGGCGCTTGGCGCCGGGGTTCGGCAAACAGAGCGCTCCATGAGCCACCAGCGGGAGAGCAACGCCTTATCGCATTGGCACGCAATTAGATACACATCTGGTTGACTGGCCTAGGCCGGAGGAGAAAATTCCGGTTTTTTCCAGCGCGTCAAGAAGCGCTGAGGTTCTGGCGCTCGATTGGGAAGATTCTTCCGTAAAGTCGGGGATGAATCTGCAGCGGTTGATTCGGCAACCGTTTGATGCGAAGTTACAGTACGAGCCGAGGAACTCCACTTGACGGTGGGACGTATCGTGTTCAAATTGCGGTTCAAGGGTCGTTCGGACTCACGCCATGCCTAAAGGGAATACGCTATACTACGGTGACAATCTGGATGTCCTCCGCCGTTATATACCGGATGAGTCGGTTGATTTGGTCTATCTCGATCCGCCTTTCAAGAGCGATCAGAACTACAACGTACTGTTCCAAGAACAGAACGGTTCGCAGTCATCAGCCCAAATCATGGCCTTTGAGGACACTTGGCATTGGGATCAGGCTGCGGCATTGGCGTATCAAGAGCTCGTTGAACGAGGTGGGAGAGTCTCCTTAGCAATGCAGGGGTTCAGAGCGTTTCTCGGTGATACCGATATGCTGGCCTACCTCGCTATGATGGCACCACGGTTGGTTGAGTTGCGGCGAGTGCTGAAGCCGACCGGTACGATCTACTTACACTGTGATCCGACGGCGAGCCACTACCTGAAGATGCTCATGGATGCAATCTTTGGATTCGACCTGTTTCAGAATGAGATCATCTGGAAGCGCAGTCACGCACACAGTAGTGCCAAGCGATATGGGCCAATTCACGACGTAATCCTCTTCTACTCCAAATCGGAGCAGATGGTCTGGACAGACGTTCGTCTCCCTTACACTGATGAGTATGTTGAGCGGTTCTTCAAGTTCAATGATGGAGACGGACGCGGCTCGTACTGGACCGGAGATATGACGGGAAACGGCGTTCGCCACGGAGAAACGGGGCTACCGTGGAAGGGATTTGACCCAACCCCGAAAGGTCGTCATTGGATGTATCCGCCAGACGACCTAGATAAGCTCGACGCTGACGGTCGCGTTCATTGGCCCAAGTCCGGCACCGCCTGGCCGAAGATAAAACGCTATATAAGCGAGGCAAAGGGCGTCCCGTTGCAGGATATCATTGATGACGTCTACGCGCTGCAGACAATGGGTGGACCTAAACGAGAACGGCTGGGATATCCAACTCAGAAACCGGAAGCTCTGCTTGAAAGATTCTTAAGTGCCAGCAGCAATGAGGGCGCCACCATCCTCGATCCCTCTTGCGGCTGTGGAACAACTATCGCGGCGGCGCAACGACTGAAACGACACTGGATTGGAATTGATGTCACGCACCTGGCTATTACTCTAGTCAAGAAAAGACTCTGGGATTCATTCGAGGAAAGGGCTGAGTACAACGTTATCGGTGAACCTGTCTCGCTCTCGGAGGCACAGGCGTTGGCCGAAAACGACCGATTTCAGTTCCAATGGTGGGCGCTTGGATTGGTCAATGCCCGCCCGGTGGAGCAGAAGAAGGGTGCAGATCAGGGAATCGATGGAAGGTTGTACTTTCATGACGAAGGTGCCAAGGGACAGACCAAGCAAATCATCCTTTCCGTCAAGAGCGGTGGGGTGACGGTAAAAGATGTGCGCGACCTGCGGGGCGTAGTCGAACGAGAGCACGCGGTCATTGGCGTGCTGATTTCGTTGGAGAGTCCGACTCGTCCGATGAGGACAGAGGCGGCGGGCGCGGGGATTTATAGCTCACCTTGGGGTACGAAGCACCCGGTGATGCAGATACTCACGATCGAAGACCTTCTGGCAGGCAAGGGAATCGACTATCCCTCCCGAACGAATCGCACCTTCAAGAAGGCTCCCAAAAAGTCGTCGGGAGGCAGCAGTACTCAGGTGAACATCATTCTGCAGTAGCAGCAGCGAATCGACCTCCCTTCTATCTTTGACACACATCGGACTCGGGCAGTACCTTCGCCCAATGAGCCTTTACCGACTCGAAGAGTTGAATTCTCCGCAATTGAGTGATCTGGCGGCTGCGAATGCGGTCGTGATACTTCCGATTAGTCCGCTCGAGGAGCATGGCCCCCACCTGCCGTTGGGGACCGACGCGATGCATGCCTCCCATTTCTCGGGATTGGCCGCCGAGGTTGTGGCGGAATTGGAGCCGGACACACCAGTCATCCTCGCCCCGCTGATTCCTGTCGGGACCCATGTGTACCGATTTATGGGGTCGATCTTCATCCGGCAGCGGGTGATCCGCGATCTGGTAATCGATTATGGGGAATCCCTGGCGACAGCGGGCTTCCGGCGGTTCCTGATCGTGTCGGCTCATGGTGGGCCGGGGCACATGGTGGCGCTGGATGAGGCGGCGACAATACTGACTCGGCATCATCGCATTCGGACAGCGAATCTCACCTCAACAATCATTTACCGATTCCTCACCGGCGATTTTCACAGCCGCATCGAAGCGGCGGCGGGGCGGCAGTTTACCGAAGAGGAGCGTAGTGCCCTCTCCATGGACTACCACGGTGGGTGGTGGGAGACGGCGATGATGTTGTGGCTGCGTCCGGAGCTGGTGGATCAGAAATACAAGGAACTGCCCGACGCGCTGGTCCCCCGCTGGCGGTTGCGTCCCAGTACACCGCTCAAAGCACCGGCGGGGCAGGGATATCTCGGCGCCCCCGCGCGCGCCGATAGGGAATTCGCTGAAGCCAGCCTGGTGGTTCTGCGTGAAGAAGCAACTCGAGTCATCCGCATGTTTCTGGATGGCTCTGGACGTATGCGGCAGTTCCGATCGCCGCTCTACTGGGTGCCAATCTTGCGCACCAATTTCCGGATGTGGGTGGTGCTCACGGTTGTGGTGATCGTGGCGATGGTGTTGATGTCGCTTTAGCGGGTCGGGGCACTGTCGCATCGGGCGGAGCGCTTAACCACGCCTCCCGTGAATTCGTGAGGTCGGACAGGAGTGGGGCCCACCGAGATCGCCTCAATCTGGTGGGCCCCACTCCTGTCCGGCCTCTTTCAACACGACCAGAAGCGCGGAGTTAATCGACAGCGGTCGCTTCTGTTAACACTGCGCTTCAGCGCGGTGTCGCCGCCGCCACTCTCTCTTCGCAACCGTGCCAACGAGCGTGTGGAAGCAATCGCGAACCGGCGATGCCGCGCGACCGGTGCAAGGGGCTGAAAGCCCCTTGTCCGCGACTCTGTGGCCGGTAGGCGGACACGCCGCATCGACTCGCGTGTGAATCGACCTGCGAATCCACGAAGGATCGGGATAGGGGCCTCAGGCTTTTCCCTGAGGACCCCTCCCACACCACCCGGCATGCGGGTCCGCACCGGGCGGTTCCGAAGGTTGAGTAAACGTGACGAGCCGGGGAACACCCAGTCCGTCATGCGTTCCTGAGTGTTCCTCTTCGT
>JAKAKI010000031.1 GCA_021813505.1 bacterium | reverse complement strand
TGCACTACGGAGACAATCTCCAGGTGATGAGAGAGCATCTCACCGACGAGTCCGTTGACCTGATCTACCTGGACCCGCCGTTCAATTCCTCACGAGACTACAATGTCCTCTTCAGACCAACCAGGCGCGATGAGAATCAGGCTCAGATCGTGGCATTCGAGGACACATGGCGCTGGAGCAAGTCCAGGTACGAGGAGTTGTTCGAGAATCCACGCAATGCCAAACTCTTCGGTTTGATGGAGGCGTTGTTCCAGATCCTGGGTACCAGCGACATGATGGCCTATCTAGTGATGATGGCGCCGCGGGTGTTGGAGATGCACCGAGTTCTGAAGCCGACAGGGACTCTGTACCTTCACTGCGATCCGGTGGCGAGCCACTACCTCAAAATGATTCTTGATGTCGTCTTCAATCCGGGGAATTTTCGCAATGAGGTCATTTGGAAGCGTACTTCTGCAAAGGGACTGGCCCTTACACGCTTCGCGTCGAACCACGATGTGATCCTAAGATATGGGAAGTCTTCCGAGTTAACGTGGAATCCCCAGTACACTCCGCACGACGAGAGCTACCTTGAGGGATTCTACAAATACGTTGACCCCGAGACGGGAAGGCGATACAGGCTCGACAACCTCGCCAATCCGAACAAAGACCGTCCCAATCTCGAATACGAGTTCCTAGGAGTCAAGCGTGTGTGGCGATGGACGAAGGAGCGTATGACTGCCGCATACGAGGCAGGACTGATAGTGCAAGCCAAACCAGGAGCTGTTCCCTGCCTGAAGCGTTACCTCGACGAGCAGGAAGGCACTCCTGTCGGTGATGTGTGGACAGACATTCCACCTGTTGGTGCTCAAGCACATGAGCGCATGGGCTACCCGACGCAGAAACCATTGGCATTGCTGGAGCGGATCATCGGGGCCTCGTCAGATGAAGGTGACTTGATTCTGGACCCGTTCTGCGGATGCGGGACTGCGATCGTCGCAGCAGAACACCTCGGGCGCCGCTGGATCGGAATCGACATGACGTTCATCGCTGTGGATCTCATGATCAGCCGACTCGCGAAAGACTTTCAGTTGAAGCGTGGAAAGCATTACAAGATCGTCGGTGATCCCAAAGACGCCTATTCGGCTCGAAAGTTGTTTGAGCAGAGTCCCAAGGAGTTCGAGACATGGGCGGTTGGTCTCGCGGCTGGCGCCCCACAGCCGGAGAAGAGTGGCGACAAGGGTGTGGATGGGAAAGCTTATTTCCAGGATTTGGAAGGGAAGCTACAGTGGGCGGCAATCCAAGTGAAGGGCGGTCACCTCGTCCCTTCGATGATTAGGGACTTTGCCCATGTGATTGAGCGTGACAAGGCGGCCATGGGCTTTTTCATCTGTCTGGAAACGCCGACAAAGGGTATGTACCAGGCCGCTGATGAGGCAGGTTTCTTTATGTCGCCCAGCGGCAAGCGGAGGATACCGAAGCTCCAAATCAAGACCGTGAAGGAGCTCGTCAATGATCTCGATGAGTTTGATCTACCCAAAGGGTACTCCTTGAAGAGCGGTAGCAGGCCAATGCAGCGGCAGAAGGATATGTTTCGTACCCGTTAGGTACGCTCACCCCACGGGAAGATATTGTCGTGGCCTCGGACCTGTCTCCGACTGCAACATCCTCCACCAAGCGCATCATCCTCTTGATCGCCACGCTCAGCGGATTTCTCACGCCGATGATGGGATCGGCGATCAACGTTGCGCTGCCGGTGATGGGCAAAGAGTTCGCGATGGACGCCATCGTGCTGAGCTGGGTGGCGTCGGCGTATCTGTTGGCAGCGGCGGTCTTCCTCGTTCCGTTCGGCAAGCTCGCCGACATCCATGGCCGCAAACGGACTTTCACCTGGGGAATCCTGATTTACACGATTGCGTCGCTCCTTTGCGGGACGGCCCAGTCGCCGGCATGGCTGATCATCTACCGGGTATTGCAGGGCCTGGGCGGGTCGATGATCTTCGGCACCGGCGTGGCGATTCTGACATCGGTGTTTCCGCCCGGCGAGCGCGGACGGGCGCTGGGAATCAATGTCGCGGCCGTCTATCTCGGATTGTCGCTGGGTCCGGTTGTCGGAGGATTCCTGACGCAGCACTTCGGCTGGCGCAGCGTTTTCTACGCCAACGTGCCGCTCGGAATTCTGGTTGTGGTGATCATTCTTTGGAAACTGAAGGGAGAGTGGGCGGAGGCAAAAGGGGAGAAGTACGACACGCCCGGCGCGATCCTGTACAGCTTGACGGTGGTGGCCGTCATGTGTGGGCTGTCGATTCTGCCGAGTCCGGTTGGCGCCGTTCTCATTTTGATTGGGCTGGCGGGGCTGGCGGTATTTATCCGCTGGGAACTTCGCGCGCAACATCCGGTGTTGAGCATGACCTTGTTTAAGCACAACACGGTGTTCGCGATGTCCAATCTCGCGGCGTTGATCAACTACAGCGCCACATTTGCGACCGGGTTCCTGCTGAGTCTGTACCTGCAGTATATCAAGGGGATGAATCCGCGCGATGCCGGTCTGATCCTGATTGCGCAGCCGGTCGTGATGGCGCTCTTGTCGCCATTCGCCGGCCATTTCTCAGACCGGATTGAGTCGCGCGTGGTCGCATCGATCGGGATGGCGGTGACCGTGGTCGGTTCCTCGATGCTCATCTTTCTTTCGGGCACGACCAGCATCGCGTACATCATCGCCAGCCTGTTGATTCTGGGGTTGGGTTTCGGCCTCTTTTCGTCGCCCAACACTAATGCGATCATGAGCTCGGTCGAGAAGCGGTCGCTCGGTGTGGCCGGCGCCACGCTGGGGACAATGCGTCTCACCGGCCAGATGCTCAGCATGGGGCTGGCGACCGTACTCTTTGCGATCTTCGTCGGCCGGGTGCAGATCATGCCGGAGAACTATCCGCAGTTTCTCACCAGTGTCCGCACGTCGTTTGTGATCGGTTCCGTCGTCTGTTTCGCGGGGATATTCATCTCCCTCGCACGCGGACGAGTGCGGTCGTGAGCGTCTTCTCAAGTCAGGTAAAGTGCATCAGCCCTGAAGAGGCGTAAGAGAATACCCCATGGTGCCAGGGCGTGTTGAAATACCGCCGTTGGATCATTCCCGCGAATACTGGTGGGCGGAGCCCACCCACGAATTCCGCGCAAGTCACGCAAGTAGGGTGGGCTCTGCCCACCTTTCTCTCCCCGCCGTACGAGGGTCTTCAGGTTTTTCAACACGCCCGCCAGCCATGGGGTCGGAACGTCCCGCGGGGCTTTGGAGCTACTTGTTCGTCTGTTGCATCTCCAGAAACTGTTGCACGACGAGCGCGGAATTGTAGGCGGTCACTTGGAAGAAATCTTCCAACTGCCGCGAGGCGGTCTCCGATCCCGATCCGCCCGCGAGATCAGAACAGGACCGGACCACTGCGACCGGAATACCGGCCGAGTGGGCCGTCTGCACGACGGCCGCGGATTCCATGTCCACGATCTCGGCTTGCAGTTCGTGGAAGAGCTGTTCGCGTTTGGGTTTAGAATCAATGAAGGCATTCCCCGAAACCCCCAGCCCGCCCACGGAGATTTCCGGCAGTCTGCCGGCGACGGTCCGGAACCGGAATGCGATGGCGTTGCCCGCCTCGCCGAGTTTTCGGGTGAGTTGTGTGTCGACGACGATGTCCATCATGTGGCGATGCTCTCCCGTTCCCGGCTGGCCGACGTCGATTGAGTCAGTTTTGAAACCGTTCTTCCCCCAGAACCCATAGTCGTGCGTGAGCCACTGCTCCGGGATGACGATGTCGCCGATCTGATGTTGCGGATTGACGCCGCCGCAGATACCGGTAAAGATGATCGCCTTGGGGTGGTAGGTGTCGATGATGTGCTGGGTTGTGGCGGCGGCGTTGGTCATGCCGATGCCCGACGACGCAATCACGACTGGCTGGACGAGCGATCCGAAGACAATCGAGCGGCCCGCCCAGACGGTGTCCTTTTTGACCAGGGCGGCCTTGCGCAGTTGTTCCCCTTCGGGGGGGAACGCATAGAGAATTGCCCACGGCCGCTCGGCTGACGCCTGCCCTCCCGATTCGGCGGCGGCTGGTTTGGCGCTCACAGATTCGGCGGGAGAACTCTGCGCCGTCTGGGTCCTGGTTTTGGGCGCTTCGCGAACACACGAAAGCATCAGAATGAGCGCCAGAGCCGTCGGAATCCGGGGGATCTGTGTCATATTTCTCGTCCAGTGTCGTCGCATCCGAAACCTCTTGCGTATCAGTGGCGGGGTGACCGCGGGTCCACCGCTCGTGCGCGAAGCGATTGATTTGAGCGCCTGTCATCGATAAATTGGGTCCCGGTTTCGCACAGGCGGGACCGAAAGGCCGGCTGGCCGCACCCCCACAATCGAGTCCCGGGGACTGCAGTACAGTTCGCGACCGTTCTATTAAGGAGCACAAGATGAACGCGGAAGACAAACGTAAAATCAAGATCGGCCTGGCAGAGATGTTGAAAGGCGGTGTCATCATGGATGTCACCAATGCCGACCAGGCCCGGATTGCCGAGGACGCCGGCGCGGTCGCGGTGATGGCATTGGAGCGCGTCCCCGCGGATATTCGCGCCGAGGGTGGCGTAGCGCGCATGGCCGACCCGCTGAAGATCGAGGAGATCAAACGGGCCGTCACGATCCCGGTCATGGCCAAATGCCGTATCGGCCATTTCGCCGAGGCCCAGATTCTGGAATCGCTCGAAGTCGATTTCATCGATGAGTCCGAGGTGTTGACCCCGGCGGATGAGGCATTCCACGTTAACAAGGACCTCTTCAAAATCCCATTTGTGTGTGGCTGCCGTGATCTGGGCGAAGCGTTGCGCCGTATCGGTGAAGGCGCGGCGATGCTGCGCACCAAAGGGGAGGCGGGGACTGGCAATATCGTGGAGGCCGTGCGCCACATGCGCGCGGTTATGGATGGCATTCGCCGGCTGACAATTCTGCCGCGCGAAGAGTTGATGGTCGAGGCCAAGAATCTGGCAGCGCCGTACGATCTGGTCTGCTGGGTGGCAGAGCACGGGAAATTGCCGGTGCCGAATTTTGCCGCCGGTGGGATTGCGACTCCCGCGGATGCGTCGCTGATGATGCAGCTCGGCGCGGAGTCAGTCTTTGTCGGTTCGGGGATCTTCAAATCCGAAGATCCACCGTCGCGGGCACGGGCGATCGTCATGGCCACTACGTACTTCAATGATCCGAAAAAGGTCGCGGAGGCGTCCAAGGGCCTGGGCATTGCCATGAGAGGGATGGAGATCCGAACAATTCCCGAAGGTCAGTTGTTACAGGTCAGGTGAGCGATTTGAATCCATTGGCCGCATCCATTTCGAGGACTCACGAGGCCCCAGGCGCTGCAAGGCGGAGCGACTCGCCGGAACGTGTTGAACACGCGCCGATAGCGCCAACACGCGTGCGCGTCGCCGGCCTTCTTGCCCTGCAGGGAGATTTCGACTTGCATCGCCAAGCGGTTCAAAATGCCGGTCACCATGCTGTCGAGGTCCGCACTGTCGAGGATCTCGAATCGGTCGATTGTTTGATCATGCCGGGTGGCGAGTCGACCACGATGCGCAAGCTGATGCATCTGGGGGGCCTGTTCGAAGCGATCCCCGAATTCGCGAAGTCGAAGCCGATCATGGCGACATGTGCCGGCTTGATTCTGCTCAGCCGGGGAATCTCCGATCGCAGGGACGAAGAAACGCTGGGACTGATTGACTGCACGGTATCACGCAATGCGTACGGGCGGCAGTACCATTCATTCCGAAAAACCGGCAAAGTGAGATTGGCCGGCCCGGAGGGCGATTTCGAAATGGTGTTTATCCGAGCGCCTCGATTCGAGGAGATTGGGGAATCAGTCGAAATCCTGGGTCGCCTGGATGGAGAGCCCACACTGGTGCGTCAGGGACGAATTCTGGCGATGACGTTTCACCCGGAGCTATCGGGGGACGGGCGAATTCACGAGTTCTTTCTGACCGGGATGACTTGATCGCCGCTCGGTCTATTCCCTTGTGATCCTATGGCTTAGCTTATCGCTGTCGGGATGGCGGGCAGCGCCGTATAATTAGGACTGTTTTGGTGGTATTGGAGAATATGGCCCCTGTCGGACAGACGATAAGAATCGGTGCACCCAAGCCGGCCTGGCTGAAAACCAAAGCCACGTTTACACCGGACTATGTCCGGGTGAAGGATGCGCTGCGGTCCAATCGGTTGCATTCGGTATGCGAGGAAGCGAACTGCCCGAATATCCGGGAGTGTTTTTCGCATGGCACCGCGACGTTTATGATCCTCGGCAACATCTGCACCCGGGGTTGCCGCTTCTGTGATGTGATCAAAGGCCACCCGGTGGGATACGATCTGGATGAGCCGCGCCGGATGGCGGAAGGTGTGGCCGCCCTGCATTTGCAGCAGGTGGTGATCACCTCCGTCAATCGTGATGATCTCCCTGATGGCGGCTCCTGGGTTTTCGCTGAAACGATTCGTGAACTGCGTGCGCGTGACAGCCGCGTGAAGATCGAAGTGCTGATCCCGGATTTCGACGGGAATTTCGCGGCGGTCGAGACGGTTCTCGACGCGAAGCCCGACGTGCTCAATCACAATGTCGAGACGGTGCCACGGCTCTATCCCTCGGTCCGCCCCCGCGCCAGACTGGAACGCTCGCTGGAGATTCTCCGCATGTCAGGCGACCGTAGCGATCCGCCGATCGTCAAGTCGGGGATCATGGTGGGGATCGGCGAGACATGGGATGAATTGCTCGACTGTATGCGCCAGATCGCCGGCAGCGGATGCCAGATCCTGACGATCGGCCAGTACCTTTCGCCGTCGGCGACGCACACGCCGGTTGACCGCTACTACACACCGGAGGAATTCCAGGAACTGGCGCGCGCCGGCGAGGCGATGGGCTTTGCGCATGTCGAATCGGGGCCGCTGGTCAGATCTTCGTACCATGCATTCGATCAGGTTGCACGGATGGAAGAGAAGAAGATGGCGGGCCAAACCGGCGAGGCTTCACATGAAGGTTCCCGATGACCGGACCGGCGCTGCCCATTCTTGATCGCGAGAGGATTCCGGAGAGCACCTCCGGGGTTCTCCCACGGCATCGAACCCGGCAGGTCATGGTCGGGAATGTGCCGGTTGGGGGCGATGCGCCTGTCGCGGTGCAATCGATGTGCGATACGGACACACGCGACGTTAATGGAACGGTCAAACAGATTCATGAGATGGAAGCCGCAGGGTGCGAGATCGCTCGCGTGGCGGTTCCCGATACAGATGCCGCCCACGCCCTCGCGCAGATCCGGCCCCGGATTCACATACCGCTGGTGGCCGACATCCACTTTGACTGGCGGCTGGCCCTTCTGGCGGCCCGGAATGGCGCCGACAAGCTGCGGATTAATCCGGGGAATATCGGCGGGCAGGCGAAGATTGCCGAGGTTGTGGCGTGTGCCAAAGACCGAGGACTCCCGATCCGAGTTGGAGTGAATCAGGGATCAATCGAAAAGGACCTTCTCGACAAGTACGGCGGCAACAACCCGGATTCTCTGGTGGAATCCGCGCTGCGCAATGTCGAGATGATCGCGGAATTGGATTTCCATGACATCGTTCTCTCGCTGAAATCATCGAATCCTGCTGAAGCGATCGCCGCTTATCGCTCGGTTTCGCAGAAGTGCGACTATCCGTTGCATCTCGGAGTAACCGAGGCCGGCCCGGTCAAGACCGGATCGTTGAAAACGGCGGTGGCGTTGGGCACATTGCTGGCCGAGGGGATCGGCGATACGATCCGCGTGTCACTGACCGGTCCCAAGTCCGAAGAAATGGAAGCGTGCTGGGGCATATTGCAGGCGCTCGGCCTGCGCCGGCGCGGTCCTGAACTCGTTTCGTGTCCCTCCTGCGGCCGCATCGAAATCGATCTGCTCTCGCTGGTCGAAGAAGTTCAGTCCACGCTCCGAAACATTCAATCTCCCTTGAAGGTTGCTGTGATGGGGTGCGTCGTCAACGGCCCCGGGGAGGCGCGCGACGCCGACTGGGGAATTTTCGGTGGCAAGGGTGTTTACCTGCTCACGCGCAAAGGCGAGATCGTTGAGCGGTTCACCGACCGGGATGCCGCGAAGCGGGCTCTGACTGCGGCTCTGGTCGACGCCGATGCCCGTATGGTCCGCGAATCGGCTGTAATTGCCGGGACCCAATCCGATACCAATATCGTTTAAGGTTTTAGCGCCGGGTTGACGATGATTCAGATAAGACCGCGAAGCCCGAGATTGCGCCCTGCGCTCCTGAATATGATATTCAAATTCGAAACAGGGGGGCCATGGCCAGGGGAGTGTCCCGACCGTTGGCGGTTTCTCGAAAGGACTGAGAACGTATGGAGCTAATCGGCAAATCCGCAATCTTGCTGGCCACCACGGGGACCGTCGGCGCCCTCGTGTTCTATTTGTTGGGTGACCGCTGGAACCGCCAGGCACGGTGGTCCTTCCGCGTGGTCACGGCATCGTTGGTGACCGCTCTCGGACTTCTGCTGTACCTGATTCTGACGCATCGTTTCGAATTCATGTACGTCCACAACTACTCCTCCTCCGACCTGCCCCTGTATTACCTGATTGCGTGCTTGTGGGGCGGGCAGGAGGGGACACTGCTGTTGTGGATCTTCTACGTGAGTGTCCTGGGCCTGTTCCTCATGCGGATGGCGGGGAAACTCGAACGTTACTCCATGTCGATCATTAGTCTCTTTATCCTCTCGATTCTGGTGATCCTTCTGAAACGGAGCCCTTTCGAAGCGAGCAGCTTTAATCCTGGTGAGGGCGCCGGATTGAATCCTTTGCTTCAGGATTTCTGGATGACCATTCATCCTCCGATCATGTTCTTTGGATTCGGGCTCGCCTTGTTCCCATTTGCCATAGCTGTAGCCGGATGGCTGCAGGGCGACTACCGCTCGTGGGCGCGCGTCGGTTGGGTGTGGTTGCTGGGCGCATGGTGCACGCTGGCCACCGCGCTCATCATGGGCGGCTACTGGGCTTATAAAGTCTTGGGATGGGGTGGATATTGGGCCTGGGACCCGGTGGAGAACTCTTCCCTCATCCCCTGGATCTTTGCCTCCGCCGGCCTGCATTCGCTTGTGATGTTCAAGAAGAAGGATTCGCTGGCGCGTTCGTCGTATCTCTTCTCGATCTTACCGTTTATCGCGGTCCTTTGGGGATCCTTCCTGACCCGTTCCGGAGTGCTCGGTGATTTCTCGGTCCACTCGTTTCTCGATCTCGGTATCAACTCTTACCTGATTGCGTGCTTGGTGGTATTCGGTGTTCTCGGCACCGGTGTCTTGCTGTGGCACTATCGCAGGGTCAAGGCGACGCTGGCGTACGAATCGACGGCGACCATCGACTTCTACGCCACCATCGGTGTGCTCGCGTTTTTTGTCGCCGGAGCGCTGGTTCTAATCGGCATGTCGACGCCGCTGTGGTCGCGTCTCGGCGGACCGCCTTCCAATGTCACTCTGAAGTACTACTTCCTGGCGACCACACCAATTGCACTGATCATTCTACTGTCGTTGGCCCTGTTTCCATTCCTGAAGTGGGTCAATCCGTCCAGGCCGTTTATCGCGCCGCAGGCGGCCATTCCATTTTCCATTGGGATCTTCACTGGTGGTGTTGCGGTCATTTCTGGTATCCACGATCCTTTGTATATCGTTCTACTGTCATTGGCTGGGTTTGCGGCGGCGTCGAACGCCTGGTTAGTCTACAGTCGTTTCCGGACTAACCGAAAGGTCGTCGGCGCCTATCTCTCCCACGCCGGGCTGGCAATCCTGGTGGTTGGAGCCGCGGTTTCCAGTGCGTACGAGCGCCGGGTCCAGGTGGCGTTGCCGATGGGACAGCCGGTTGAAAAGTACGGATGGAATTTCACCTACCTGGGCAAGGACCTGAGTGCCAATCACGGCCGGACGCCGTTTAATATCCGCGTCCAGGATGCCGCGGGTACGGAGGCGTTCATCGCTTCGCCCCGGCAATACGCGCTTCCCGGCGACAAGGGTGTCATGCGGAAGCCGGCGATCATGAAGTTCTGGAACAAGGATCTCTACATCTCTCCGATCGAGGAGGTCGGCGGACCGGAGAAAGTCGGGGAGATCGCGACATTCAAGCGTGGCGAAACCAAAACACTCGGTGGTCTCGACCTGACCTTCCTGGGATTCAACATGAATGGACACGGTGAGGGACAAGTCGGCAAAGTCGAGTGCCCGGTGCAGGTAACCGGCGAGATGCTGATGGACACCGTGCGTCCCGCCCTGGTCAGTTCGCCCGACGGACTGCAGAAGGTTACAGCGCAGTTCGCCTCCGGACGCTATACCTTGTCCGTCGACAAAGTTGACGCCTCCACCGAATCGGTCGATCTTCGCCTCGCCGACAGTCAAAACCCAAAGGCTACCCCCTCGGTTTTCTGGGTGGAAATCTCCGAAAAACCCCTCATCAATCTCTTCTGGTCCGGAGCGATGCTCGTGGTCCTGGGCGGGCTGCTATCGTTCCGCAAGCGTGTCAAGCAACTGAGCGAGACTTCGGGGAAGCATTTGTCGGGTAAGGAGCGCGGAACGACCACTCCGGCAACTGCAGTCGCCGATATCCCATTGCACCAGCATGGGCCTGCCGAAACGGTCGAATCTGTCTCGCCGTAGCCGGACGCATCACAAGCTCCGAACTTCCTGCAATTCTTCCCGCCGTCGTTGGTGTGGGTCCCACGCCAACGACGGTTGCCTTGGAACGCCGAATTGACATTGCTGTTGTCCGGTAACCTTGACAATCGTGACATACGCGCTATCTTGACATTCGGGAATTCCGCACGTGAATCCCAACATGTGAGGAGAAAGTCCGAACGCTCGATGTTCCAATACGCTTCAGTTCGAGGGAGAGCCCGTCTTGAAGACCCGATACATCCGCTACGCTCTTCTGACCGTCTCGCTGGGTTTGGTGACCTATCTGGCACTCGGGTTTGGCGTCCAGTCCTTTGAAGCATTCTGCCCTTTTGGCGGGATGGAAAGCCTGTGGGGCCTCTTTCGCGCCGGTGAATTCAGTTGCGCGCTGGGTCCCCTCAATTTGTCCATGCTGGTTGCGGTGTTGCTGTTGACTTTGCTGGCCAAGAAGTCGTTTTGCGGATGGGCCTGTCCGATCGGTTTTCTGGGCGAACTGTGTGGGCATGCCGGCGGAGTGGTGAATAAGAAGAAACTTCGCCCGGGAGAGCGGCTGGACACGGCGCTCAGAATGTTACGGTACGTGGTCCTCGTGGTGGCGCTCGTGTTCACGTACAAGGCGGGGGAACTGATCCTGCGCGGGTATGATCCGTTCTACTTGATCTTCTCCGGGGTCGGCCACGGCACGGCCGGGGTTTTCTCGTATGCCACGCTGGCGATTCTCGTCATCGGTGCTTTTGCGGTGCCGATGTTCTTCTGCCGCTACCTGTGCCCGCTCGGAGCGGTCCTGGATCCGTTCAGCCGGCTCGGAGTCGTGAAGATCTATCGGGATGAAAGCAAGTGCACCAACTGCGCCAGTTGCCAAACGGCATGTCCGCATGACATCCCGGTGCATTCGCTCTCGCGGGTCCGCCGCCGCGATTGCACGAATTGCCTGGAATGCGTCGATGCCTGCCCGGAAGAGGGCGTGCTTTCGATTCGCGCCGGATTGTGAGGAGTTGAGATGAAGATTCCGAAGTATTTCGTACCCCTGATTGTGCTGATCGCCCTCGTGGGCGGATACTTCCTGCGCACCGCGTTCACCCAGCCGACCACGAATGTGGTTGTCGGCTCCGGCGAAGGGATGACCCTCGACTGCATCGTCGACGGCGTAAAGTGCAGAGGCACCGCCGAGTTCTTCACTTCGCTTTACAAGGACAAACCGGGAATCAAGCGCATCGAAACATTCGCGTCAGACCACCGGGTCGTTTTCACATTCGATCCGGAGCTTATCACCCCGATGCGAATTCGCAACATCATGGAAGCCCAGATTTCGCTCGAAGACGGCACAACGGTGCAGGCATTCAAGTGCGTCAGTATGGAATAGCCGCTGCCCAGCGCCCCAATTCAAAACTCAGTACGTGATTACTCACCCGAGAGCTGGTCAGTTCCTTGTCGGCCAGCGCATCAAGCGCATCTCCAGCGAGTGCGTCATAGACGGGTGCGCAGGAAGTACACGCACAGAGTATCCATACCGGCCGCTCTGGCGGCAAGTCGTACTGCCGGAGAACACCCAGAGTCCGTCGTTCAGCTGGCGTGGATCCTCGAGAACGACACTCTGGGCATCGAGAATCTCGCCTTCGGGATTGGTGCGGCCAATGTACAGTTGCACCTGAACATCAGCCGGCGTGAGCGCGCCGAGGGCGATGGTTGCCTTCACGGAGATCGGGCGGCCGACCGTGACGCGGTCGTGATTGATGGATTCCACTTTCACCACGGCCACGTCCTTCCAGGATTGCCGAATCGTGTTCTTCCAGTGGCAGTAGCTGGGAAGCGCGTCATTGTGTTCAGTGAGTTTGCGGCACTCGGACATGGCGGGGAGATAGAATCGTTCCGTGTACTCACGTACCATCCGGTTGGAATTGAACATCGGGCAGAGAATCCGCATCGAGGTCTTCATCTTGGCAATCCAGCCTCGGGGCAGATTGTCATTCCCCCGCTGGTAGAACAGCGGGACGATCTCCTCCTCCAACAGGTGATACAGTGCGTTCGACTCCACCTCGTCTTGCAGCGCGTAATCGATGTAATCCTCGCCGGCGCCGATTGCCCAGCCGCGGCCACCCTGATAGGCCTCGGCCCACCAGCCATCGAGAATACTGGCGTTGAGAGATCCGTTGAACAGCGCCTTCATACCGCTGGTGCCGCACGCCTCCATCGGCCTGCGCGGCGTATTCAGCCAGACGTCCACGCCCTGGACCAGGCTCCGGCCCAGTGCGATATCATAGTCTTCAAGGAAGACGATGTGGTGGCGCACCTCGGGCTGCCGGGCAAAATGGATGATCTGTTTGATCAGCTCCTTGCCTTCGTTGTCGCGGGGGTGCGCTTTGCCGGCAATGATGATCTGCACCGGCCGGTCATGGGAGCAGAGAATCTTCTTGAGCCGCTCGCCATCGCGGAACAAGAGAGTGCCGCGCTTGTAGGTGGCGAACCGCCGGGCGAAGCCGATGGTCAATGCCTCCGGGTCGAGCACTTCACGCGCCGTTTGAATTTCGTGCTCGAGCGCACCCCGGCGGGTCAGGAAGTAGATCAGCCGCTTGCGCGCAAAGGAGACCATGCGCTCGCGGCGCCGTTCGTGCGTACGCCAGAGTTCCTCATCGGGGATGGCGTCGATATTCTCCCAGATGCTCTGATCGGCCGGCTGTGTTGCCCAGCCGGGTCCGAGGTAACGGTCGAACAGCTCCGCCATCTCGTACGAAATCCACGAAGATGGATGCACCCCGTTGGTGACCGCCCCAATCGGAATTTCACTCTGCGGCACATCAGGCCAGCCACGCTGCCACATGAACCTCGACACTTCTCCATGCAGTTGCGACACGCCGTTGGCGCGATACGAGAGATTGAGCGCCAGACAGGCCATATTGAATGACCCGCGGCCATCGCGGTCACCCAACCGTCCCAGCGCCATGAACTCTTCCCATGGCATGCCCATCGAGCCTATATAGGCGCCGAAATAATCCTTCATCATCGATTCGGGGAACTCGTCGATTCCTGCCGGCACCGGCGTATGCGTGGTGAAAAGCGTGCTTTTGCGCACCAATTCCAGCGCTTGATCCAGCGATACACCGCGATCGCGCATGACGTGCTTGGTTCGTTCCAATGTCGAGAACGCGCTGTGTCCTTCATTCAAATGGGAGGCGAGGCAGCGCCAGCCCAGTCCCTTGACCGCGCGGACACCGCCGATTCCAAGGATGATCTCCTGCCGCATTCGCATGCTGGTGTCGCCACCGTACAACTCCGCCGTGATGGCGCGATCGGCTGGTGAATTCACGGGGAGATTGGTGTCGAGGAGCAACAGCCGCACCCTGCCCACATGCACATCCCATGCTTGAACACTAATGTTATGGTTGCCCATCTCAACGTCGAACTTTAGCGGCTGGCCATGTGCATCGGTCACCAGGCGCAGAGGCATGTTGTAAACATCGTTGTCCGGGTAGGTCTCCTGCTGCCAGCCGTCGGCATTCAGGTATTGTCTGAAGTACCCCTTTTGGTAGAGGAGCCCCACGCCAACAAGCGGGATTCCGAGTTCGCTGGCAGATTTGAGGTGATCGCCCGCCAGCAGTCCGAGGCCGCCGGAATAGATGGGAAGGCACTCGGTCAGACCGAACTCCATCGAGAAGTAGGCAACCCGTGGCTGCTCCACCTTGCCGTAGGTCCTGGTAAACCAGGTGTCGGCCGAACGGTAGTCGTGGAGCTTCTCGACGAGACGGTCGAGTTGGGCGACGAAGCCTGGATCTTTCTCCAGTTTAAGGAGACGTTCCTGCTGGATCATCCCAAGTATCATCACCGGATTGTGGCCGGTCGATTCCCAAAGTTCGGGATCGACACGCCTCAGCAATTGGACGGCTTCGGGCTGCCAGGTCCACCAGAGATTGTAGGCGATTTCCAAAAGGCCGGTCAGTCGTTTGGGAAGTTCCGGTTGAACTTCGACAGCTTTCAATGCTTTCATTTTCATAGGCTCTGAAATCCCGATTTCAAATCAAAGAGGTTTAGACGTTCGAATCGAGCCGATAGTCCCGGCGCCAGCCGGAGATCTCGGGCATATCGATTCCATGCGCCTGAATATAAGCGGCGTGCTCGGCGATCTTGCGTTCATACTTCACGACCAGCGATTCGGCGAGTGTCGAGCGAGCCGGATTCATTCTCGCGATCTTCTGAGCGCACTGGATGACGAGATGATACCGGCTGGTGCGGTTGGCGACTTGCATGGCAAACGGCGTTGTCGTCGTGCCTTCTTCGCGGTAGCCATTGACGTCAAACCGCTGGTTCTGCGGCCGCTCCCATGCCACTTGCTTGATAGCCGCCGTGTATCCATGAAAATTGAAGATCACCGGTGTATTCAATGGAAATATCCGCTGGAAGCGGTCCTCGTCCAATCCGCCTGGATACTTCTGCGGGATGCCCAGCACCATCAGGTCCAGCACGTTGACCACCCGGATGCGCCACTCCGGCGCTTCCTGGCGAATCAGATCAACCGCGGCCATGACTTCGAGCGTCAGACTGTCGCCGCTGCACGCCATGACGATTTCCGGATCTTCGCCGCCGAACGTGCTGGCCCAGGGCCACACCGACACGCCAACCCGGCAATGATCCTTGGCTTCATCAATCGTGAGCCACTGGGGCATCGGCTGTTTGCCGGCGATGATCAGATTGATCTTGCTGGTGCTGCTCAAGCAGCGCTCCATCGTGTAAAGCAGGCAGTTCGCATCCGGGGGCAGATAGATGCGGTACGTGTGCCCCTTCTTGGTCATCAGATTGCTGATGAACCCCGGCCCCTGATGCGAATATCCGTTGTGCTCCTGGCGCCACGCCTCCGAAGTCAGGAGATAATTCAGCGATGAGATCGGTTTGCGCCATGGGACTTCCAGCGACGATTTCAAAAACTTGGCATATTGGTTCATCATCCCATCGACGATGGGAAGAAACGCCTCATAGCAGGGAAATACGCCGTGGCGGCCGGTGAGAAGATAACCCTGCAGCCAGCCCTGGCAATTGTGCTCGCTGAGCACTTCCATCACCCGGCCATCGGGACCGGTGTGCTCCATGACCTCCGGAATCGGCCAAACATACTGGCGATCCGTGGCATCGAGAACCGCCTCAAGTTTGTTGGATTCCAGTTCATCGGGGCAGACGATGCGAAAATTCCGAAATTCCTGATTGAGCCGCACGACATCACGAAGGTATTCACCCAGCTTCGAAACGGCGCTCACACCCGTCCCGCCACGGACCGCCAACGCGACGGCATGATCCTCCGCCCGGGGCAGTTCCAGTGGACGGCGAATTCTGCCGCCATGGCTTTGCGGATTGGCGGCGATCCGTTTGCTCCCCTTGGGGCATAGTGCGAGGATGTCGTCCGCCGGGCGGCCATTCTCATCAAAGAGCTCCTCCGGATGGTACGACTTCAACCATTGCTCGAGGACTCGCAAATGCTCCGGATTCGACTTCGCTTCCTTGGCGGGAACCTGATGCGAGCGGAAGGAACCTTCGACGGTGTTCCCGTCGACCACACGCGGTCCGGTCCATCCCTTCGGTGTCTCGAGTATCAACATCGGCCAGCGAGGGCGCTCCGTGATCCTTCCCGCGCGCGCATTGCCTTGCAGATGTGTGATCTCCTGGTATGCCCAAGTCAGCGCTTCGTCAAAGTCGGCGTCGATGCGGTCAGTCAACGAGATGATGCGCACAGCGTAACCGTACCCAGTGAAGAGCGTCGTCAGTTCATCGTGCGACATTGTGGCGCAGATCGTCGGATTGGCGATCTTGAACCCATTGAGATGCAGAATCGGCAGAACGGCGCCATCAGTGCCGGGATTGAGAAATTTGTTGGCATGCCATGCGCCTGCAGTAGGACCGGTTTCCGCCTCACCGTCACCGACAATGCAAACCGCCAGCAGGTCGGGATTATCGAACACCGCCCCGAACGCTGTCGACAGGGCGTAGCCCAACTCGCCGCCTTCATGAATAACGCCGGGATACTCCGGGCAGAGATGGCTGGGAAAACGGTTGGGCCAGGAAAACCAGTTGAACAGCTTCTTCAACCCCTCGCGATCCAGTGTCAGTTCCGGAAAATATTCTGAGAGCGTGCCTTCAAGGTACATGTTGGCGAGGTTCGCCGCGGCACCATGGCCGGGACCGGTAACGAGCAGGACGGCGGCATCAGTCCTCAGAATGAGGCGATTGAGATGGGTGTAGATGAGGTTGATCCCTGGAGCTGTTCCCCAGTGTCCCAGCAAACGGGGTTTGATATGTTCAGGCCGCAGCGGCTGTTCGAGAAGCGGATTGTCCTGCAAGTAGATCTGAGCGGCGGCGATAAAATTGACCGCGCGGCGATAACGCAAAACGGCGGCCGATTCGCGGTCGCTTGTCGATTCCACGGATTCCTTCGTTTGAGCCTTCATATCCCTCCCGGTCACGCGCATCCAACGGCGCCATGGACAACTGTTGAGACACCATCTTTAGTTTACCTGTACAATTTATCGGCTCCCCCGCCGCAAACGCCAGTGATGATTTCCCGAGTGCACGGGAATCACCGCACGCGGCCGGTGGGCTTTCCGTCTTCGAGCGGCAGCCAACTGGAGGAAGATTTCGCCTTTCACGATGTCACTTTCTGATTGGGAATGCCGACACCGGAACGCTAACCATGTCTGCCTACGGTCGTGGAGGGTTTGTCCGCGAGAACATCAGGTAGTAGAACTTCCACGGCTCCTGGCCGACCAGGTCGGGGCGCAAGACCTGCACGGAGGTGTATCGCGAGTTGAACAGTGAGTCCTTGGACAGCGCCCAGTCGATTCCGAATGCCGGTGTGATCTTCACCTCCGAGGAATCACGCGTTGCCCGCACACTCAAAAGGCAGATGTCGAAATCCTCGCGAAGCAGAGTCGGTATGCTGAACCCGTCCCGGGCGATCCGGGAGTTGCAGAGTCCCCAGACGTCGATGATGGGGAGACTGGTTCGATAGCCGATGATGCCTACATCCACGAGGGCGATTCTGGATCCTTGCGGGAGGCCCTCCGCGAGATCTTTTGCGACTTCCTCGCGATAGGCGCACATGAAACGCTCCTGGCGGGCGTACGCGTAGGCGTTTGGCCAGGCGATCGCTGACCAGGCGATTCCAATCGCGATCAATAGCCAAGCAATACTCCCGACATTCGCTCGCTTGAGCAACCAGGGGACCGGCGCGAACAGGACGGGCAAAAGGAAGACGTGATACCTTTGAATGAAATTCATGACGATGCTGGTGCGGGCCACACCGAATGCGTTCGCGGCCAGAACAAAGGCGACCACCACAACGAATGCGCGCCGATGCCGGGCGCGGTACATCCACACGAGAATCGCGGCAAATGGCAAAGCCAGCACGGCCCAAAGTCCCACGAGTGCCAGCCCTGGGAAAGAAGTAACGACTTTTGCGCGCAGTGTGTTGGGCACCCAATCACCGAAGTACGCAAGACGGAAGGCCACGACTCCGGCAATCGTCGCGATCGACAAAATCAGGGGCGTCGCTAATCGCCGCAACCACTCGCGCCACCGGCGAGACGAAATTAAATCGGCGAGTAACGCGGCGGCGATATAAACGGTCCCATCAGGACGCGTGAGAATCATCCCCACGCACCCAATCGAGAGCTTCAGTGAACCCCCTTCGCTCTCGAGGAGTCCCCAGATCAAGAGGAGGAAGAAGAGCGAAAAGAGCGTGACCTCCCCGCCGGCCACCGACCAGAGCAACCAGGGCACCGACAGGCTCAGCAGAAGTGAAGGAACCCAATCCCACTCCGCTGAACCCGCCAGTCTGCGGGTGAATGCCGGAAGTATTGCGATGACCGTTCCGCCCATGACAAAACTGAGAATCTTTGCTGCCAGCGGGATGTCCATTCCGAGCCGGCCCGCACCGGCGAGAACCAGCACCCAAAGCAGGTTCGAAAACCCCTCGACCGGTTGTTCGCCGATGTTCCATACGAGGCCGTGTCCACTCGCCAGATGATGAGCGTACCGGTACGAGATGAAGTTGTCGTCGATCGTGAAATTCCAGAGGACAAACGAGAGGATGATGTAGACGGCTATCGGCAGGTATTTTGAGAACACGGTTGGACCAATCTCAGTCTTCTCTGACTCGCTCGAACTCGGTTTTCGGTGCGCCGCAGGACGGGCATTGACTGGGCAGGATGTCCCCCTCGATCCGCAGATGCTCCCCGCAATTAAGGCACCGCCAGATCAACTCCAGGTCGGAGAGATTCGGCCGTCCATCAACCGGTTCATTGTCCATCGCGTCTGTCCCGCGAGAATCACTTGTTCTTCAGCGGTGCAACCGGCGGGAGGGTCCCCATCAGCCGCGCCACGGGATACCAATTAACTTGCGTCTCCGCGTATTGCGAGCGCTCATAGAAATACTGGCGGCGGGCATCGACATTCTTTGCGAATGCCGTGTCCGACTTCACTCGGGATTCGAAATCCGCGCGCAACCGCGCATCGGCGGCCAGCATCGAATCGGCGAGGGGATCAATCACGTAATCTTCGATGTATTCCTTGCGTTCGAAGATGGTATTCCAAAATCCCCACGCCACCCACGAATCATAGCCCTGCGGCTCCAAGGCCTGCATCGCCACTTTGGCACCGGGTTGATGCAGATCGACCACGATGGTACCCGCCGGGTACGTCACCGTTGTATCGCGCACGACACAGCGATAGCGCGGTTGCATCCGGCTCTCGTAGGGAGCGGGGCTCCATTTGAGACTGTCCAGGTAGTTGAGCTCCACTTTGGCAGTGAGTGGCTGAATCAATGAGTCCAAGCGGATGCCATGTACACGCAAACGGTCGATCTGCTCTTGCCACTCCCGCGGAATCAGGTACGCGCGCGGAGGTGCGATGGTCACACGAGGTTTGAACGTCCCGAAGTACGGAACCCGCCAGACTTTGGGCTTGTCGTGGCGGTATTTAGGATATTCTCCATCAGTCGCCACGCTGTGTGCTGTGTCGTACTCAAAACCGGCAAAATCGATCACCACCGAGTCGCCATCCGGCCGGAACGACAGCGGATATGGTTCTGTCAATCCCGCTGCCGTCTGCGCGTCTGCTGTCGAGATCACTTTCTTCAGAGACGATGCAGTTCGATTCAAGTTGTCGAGCATGGCAACGAGGAATGCGTAGTTCCCGAGCACTCGCGTACGAAAATCCTTGAGGCTGTGCATTTCCAGCAGGACGCCGGGACGGTTCCAGAGCATGGTATATCCCGTGGAAAGCCGCGGACTATCGACAAACGTCGAGAAACCGGATTGCATCGTGCGGCCGCGCATGAATGCATATGGGAACGTCTTGAAGCCGGCCTTCTCGACCTGTGCTTTGACATCAGGGTCGAACAGCGTTCGCGTCCACTCGCGGATAACTTCGGGGGCGTTGGGTTGGATCGGGGCATTGTAACAGATCGGGTACTGCCAGTCGGCGCCGTCGGAGATGTGATCGTCGATGTAGATGTCCGGCATCCATTGCTGCCACATCGCGAGCCACGCACGCATTTCCGGCGCGTCGGCTTTCATGTAATCGCGATTCAAATTGAGAAACTGCGCAGTCGCGCGGAAGCCGGCGTTCTCAGGTCCACCCTGATTGGGGCGGGTGTACCGAGTCCGGTTTTCGTGGCCGTCGACGTTGAAGATGGGAATGACCAGCAGGATCACGCTGTCCAATAGCCGCGCCCGTTCCTTTGTCACCACGATGTCGCGGACCAGCGCGAGGCTGGCGTCGGTGCCGTCCATCTCACCGGCGTGAATGCTGTTCTGAATCAGGAAGAGGACCTTCCCGGTCTTCCGCGCAGCTTCCGGCGTGAATGCACGGTCCTTGGAAACGATCACGAGATGAAGCGCGCGTCCCTGCGGGCTGACGCCGAACTGCGTGACCTTGACCCAGGGGGAGGCTTTTTCAAGCCGCTGGAAGTAGTCGAACGTCTCGTCGAAGGTCGCCGCCAGGCGATAGTTGCTGCGCTCGGCAGGCGTGGCGAAGTCTTCTGATCGGACTCCGCCTGCCGTCATGGCGATGACGATTCCAGTCGCCAGCAACCGTCCGCAGAGCCGGGGAAAACGAATCATCTCAACACCTCCAATGAACCTCTCCCGAGAACAACTCCCAATGCCCTTCTGCAAGTCCGTCCTGAAATGGCCGGGAGGGGCGGGGTCAATCCCGCTCCTCCGGCCATGGTGAATTTACAATGAGGATCGAAAAGATTCCACTACCGCTTATCCGGCGGACCCACTGGCATCGGCAGTTTCTTTGGCGCTTCGTTGATCTTCCTCGTCAACTCGGCAATGGCGCGATCCAATTGCTGGTCGCGTCCCTTGATCAATACCTCGGGGAGATTATCGACATCGATGTCGGGGTCGACGCCGTGGTTTTCGATCTGCCATTTGCCTTTGAGATCGTACTGAGCGAATTCAGACGCCGTGATGTACCCTCCGTCCGTGAAGGGACGGAATCCGCGGATACCAACAACTCCACCCCATGTTCGCTTCCCAATCAGCGGTCCAAGACCGTATTCGCGGAAGAACCACGGAAAGATGTCGCCGTCAGAACAGGAGTGCTCGTTCATCAAGCACGCCATGTAACCGCTAAAGACCGTGCCGGGGTACGTGCCCGGATCCGACCAGTTGCGCGCAGACCCCATGCCGACCAGGACACGGCGAAGCCGTTCCAGAATCACCTGCGAAACGAATCCACCGCCATTGTAGCGGACATCGATGATCAGCCCCTCTTTGCGGATCTGCGCGTAATAGGTGCTGGTGAATTCCTCCAGCCCCGGTCCACCCATGTCGGGAATCTGCAAGTATCCAATTCGTCCACCCGATGCGGAGTCGACGTAGCGGTAATTGTGCTCGGTCCAATTGTGGTAGCGCAACTCCTCTTCCGAAGCGATCGTCTTGACGTCGACGTTCCAACTGCCGCTGGCGCTCGGTGTCTTGGAGAGTTTCAACGTGACGATTTCACCGGCTGTATTCTCCAGCAACCGGTACGGGTTGTCGGATGACTTGAGCGGCGTACCGTTGATTTCCAGCACATAGTCGCCAACAGCGGCTTTGATTCCCGGCTCGGTCAACGGCGAACGGCGATCCTCGCGCCAATTCTGGCCCTGCATGATTCTTCCGATGCGGAACAAGCCGGCCGAGGAGTCAATGGCCCAATCTACGCCCAGCAAACCCACCTTGTCTGACTCCATGTGCGGTTGGTCACCGCCGCCGGTGTAGGTGTGCGAGCAGGCGAGCTCGCCGATCATTTCGCCAATGATGTAGGTCAAATCGAAACGATGGGCGACATACGGCACGAGCGGAGCGTACAGGTCATGGATCTTCTTCCAGTTGACGCCGTGCATGAGGGAATCGTAGAAGAAATCGCGCTCGATCCGCCAGGCTTCCTCGAATATCTGGCGCCATTCGGCTGCCTGGTCGACGCGTGCCTCCATCTTGCTTAAGTCCAGAACCCCTTCACCAGTCCGCGCCTTCTCCCCACTCGCGTCGATGATCTCGTACATCCCGCCCTTCTTGTAGATCATCTTCTTGCCGTCGGGCGTCAGTTCATACGCGTCCGCCTCACCCAGGAACTCGTGGTCCTCCCGCTTCTCCATGTCGAACACATGAAGGCTCTGCTTGCCCGACTCCACTGGTCCGCCGAGGCCGCCCATCGGGGAGGAGAGGTAGAATACTTGCCCTTCGGTCGCCGACAGCCCGCCGTAATTGCCGGCCGGAATGGGGAACTTCACCTGGCGGTTGAGAATGCCGTCGAACGCGATATTCGTCCTGGGTGTCTTCGCGGCCTCTGTCTTGTCGCCCTTTTTCTTGTCCTCTTTCTTCTCGCCCTTATCAGCTTCCGCTTCACCGCCGGAAACCTTGATTTCATCGCTCTGGGGGGCGAACGGCGACATTGTGTCGGCATCGAGTGTGACCGCTACAATGTTCGTCATCTTGTTGAGCACGAAATCGAATTCGTAGTTCCCAAGAATGGGATTGAACGTGCGGTCGGAGAAGAAGTAGAGGTACTTCCCCTTGAGATCGAACACCGGGTCATAATCATTGAATTCGCCGGAAGTGACCACGTGCGATTTGTTTTCCTCGGTCGAGTACAAGTAGATCTGGGTGATGCCGGCGGCGTTGTTCTTGTAATAGCCGATCCAACGCGAGTCGGGAGACCACGAGTAATAACGAATGTCCCCGGCGTTGCTGTAATCGATCTCCATCTGCTTCTTCGAGTCGATATCGACCCAGTGCAGACGCGTGTCCTTGTCCGACCAGACCAGCTTCTTGGAATCCGGCGACCAAACCGGGCCATAGCGGTAGCAGTGGCCATCGGTGGTCAGGCGCACCGGCTTGCCGTTTCCGCTCGGATCCAGGATGTAGACTTCATCTTCACCGGATGCATCCGAGATGTACGCAACCCACTTCCCATCGGGGGAAAACGTGGAGTGTTTTTCATGCGCATCGGGCGTGTTGGTGATGTTGCGGGTATTGCCATGCTTGGCTGGGACGGTGAAGATCTCGCCACGGGCGCCAAACAGGGCACGTTTTGTATCCGGCGAGACCGAGAAGTCTTGAACACGGTCGCCACACGACACGAACTTGGGACGCGCCAGGATGCGATCCGAGCCAAGTTCGACGTTGATCTTGCGCGGCTTGCCGTTCGGCAGATCGAGAACATAGAGGTATCCGCCGTTTTCGAGGATGATCGCGCCGGGGCCGAGCGACGGCCAGCGGACGTCGTACTCGGTGAAATCGGTGACCTGCGCAGTCTGTTTCGTCGCCGGATCATAGGAGAAGAGGTTGAGCCGCCCGGTGGGTGTACGGTCCGAGTTGAAGAAGATCTTCCCCGACGCAGGGTCCCACATCGGCATGTTGTCGGTGCCCACCCAATCGGTAATCTTCTCGGACTTGGCGTTCTTCAGATCGTAGATCCAAACGTCCTGAGCGGTGCCGCCTTTGTAACGCTTCCAGGTGCGGAAATCCCGGAAGATCGGCGTGTAAGCGATCTTGGAACCATCGGCGGAGTACGAGGCGAAGCCGCCGCGCGGCAGCGCCAGTTCCTGGGGATAACCACCGGCGGGGCTGACCAGATAGAGCTTCCCCTCCCAGACGGAGTAGGTTGCTTCCCGGGAGCGATACAGAATCTTCGATCCGTCCGGTGTCCATCCCATGACAATGCTCTCCGGTCCCATCCGTTCGGACGTCTGCCGGATTGCCGGGTGATAACTGAGCCGTTTGGGAACGCCGCCCTCGGCCGGCATGACGTAGACATTCTGGTCGCCGTCGTACTGGCCGGTAAACGCGATCTGTTTGCCATCGGGGGAGAATTTGGGGAAGAGTTCCAGACCTTCGGAATTGGTCAGCTTGCGGGCCTGGCCGCCGGCGGTCGGGACTGTCCAGATGTCGCCGCCGTAGACAAACGCGATTTTGTCCTTGTTGATGGCGGGGAAGCGCAGGAGACGAGCTTCCTCAGCCGTTGCGCCCGCCGCGATTCCCAAAAGCAACAGTCCGGCGATCACGCTCAGTGCACGTCGCATGTCCTACTCCTTGTGAATCCGTCCAAAAAGGTTGTCGCGTCCGGTTAAAAAGACGCGGTTTACATCGAGTCGGCCAATAAACCACCCCGGCGGAGCCAAGGTCAATCGTTTGCTCGAATCGTTGTTGAATTCGCTCCCTGTCGCACGATATTCTGTCAGCCGAGTCTTGGCGTCACCTCCGGCTGTGCGACGGCATCCGACGGTACGTCTTGGCAATACGGGGACGAGGCTCTAATGGTTCTGAAAATCGCCTGCACTTTTGATCTTGAGGGCCTGGCCGCATTTGAAGCCGCCGGGGAGAGGATTCGTGGCACCGACTTTCTGGTGCTGCCGGAGCTTGTTGACGGCGGGTACGCCCGATTGCATCGCGACGGCGGACCCCGGAAGGACGTGGCCGAGCTCTCCCAGAGATTCGCGCAGACTTCGCGGAAGCTCGATCTCAACTTGATCGCGGGCACAATGGCACTTCCAGATCCATCAGGAGTTGTCAGCAACACCTGTCTCGTTTTTTCCTGTGGATTGATTGCCGGACAATTCTCGAAAGCCCATATGTATCGCCCGCTTGGTGACGATCGTTTCTTCACGCCCGATCGGCCCGGTCACCCGGTCGAGCTGGATTGCCACGGACAAGCGGTACGCGTGGCGGTGATCGTGTGCTACGACTTGCGTTTCCCGGAGGCCGTGCGTCCGTCGTTCAAATCGGGGCTGGACATTCTCTTTGTGCCGGCGCGCTGGCCGCGAGTGCGCGATGAAGCATGGCGGGCGCTATTGCAGGCGCGTGCCATCGAGAATCAATGCTTCACGGTCGGAGTGGATTCCCGCGATGACGAAGGCGGTGGATCATACGCCTACGGTCCGGACGGCGCCGAGAGCTTTGCCCTGGGTCCGAACCCAACTTCGGGCGAACCCCCATGGCACATGTTTGAAATTGATCTGGATGATATCCGGCGGACAAAGGATCGGCTGGACACGCGTGCGGATGCGTGGTTGTTGTGAGTGACTGCCATCCGATCAATGCAGCGCGTACGAGATCAGATCGGAGGTGTACGACCAGACAGTATCCGAGGACCGGTATTCCGTCCGGCGCCGTATCAGTCCCTCAGGCGACACATAGTCCACAAAGCGCCCGCTCCTAGGCGGAGTGAGGACGAATCGGATTCGCCAGCAGTCGAACGTCCCGGCCGGAGTTGTAATTGTCTCTCGTCCCTCGATCACCTTGGACGTCCAATAGGGTCGAGCGTCGCTGGAGTCCCGATAGTTCCAGAACAGACCTGTATGCTGAGGATAAGGGAATACCAACGGCAATGTGTCCGCAGGGTCGGTCGCCTGGCAGGCAATCGGACCGGCCAGGTCGGGAAACGGAGCCGCGAGCCAGTGGGCGCTCCGAGACTGAACTGAAATCCCGTCTCGGACGAGGGGATCCGGGGGCTGCTGAATACGCCGGGGCAGCATGAATTCTGCGGTCGCCCAACGTCCCGGCGTTATGGACAGCAGATACATCCCCTGAGGGAGATTCAGGTACTTGCGTTCCGGGTATATGTCGACGTAAAACCTCTCAACTGGGAGGTCGACCCCGCGAATAGTATAGGAAAGAGCCCCGGGCCGGATTGTATCGACCTGCGTCACGGTCAGATTCATGGTGTCAGCGTAGAACCTTTGATTGTTGATTAGAACCTATCCCAAAATTCGTTTGAGTGCGATCAGGGCGCATGCCATATGAACCAGAGCCAGAAACACCAGTACCTTGCGCTCGTAGCGGACGACCAGGCGCCGGAAGTTCTGCAACCACGCGTTCGTCCGTTCG
>JAKAKI010000079.1 GCA_021813505.1 bacterium | reverse complement strand
GTCAGCGAGTGGCCGTCAAAACACCCACTGACCAAGGCGACTGTTGAAAAAGCCAGTGAGGGGAGTGGAGACTCCGAACGAATGAGATTGCTTCGGCGCAAAGAGCCGCGCCTCGCAATGACAGAGTCAAGGAACCGGCTGTGTGAAATGTCATTGCGAGGAACGTCCCCGCCGAAGGCGGGGGGAGTGACGAAGCAATCTCGTGCGCTCCCTGGCCAATGACTCGTCTTCGGGGTTTTACAACACGCCCCAAGGTCAGTGGCACGCATTTGCTCGTGAGGACCAATGAACGGATAACCCAAAAACCAAACCGCCCGGCGCTCCAATGAAGCACACCAGCTCTTTCAGAGCGCGCGGACGGACCTCACAGAAGAAAGGAGGCACACCCAATGTAAAGCAATGACGCGACGCGTTCAAGCGGGATGAACCTGAACCGAAAGAGGGGTTTGGCCATGAGACCAAACAGTTACACCATGATCATACGGAGTCTGATCGCCGTGTTGGCGGTGTTCTTCACACTGGCGGATTTCAACAGTTGCAGTGGTCCGAGCAAGCCGAAGGACGTGAAATACAACCTGTATGTGGGAGCCACACACTTCTACGCGAGCCCGGAGGATTCGTCCTTCAATCGCATCTACATCTACGATGCCGACAGCCTGACACTGCTCGACTCGATCTGGCAGGCGCACTATGCCCAAGACGTGGCCGTTTCGCCCGACGGACGATGGTTGTTTGTCCTCGACTTTACACTTACCCATGGTCCGCGAACGCTCTGGAAGATCAATGCCCAGACCAGGCAGGTGGCGTGGTCACGCTCGGGCCGCAGCGGGCGTCTCCGTTTTCAGGACAACGGGGGGGTGTTGCTTGCCGGGAACGATGTCCTTGACCCCGAGGACGGGTCCATTCTGCGGCACCTCAGTGACAGCCTGGTTGTGCTGTGGGGTCCTGGATCCGGCACCAAGGTGGCCGCCACAGTCCGCGGCTCGCTTACGGAATATGGCTACGACTCGGTGGTGACGGCGGTAGACGTCACATCCGGAGAAAGATCGGGTCGATTCGTTGCACATTTGCCCTCAGGTCTGCCACTCGATCACTTCTTCACCGCGCGGCTGCATCCAGACCAAAGACGGGTGTTAGCCATTGGTGTCCTCGGGAGTGTGTACAACTCCTGGTTCGTGGTTGGGGATCTGCTCACTGGCCAGACGCTGTTCACCTACCGGATCAACTTCCCGCGGGGCGAGATCGCCATCAACAGCGATAGCAGTTTGGCTGTGTTCACTGACCCCGGAGTGCAGGGTTTCGGCGAATCCGGCATCCCCTATTTGATTGATTTGCGGACATACGGAGTCATCACACCGCCCCCTGCTGACCTAGCCTTGGCCTCCCAGGTTCGCTTCCTGCCGGATAATCGCAGGATTGTCACCGCGCCCGCGGCCGAGCACATCTGGAGTGGGGGACCTGTGGATGTCCTCGATGTCGCCACTCTGAAGCGTCAGAAGCGGGTCTGGCCAACGGGCAGCACATACCCTACTCCGCCTAGTGTTGGCGGAATTGGAATCGGTCCCCGCCCGTGACAGGGCACTGAGGAGACCAAATCAAGATCGCACTCTTTAATGAAGGGGACTCTCATGCTGACAAGATTCGCAGTTGTTGTGATCGCGGCGTGTCTTTCCGCCGCCGCGCCGATGGCGCTCTGCCATGCCCAGGAATACTACTATGACCTCGATACCACTTATGAGGTTGTTCCCGCATCCTCCCGGATTGCCGTGCAGTTCGATACGACTCGTGCAGTTCCAACCGAAAGTGAGTTCTTCACGGCCCATACCTGCCTGAACCCGGCGGGGCCGGTGACGTACCTGCACCGCGGTTTCTGGGTTTATGGCTTGAATCCGCAATATGGATACGAGGTCGCCGCCGCTGAGGTCCAGTCTGATCCGGCCGTACATCGTGCGGTCCCCGTCTATGTCACACCGGCGGATATGGCCGAATTCAAGGTGTCGGACCTGGTCGATGTACAGTTTGATGTTGGACTGTCGCGGGAGGAGGCGCTTGCACTCTTGGCGTCGCATGGGCTGCGGTTCGTGGACTCAAGCACTTGAAGTCAGCATGGGAAGAATCAACTGGTGTAGAAAAACCAAACCGCCCGGCGCTCCACGGACAGCCTGCAAGCAGTTGCGGAGCGCCTCAGGCGGGCCCCTTCCGAAGGAAAGGAGGCAGCGGCAATGTAGATCAAAAACGCCATTTACTCAATAGGATGAACGCGAACGGGAAGGAAGGGTTTGGACATGAGACCAAACGAAAACACAAGGAGCATTCGGTCAATATTGGCGCTGTTGTCAGTCGTCGTGCTGGCAGTCTACTTCACCGGCTGTGGCGACCCGACCAAGCCAAAAGACGTGAAATACAACCTCTATGTCGGGGCCACGCACCTGGCGACGAGTCCGGAGGATTCGTCCTTCAACCGCATCTACATCTACGACGCCGACAGCCTGACTCTGCTGGATTCGATCTGGCAGGCACACTTCACGTGGCAATTGGATGTGGCTCCCGACGGACGCTGGCTCTATGTCACTGACTTCACATCCTATCGCACGAATCCAACGGTGTGGAAGATCGATGCCCATACCAAGCAAGTGATCTGGTCGCGCTCCGACATTTGGGGTGTGCGTTGCATTGCCAACGGGACGCTGCTTCTGGCGGGCCGGGATGTGCTGCGAGCAGATGATGGCTCATTCGTCCGGCATCTGAGTGACAGCCTCTACCCGGCCTGGGGCCCGGTATCCGGGACGAAGATCGCGGCGATTGGCCACACGGCAAACCCGGAAGGCGCAAGCGAACAGATCGTACGGGTAATCGATGTGACGACCGGGGAAGTGTCCGGCGGGTATGTCCCGCACCTGTCCGTGGGGATCACGCTTGAGGGCATCTTCACGGCGCGGTTGCATCCGGACGGTCGGCGCGTCTTGGCGATCGGTGCCTATGGGAGTGTCTTCAACTCATGGTTCGTCGTCGGCGATGTGGTCACGGGCCAGACGTTGTTCGAGTATCGGATTCAATACCCGCACGGTGAGATCACAATCACTGAGGACGGTAACTTGGCGGCTTTCACGGACCCAGGGACTCCCTCGTTCGGTGAAGTCGGGATTCCGTATGTCGTCGATCTGCGGATCTACCGGGTAACCAAAGCGCCGTTCAACCCTGACTCCATGCCGATCACTGGGTCCCAGGTACGCTTCCTGCCGAGAAGTGACCGGATCGTCACAGCACCGGCTGCTGACCCGGGTTTCACGGATGGCGGACCGTTGCATGTGATTGACGCAGCCACGATGACGCTGGAGAAGACGATATGGCCAACCGGCTCCAATTTATCAGTGAACTGGCCGCGAGTAGGCGGCATTGCGATTGGTCCCCGACCGTAGGCCGGGAGAGCAACAAACACAAGTTGACTCGATTCAAGTAAGAAAGAAGGGAATGTCCAATGTTGACAAGATTGGTTATTGCTGTGACAGCGGTCTGTATTCTGATCGTTGCTTCTGGGCCTTTGTGTTTTGCCGAGGAATTCTACTTTGATCTGGACACGACCTATGCGGTCATCCCATCGGCTTTGAAGATTGCCGTGCAATTCGACACGGCACAAACGATCCAGGCGCAGAGCGGCATCTTCGCCGCCCACCCGTGCTTGGACGCCTCGGTGGAACCGTCCTACCTCCAACGAGGGTTCTCAGTCTATGCGTTGCAGCCAGGGTATGGATTCGAAGCATCCGCGGCAGACCTGCGCGCTGACGCTTCTGTTGATCGAGTCGTGCCGGTGTACGTGACACCTGCCGGCTCGTCGGAGTTCAAGGTGTCTGACTTAGTAGATGTCCAGTTTGATGTTGGCCTACCACATGATTCGGCGCTCACGCTCTTGGCTTCCCACGGGCTGCGATTCGTCGACTCAAGCTCATTCAGGCGCAGTCTCTGGACCTGCGCGTTGGATGACACGATCAAGGCCAGCCCGCTCGCGTATGGCAATGCCATGCATCTGCTGCCGGGAGTGAAATGGGCATGCGCACGGCAGTACTCGAGCCCGGTTCTGTCGGGCGTGACCGCACCAACGGATCCGTACTACCAGTACCAGTATTACTTGAAGAACGCCGGGCAAACCGGGGGACTCTCCGGCTTCGATATTGCCGCAGAGAAAGCGTGGCAGGTGCCCTTGGCCGACTCATCCTTGATAGTCGCGGTGATTGATGACGGCATTGCTCCACATCCCGACCTGCCCGCGTCACGTATCATGCCGGGCTATGACTTCGCTGGCGACAGCTTGATTCGCCCCTGTCCTGGTTGCCCACCGCTTCCGCCGGACGATGATCCCACGCCGGGTTCGCTGCGGAACCACGGCATGGCGTGCGCGGGTATTCTGGCGGCATCCCACAATAGCGTCGGTGTCGCGGGCGTGTTTGGAGGGTGCCGTATCCTACCAGTCAAGATCTACGACAACTCAGGGGTAATAGTGGACACGATCTCGGTTGCCAGCGCCATCTACTGCGCACTGGGTCAAGGTTCGCGCGTAATCTCTTGCAGTTGGACGTACCCCAATATCACTCCGATTGTGGCGGTGGCCAACGCCATCCGCGATGTCGTGAATCCCTGCACGGGCTGTCTGATTGCCGGTCCGCCGATGGGGGCCGTGGTGGTCTTTGCGGCGGGGAATGATCAGAACTACAGCGGCGGCCCGGTGCTCTTTCCCGCCAATATGCCCGAGGTGATCGCCGTGGGGGCCGTGGACAACACCGGCCAGCAGTGGAGCTATAGCCGTACCGGCTTTGAACTGGACGTCGTTGCGCCCAGCGGCGACATCAACCTCTGGGGCGATCAGTGGACAATCGACCAGTCCGGCGACGTCGGCTGGAACCCCCATGTCACGGGAGCGCGCGGCGACGCGCCCGACCAAGGGTACACAATGCGGATGGGCGGCACCTCTGGCGCCTGTCCCCAGGTGGCGGGGATTGCCGCGCTGCTGCTGGCGCGCGGACATTCCGAGATCGACCCTCAGCGTCCGTACCTCAAGCTCCGGGAGATCATCACGCGGTCGGCCAGTGACGACGTGGGACCGGCAGGATATGACCCGTACTACGGATACGGCCGCGCCAACGCGTACCGGGCGATGCTATCGATTATCCATGGGGACGTCAACAATGACGGCGTGATTGATGTGCTGGATTGCATCGGCGTGATCGATGTTGCGTTTTCCGGCGGCAATGCTGCGTTGGATAATTCGGTGGCCGACGTCAATTGCGACTGGGTCGCCGACGTCTTCGATGTCATCGCCCTCATTGGCCACCTCTTCAATGGCGATCCCGCGCCGGCAATCTGTTATGAGTAGTGACTGATAGAATGGTTGAGACCAAGCCAACGCGCAGAGGCAGGTTCCCGACGTTGAAGACGCCGGGATTCCTGCCGCTGTGCTAATCTGGCGCGCGAATTCCGGTTAACGGCCGGGGCGGGAAATCGTATCGAGCAACCTTCGCGGACAACGCGAAAAGTGACGGATCAACGCGTCGCGCCGTTCTGCCCAGAATCCCTTATCCAGAAAACGGATTGCAGGGAGAGCCGCCGGAAAATGCGATGGCGATTTCCTGAATGACGTCGAAGACATCAGTTGTGCCATCGCAGTTGACATCGCCGCGGGTCACCCAGCAGTGGGGGTCTTGAGTATCCGGAGCGCCGCTGAAGGCAATTGCTATCATCTGGATGACGTCAAAGACATCGATGAGGCCGTCATTGTTGGCGACGTCCCCCTGATTTGGACAACCGTCAATGAATGCTCTGACGATAGTCACGACGTGATCGTCTGTATAGGTGGGACCTCCGCACACCGGGGTTGTCACACGAAACGTCGCGGTGTATTCCCCTGCCGAAGACCCGGCCGGGAAGTCAATGGTTCCGGTACAATTGTCCGCATCCGGTGTGATCGTAATCCTGGGACTGCCGGAGACTTTCGAGACAACGCAACCGCAGCAGCCACTGGCAACACCGTACTCATGTGACCCGAGCGCCCAGTAACGGTACGACTTGGCAACATCCTCCCAGATCGTGTCGACGGTGACGATGTCCTGCCAGCCGAAGGCGTACTTCCAGGCTTTCTTTGTGGTCGCAATCAGGTCGGCATCACTCGGACCGGCCGTTGAGGTCACGAACCCCAGCATGTAATGCTTGGCTTCCGATGGCGGCAGGGTCACATTCTTTTCGAAGACCATGACGGAATGCAGATCGGCACCAGTACCCCATGATAGCGGTATGATCTCGAATCCACTCTTGACCATTTGCTGGTATATATACCCTTCACTGAACCCTTTGCCGGGGCGTGATGTGAGATAGGGGTCGTTCGGGGCCGTCCAGGCCCGGGGCGCGGGAGCGCACGAAATGGCAGTCATGCCCGCGAGGTATTTTTGGGCCAGTGAGGTCGTTCCGGTATCGCAACCCTGTTGGTAGATCAGATTCCAAAGCGAATACCTTGACGACGTGTTGTGGGCATCGACCTGATATTTCGCGTTTGCCGTGGAGGGAATAACGTCGAGGTCCGCGGCCTCGCCGATCATCAGTCCAGTGAACGGGCTCGCTGTTCGATTCGTTAGCTTGTAGGAAATCAAGACGAGATTGGACGAGTCGGAGTGTTGCGGAAAAGTGTATTCGACATCGATGCCGATGGTGGAGTCGACGGTCGAAAACGATGTCCTGGCGGTTGCAGCGCCAGCATTCGTGCCATATCGGGTGGTGTCAATACTGATCGGCGACTGCGCCCTGAATCCCGGTTGTCCGTTTCCGATTCCGTAGATGTTGCGGTAGATGAACGTGTCGGGTGAAGGAGTCTTCGCGATCAAGAGACTGGCGTCGCGTAGTGATGAGTTCCCGGAGTCGGCGCTGCCGGTCCACGGGGCGCGCCAGAGTCTGCCGTTCGGATTGCTGTGGGCGAGTCTTCCGGCGTTGGAAACCTCCAGTGACAGCCACTTGGTGTGGAGAACAGCATATTCAACACATTGGAATATATGGAAGTCAAAGAAGTCGACCGGGATCAGGAACGGACTCGGCTGTGTCGTGTCGTTGTGCGTGATGGCAATCTGGGCCTGGTAGAGACCCTCAGGCAGGCCAAGCGGATTCATCGCGACCGGAAACGACAAGTCCGCTGCACCGGCCGCGATCGTGTATGATCCCGCTCCCGTGACCGTGAGCCAGCTTCCGGTCGGCGGATTTGTGTAGACGACGCTGACTGTTCCCAACAATGGCCCGCTGCCGGTGTTGCCGATGGTCAACGTTTCGCTGAGGATCGGGCCGTATGGATCGGTATGATACTCGCACTCCGGGCCATTGGCATCACTGAGGACGGCGTTGAGATCGGGATCCATGGACGGGCAAACGGGTGGGACGTCAGTGCCGCCGGGGATCCGGTAGTACAGCACGGGATTGTATGTCCAATATCCCTGGCCGAACACGCAGTCACCGGCATCACGGTCGGCGATGTACATGACGTGGATGGTGTCGTCGACCGTGCGGGCGATGGAGGGCCAGTTCTCGGACTGGCAGGAGTCAAATCCCAATCGCGGACTGCAGCCGGGACTCGGAGTGTTGGTGAGATTGAGCGGCCGGCACCAGGTCGAACCGCTATCCCGCGACGCCACCAGGAAGATATCGCCATTCATGTAACCGTAGGCCGACTTGTCGTTCTGTTGCGCGGTTGTCGGTCCGCCAAACTGGACGTAGGTGATGTAGAGATAATCGAGATTCGGGTGTCCGCTGCATGTGGTTGAACCGTCGCCGAATCCGATTCCGAGATTCGCCAGATTGAGCTGGCGGCCACCTGCCCTTCCAGTGTTGTCGTACAGGGCTTCGGCCGCAGTCGAGATACTGCCGGTGGATTTGTCCCAGTGTTTGATCACACATTGGTAGGTACCCCACAGCGTATCCCGTTTCTCAATCCAAATCACGTGCAGATTCCCGCCGTTCGCATAGTCGCCGAGGCATTCGAGCCATGATTCCGGACCGGATGGACTGCTGTAGCCGGTGATGAAGACCTTGTGCGCATCTCCGAGACCGGTCCCGTCGATCCATGACATGCCATTGTCGGCCGATTCACGATAAGTGACTTGCCGCAATCCAACGGGATTGCCGGTGGATGTATATTCGTCGGTCGTGATGAGTGCGATCTTGTCGCTCGACCGGTCGGCCGCGACGTTGAAGCTGAGACTGTTCGTGGAGTCGAGAATGAACGGCCCTCTCCACTGCGGCGCGTCAGTTTCCTTGAAACGCCAATAGACAATGTTGTTGTTGTCGGCGAAGGTATGGGCCACCACGTGGTAGACGTCCGGTGCGCCGCTGATCTGGTCGATCGTCACATGTGGCCATAGCAGATCATCATACGGATTCGAGACAGTGCCGCGGCTCTGGAGCAGCTCGGTCTGGATGAAGGTCGAGTATCTGGGCGACAACTGTTGGATTGTCCAGGAGGAGAAGTCTCCCGATGGCTGCTGGTCGGGTGCTCGTGCGAGAAGCGTGACGAGCGCCCGATCTTGATCGTCGATGTCCAGACTTGGGTAAGCGGCTCGGGCCTGCATATTATCGCCACCCTCATAGCCGATCCCGATGCCATTGGGCCCGAATAGAAAAGTCCCTGTTGCGGGATCGTAAGTATTGAACTGGACGTATCGATCCACGCTATTCAGGGATTCCGGGATAAAGAACCAGTACATGTAAGCGAAGTGGACCACATTGCCGTGGCCGTTTGTGGCGATTTGGTGAGGCAGGGCGTCATTGTGTTGGAAGTCCCAAGTGGTGTTGGCGACCTGCAGTCCAGGAGAGGTGGCGCGAACACCCAGACCGGTTCGGAGTTCGGGCGTTGCACTCGATGGTCCACCCGCACCTGCACCGACAAGCAGGATCACACAGAAGACCGTTAGGCCGAGATTGCGAATACGCGAATGTGCCGTTGCTCACCTCCCGGAAGTCGGGGGGGCTTCCGCATTAATGCCAATATATCAGGTTCGCAGTCTTTTGCAAGGGCGAAGTCAGGGCGATTAATGAGAAAAGGCGGCCAACTTGGCCGCCCTTCCTCAACGCTTACGAGATGCACGCTTATGGCGTGCAAGGATTGACTGGATTCGCGCCCCCGCTAAACGCGGCCGCGATGAGATAGATCACGTCGAAGACGTCGACGGCGCTATCAAAGTTCACGTCGCCACGCGTGGCCGGGCACAATGGATCGTGGACATCCGGGTCGCCACTAAACGCGATGCCGATTACGCCGATGACGTCGAAAACGTCGATTGCGAGATCGGAGTTTATATCCCCCTGGTGATCGCAGAGGCACGGCGTGATGTGGATCGTGTCCGGCATGACGACGGGAATGAAATTACCCGCTGGGTATGGTGAGTTGCCGAAGAGAGTCGAAATCGTTACAGAGGTGGCATTGGTTGAAGTGGAGGAGTCGACCACGATCGTAGGATCGGTGACGACGGGGCCGGTTCGTTTCCAGAACACCCGGCACACAGGTCCGGATCCGCTGGGCAGCAGCGGCGTGAAGGGCAGGAAGCCAATCACATACCGTGTGGGTGAAGCGGTTCCCCCCACGCGGCCGGTGTCGGCCACAAAGTAGCCGGCCGGAGTTGTCACTTGGGTGGCCCAGCGGCTGCCCACGATCGAGACTGAATCAATCCCGATCTTGTTTGAGCTCCAGCCCAAGACGATGGTTGCCTGTTTTAAGTCCTGATCTGTCGCCGTGTAGATGGCGGTCGAAAACGCGGTGTCTCCATTCCAAACCACCGGATCAAACCGGATCGTATCGGCCACTCCGGGGTCGATACCCGCGGTCGCCAATGATCCAAAGGTGGCCACCATAAGCCATGCCAGCGTTGCTGTCGCGAGAAGCCTTCTCATGATCGTCCTTCCCTATATCTCGGTCGGTAAACACACCGCAGACATCCATAAATATATGGCTTTCCGGCGTTTTTGCAAGGCAGAGCTGCCACGGATCATGGTCATGGTGGCGTGGTGACTTGATAGAGGCGACTGTCCCTTGGTTGGCATGATTGGACAAACGCAGCGCAGGCTTCTTGCGGGAATCTCCCTGCTCCCGCTTATTGCCGTATGACTTTGCTTTGGGGGGAACTCGCGGCACTGGGGACAGCTTCATGCTGGACAATGGCTTCGCTCGTATTCACGCGCGCGGGGCGGGAGATTGGCGCGTTTAACCTCAACAAGTTGCGGATTCCCATTGCCGCGCTCTGTCTTCTGGCGGCGGTGACGGTAACCTCCGGATTCCATGAATTGGCGCAGATCAGCTCTGGCGACGCCGCCTGGCTGGGGCTGTCGGGGATTATCGGATTGGTGTTGGGCGATTCCTGTTACTTCAAAGCGCTGGTCATTCTGGGGCCGCGGCGCGCCACGCTTTTGATGTCCTGCGCGCCGGTGATCGCCGCCTTGCTGGCATTGGTGTTTCTGAACGAACATCTGGGGTGGGTGGCGTGGCTGGGGATTGGAGTTACGCTGGGCGGCATTGCCTGGGTCACCGCGGAGCGGGACTTTCACAGTGACAATTCGCCGCACGGATCAAAAGCCATGGGAGTTCTCTTCGGCCTGGGCGGGGCTGCGGGACAGGCGATTGGGCTGGTGATTGCCAAGCATGTTCTCGTCGGCAGCGATATCGCCCCGTTGGTGGCAACGTTGGTGCGGATGATCGCGGCCACCGTGGTCATCTGGGCGTATGCGTCGGCCGCGGGGCAGACGCGTTCCACACTCGGTGTATTGCGCCGGCCGGTGGTCCGGTGGGTGGTGCTGGCGGGAGCGATTCTCGGACCGTTTGCGGGTGTCTGGCTCTCGCTCGTTTCGGTGAAATACATCGAAGCCGGCGTGGCGGCAACGATCATGGCAATCGTCCCGGTTCTGATACTGCCGTTGGTGGTGCTGGTGTATCGCGAGCGGGTCAGTTACCGCGCGGTCCTCGGCGCGATCGTAACGGTGGCTGGGGTGGGGATGTTGTTTTTGCGGTAGGGCTCGCTCGGCTCAATTCGGCTCAGAGAATCGGATCTCGTAAGCTCCCCACGCTTCGTTTTCGCGCAATTGCTCGCCGATGCCGGTTCCATCGAAGGTGCCGTACGCTTTCGATGATCCCCAGAGCCAGATGATCTTCTTCGTGCTATCGAGGCGGAATTTGCCGCCGCCGCGGATGGACCAGCCGGGCGTCCGGAAGTGGCCGTCGTCACCGGAAAGGATGAACGAGACCTCTTTGTGCAAGGACGAGAAGTGCGCGACGATATGGGCGTGGTACTTGCAGAATTGCGTGGGGGCAAACAGCAGGAAGGCCCCATTGGGGCTGGTGACATGCACGAACTTGCCGTCGTAGACAGCGGGTGTTGATTGGCGTTTGATCGCTCCGAAGTAGACTGATGTGTAGTCTTCGATGGTCATGTCAGTGTGTCGTCGTGATGAGAGTCGCCGCGATTACCGGTGGGTGATTACAATATGCTTGGTCCTTGAGAAACTCCAGTGGAATCGGTGCCGTGCGGGCGGTGGGCGCATCGCTTAAAAGTGATTCGACGCTTCGCGTCGAACGCAGGCGAGGGCGCCTGCGCCACATTAATGAAGCGGAGGTGCCTAACCGGAAGTTGAGTTCGCTTAGAATCAGTTTTGCGCTCTTGATTCGGTGGGCGGAGCCCACCCTACGATTCAATGTGGCGCGGTCGCCCTCGGCCGCGTGGGCGCTGGGCACATTACGCAAAGGAGATTCGACGCTTCGCGTCCTACGCAGGCGAGGGCACCTGCGCCACATTATTGGAGAGTGCACGACAATGACATGGGGAAGAGTTCCGGGTATCAGTAGCACTCCCGCGAGAGCGGGTGGGCAGAGCCCACCCTACGATTTCAGCACATTGTGTAATGCACCTTCGAGCTCGGGGAATTGAAATGTGTACTTATACTCGAGGGCTCGTTTGGGCAGGACTCGCTGTCCCTTCAGTACCAGTTCGGACATTTCACCAAGGGCCAGGCGCAGGACAAATGCTGGTGTGCGGAAGAAGGATGGGCGATGCAGCAGTCTACCCAGCACACGTGAGAGCTCACGATTGGTTACGGGATTCGGCGCGGTGGCGTTGATCGGTCCGGAGACGTGATCATTCTCGAGGATGAAACGGATGATGCCGATCAGATCATCCCGATGAATCCATGAGATTACCTGATTGCCTGAGCCGAGCGGACCGCCAACGAAGAGCTTGAACGGAAGCGTGAGGCGCGGGAGTACGCCTCCCCCCGGTCCCCAAACCAACCCGGTCCGCAAGATGGCCAGCCGCACACCGTGTTTGATGACCGCCTTGGCTTCGTCCTCCCAGTGCGAGCAGACGACGGCGAGGAAACTGTTGCCGGGCGGGGACGCTTCGTTAAGCGGGACATCACCGGGGCTGCCATAATAGTCGATGGCGGAGCCGGAGATGAGGAGCTTGGGTTTGGTGGGCATTGCGGCGATGCGAGCAACGAGCAGCCGGGTGGTGAGGATGCGGCTTTCGAAAATCCGATCCTTGCGGGCGTTGGTCCATCGTCCCGCACCGATCGACTCTCCGGCCAGATTGACGACGGCATCGACTTTGTCGAATGCGGAATCGGGCATTTCGGCTGGTGGGCCGGGCCAATGGAAGAGCTGGACGTTGGATTTCCATCCGGGTGGCGGCACTGACATCCGCGACAGCACGACCACGGAATGCCCGAGACCGGCGAGAGTTCGGACCAATTCTCCGCCGATGAAGCCGGTACCGCCTGTAATCAGTACGCGCATGGAAGATTCCGTTCTGCCGCTCACGCACGATATGAGTGCGATGTGATCATGATACGCAGCCAGCGTCGAATTTTCTTTGCCGAACTGTGGGGGGCAGTCCGGCGCGTGCGGAGAAATCTCACAAGAGGCTTCATTCGAGCCGCGCGAGATGCTATCTTACAAGGCGGCAGATAAGTCGTGGTCCAGCGCCGGAGGAGGTCTCGATGGAATTCGCCCAATTGAGCGACGAGGTCATTTCCAAACTGAATGATGAGCAATTGACCGTCTTACAGGACTTAGGCGAGCTGGCCGCCAAAAAGCTCAAACTGGCCTCCCTGATCGAGCAATTCACCCAGCAGGTGACAAGCTCCCAGAAGACGATGGGTTTCCAGTCGAAGGAAGATCCAACCGGATTGCACGAGGATCCCGAGGTCTTGTCGCTGGTGACGATCAAGGAGCGGTACAAGATCACGAATATCTCGGAGCAGATTCGGCGCACCCTGCGGCGCGCCGTCGACGTGGGACTGGGGCACCTGGCATTGATCCAGCGCCAGTGTCAGATTTACGGAGTGGATTGTTCGCCGGATGCCGCGGAGCAGCGGCGGTATTTCTCGGACTTGACGAAGGGTGGCGGGGCCACCTCCTGATGAATTGGACTGATTCGCGATGCTGAAAATTGGGATTATGGGACAGCCCCGTTCGGGGAAAACGACCATCTATAACGCGGTGGCGGCCGCGCATGCCGATGTTGACGCCTACCTCGCCAAGGATGAAATCCGCCGCACCGTGGTCAAAGTACCCGACCCGCGGCTCGACCGGCTCTTCGATCTGTTCCTTCCCCCCAAGAAGGTACATACCGAAATCGAGTATGTTGATTTCCCCGCGCTGACCGGCGACGCCACGGAAGTGGCATCGTTGCCGCCGATGTTGCGCGAACTCGATGCGCTGATGATGGTGTTGCGCGATTTCGGAGACAATCCCGATCCGGTCGCCGAGGCGCACGCGCTGTGCGAAGAGCTGATTCTGGCCGACCTGGCGGTGATCGAGAGGCGCCTGACACGGCTGCAACGCGAGGTGTCGTCGGGCCGCACCGAGAATCTTGTCGAGCATGACGCGCTGGTGCGCTGCCAGAAGGCGTTGGAAAGTGAGAAGCCGGTCCGCGAGCTGGTGTTCACGCCGACGGAATTCAAGTTGATGCGTGGGTATGGGTTCCTGTCCGGGATGCCGCTTCTGGCGGTGATCAACGCTCCCGATGGCGGTTCCAGCCGGAGCGCAGAAGACTGGCAAAGTGCACTCAATCTTGGCCCCAAGTCAAAAGTGCACGTCGTGCGCGGGAAGCTGGAGGGCGAGTTGAACGACTTGTCGCCGGAGGACCGCGCGGCGTTCATGGCGGACCTGGGTCTGACCATATCCGCGCTCGATGGGATGATCGAGGCATCGTACTCGCTGCTGGGCCTGATTACGTTTTTCACCGGCGGGAGTGAGAAGGACGTGCATGCCTGGACGGTGGAGCGGGGCGCCACGGCGCCGCAGGCTGCGGGGGTCATCCACTCCGATATCGAACGCGGTTTTATCCGTGCCGAGGTCACGCCGGTCGAGGATTTGCTGACGCTTGGTTCTCCGGCGGCGACCCGCAAGGCGGGCAAGACGCGGCTCGAGGGGAAAGAGTATATCATCGCCGATGGCGACTATCTGATATTCCGCTTCAACGTTTGACCAATGGCTGATCCTCGCACGCAGAAGCGGGAACGCTGGCGGGCGACGGTCGCCCTTGTTGGCTGCGGATTGATCTATGGTCTGGCAGGGCTTCTCCCCGACCGGCGTTTGTGGGGATTCAACCATCTCGCGTTTCTGCCCACGATTGCGTGGCTTCTTTTCGGCATTGTCCTGATCGCGGCGGTTGTCGCTGTCTGGCGTTTGCCGGATTCGCAGCCGGATTATCGGCGGGGCTTGCGAATCCCCGAAGGAATTCTCATTGCGGGAATTCTCTTTGGCTGGATTGTCCTGACCTGGGTGGCACGGGGGTCAACGCAACTTCTCGGCGACGGATACTTGCGGATCGATGAAATCGAGCGGCTCAGGCCGGGGACATACGGGATTCAGGAATTTCTGCCGGGGCTTCTGGCGGCGCTCCTGCACCAGAACGCACTCGCGGGCTGGAGTGTGTCTGGGCGTGATGCCCTCGCCATTGTGGGGGTGTTCTCGGGTGCCGTGCTGTTGCTTGGCGCTTTCCCACTCTGGCCGAGAGTGATCGATGGTGATTCGAATGAACGCGGTTCTTACGCACGCGTGTCGGCGCTCTGGCTTCTGGCCGGCGGGTCGTCGGTGCTATTCTTCGGCTACGCCGAGTCGTATGCGTTGAGTTGGGCGCTGTTGTCGTTGTTCACGCTGTCCCTGGTGGGGCATCGTCATCGGCGGCTGGGATGGGGCTGGCCGGTCGCGCTTTGGGCTGTGGCGATCTGGTCACACCTGGCGGCGCTGGCGTGGGCGCCCGCACTGATATGGGAGGCCGGCAGGGCGGACGTGCCGGGACGGCGGCGATATCTGCCGGTGGCTGTCTCCGTGTGCGTGGTTGTGGCCGTGACGCTGGCGCTTTGGTATCTCAAGCCGAACCGGGATCAACTGGGATTCGGACAACACCTGTTGCCACTCTGGGGTGCCCGCTACAGTGTGATCGACTGGCGCCACCTGGCGGATATTCTGAATGAAATCGTTCTATTGGCGCCGATTGGTTTTCTCCTGTTGTGGCCCGAAGACAGAAGCGGCGGAAGCTGCGTTGGGATGGCAGACGTCCTGCTGTTTACACCGACGGTGGCGGCCTTCCTGTTGTTCAATCCCGAACTTTCGTTTCCGCGCGATTGGGATTTGTTCGCGCTCTTCAGTGCGCCGGTGGTCACGTTTCTGGCGGTGGTGATTGCCCGGCGGCGATGGGCGTGGTCGATGCCACGTCGGCTGGCTACGTTGGCGGTGGGGGCGGCCACGCTGGGGCTTTGGGTGTGGGTCAATGCCGATGCGGGCGCGAGTGTGACACGGTTTTCGAATTTGCTCGAGCTTGATCCCCGCAGCCGCAAGGTGGGGACCGGTCGCGAGGTGCTCGCGCGATACTGGCGCGAGATGGGACGATGGGATCTGGCGGCGGATGAGCTCGGACGGGCGCTGGCTCTCGGGCCACATGCGCGCCTTTCCATCCAACGCGGCATTGCCTTGAGCACAATCGGGCAGACCGATTCCGCTCTGGCATCGTTCCAGGCGGCCATCGCCGCCGATTCCACCGATCCCGATGGGTGCTTTGGCGCCGGGCAAACGCTATGGGTGATGGGGCGGGCGGATGCGTCTCTCCCCTATCTGGAGCGTGCCGTGTCGATGGATTCCACGCGGCCAGACTATCGTTACCATCTCGGAATGACGTTGCGCGATTTGAAGCAGCCGGTGACAGCGCTGCCGCATCTTCGATTTGCCATGAGCCACAATCCCGCCCAGCCCGACTACGCGATTGCGTGCGGGATCACGCTTTATGATCTCGGTGACTATGATGGGGCGATCGGAATTCTGAACGCCACGCTACAACGATTCCCGGACTACAATCTGGCCTATCTGGATCTCGGATGGGTGTATTTCAAAATGGGCCGGTACGACCAGGCGTCGTCAGCGCTGGCCGCCTACGAGCAGCGCCAACCACCCAGCGACCAGGACGCCAACCCCAGGCGGCTGCGCCAGCTTTTGGACTCGGTGGCGATCGCGGTGCAGGGGTCGGGGAAGTAGGAAAGTGCTGAGAAGTCCGTGGGGTCATTGCGAGGCGCGTCACTTTGCGCCGAAGCAATCTCGCCGTCCCGGAGTCCAAGGGCGTTTACCCTTTGGCGCGGAGATTGCTTCGCTCCGCTCGCAATGACGGCCGGTATTGTTTCCGATTCCACGGATCGGAGTGCGCGGCTACAAGTTCGGGAAGAACCGGTGGTTGATTGCTTCGGGAAGCGCGATGGCTGCGGCGAGCATGACAGCGCCGGCCATGCGCTCGAAGGCGATGACGCCTGGTTCGTCCATCATGACCGTCTTGGTCTGAGATGGCAGGGTTAGTTGCAGTGTCCGGCGGGAGTGGAAGTCGCCTTTCGGCGGGTAATGATCTTCGAGATTCAATATCCCCTGGCCTTCGAGAATGTCCAACAGGCGCAACACGACATCTTTCGAGATGCGTCCTTCGGCGGTTGTGGGTTCTTCCCCGCGCACGGCGGTAAAGAGGAGTTTGACCGTGCCGTCGCCGCCGATGGTCATCTCCTGCCGTCCGGCGCCGGTTTTGCCGGAGACGAAACTGTAGAACACTTCGGTCTTCGCAACCTGGTCAGGGAGAAGTCCGAACGGCAGGGGCGTGGTGTGAGCGGTCATTGTATTCTCCTTTTTCTTCTCGGCGTCCTTGGTCGTGTCCTGCGACGGCGCGCCAGAGCAGGCCGAGAATGCGATCATCACAGATGCCGCAAGACAGGCGTATGACGGGCGTCTGGTCATGGGTCTTACGCGGTTATCTGGAACCGTCGCGGGACAATATACTTCTTCCCCGCCACAAGTTTCGGATTCGTCCTGGTTGATCCGGCGCCGAGATTGCCCGCATTGAAGAACTTGTTACGGTTGTAGAACTCCTCTTTGTAATCCGCGAGCGTGCCGCCGCCCGTACTGCCGAATGACGCGTGCAATTCATCGATTGTCCGGAATTGTTTTTTGGCCTCATCGAAAACCTTCGGAGCGGCGACGGCGGTGAAACGGTCGCCGCTGTCGGGATAGGTATACCCGAACTCCATATTGAACTTCTTGTACGCTTCGATGACCTTGTCCAGACTCGCCAGCTTCAGGTCCTTCCAGTTGTCATAGAACATGAAGATCGTGCGCACGGTGCGTTTGGATTTGTCGGTGAAGGCCCTCCAGAATCCATCTTTGAAGCTCGTTCCGTGCACTTTGTAGATCCGCCAGAGCGCCTCCTGGATGCTGCCTTCGCAGTGCGGACCGAGCGTCGTGTTATCGGTATCCAGGTGGAAGTTCAGTCCGCCGCCCTTCTTCTTTTTCGGATTGGTGTCGTACCCGTCGTGGTAGTGCGGATCATCCTGGAGCGCGCAGGCGAGGAAGGTGGCATGCCCCTCATCCCAGCCGGATTCGTAATGCTCCTTGGTATCGAAATTGTGTCCGGCTTCATCGTTATAGTCGTAGCCGGCATTGCCCAAGCCCTTGAGCACATTGAAGCCGATGAAGTGGCCGTACTCGTGGAGAATCACATCGCGATCCTTTAGATCGAGCCGGCACAGTTGCATCTGCTCGGAAGCATTGGACACTGTGACATCGGGATCCTCGGGGTAGTTAATCTGGCAGATGCCGATGTCGAACTCGGCGAGTTTCTTGAGCTGTTCGTGTCCATACCAGACCGACTTGTACGCATCGCAGATTTCGACGAAGTGCTCCTTTTTGATTTCGATATCACCGAGATCAACGAGCTTGGCGCTGCCGTCGACTTTGGCAATGTCGAGCGGGAGCTGGTGCCAGATGAACTTCCCGGTGCGGACCTCGAAGTCGGCTTCAATGAAGGGATGGTCGCTGCCCTTGAATGTCTTTCCCTTGGCGCAGACGATCTTGCTGCCGCGGAATTCGAGGCTGATGCGCACTTCGGCTTTGTCGATCTCCGGAACGTTTTCGAAACGAAACTCACCATCATCGGTGAGGAAGACCGAGCCATGCACCTTGAGCGCGGCGGCGCCCTTGGGCTGGATGCGCAACTCGGCTTTGGCGCCGGGCAGATACTCCTTTTCCGGTCCGAAGGCTTCGGTCTCGTCGTTGTAGTTCCAGGTGCGATTCCAGAAGAGTTTCCCCTGTAGCGCGACCGGCCACTTCTTGTCGGGTTTCGGTGCCGGTCCCTCGCAAGGGCATTCGTTGGCCAGGCTGTCGTAGAAACTGCAATGGAACGAGGGCTTGTACCTCGGGAGCGGCTTTTTGACCTGCTTCTTGCAGGGCGCGATATCGACGGCTTTGCAGGGGAGATTGGGGAGCCGCGCGGGATTGAACAGGTAGAGCGTCACGCGCCGGTTGTCCTCGCATTGCGCTTCGGTCTCGACTTGCGGATTGAATTCGCCGCAGCCCGTGTGTTTGGGATCCATGAACTGGCCGTCTTCGATTTTGATGTCGTGTTTGCCCGACATGTATTTTTCGAAGAGCACTTTGCGCGTCTTCGGTCCCGCGTTGCCATCGGGAGTGAGACCGTTGTCGGTTTGGAATTGCTTGACGGCCTTCTTGGTTTTCTCACCTTCGATACCGTCGACCGCGCCCGGATCGTACGGATCGCCCATGTCTTTGAGGATCGCCTGGACGACGCGGATTCCCCAGTGTTCCTCGTTGTAGAGCCCCTCCCAGATGCCGGGCTGGTTGGTGATGAAGGCATAGACGCTCAGCGCGCGGCGCTCGCTGAGCTTCTTGTTGTATTGCTCGGTCCCCACTTTGTCGGTGTGCCCGAAGATCAGCACTTTCGCGTCGGGATGGGCCTGGATCGCCTTGTCCACCGGCTTCAACTGGTCGGCCACCGACGGGCGCAGGAACGACTTGTCGAATTCGAACGTGGAGCCGTCGATCGAAGCGCACTCGAGAAACTGTTTCGGGGGCTCGGGCTGCTTTTTGACTTTGAGGGTGTGTGTCTGCGTGGTCGACAAGCCGGATTTCTTGTACGGTTTCGGAATCAACAGCGGGGTGCGCACTTCGGCGTCGGCGGAGAAGACGAACTTCTTGTCGTCGCCGCGGACGTAGCAGCCGAGTTCATCGCGCAGTTTCTCGTCGGCGATCTTGGGATCGGCGGTGCCCCAGTTGAAGCGGGCGAGGTCCTGCCATGTTATCGGATTGCCGGCGGCCGCCTCGGCATCGGCGATCGACTTGAGCGTGTCGCCGTCTGCCGGTGTGTACGTCTTGGCCGTATCGCGTTTATCGAATCCCATGGCCGTGAGCCGTTGATTCCCCAAATCAGGTGATCGAGAGCACCTCGAGCGCGTAGGCGTCGGTCATGCTCTCGATGTCGCAGCTTCCGGGATCGATGTCTTTGATCTCGATTTTGCCGCTGCCGTCGGTGGCCATCTTCTTGACTGAGCCGTCGGGGAGCTTGATGGCAAGGGTGACGCCGGCGACGGGCTGGCCGGTGTCATCGTCTTTGACCTCGAATGTGATCCAGGTCTTTTCGGGTTTCTCCGGTTCCACCGGCGGTGCAAACGGGGCATCCCCACCCTGGCCTCCGGCGGGCGCCTGAGCCCGTCCGCCGATGTGCAGCAGGCGGTATCGCTCGATGATTTGAAGGCGGCCGGTTTCCAATTCATCGGCGACCAGCTCGAGGAGACGGCGGTCGGTGAGATTGGAAATGTCGGAACCGCGGTAGCGTTCCAAGGCGAGATCGCGAAGCGTGGTGGCGTTGGCGTGGTCGGCCGCGACCGCCTGGAGGAACGCGAGCGCCGAGCCGCCAGCGGAGAAGTCCATCAGATCCGCCGTTTCACCCGTTTCGGGGTCGTCAGCGGCATCCCGGATTGTCCAGTCCCAGGCTCCATTGTGCACCAACCAGGCCATCAGCTCGCTCTCGAAACAGGACAGCAATCATCCGCTTGCGCGGTGGAACGTTGATGGAAATCAAGGCGGTGCGGGGGCTGGAGTCAAGGGGTGCGCGGGGGGGGCATCCCCACTACTCCGCGGAGCCCCGGCGTCTTCAGAGAGGGCGCCCGCTACGGGCAGTTGGCCGGGTACGGGCTGCAGGCGCAGGGGTTGCAGGGCGCCGGACCGCTGGTGTAGAGGTAATCATTAAGATAGAGCACATCGAAGATGTCGTCGCCGCCGTCGCAGTTCACATCACCCCGGTCGATGCGTGGGCAGCCCGGATCAGTCGCGGGAGTCGCCCCCCCTCCATACAAATAGTCGATCAGTGCCCCCGAGTCGAAGACATCGATGACATTGTCGCCAGTGAGATCACCGTGGTGAGCACAACTGCAAGCGGCGATGGTGATTATTCCCTTGGTGAAGGCTGGCACCACCCGAACAGTGGCACCGGCACTCGTGAGATGTGCGAAGGCAAGGTGGTTGTTCCACCTCGTGCAAGTGGTGTCAATTTCAAACGTCCCGGGTGTGCTGGTGACGTTGAAGATCAGACGCATTGAAGGTTCCACATCTGAACCAGGAAGAAGTGGCCTGGAGTATACTCTTACCCGGGCGAAGAGAACACCCTCGGGGGAAGTTCCAACTGCCCGGCTGGAATCCCGATGTGTAGCCACGATATCTCCGAAACCAAAACCACCGAGTTGGCATGTGAAATTCTGCGTGGCATATTGATTGTTGATTACTCCGTCGGTCATTACCGTGTCGGCTCGGCCGCCCCACGACAACGCCAAGCGGGTGATGAAGGATCCAGGCGTGATTTCTCGAATCTGCAGTGGAACAGCCAAGGCGGTCAGGTCGAGGTCATTGGCCATGCGCACGCCAATGGTAACATCGTGGGCACCTGCAGGCACAGTCTTCGATTCGACTATGACAGAATTGGCTCCCCGTGCCGTGCCGGCGAGCAGTGCACATGATGCAATTGCAAGGACGATAGCATGGCTCTTCATTACGCGCTCCGATCGTTGTGTGCAGTCCGATTGATACAGTCTCAGCGGTTCCCCTCGCGAATGAATATCGGGGTCCTTGCGGCCTTTGGTTCTCCTGAACTGTTAACGTGATGCTTCAGGTATTCTCTCGAGGCCGACTGCGTTATGCACGGATTGACAGGTGATGCGCTTCCGCTGAAGGCAGTTGCGATTATGTAGACGACGTCGAATACGTCTGTCGCGAGGTCGTAGTTCACATCGCCACGCGAGATGGGACAGTCGGAGTCGTGGACGTCATAGTCACCGCTGAACGCAATCCCGATCAACTTAATGACGTCAAACACATCGAGTATTCCGTCATTCTCCGCAACATCCCCCTGATTGGTGCAACAGCAGCAGCCGTCATCCTGACCCTGCGCACAAAGTCCAAAAGTGGTTTGATGGAATGCAAAGTAACCATGGCTATCCGTCACCCTAACGCTTACGGTAGGAAGTGGTTCGACTCCACCCCCGGAAGGACTTGTCCCGGCGATAGAAGTAGCGTATGGGTAATAACGAACCCGATTAGAATCAGTTGTCACCGTATCCCTATGATTAGCGAATTCACCCTGGAGACAGTGCCAGACGTACTGCAAGGAGTCATTGTCTTGATCGTACGCGACCACGTTGACTCCATAGCCCCACGGATTTCCCCCCCGAACACACACACACCCGCTGCAATCCAGGTTTGGACCGGAAACGATAAGGGCACCGTGGTTGACATAGCTGCGGTCAATGGTCAGGGGTATGCTGACCGTGTGCGTGTTGGAGTTGGAGTAGAGTGAAGCCGCGTGAACTTCTATGGTGTAATTGCCGCTGGGGTCTGTCGAATCGGGATACCAGAGCCTGGCGCGGAAACCATTGCCTTGGAGAATGGGATTCATATGGCAGCGAAGCACTCCGTTCTTCCGAACATCAATGGTCACGTTGGCGTAATCAGTGAGGTAGTAGTCTATTCGCACGAAGTCCGTATCTGTTTGAGTCCGCATGATATACCTGGCGGAATCTCGAAGAACTTCCACTCCCAAGGCAAACCGATGCACGCCGGTTGCGCCGGTGTAGTTTTGCGTCAAGAATGCGTCGCCCAGGACGACGGGGACATAGCCATAGGCGGATTCGCTCCACTGGATTCCATGCGCGATGGAAAAGTCGTGTGGGTAAAACACCTGACCGTCATCGACCTGAAATCGGTAAGCCGCGATAGGGCCCAAGCTCGCATCGAACTTGTAGAGAATCCCCTGGGCCGCATCCAGTGCATACACCAACCCGAAGTTGTCCACATCGACAGCGACCACGTCCGCGTCGTAACCCAGATCAAAACTCGAAAAGTCATAATGGCCCGGAGTCGGACTTGCGATCCACTCCACTTTGGTCACCCGATGGTTTCCCCGGTCGGCAACGTAGAAGTTCCTGTTCTGCATGTGGTCGGACCAATTGCGGCCATAGCAGACAGAAATCGGATTGAGGAATTGCCCGTAACCGCTGCCCTTAGTCCCGATTCGCTCCGCATTGGTGCAAGTGGCGGGTCCACGGATTTGGACAATCTGACCATTGCCATTGTCGGCGATTAGCCGGGCGGGGTAGGGATCCCCCGGAACTGTGTCGCGGTAGTCGACGTCTGTCGGGTAGTTGAAACAGCCGGTGAAATAGCAAGTGTCGTTCAGACCGGTCGCATGGCCATTGGTGATCGTGATGTTCACTTGCACGACGCGGTTGTTCATCGCATCGGCAATGAGAAAACCATGGCCGAATCCGCACATGCCCATGGGCATGCTGAACTGCAATGGACCAGATCCAGGTGATCCGGTCGAAGTGATCCAGCTATCCTGCTCTTCCGCACCGAGGATTCTCGACCAGGACATGTCGGAGACGCCGAGGAAATCGTGATGGCCCTCGGTGTAGCCGTAGAACGAGTTCGCACACACACCCGAGGGGACGCCGATGATGTCCGTGTTGAAGAGCCGGCTGCTGCTCAGCGAATTCAGAACATCTGCATTGGCGTGAATCGACTTGGGCAACAGTAGGGAGTCGACAAAGAGATTTTGAAAATCGTTGACGGTGCCGACGCTCGCAGTCAGCCCACCCCCGCCGATCTTGCCACCTACAGTTGCACGCTTCGCCAATTCCCAGAGTGGTGAATCATCCCTCATCTCAGCCGCCGACAGCCTCCAGCCCGTACCGCCATCAACAAAGATCAAAGTGTCTGCGACATTCCTCACCCGCTCCCACGGTGGCTTGTCCAACTTCTGCTGGAAATGGTGCAGGACAGGCACGTGTGCGAATCTCCCCCGGAGTAGCGGTGTTCCTTGCGACATACCCGTGTAGGTACCAGTGGGCAGCGGTCGGGGTGTAGCAGCAACCAACGGAGGGTGGATTACGGCGCGCTTTGGCCCTGAAGCTGACCGTAGCACGGCGAGATTGTCATCAGGAATTGTACCGTAGACGAGCTGCTGGCTGATCTCGCTGACAACCAGCGATAGTCGCTGCTCGTCAGACAGAACGGCAATAGACTTGGCGGGGGGGCGGAAGGAGTCGGCCTGCACGATCATACCGCCGCCAAGGAGGATCTCACACGCGGTGAGAAGTGGAAGAAAGAACGCCGGGTATCTCTTTGGCATGTAACAGTCCCTTTCAATCCTTACTCTGACGGGGTGTGCCGCTGGTGTCTCTTGTTGAACGGTAGGTTCTGGAGGCGGCGTCGAGGTAATACGTCTCGCTTGCAGGATGGTTCTTCCCGGCATGTCGTTCCTCGCGGCCGATGATTACCTCGATCACGCCATCATGATTAAGGTCTATTTCTTCAATCCAATCTCCACCGTCCCTAAATAGATCAGTTCCGGTCCGTCCGTTCCACAGCATCAGGGAATAGCTCTTGTAGGCAGTGGCTGACACCAAGCCCTTCATTCCGATCGTTACGCTTGAGTCTCCTTCAATACCAAGACATGTCCGCCAAATGCGCGGTTGGGGCAGGCATCCCGGATCAGTTCTGCTCCAAACAGCCCGCCAAGTCCCTGAGTCGTGTTCCACCACTATTGTGTAGAGTGAGGACAATCTGCCAGAAAAGACGTACAGTCTTTGTCCTGGGAACCCAGCCCCCGTAGGGCATGCTGTTGAATCAAGAAATACGCAACCGCAAGTGAGGCCAACAAGCGTGGAATCAAGCTCCAGTATGTCCTGCACAATCGATTCCGGAATTGAATCCGACAACAGTTGCGCGAGTTGCGGTGATGTCCTGAGCCGGTCGACGAGAGCGATCCTTCCGGCGAGTACCTGTCGGCCGACACGTTGATGCGGAGGAAGAAACGCACCGCCCCTTTCGTTCCCGACGCCCGTGGCCGCAATCAAACCCATCATGAGGATGACCAGGCACCAGCAAACACTACCTGTCACAGGGCAGCGCGTAAGGGGATTCGTAACATGGCTTCTGCATCCTGATGAGTTATCCATGATGGTCTCCTCCATTATTGTGGCATGCACCATGCTTCCTTTGCAAGGACTCGGTCATCATAATCGCTGTCTTCAGGGGTGTAAAGCCGACCAAAGCGATCCCGTTTTCCGAGGTTGTACCAGACGAGCGCGGTTCTCCAGCGCCGACGAACGTCGAGCTCAGGATTCTCCCGATCATCATAAAGGCGCCTCAAGTAATCCGTCCCAACCCGGAGATTGACATCGACACCGATGAGTTGGCTTGGCGAACGAACCCAGCCCATCGGGTAAACTGCGGTCATCCATGAAATTTGCAACAGACCATAGCTTGCGGCAATCGTTGTCTGTGCCACGAAAGGCGTGGGCGGGAAATCAGAATAGTGCCAACTCTCCCCCTGGTTGGGGTTGTGATGAACGAGCTCTTGGGCTGTTAGAACGAAATCAGCCGGCGGGTCTTCAGTGAGATTGTACTTGCGTTGAAAGGACGTGTCACTAGATGTGAGCATACCCCCCTGGGGCTGACTACCTGGCGGCCAGCCGGGCGGGATGCGGATGTTGTAGTTGTTATATGGGGGTTCGTCGACCGCAGGGTCCCAACGGCGGTCAGCCCCAACGGATATGTAGTCGTAGTCTATCGTCTTAGAACTCATCCCAAAAATCGAATTTGAGGGACGGACAAGTTCAAAGCCCTCGTCATTCCACCTATGAGAGTCACCGAAGCAAACGACATGCCAGAACCCCGAACGTGAATTTTGGGATGGCTTCTAGGCTCGTATCGATACGCGCTCGCTTTGAAACCCGAATTTTCGATGTATATCTGCGCCTTGGAGAGCGTCGGCGGCACTCCGAACGAATCGGCAGCGGCCATGATGTTATTGTCATAGCCCATGTTCGCCATCCCAAGAGTCACTTGAGGATTAACAATCACTTCCACTTCCGCATGATCCCCGTTGGCATCAGCACTTACAATCCATATGATTCGCTTTCCGTCGTTGAGCTTAAGCGGGTAGAAGTTCCCACTGTCCAAGTTTACGAAGTAAGGCTCCATTGTAAACCCTGCCGATCCATCATTACGAATGTCCCAGTGTGTGTCAAAGAGGCTTGTGTGTGTGTCAGTGGGGCTTGAGTCACAAAATTTCCTTGGGGCGATCGCTAGCTCATTGCTAAAATCGTTCCAGTATGTGTACAACTTGAGTGTATCTCCGTAGCGGACGCATATACATGTATTGGTTCCCGCCAGAGGGTCGGCGAATTGAACCTGCTCGGGGTTGGCCGACGCCAATTGCCCCTGGAGAGTACCGACTTTTGTTGGATCGGAGGCCAAATTCACCATAAGATCATAGGAACCCGGAATTACAGTTCCTCTGGGAACTGTAAAGCGAACGATGGTTCCCGAAGAGTCGCTTGAAATCAAGGGAACTCCCTCCGAATGGGCGTAGACAATGCCATTCTTCACGAGTGCAGCCCAAGCCAATGAGGAGGATGAATCCGAATGTCCTTGTACCCGGATTGAGTAACCCCAGTTCTTCGCGCAATCCACAAACGGGAGTCTATGGTACTGATCGATCCTGTCTGATGGTGCGGACCGCAGGCTGCATCCAATAGCAATGAATCCGAGGGCAAGACACACACCCCTACAAACATGGAATCGTGAATAAGATGCTCCCATTACGGTGCCTCCATAGTCGGAGGCGGTGCTTCAAACCGCCAAATTCGGGGACCAGCACGCGTCCCGCATTGCGAAGAAGCAGTCCGCCTAATTTCGAGCTGGCATTTCGGCTCCAGTTCCAGCTCTCAAACGCTCTACAGTCAGGACATTCGCTCCCGAATTCAAGCGGTCGTCGTTACGCCCCACATCACACCCCGCAGAATGCCTCCCCTGAGCGCAGTCACACTCAACGGACTCTGCCATCGGGCTGCTGCGGGTCCCGACTTGTTCTCGATTGGCTTACATGGCCGACGCTGCTGGGCCTGCTCAGCGCCGGTGAGGTTACTCTCACTGTGGCTGAGAATGTGGAATGCTGAGTTCCTTGTCAAGGGAATTCTCAAGAATCCATCGAGAGATTGCAGGATTCGAGAGGCTCTCATATACTATACATTATAGCCGTAGGGTCTGGCTGTGGTTCAGAGACGTGATGTTGCGACTTCACGAGGCGGACTCTCAAAGACGCCACTGAACACCAGAGTTAAGCGGATTGGAATCGTGATTCTCTTGTGAATCATCGCAGAGGCTGTCGGGACGGGTGGGGCACGATTCAACCCCCTACAAGCCAGGGGATGAGTGAATGCCAGGAAGCCTGTCCGTGAAACAGGACCATCCCACGGCATGGGGCGTGTTGAAGAAGTCCTGTGAGGAGCGGCGGTAGTTGTGTAAGGGGGAGATTGCTTCGGCGCAAAGAGCCGCGCCTCGCAACGACATCTCACATGTCGCTGGCAATGCACAGGTACAGTTGTCGTTGCGAGGAGTCCGCCGCGGCGGACCGCAGGCGGAGGGAGCGACGAAGCAACCTCCCCCTGACGCCACTACCGTGACGTTGGGGACAAGTTCTTCAACAGCTCCCAAGCCGTGGGGCACCCGCCCCAACTCCCCTACCAGCCAGGGCGTGCGTGAATGCCGGGAAAGCTATCCGTGAAACCGTGACATCGCACAGCAGGCTGTGCGGCACCCATTTCAACCCTTCTTTCAATCTCGGGATTGGCGGAATCTGTGGAAGCCTGTCCGTGAAACAGGATCATCCCACGGCAAGCCGTGGGGCACCCAACACAACTCCGTTACCGAGTTGGGGATGGATGTATCGCGGGAAGCCTGTCCGTGAAACAGGACGATCCCACGGCAAGCCGTGGGGCACCCAGAAGGACTCCGTTACCGAGTTGGGGATGGGTGTATCGCGGGAAGCCTGTCCGTGAAACAGGATGCTCCCACGGCAAGCCGTGGGGCACCCAACACAACTCCGTTACCGAGTTGGGGATGGGTGTATCGCGGGAAGCCTGTCCGTGAAACAGGACGATCCCACGGCAGCCGTGGGGCGCCCAACACAACTCTGTTACCGAGTTGGGGATGGATGTATCGCGGGAAGCCTGTCCGTGAAACAGGACGATCCCACGGCAAGCCGTGGGGCACCCAACACAACTCCGTTACCGAGTTGGGGATGGGTGTATCGCGGGAAGCCTGTCCGTGAAACAGGATCATCCCACGGCATGGGGCGTGTTGAAGAAGTCCTGTGAGGAGCGGCGGTAGTTGTGTAAGGGGGAGATTGCTTCGGCGCAAAGAGGCGCGCCTCGCAACGACATCTCACATGTCGCTGGCAATGCACAGGCACAGTTGTCGTTGCGAGGAGCGTCTCCGCCGAAGGCGGAGGGAGCGACGAAGCAACCTCCTCCTGACGCCACTACCGTGACGTTGGGGACAAGTTCTTCAACAGCCCCAGGCCGTGGGGCACCCGCCCCAACTCCCCTACCAGCCAGGGTGTGCGTGAATGCCGGGAAAGCTATCCGTGAAACTGTGACATCGCACAGCAAGCTGTGCGGCACCCATTTCAACCCTTCTTCCAATCTCGGGATTGGCGGAATCTGTGGAAGCCTGTCCGTGAAACAGGATCATCCCACGGCAGCCGTGGGGCGCCTGTGCGTTGTTTCTGGAGTCCTGTCCGTAAAACGGGATCATCGCACAGCAAGCTGTGCGGCACCCTCACTAACTACTGTACAAACTCCCTTGCCAATGAAGTGCGGCTACATAGGGGAACGGCCCCGTTGGGGCGGGGCCGTTGGTGGAGCGTGAAATTCCGCGTGAGGGGGGGGTCAGCGCGGATGATGATTTAACGGCTTGTAGCCGACGACCGTGACGGATGCGAGGGAGAAATCATCGGTGCGCTGGAAGTCGTAGTCGATTTCGGAGCGGATTTCGATGCGCTCGAATCCTGCGTCGGCAACTTTCTGGAGATAGTCATTCTTGTCGAGCGCGCCGGAGATGCAACCGGCCCATTGCTCCATGTTTTTGCGGACGTTCAGCGGAATCGCGCCTTTGGCGACGACATCAGAGACGCTGAAACGGCCGCCGTGGCGCAGGACGCGGAACATTTCTTTGAACACTCGCGTCTTGTCCGGCGCCAGATTGATGACGCAGTTGGAAATGATGGCATCAATCGTGCCTGAGTCGACCGGCAGTTCTTCGATTTCGCCGAGACGGAAGCTGACGTTGGAATAGCCACCGGTCTTGGCATTGTGCCGGGCGCGATCGATCATCTCCTCGGTCATGTCGACGCCGATGACAAAGCCTCGGTCGCCGACTTTCTTGGCGGCGAGAAAGCAATCGACGCCGCCGCCGGAGCCGAGGTCGAGCACAACCTCGCCCGGTTTGAGGTCGGCCACGGAGGTCGGATTGCCGCAGCCGAGACTCATGGAGGCGCCCTTGGGGATGGAGCCAAGTTCATCGGCCTGGTAGCCAAGGCTGATGTCGGTCACATCGGTGGCGCATCCGCCGCCGCCACAGCACGACGGGGCGCTGGCCCTTGCGATTTGCCCGTAATGGGACTTCACATTGTCGATGATGGTCTGGCGATCGGTCATGACTTGTTCCTCCTCTCTACTTATATCAACTTTTGTTCATTTCGTTGACCATGGGACCAAGTAAATCTCGAACCGTCCCGGCCAATTCGTCCGCTTTCACCAGGCAGATGCAGCAGGATTTCCCCTCCTGCTCGAAGCTGACGACGGCGAGCCGGTCACCGGCTTTGATCTGAGCGCGCTCCCGGATTTCTTTGGGAATTACCATCTGGCCGCGGGCATCGACTGTGGTCACGGCCTCCACCCGGCAGCAGCAGGGGTTGGTGGCGTCGGGTGTAGCGCAGTTGGCTGTCTTCTTGGTCATCGATTAGTCTCCCGTTTTCGGAATAATCTGATATTTCTGATTCAACTGATTAATACGCAGAGTCGGGGGTGTTGGTTGCAAAGTTTCTTTGGGCGTGGGATGAAGTGACAGCGGCGGGCTTGGGGACAAATCTGCGGCGGCAGCCCTCCCGCACGAGAGGGTGGGCGAAGCCCACCCTACTTATTGGGAGACAATGACATATGGTGGGCTTTGCCCACCTTTTTGCGTCCGCGCGCGGATGCGGAGGCCGGACAAGAGTGTCCGGCACACCGATGTGCCGGGATGGCGGCGTCGATAATGTGTGTCCGCCCCGTCACACCAAGGAGAAGCAATCGCTGTCGTTACGTGTCCCGCGACCCCATGCGTTTAGTTGTTGTGAGACAAGGACGTATGGTGGGCTTTGCCCACCCTTTTTCCCCCCCGCGCGGTCACGGAGGCCAGACAAGAGTGCCCAGCCCACCGCTTTGCCAGTTTAGTGGTTTGACAGTCGGTCGCTGTCGCCCGGTTCGCGGTCGGGGAGAGCTTTGAGTTACTGGCGGGTGGCTCGAGGGGCTCAATCCCGACCAATGAACAGCCGACTAGAACTCTATAGAGGGCTCGAGGACGTCGGGTTCATAGCTGTAGGGGAGATGCCGTGAGAAGAAAGATTCGGGGCACATCGCGCGAGTATTTGGAAGCGATTCTGGTGGCGACGGTTATCGCCGTGGTGCTGCGGGCGTTTGTGGTCCAGGCATATCGGATTCCCTCGGATTCGATGATGGACACGTTGCAGGTGGGCGACTTCATCCTGGTCAACAAGTTTGCCTATCATTTCCGTGACCCGAAGCCGAACGATGTGGTTGTCTTTAAGTATCCGTTGAATCCCTCGAAGGACTTCGTGAAGCGGTGCATCGCGGTCGAGGGGCAGGTGGTGGAGATTCGTGATAAGACCGTCTATGTCGATAGCAAGCCGCAGGCGAATGCGACCGGCGTGCGATATACCGACACGCATGTTATCTCGGGCGATCTGTCGAACCGGGACAACTTCGGGCCAATGACCGTCCCGCCGGGGTGCGTGTTTGTGCTCGGGGACAATCGGGACGATTCGAAAGATTCGCGCACCTGGGGATTCCTGGACAAGTCGATGATTCGCGGGAATGCCGTGTGCATCTACTGGTCATGGGCTCCCGATCCAAACGCCCCGCGCTGGGAGAGTCCATATCTCTGGCCCCTCCTGGCGATTCCGTTCTACAATCTCGCCCACTTCCCGAGCCGCGTCCGGTTCGACCGGATCGGCACGACCTTGTAGCGCACAAACCCGCCGCTTTCAAGCGTCTTGAGGAAGTCCTCCGAAAGGCGGTGGCAGTTGTGTAAGGGAGAGATTGCTTCGGCGCAAAGAACCGCGCCTCGAAACGACATCACAATTGTCGTTGGCAATGCAAAAGCACACTTGCCATTGAGCGGAACGATCCCACCGAAAGCGGGGGGATCACGGAAAGCAACCTTCCTTTTGCACAACGGTCTCGATGTTGGGGACAGGTTCATCGCCCCCCGCCTTTGGGCCGCGCCTCAGCAGCCGGGTGGCGGACCACCAGCGAAAACATATTCAATCAGGTAGATTACGTCGAAGACGTCGGTCACCTGATCGCAATTGAAGTCGGCTGAGATCGCCCCGCAATTGGGGCATTGGTTCTCGAAGGCGCACCCGCACATCTTGATGACATCCAAAACATCGCTCGCCCCGGAGTAATCAAGGTCGCCGGGCACCGGATCGAGGATTGTGATCGTTGCCCTCCGGGTGGAGAGTGGCAAGATCAAGTTCCCGTGGGGATCGGAGAAATCATTGTTTGATGACGTCGGAATGAGTTGAACCTGGCCCCCGCCCAACGGGTCGGGCGGGCAGAAGACGAAGGCAATCATTCTGACCAGGACCGCATCGGTTGTTCCGGGAGGGATCCCGGCCGGCTTGTGATCCCCTGTCAAGTCCGCGATGGCAGTGACTCGAATGAGGCCGGGATCGCCCAGATTCCTGCCGGCGACGTACTCCCACGGAGCGGTCTGCGTCGTCTTGGTATCGACCATTGTCTTCATGACGGTATCGACGACGGTATCCAGCACGGTGCAGGATGGTGGATTGGCGCAGGCGATGATCGTGTCGGGCATCAGCGAGTCGGTGAAGAACATCATATTGGGGCGGTCCACCATGTATTGAATCTGGTAGGCCGCGATCGTGTCGCGGAGATTCGAGATCATCACCGGGAGATGGATTTCCTGACCGGCAAAAGCAAACGTGTCCCGGATCCAGACATAGAGCGCCGTATCCGGCGTCTGGGCAACCGACGGTGTCGCCACGACGGCGGACGCGATGAGCAGCAGGACCGTGGCGAGCACGGAGAGTTTAGCAGTATGAAGACCAGTCGACATGAGCACACCTCCACAAGGGATGAGTAAAAGACTCTTGGGTTTGGCAAGACAGGTGCGAATCGTGATCAGGACAGATTCGCGGCAGGTATCACAAGGATCGGCAATGCCTCAATTGCGTAAAGAGCCCGGCCAAGACCGCTTCAGAGGGTCCAGCCATCTCAGAATGTCAATTAACTCGATATTTCGATTCTGTCAAGCCAGCCCGACCGCGGATTCGCCAGACTCAGGCCAACGGTAAGTGTAAAGGCTGCCAATATCTTGACGCTTTTGGACGGGAACTGACGCAATGGGCTATGGTGGGTCAAATGGTCTGGTGACGGCAGCGTAGCCTGAATGGGATTAGGATTGAATTAGTCCGATTAGTAACGGGAATGCTGGATGAAAACGTCTGAAGCCACACTGCCTGCCGGAGTCAACTTATTGTCTGGCATGGAGAACCATGTGCGAGTCGGGATAGCAGGGTTCCGTGGCGGGAATATCAAGCCAGTGGCAGGCTGCCATCAAGGCAAGGTCTGCCTCGCCACAGGCGCTGGAGCAGCGAGGGTGATGCACGATGAAGTCGCCCGATGGCCGATGGAAACGAGCGGTTCAGCGCCGAGGGGACGCGCGATTTCGGAGCCCCGGCACTGGGGGAATTGGACATGGTTGTCACAGGTTTTTTCATGGGTGTTGAGTTACGACAGTTGGCATGAGGTTTTACTTGCAACGAGTGGGGTCAAAGGTTAGACTGGCCGCCTGTTGGCTGGACGTTGAACGAAATCCAAGGGAGGAATCAATCCATGACTTACGTCGTCTGTGAACCCTGCATCGGAACCAAGGATACCGCGTGTGTTGACGCCTGCCCGGTCGATTGCATCCATCCGACGAAGGAAGAGGCCGAATTCGAGGCGGCCGAGATGCTGTACATCGATCCGGCCGAGTGCATCGATTGCGGCGCCTGTGTTCCGGCCTGTCCGGTCGAGGCCATTTTCGAGGAGAGCGAAGTCCCCGAAAAGTGGACCGATTTCACGGCGAAGAACGCCGAGCATTTCCTGAAGTAGACGGCACGAACCTGCCGTCCGCGGGACGGTGGGGCGCGCTTCACGAAGAACGGCTGCGGTCGTTCTTGTTTTTTCACGAGGTTTGAGAAATTTATCACTATTGGCCTCTGCTGGTCGTCGCCGCATTTGTCGGCGTAATTGTTGGCGTGATGTGGATTCTGGGCGCCATTCTGGGGCCCAAGAACCGCAGCGCCATCAAGCAGGAACCGTTCGAGTGTGGACTTGAGCCATTCGCCACTCCCGGGGACCGCTTCGGGGTCAAGTTTTACCTCATCGCGATTCTGTTCGTCGTTTTCGACATCGATCTGGCCTTCTTCTTCCCGTGGGCGGTGGTGTTTCGCGAGATCGGCGCGACCGCGCTGTATTCGATGATTGTCTTTGTCGGGCTGCTCGCCGTGGCCTTGTGGTATGTGTGGAAGAAAGGGGCGCTCCGATGGGAGTAGGCGGGGACGCACCGGGATTTTTCACGTCGCGGTTGTCCGACGGAATCGCTTGGGCGCGGAAGTGGTCTTTGTTCCCGTACCCGTTTGTAACCGCCTGTTGCGGGATGGAGTACATGTCGGTATCGGCGGCGCATTATGATCTCGACCGTTTTGGTGCCGCCTGGCCACGGTTTTCGCCACGGCAGGCCGACATGCTTCTGGTCGTGGGGACGATTTCGCAGAAGATGGCGCCGGTGCTCAGGCGCGTTTACGATCAGATGTGCGAGCCCAAGTGGGTCGTGGCATTTGGCGTGTGCACCTGCACGGGTGGTTTCTACGACAACTACGCCACAGTGCAGGGGATAGACCGCATCATCCCAGTGGATTTGTACATACCCGGCTGTCCGCCGCGTCCCGAGACAGTTCTGGATGCCCTGATGAAGTTGCAGGCGAAGATCCAGAAGCAGCGGCATCCGTTAATTGGCGCGGTTCGGAACGCCGGCGCTTCAGCCAGTTGAGGATTCCATGACGGACGCAACCGGCGAAAATCCTCTCATCGGCCGTCTAAGGGAGCAGTTTGGGGACGCGATTGTCGAAACGCACGCGTTTCGCGGCGACCTGACCGTGGTGGTCGTGCCGGAGCGGTACCATGATGCGGCGCGATTCCTGCGTGACGATCCCGAGTGCAGTTTCGATTTTCTGGCCGACCTGACCGCGGTGGACCGGCTGAAGCTGAAACAGAAACCACGGTTCGAAGTGGTCGTGCATTTCTATTCGCGGGAAAAGAACACACGTATCCGGCTGAAGACACGTCCCAATTCGGATGCCGAGCCCTCCGTCCAATCACTCACCGATCTTTACCCGGCCGCCAACTGGCCGGAGCGCGAAGTGTTCGACATGTTCGGGATTCGCTTTGCGGGGCACCCGAATCTCAAACGCATTCTGATGTATGAGGAATTCTCCGGCCACCCGTTGCGCAAAGATTACCCGGTGAACAAACGGCAGCCCTTGATCGAGGAGCGTCCGGTTCCCGACGACCGTCTGGGCATGACGTTTTAACGCCATCGAGAATTGAAAGATACCCAGTGACCGAAGCCACCATCACAACGCCGCTGACCTCATCGGATACTCCGCCTTCACGGCCGGGTCTGTCCAGCCGGTCGATGATGATCAACATGGGGCCGTCGCATCCGGCGATGCACGGCGTGATCCGGATCATTACGGAGCTGGATGGCGAAAAGGTCGTCAGCGCGAATATTGAGATTGGCTATCTGCATCGCGCCTTTGAGAAGGAATGCGAGGTCGTGGGCTGGGGGCAGGCGTTCCCTTATACAGACCGTCTTAATTACGTTTCACCACTGATCAATAACGTGACGTACGCGATGGGAGTGGAGAAACTGCTCGACATCCATCCCACGGAACGATGCAATTATATCCGCGTCATCATCTCCGAAATCTCAAGAATCACCGATCATCAGACCTGCATTGCGGCCTGTGCGATGGAGATGGGCGCGATGACGCCATTCATCTATCTGATGAAGGCGCGGGAGTACCTGTACGGCCTGGTCGAAGAGCTGACCGGCGCGCGCCTGACCGTTTCGTACGTGCGGGTCGGCGGCGTGAAGGGTGATCTACCCGAAGGATGGCTGGAGCGTGTCGAGCAGGCTCTCGAGAAGTGCCAGAGGGAAGTCGACGAGGTCGACCGGCTGTTGACGCGCAACCGGATCTTCATTGACCGCATCAAGGATGTCGGCTGCATCTCATCGGCCGAAGCGTGGTCGCTCGGGTTCACCGGTCCGGTGTTGCGTTCGACCGGGATGCCGCGCGACTTGCGCAAAGACGAACCGTATCTGGTCTACGACCGGTTTGATTTCGATGTGCCGGTGGGAACGGCGGGCGACAACTACGATCGTTATCTGGTACGCATGGAGGAGATGCGGCAATCGGCGCGCATCATCCGTCAGGCGATTAAGCAGATTCCCGCCGGGCCTGTTCAGGTTGATCTCAGCGGCCGGCCCCTGTCGGGTTCCCAGATGGTCGATGCGGCCAAGATGGGGATGACCGCCGATCTATTGTTGCGGACCGTGCGGCCCGATCCCACTCTGGAAGGGACCGACAAGATAGCGGCGCAGTCGTTGAATGCCCGCGCCAAGGGCGCGGTCTTGCCGCCGAAAGAAAACACCTATGGAAATATCGAAGGGTTGATGAACCACTTCATGCTGATCATGGAAGGTCAGGGGATTCAGCCGCCGCAGGGGGAGATCTACATCGCCAACGAAGCTGCCAACGGCGAGCTCGGATTCTATATGGTCTCCGATGGGTCGGGACGCGCGTACCGGGTGCATTGCCGTCCCCCCTGTTACTACCTGATGCAGGGGTTGGACAAGATGATCGTGGGCGGGATGATCGCCGATGTGATCGCAACGTTCGGCACGATCAACATGATCGCGGGGGAATTGGACCGATGAGCGGGGACGCTCACATGGTTGATCATCCTGGACCGGTGAGTTGGTCCGATGCGGCGCGGCGCGAGATCGATGCGATTTTCGCGAAGTACCCCGACACCAAATCGGCGACGTTGCCGATCATCTGGCTGGCGGTGCGGGAGTTTGGCTGGATATCGCCGCAGGTGGAAGTGATCCTCGGTGAAGTGCTCAAGCGTCCGTTGAATGAGATTCACTCAGTGGTGACGTTTTACACGATGTTTCCGCAAGGACCGTTGGGGCGGCATCACATTCAGATTTGCCGCAATATCGCCTGCTGGCTGGCGAACGCGCCGGAGCTTATGGAGCATCTGGTTGCGAAGCTGGGCATTCATCCCGGCGAGATCTCGGCCGACGGGCGGTTCAGCCTGGAAGAGGTCGAGTGCCTGGCGTATTGCGAGTGTGCGCCGGCGTTGCGGATTGACGGACGGTACGAAGGGAATCTGACGCGCGAGAAGATTGACCGGATTGTGGAGGAGGCGCGGTAGTATTGTCGCGCACTGATACCCGTTCACGAGGGAGGGCGAGGCTCCTGCCGAGCCTGTCTTTCCGGCGGGAAAGTGGCTCGGCGGGAGCCTCGCCCTCCCTCAACTTGGCTGATTGAATATGTTGAAGCTGGTCACCAAAAACATCGGCATCGAGAACTCGCACACGCTGGCGGTGGCGAAAGCGAACGGCGTGTATTCGCGTGTGGAGAAGGCGCTGGCAATGGCGCCCGAGGCGATTGTCGAGGATGTGATCAAGTCGAATTTGCGCGGGCTCGGCGGCGCGGGATTTCCGGCGGGACGCAAGTGGAGTTTTCTGCCCAAGGATTCGCCGAAGCCGCGATATCTGGTCGTCAATGGCGACGAAGGTGAACCGGGCACGGTCAAAGACAAGTATATCATGATTCATGACCCTCATCTATTGATCGAGGGGATTATCATCACCTGTTTCGCCATCCGTTCCCACAAAGCGTTCATCTACATCCGTGGTGAGTACGATCTGCCGATCGAACGGGTCGAAGGCGCGATCGCGGAAGCGAAAGCGGCGGGGATATTGGGCGAACGGGTCATGGGGCGCGACTTCGCGCTCGACATTGTCGTGCATCGCGGCGCGGGAGCGTACATCTGCGGAGAAGAAACGTCGCTTCTGGAATCGCTCGAGGGGAAACGCGGCTGGCCGCGGTTGAAACCGCCATTCCCCGCGGTCGAGGGGTACCAGCGCTGCCCGACGGTGGTGAACAACATCGAGACATTATCGTACGTGCCGTTCGTCATTGAAATGGGCGGACAGGCGTTTGCCGATTTGGGATCGGAACGCAACGGCGGATTGCGGATATACTCTGTATCCGGGCGCGTCAATAAGCCGGGTGTCTACGAACTTCCGATGGGCACGCCCTTGCGGCAGATCATCTATGATCACGCGGGCGGGATTGCCGGGGGACGGCAGTTGAAAGCGGTCATTCCCGGCGGATCGTCGGCGCCGATTTTGACGGCGGCGGAAATCGACGTGCCGATGGATTTTGATTCGCTGGCGAAGATCGGATCGATGCTTGGTTCGGCGGGAATTGTTGTATTTGATGAGACTGTTTCCATTCCCGCTGCGCTTTTGGTGCTGGCGCGGTTTTATGCGCACGAATCGTGCGGCCAGTGCACGCCCTGCCGGGAAGGGACGGCGTGGATGACGAAGATCATCCAACGCATCCTCGATGGCGATGGGCGCATGGGTGACGCGGATAATCTGATTCGAATTGCCAGGAACGTTTTGGGGAACACGATCTGCCCGTTGGGCGATGCGGCGGCACTGCCGGTGATCAGTTGGGTCACCAAGTTCCGTCCGGAATTCGAAGAGTGGATCAAGCGCGGGAGGCCGGTAAGCCAGGCGCCGATCCCGGTCACTCATATCGGAGAGAGAACAGCCGTGGCCGTGTAGGGTGGGCTTTGCCCACCTCGCTCTCGCGGAGCGTGAAGCAGACTGACGATGCCTAAAGTCACGATCGACGATCTCACCATCGACGTACCGGCCGGGACGACGGTGATCCAGGCGGCGGAGAAGCTCGGGATATACATCCCGCGTTACTGCTACCATCCGGGGTTGTCGATTGCCGGATCGTGCCGGATGTGCTTAGTCGAGATCGAGAAGGCGCCGAAGCTGCAGATTGCCTGCTACACGTTTGTGACCGAAGGCATGATTGTGCGCACGACGACCGAGAAGGTGATCGTCGCTCGGCAGGCGATCCTCGAATTCCTGCTGGCGAATCATCCGCTCGATTGTCCGGTGTGCGATCAGGCCGGAGAGTGCAAGCTGCAGGAATTCTACATGCAGTTCGGGCAGTATGACTCGACACTGCTGGAGAACAAACTCAAGAAGCACAAGGCGATGCCGATCGGGCCGCACATCATGCTCGATTCGGAGCGCTGTATTCTTTGCTCGCGCTGTGTGCGGTTTGTCGACGAGGTCAGCAAGACGCATGAACTCGGCATTTTCAACCGTGGTGATCATTCGGAACTCTTGCCGGTCAAAGGGGTCACCGTTGACAATCCGTATTCCGGGTGCCTGGCGGATGTTTGTCCGGTGGGGGCACTGACCGACCGTGATTTCCGTTTCAAAGTGCGGGTGTGGTATCTCGACAAGACGGAGTCGGTGTGTCACGGGTGTTCGCGCGGGTGCAATATCGAAATCCACGCGAATCGCCGGCGTTCGCACCACAATGACGGCAAGCTGGTCGCGCGCTTGAAGCCGCGTTTCAACGGCGAAGTGAACGGGCACTGGATGTGCGATGCCGGGCGGTATTCGTACAAGCGCTTCGAATCCGAAGATCGGCTTCTGCAACCGCTGGTGCGTCTGACGGGCAAGGGGCAGGAGAAGGCCGACTGGACGCTGGCCTTGTCGCAGGTCGATGAACAGGTGACGCATCAGATCGGCAGGACCGGTGTGGCGGCGGCCGCGGTGATCGCCACGCCTGATCTTTCGAATGAGGAACTGTACGCCGTTCGGCGGTTGTTCATGCAGGGAATGAAGATCGAGAAGATTGCGCACCGTTGTCCCGCCGATCCCAACGGTGTCGAGGATAACCTGCTGCGCAAGTCGGACACATTCGCCAATACGTACGGGGCCGGATTGATCATCGGAGCGCCCCATACCGCCGATCCGACGGTCGAGACGATTCTCGAAGCGGCGGGCGCCGGGAAACTCAAGACATTGTTCATCGTCGGTGATGGACTGTTGTCGCGGTACAGTGCCGACGTATTGCGCGAAAAGCTGAAGAATGTCGAGACGCTGATTACCATCCAGACGCACGGTTCAGTCCTCACGGAGTTGGCGACGGTGGCATTGCCGATGACGACATTTGCCGAGACGGACGGGACGATTTGCAATTCCGAGGGACGGGTGCAGCATTTCGATCAGGCGATTCCTCCGGTCGGACAGTCGCGCCCACTCCTGGAGATGCTGGTTGACCTGGCGAATCGCTGGGAGCTGAAGGCGGCGCCGCGGCTGCCGGAGAGCTGCTTTGCGGAATTGGCGGGGAATGTCGAGTATTTCTCAGGACTGACGTATAGCAAGATCGGTGACGCCGGTGTGAATCCATCGCGGCGCAGTGCGGCCACGGCCACGGCGTAGGATTGGATCGAATGAGCGCAGGAATGGAAATCGGAGCAGCGGTCGGCAAGACGATCTTCATCGTCATGTTCGCGCTCAGTCTGGGTGGATTGCTCACGTGGGTGGAACGCAAACAGTCGGCTGTGATGCAGGACCGGATCGGCGCCAATCGGGCCTCGATTCTCGGATTCCGGGTGTGGGGGCTCTTCCACATCATCGCCGATGCGGTGAAGATGTTCACCAAGGAGGATTTTGTTCCGGACACGCCGCACAAGTTCATCCATGCGCTGGCGCCGGTGCTTTCGATCTTCTTTGCGCTCCTGTCGTTTGCCGTGATTCCGTTCGGCAGTTCGATTGTGATCGCGGGCCAATCGATCGGCCTGCAGGTGGCCGATGTGAACGTCGGCATCCTGTTCATCTTCGCGATGATGTCGGTGGCCGTCTATGGAGTTGTGCTGGCCGGCTGGTCTTCGAACAACAATTACTCGCTGCTTGGCGGGGTTCGCGCGACCGCGCAGATGATTTCTTACGAGATCACGTTCGGGCTGACGCTGGTCGGTGTCATCATGATCTTCCAGACGCTGTCGTTGCAGGAGATTGTGCGGGCGCAGGGGGGACTGCTCTTCGGGTTCCTGCCGATGTGGGGTGTGTTCCTCCAGCCGCTGGGGTTCCTCCTGTTCATGACGGCGGCAATTGCCGAGACGAAGCGAATTCCGTTCGACATCCCGGAGGGCGAGTCGGAGATCATCGGTTTCTTCCTGGAATACTCTTCGATGAAGTTCGGAATGTTCATGTTCGCGGATTTCATCGAGCAAATCCTGGTTGCGTCGATGGTGACGACGTTCTTCTTCGGTGGCTGGCAGGTTCCGTATCTGGGTGACGGCGGCTTCGTGTTCCCGTGGGGTTCAACCATTGACATGAACACCTGGCTGGTGGAATCGTTGCGGGTCATTTCGTTTGTGCTGAAGGTTTCGTTCTTCTGCTGGCTGCAGATGCTGATCCGGTGGACGCTGCCGCGATTCCGCTTTGATCAGTTGATGAATCTGGGCTGGAAGATTCTGCTGCCTCTTTCGCTGGCGAATGCACTGGTGACGGCGATCATCGTCTTGTGGATTGGACGGTAGCTGCAATGGGAACGGTGCGCGTCATCAATGTTTCGGAACGGCGGCGGGTGCTGACGTTTTGGGAACGGATCTATCTGCCGGAGGTCTGGCGCGGGCTGGTCTTGACGGCGCGGCATTTCTTTGTGAATCTCTGGCGGCATACGCTGCGACTGTTTGGGGTCAAGTCGGCACTACCAGGGGCGGCGACTTATCAGTATCCCGAAGTCAGGCGTCCGCAATCGCCGCGACTGCGAACATTGCATCGTCTGGCCAAGCGTCCGGATGGCACCCCGCGCTGTGTGGCTTGTATGATGTGCGAGACAGTGTGCCCGGCGTTCTGTATCAAAATTGTTGCCGAGGAAGTGGATGACCCGAATATCGAAAAGCGGCCAAAGTCATTTGATATCGACATTGGACGGTGCGTCTTCTGTGGTTTCTGCGTAGAAGCCTGCCCGGAGGACGCGATTCGGATGGATACAGGCATCACCGAGATTGGCGCCTTGTCGCGTGAAGGTATGGTGTTGAATATCGATACACTTCTTTCTTTGCCACCGAAATCTGAGCGCGGGGACAAACCCGTTGACTTCTTGCAACAGCAACTGGTACAATAGCATGTGAGCTTGGGCCCGATGTTCGGATGGCAGCCAGGCCTCCTCGCGAGCACCGCGCCATTTGCCAGTCCAGAAGGAAAATCAATGAGCAAGACCCAGACGGAAATCAAGATTCGGGAGAAAGCCGAGCAGACGCTGCCCTTGGAAGGGCGTCACGGCAACAACGTGATCATCACCTCGGTGGACAAGGTTTTGTCCTGGGCGCGGCAGTCGTCGGTTTGGCCGATGTCGTTCGGGCTGGCCTGTTGTGCGATCGAGATGATGGCCACCGCCGCCGGGCGGTTTGACATCGACCGGTTTGGGATGGGTGTGATGCGGGCGTCGCCGCGGCAATCGGATCTGATGATCGTGGCCGGCACGGTGACGATGAAGATGGCATTGCGGGTCAAGAAGCTCTATGAGCAGATGCCGGAGCCGAAATATGTGCTCTCGATGGGTTCCTGTGCCACGTGCGGCGGACCGTACTGGAAGCATGGCTATCATGTGCTCAAAGGTGTCGATCAGATTGTGCCGGTTGACGTGTATGTGGCCGGCTGTCCTCCGCGTCCGGAAGCGTTGCTGGAAGGCCTGATGATGATTCAGGAGAAGATCAAGCGGGAAGAGATGTTGGGCAAGAAACTGGCACCGGTGATGGCGGCGTAGGCGGAAGCGAAATGACGACGCAAGAAATCCACGCCAGGCTGAAAGCCCGTTTTGGTGAGCGGATCGGTGAGCTGGCCGAAGGTGTTGATCCGAGTTGCACGGTCGAGGCGCAGTCGATTGCCGAAGTGTGCAACTGGTTGAGAGATGAGCCGGGCATCGACCTGACTTCGCTGATGTGTTTGTCGGCGGTTGACCTCAAAGACAAGCTGCAGGTAGTGTACAATCTGCACTCGATCAAGCATAACCACAAGCTCACGCTCAGGATTGAATTCTCTGATCGCGAGAATCCGCATGCCCCAACGGTTTCGACCGTATTCGGGACCGCCGACTGGCACGAGCGGGAGGCGTACGACATGATGGGGATTGTCTTTGACGGCCATCATGATCTGCGGCGGATTCTGTGCCCGGATGACTGGGAGGGCTGGCCGCTCCGTAAGGACTATGTGGTCCAGGAGACGTATCGCGGCCTGAGGGTTCCATATGCAGAAGGGATGAATCCCGACCGCGGCCACTGGGTATCAAAGGACACGCCGGATTTGCGGGTGGATCCCCCGCAACGGCAGGAGCCGGACCTGGAAGGAATGTAGGTTCGATTTCGAGTTTGAAAGGCAGGCAATGGGAAACGTCGGACGGCAAGTCACCGGATTCTGGTCCCTGCTCGTGGGACTGCGGGTGACCTTTGAACATCTTTTCAAGAAGCCCAACACGATGCAGTATCCCGACGAGACGTGGGATCTGCCGAAGGGGGCCAAGGGAAGGCTGTTCAACATCATCGAGGACTGCATCGGCTGTCTGCAATGTGCGCGGGCGTGCCCGGTCGACTGTATCGCGATTGAAACCGCGAAGGCCGGCAAAGAAGAGGATCTGGGCGAGACATCCAACGGCCAGAAGAAGAAACTGCACGTGTTGCGATTCGACATTGATTTCGCCAAGTGCTGTTTCTGCGCCTTGTGTGTCGATCCCTGTCCGACCGAGTGCCTCAAGATGACGCCGGACTACGAAAACTCGGTGTACAACCGGGACAATTTGATTCATCACTATGCGACTTATCCGGAAGCGGACGCGGCGCGGGTCCGGGAGTCTGTCGGGGGGAAAACGACCACAATCGGGATACATGCTTAGACTTTCCACCTGCGGAGATTGGGAGCAAATTCGGCAATGAACACAACCTCGAAGTGGTGTCTTTTTTCAGCGGTCCTGCTGGCGGGATTGCTGGCTGTTGCCGGGTGTTCCGGCGGCGGCAGCGGGCACAGGACAGCGGACCAGGCGTCCGCGGAGTTGTTCGACCACAATTACGGATATCTGTACCGCAGTGATGCGGATTTTGCACGGCTGGCGCCCAATTACTCGACACTGCGGCCGTTTAATGTCGACACGGCAATCGTGATTGAGTCCAAATCGGATCGCGAGGGAATGAAGACGCCAGCGGCGGACTATGAAGAGTTTATGTACATCCGGTTGAATCGCCCCATGAATCTGCGCGTGATTGTCGCCGACTCGACCGGACTGGGGCTGATTGTCTATGATTTCGAGAACATGGCCAGTGGACAGTATTCGCTGGGATCCAAGGGGTGGCCCGTTCCGCAGATCGAGGCGACGAAGAAAGTGAATTGGGTTTACGTGTATGTAATCGGCGACCAGCGGTTGCGTGACCGCCGGCAGTTCAAGCTCGATGCACGGCGCCATTTCCAGCCGATGCCGCCGGCTCCGGCTGTTCCCAGTTGATGATGACGCTTCTCAAACAGGACTGAACAATGCCCGATGTCTTTGCCCTACAGGCTCCGCCACGGTACGAGATCGAGGACGACGATCTTCTGATCAATATCCCCGCCCCGCCCGAGAAATACTCGGGTGCGTATCTCACCGAAACCTACAAGGTCAACATGGGCCCGCAGCATCCGTCGACGCACGGCGTGTTGCGGCTGGAATTGACCATGGACGGCGAGGTGGTGCTGAGCATCCGTCCGCACATCGGGTACCTGCATCGCTGTTTTGAGAAGCACGCGGAGAATCTTCCGTACGCCGGGATTGTGCCGTACACCGACCGGATGGACTATCTGGCAGGACTCAGCCAGAACATGAGTTTCGCGGTGGCGGTCGAACGGCTGATGGGGATCAAGGTTCCCGAGCGCGTCGAGTACATCCGCGTGATCATCTGCGAACTGCAGCGGATTGCCAGCCACCTTGTGGCGTTTGGAACGTACGGCCTTGATATGGGTGCGTTCACGCCGTTTCTCTGGGCGTTTCGTGACCGGGAGATGATTCTCGATTTGTTCGAGTGGCTGACCGGCGCCCGGCTGCTTTACAACTACATTTGGGTTGGCGGTCTGGCGCGCGACTTGCCCGAGGGCTGGGTCGCGAAGACGCGCGAGTTCCTCGACTACTTCGAGCCGAAGATCAATGATTTCAATGACCTTCTGAGTTACAACCACATCTTCATTACGCGAACCGCGAATGTCGGCATTCTGCCGCCGGAGGTCGCGATCTCGTATGGAGTGACCGGTCCGAATCTGCGCGGCTCGGGCGTCGATTGGGATTTGCGCCGTGATGATCCGTATTCGATCTACGACCGTTTCAAATGGAACGTGGCGTTGGGCAAAGGCCGCTTCGGGCCGATCGGATCGTGCTGGGATCGATACTGGGTGCGGATTGAAGAGATGGCCGAATCGGTGAAGATCTGCCGGCAGGCACTCGAGGGGCTGCCAGAGGGGGATGTTCACGAGACGATCCCCCGCAAGGCGCGTCCACCGAAAGGCGATGTCTACGCCCGTACCGAATCACCGCGCGGTGAACTTGGGTACTACGTCATTTCCGATGGTTCTGATGTTCCTCTGCGCTGCAAGGCGCGTTCTCCGTGTTTTACCGCAATCTCATCGCTCAATGCGGTTGTCCAGCATGCGAAGAAGCCGATGCTGATCGCCGACGTCGTGGCGACGGTGGCGTCGTATGATATCGTGCTGGGCGAGGTTGACCGGTAGCGACGATCAACCACTCGTTTGATTCACCGCTGAGATTGGATGACAAAGTTCCCCTTGACGGAGGGGGCCCAGTAGTCCAGTTTCTTCATCAGTGGGACACAATGCCGACCCACGGAGATTGACTCTGGGCAACATCCAACGAGCATCTTACGCTGCCCCCCCTTGCAGCGAGAATAGCTCGACTGTCAGGAAGGATATTCGAGTGAAGCTTGATGAGGCGACGATCGAATCCAGCATAGCGAAGATGGAGGCAGTTCTTAGGCCCGGCACGGACTTGACATTGTTGCTTCTCAAAGGGCACCTCTACGCAGAGGGTCGTTTGGAGCGAATCATCTCCTTGCGGCTTTCACGAGGAGACCGGCTCATCGAGACTGGGCATTTGTCCTTTGCCCAAAAGCTGGCCGTAGTTGACGCTCTTAATGAGATTCCGGATCAGATCATCACAGTTCTTAAGAACTTGAACAAACTCAGGAATCAGTGCGCACACGAACTGGAAAAGGAAGTCGGAGATGCTGATGTTGACCGCCTTGGCCAACCCCTTGGAGCCAGATTCACTGAATTAAAGCAAGAGGCACGAGTGAAGTCGAAAGAGATCGCGGATCCTATCAAGAGGGGCGTCGTGGAGAGACTTCTCAACATGAATGGTGTGATTGCAACAGTCTGTGGCTTTCTCGCGGGCGCTTGCCTGGTGTTTGAAGGAGGCGATAAGAACGCAGGCAAACTTGAAGATCAAGAGAGGCGCGAGTGACAACCGCGCCGCATAAGGACCTTAATGCGCGCGTTATCCACACACCCTGTTCGTGATCTTGTTTTCCTCGCATCAATCCTGAATTGTACAAGTGCCGCCTGATTGTGCCCTACCTACCACACACCGAATCAACTTGTATCTTCTCCGCTTATAGGCGGGAGTGGCCGCGATCTCTGATCGCGGTCGGCCGAAGGGCGATTGTGGTCTCGCGGTTTGGCGAGAGCGGATGTTCGGGCACGGCTGGATGTCGGCCTCCGGCCTCCCGCGATCAGAGATCGCGGCCACGCGCGGGGCGCTGGCCCGGCGCCGGCAGTGAATGGGCCGGGAACAAATGCGGACTAAATTGGTTTGGAATATCGTGCCCGGCGACGGGCAGCAGTGATTCTGAAATTCCCGTTCAGAAGGAGCAGGAAGAGTTCTTTAACCATCTTCAGGAAGGAAGATTGCCATGAGGGAGAGATTGTCACTTCGCATCACGTTGGCCGCCATTGGTCTGAGTCTGGCTTTGGGGACGGGAGCGCGCGCACAGGAGCATCCCGAGCATCCGACGAAGGCAAAAATGGAAACGCCTGCGATTACGATGGCCGCGCTGTCTCAGGCGATTCAAGATTATGTTGCCAAGGACGCGAAGCTCAAAGGCGGGTACTTTCTGGTTTTTGATTCCGAGAGCAAGAAGGTCTTGCAGCTCAAGCTGTCAAAGGTGCATGAAGACAAGCTGGCGTCTCTGGGCGGCGGCGTGTATTTCGCCTGTGCCGATTTCAACAGCACGGATACGACCGTCTACGATCTCGATATCTTTATGAAGTCCAATGGCCGGCATCTGGAGACAACTGAGGTCGCCGTTCACAAGGTCAACGGCAATCCGCGCTACAACTGGAAGGAAGAGGACGGAATCTGGAAGAAGCAGCCGGTGACAGGGAAGTAGACGCACAGACGGCGGAGTCGCAAACGCACTCCAGCGTCGCGTCAGGAACCGGCAGACGCGGCCGGGCGGTCGGGAGCCATCGAATGAGACGATTTCTACAACAGGCAATGCTCGCTGTGATCGGATCTACCTTATTCTGGTCTGCCGGTGGGGCGGAGCGCCCGGCATTCAAGACCTATGAGTTCACCTACCGGGTCAATGTCCAGCATATTCCCAAAGCGGCGAAGCGTCTCGAGCTTTGGATTCCCGCCCCGCAGGATGATGACCGGCAGTCGGTGTCACAAATGAAAGTCCTCAGCCCCTACCAGTATAAACAGATCACGGACCCGCTGTACGGGAATCGGGCCTATTATCTGGATGTCACCCCCTCGCTGCCGGACAGTCTTCCCGTCAGTCTGACGTTTCGTGTTCGCCGCAACGAATCGGGGCCGCTTCGCGCGACGCTGGCTGAGACCGACGCTCTGCGGAAACGGTATTTGCAGCCGGATTCTCTGGTGCCGATCGATGGGGCGATTGCCAGAGAGGCTGACACCGTCGCCGGGCATCTCCAGGGAAATCGGACGCGGGCACGCGCACTGTACGATCACGTCGTAGCGACGATGAAGTACGACAAGAGCGCGACCGGGTGGGGGCGGGGTGATGCCATCTTTGCGTGCAACGAGCGGCGGGGAAACTGCACCGACATCCATTCACTGTTGATCGGGATGGCGCGGTCGCTGGGAATTCCGTCGCGGTTCACGATGGGCTTCCCTGTTCCGGATACGCTCAAGACCGGCGGGATCAACGGGTATCACTGCTGGGTGGATCTCTACCTCGACGGCGAAGGGTGGATCCCGGTGGATGCGTCGGAGGCGATCAAGCATCCGGAGAAGGCGGATTACTTCTTTGGCGCGCTGGGTCCCGACCGGGTGGCGTTCACCACAGGGCGGGATATACGTCTGAACGGTGATGCCGATTCAACGACCGTGAATTACTTCATTCATCCGTTCGTGCTGGTCGATGGACAGCCGTACAAGGACGTTGTGCTCAAGTGCGAGTTTCGGGAGCTATAGTATTAGGGGTGAGGGCCGGATCTTGAACTGCGGTCTGGCGAGCGGATACCGCAGTAGCGCGTTTAAGGCAGCTCTCTACCGCATCCCGCGGATTACTGTTTCGGCTGCTTCTTGCCAAATACGCGGACGGCAATTGCATTCCCTTTGCGTTCGCTGCCTGTTCCGAAGATCGCACCCGCGATTTTTGCTCCGGCGCTGGGCTCCATGATCTGCGGGAGCAGGACGCCGTTCCCACCGAGTTGGCCAGCTTTCTTTCGCATGGCTTCAATCATGCCTGTCTGAGATGTCCAGCCAGTCGATCCGGTCGCTTCAATGCAGGCTATTCGGACATAATCCAAATCCTCGAGTTCACTCTCTGTAGTGAAGACGCGGACATGCTCCGGCTCAACCGGCTCATACTTAGGATCAAGCAATGATGACTGCGTGGAAACGCATCCGACAAGCAACAATAGAATTATTGGCACTAACCACAGACTGCGAGTCAAGGTCCACCTCCCTGCCACGGACAGCTGTCCGCTCGATGCCACATTAATCTACTCCGACTCCCGCCTATTCACAACGGGAAGACAATCACGTCTGGGGGTTGTGTATGGGTCGGGTATCACGTGTTTTCCGAACGGGCAAAGTCGGCCCGCCTCCCGAGATCGGAGGGGATTGTTGAAAAACAAGCATCGATCAAGTCGAAGACCTGTTTATTCCGGTGCCACGGACAAGGAAGACCGAGCGGCTCTTCTGCTCGGTCTTCCTTGTCCGTGGCTTTCTTCTATTCTTGGGAAAAAGACACGGACAAGCAGATTCTCCAAAGAGCCGGAGAATCTGCTTGTCCGTGGCACCTTGCTGGGAAACTGGTTTTTCAACAGACCCCGGAGATCGCGGCCACGCGGCCGGCGCTGGCTCGCGTGCAGAGAGGTGTTCGCATCGCGCACCCGGCACGCGGCCGGCTGCTCACGTCACTTGTTCGCATTGGTGGCAGGCCGCAGACCGAGGAAGATCTCGTGTCCGGTGTTACTGAGCGAACTGTGTTTGAAGGGAACTGCGAGCGGCTCGAAGCCGGCGGCTGCGATCAACTCCAGCCAGACTGCTCTCGGGAACAGCCCCATATAGTGGCGGTCGTGGTGCACCTCGACGACGCCGTTCTCGTGTCTCAGTAGATACGCCATGTCGGTCACATAAGTGTCGGTTCTCGAGTCGGGAATCCATCGCCATTCGATATAGCGCAGGGCGCGGCAATTATCCTCGCTGCCGCCGGTCTCGGTACTGGACTTGAAAGTCTCCGAGACGAAATCCGGCTGGAACATCGCGACTCCGCCAGGGGCGGTGTGCTCGAAGGCCGTGGCGATGGCGCGGACAAGATCGGTGCGCGAGGTCATATAGCTGACCGCGTCGTGCAAGAAAACGCAATCAAAGAGGCGCCCAAGCCGGATCGAACGCATGTCGCCTTGAATGTGCTCGCATTCCGGATTGAGGCGGCGGCTTAACGCAAGCATGGCCGGTTCCAAGTCGACGAGGGTACAGGCCAATGTCGCCTTCAGGTAGGCGGCATTGTGGCCGCCGCCGGAGCCGAGGTCGAGCAGGGTCCGAGGCGGCCGGCGACAGTGGGCCTCGAACAAACTCCGGTAAAAAGCAGCCTCTTCGGCATAGTCGGCCACCGGCGTCAGCAGTGGATACCAGTCCGCCAGTTCGCGGTAGAGCTTGAGGCTCTGGCTCGATGCGGTTCGATTATCTAAAGGCATATGCAGTCCTCAGAGCGTGGGGCGGGTGATTCGCGAAATCTTATACGTGAGTTTCAAAGCGGTCGAAGCGTGAATCACCCGCCGTACACCCGATGCTTCATCTGGTCCGCGCGTTGGCGAGACGCGTCGGACGCCTGCTTTGCCGCGGATTCGTTCCATTCGGATTTGGGAACGGTCCAGCCCTGGAGATGGCGCTCAGCGAGTTTCGTGAGGGTGTCGATGTGGTCGGGGCGGTCGTTGAGGGCGGGGATGTAGCGGAATTGCTGGCCGCCACTATGCAGGAAGTTATCGCGGTTCTCAACACCGATTTCCTCGATGGTCTCCAGGCAGTCGGAGGAGAAACCGGGGCAGACCACGTCGACTGATTTGACGCCGTCTTTGCCCCACTGGCGGAGTGTCACGTCGGTGTACGGCTGCAGCCATTCGGCGCGACCGAAGCGCGATTGGAATGCCACCATCCAGCGATCCTCTGGCAACTGGAGCGACTCAGCCACCAGCCTGGCTGTCTTGTGGCACTGGCAGTGATACGGGTCGCCGGCGAGGAGCGTCGCTTTGGGGATACCGTGAAATGAGAAGAGGAGTTTCTGCGGAGCTTCGGAAGAAGGCCGGACAGGAGTGTCCGGCCTACCGATGTGCGATTCGTCGGTAGCGCGTGGATCCGTCAGCTTGTTGTTCCAGACTTCTCGGATTGAATTGGCGAGCGCGTTGATGTAATTCGGGGCGTCGTGATAACTCGCGATCGTGCGTACTTCCGGCACCCAGCGCCAGCTTTCGAGAACCTCGAAGACGGCATCGAAGGTTGAGGCGGTCGTGGGGCCGGCGTACTGGGGATACATCGGGAGAACCAGGAGCCGGCGGCAGCCCTTGGAGCGCAGTTCATCCAACGCTGAACGAATCGAAGGGTTGCCGTAACGCATCCCGACAGCGATATGCAAGGGGTTTCCGATCCGGGACCGCAGACTGGATTCCAACGCGGCGGCCTGGCGCCGTGTGTAGATCAGAAGCGGCGATCCGTCTTTCGTCCAAACTCTCTGGTATGCCGCGGCTGAGTGGCGCGGGCGGGTGTTGAGGATGATGCCATTGAGGATCAGCCACCACAGCGGGCGGGGAAGCTCGACGACGCGCGGGTCCCAGAGGAATTCTCCAAGGTAACGGCGCAGCGCGGAGGTTGTCGGTGCGTCGGGGGTGCCCATGTTGGCCAGGAGAATGCCGACCGCGGGGATTTCGCCGTGCTGGAATTCGGGATTGCCGATGTATCTGGTCATTCGGATGCTCCTCCAAAGGGAGTATCAAACGGTGGGAATCGTTTCAGTCAAGGCAGTTCCGCGCCGGATGGGGAGGGTGGCCTGCCGCGAAGAAGCCCTCACCCCAACCCTCTCCCAGAGGGAGAGGGGACAGGCTGCCGTGAGGTGAGTGATTTGTGATAACGGGGAGATTTTCTCCCCTCTCCCGAGGGAAAGGAGTTTGCTCCCGTGAAGCGTACGAGTTGTGCTCGCGGAAGATGTCTCCCCTCTCCCTCTGGGGGCGGGGGTGAGGGCGGCTTCGCGCGGAAGTGAGAGTTTGGTATTTCGTAGCCAAGGGGATCGTGTTGCGTAAGGGCCATGGGCAGGATGCCCATGGTACCAGTGTCCGGCCTCACCGTGTTTTTGACAATTGATGTCAGAATTGAGGGGTTGCCGTTTCGTGGGGTTGGCGATATTGTGGGGTTGGGGGTGATGATCGATGAACTTTCCGATTTTTGATCCGGGGCCGATGGGGCTGTCGTCGCTGGTGGCGGTGATTGCGATCGTGCATGTGCTGATCGCGCACTTCGCGGTGGGCGGCGGCATCGCGATTCCGTGGCTCGAGGCGCGGGCGATCCGAACGAACGACCGGGTTCTGGGCGATTTCCTGCACAAGTACTCCCGGTTCCTGATTCTGTTCTCGTTTGTCGCCGGTGCGGTGACCGGAGTCGGGATCTGGTTTGTGATTGCGATTGCTTCGCCGGAAGCGATCACGGTTCTGATCCGCCAGTTCGTGTGGGCGTGGGCGACCGAGTGGGTGTTTTTCATTGTCGAGATCACGTCGGGGTACGTCTACTATTTCTACTGGGACCGGATGTCGCCGAAAACGCACGTGCGGGTCGGAATCGTGTACGCGGTCTCAGCGTGGATGTCGTTGTTCGTCATCAACGGGATTCTCACGTTCATGCTGACTCCGGGGGACTGGCTGGCCACGGGATCGTTCTGGGACGCATGGCTCAATCCGACTTTCTGGCCATCGTTGTTCTTGCGGACAGTTTCGGCGCTGGCACTGGCGGGGATCTTCGTGGCGGTGGTGGCGAATCTGGATCGCTCATTGGATCGCGAGAAGGGACGTCACATCATCGAGGCCGGTTCCGTCTTTCTGGTGCCGCTGGCGCTGATGATTCCGTTGTCGGTGTGGTATTTCGCCGTCGCTCCCCACAAGGCCAGCCAATTGGCGCTCGGCGGCGCGGTGGCGATGACGATGTTTTTCGGATTTGGGATCCTCGCGTCGACGCTGGTGGGATTGTACGCCTATTTCGGACTGATCAAGAATCGGCGTTACATCAATCTGGAGACCGCGCTGCTTCTGGCGGCGATTGCCTTTGTGGCGACGGCATCGATGGAGTATGTGCGTGAGGGGATCCGCAAACCGTTCATTATCTATGATTACATGTATGCGAATGGACTCAAAGTGGACGAGGTGGACAAGATAAATCAGTCAGGATTCTTCGAGGCCAAGCCGGTGGTGGCGCACGAATTCGATCATCTGGCGGCGACGCCGGAAGAGCGAGGGAGAGTCATTTACCAGGTGGAGTGCCAGCGGTGCCACGCGGTGGACGGTTACAATGCGATTCGCCCGTTGATTGCCACGTGGGATGCGGAGATGATCAAGTTCAACACGCGGCGATTAAACCGGCTGAAGGGATTCATGCCGCCATTCGCGGGAAGCGAGTCCGACCTGAACGATCTGGTCGCGTATCTGTCGACTTTGCGGACGGCGAATTGGCAGGCCGGGGCCGCGAAGTCTGAATCCAAAGGGGGTGGGCAATGAACCCCAATGATTTGATGGCACTCCCCGTGCCGCCGGCACTGGCGCTCGGACTCTTTGGACTGACATTCGTTGTCCACATGCTATTTCTGGGTCTTCTGGTTGCGGCGTTGTGGGCGCGGGTCGGAGCGGAGTGGGGAAAGAAGGACCTCTACGCGGTCGAACCGTTGCATCGGGCTGGGGTGCTGGCGTTCTCAACGACGATCACCGCCGGCGTCGCGCCGCTCCTGTTTGTCCAGGTTCTCTACGGCAAGTACTTCTACTCGTCGTCGATCTCGATCGGGTTTCCGTGGCTGGCGATTGTCGGGTATCTGCTGGTTGGCTTCTACTCGCTCTACCTGTGGCGCTGGCGCTGGGAGAAGAGCGGCGGGCCGTCAGGTGCGGGCAAGGTGTTTGTTCTTCTGACGATTCTTTGTGTGATCGCCATCGGGTTTACTTATTCGTGGAATTATCTCCAATCGCTGTCGTCAGCGCCATGGACGCAGGCGGTGCGCCACTCGAAGGTGGGACAGAGGCTGGTCGGCTATGGAGGCGCGGCGGCCATCGCCTCGGGGGCGTGGGTGATGTGGCTGGGGCATTCATGGCGGAATGACCGCAAGACACCGACGGGGGCCGCCATCGCGTCGATTGCCGGCGGTGTGCTGGCGCTGGGCTGGGCGTCATCATCCCAATTCGCCATCGGGGACTGGGGAATGGCGGGATGGATTCTGATTCTCGGCGCCGGATTTCTGTCGCTGGCGGCCGGGATCATCGGACTGTTTCGCCGGATCGGACTGGCGCGGTGGCCGGCGGCATTAGCTACTGTGGCCGCGCTGACAGGGCTGGTGATTCAGCGCGAATCGTACCGGTTGATCATGCTCGCCGGGGATTATGATTCTGCAACCGTGGCTGTTCGTCCGCAGTGGGGTGCGTTTGCGATGTTTGTCGTAGTGCTGCTTTTGGGAATTGCGACTCTTGTCTGGCTGTTGCGAGTGGTGCGGGACGCGCAGCGGGCGATGTGGACCTAGTGGACGAAGTGGACGTAGTGGACGCAGTGGACGCGGAGGGTTTGCGTCGTCGTCTGGTCGCTTCACTGAGATTCACCGCTTCGTGGTGAACGCGGCCGAGGGCGGCCGCGCCACATACTTATCAACGCGTAGAATTCAGGAGCGGGATGTTGCCAGCAGCAGGTCCTCGATGCGGGAGCCGTGCGATAGATCGTGGAGCGCGAGATGGCGCGCCATGATGCGGATGGAGTAGGTGCGATACTCCGGATGTTTGGCTTCGCGTTCCCAGATGAGCAGGCTCACATCCCGGAGAGTGCCCACCAACGCCGCGCGTTCCCATTGGTACTGTCTCAGTGCCTCGTCCCAGTCGGCGTCAGCGAGCGAGCCGGGCGAGTCGCTATCCGGTAAATAGGGGACAATCGGGTCGCCGGGGTGTTCGAGCATGTTCTTCAAGCGCACATTCATGAACGGCCCAACGCGGGCCAGGTGAGCGATATGCTCCAGGGCCGACCATTTGCCGGGAGCCGGACGCATGTTGCGGCGCTCGATGGGGAATTCCTGGGCCATATCGGCGATAATCGACGGATTCAATTCGAGTGCATTGATGATGGCGTTATAGGCAGACATGGACGGCTCCTTGGGTCAAGTATCGTGGCTGGGGTTGTTTGTATCCCTCGCCAATGGGGCAAGATTAGGGCACAGGCGGGGAATGGGAAAGGAGGAATTCGGTTGAGATTCGGGTCCTGACCTGCGAGTAGATCGATTCTCCTCTCACCGGGACGAATCACCCAGAGCCCGCCGGTGCCGGTCGATCCAATAGGCCCAGGGGACGAAGAGCCAGAGGGCCAGCGCGGCCCAGCCGATGATTTTGGTGTCGGGCGGTGGTGGGCCAAACAAGTTGGCAGCGTAAAGGCCACCCAAGACGATGATGAATAACCAGAGCGCCCAATTTCCGATTCGATCACGCGTGCGCGTGGCGCTGAGGTAGAGACCGATTCCCAAAACGAAGAGCGCACCCTCGATGGCGACTGTGGCCGAAAGGGAATTCCAGAGTCCCAGTCCATATCGGGCGGGATTGTTCGGCATGATGGGCAGATCGGGGCGATGGACAATCAGGTCCAGTACCCAATGGCTGACCACCAGCACGCCCAGCACGAACGAACATTTGGGTGAGCGGTGCCACATGTAGTACCCCAGGCCGAATAACAACGCCCAGGCGACGACCGCCAACAGGCTGTGGCTGATGGGATACGACGTAAAGTCCAACGGGTTCACGACCGTGATTCCCGGCACGATCGCAACTTTTTCGAGCCCGGTTACCAGCAGAATCGGCCAGAGGAAGTCGAGGAACTGGGCGGCCAGAAGCAGGGTCCCCAGCCGGACTGAGGGAGTGAGTTTTTTGGCCGCGAGGGCCACGCCGAAATGCCCGATGAACATGCTGTCCTCTGTTGCAAGGGAAACGGGCGGGGCAGTTCGAAGCAACGAGAAAACGCACCCGTTGACTTCCTCGGCGGCTTGACGGACTTTTTAGGGCAACCGGCCGCCCATGACACACGATCCCGACCACAATTCTGATTCATTCCACGCGCTTACTGAGCCCTGCGGGACGTCGATGCTCGTTCTGGGTTCGAAGTTCATCGCCTGGGTGGCGTACGCGGCAACGGAGCAGGACGCCGAGGCGGTGTTGAACGAACGTCAGCGGCGGTATCCGGACGCCACGCATCATTGCTGGGCGTATCGAGTGGGTCGTCCGGGGGCATTGCTCGAACGATTCTCTGATGCGGGGGAGCCGTCGGGGACGGCGGGGCGGCCGATTGCCGATGCGCTGAGGCATGCGGGGCTCGAAAACGCCGTATGTGTTGTCACCCGGTATGTTGGCGGCACCAAGCTGGGCACCGGCGGGCTGGCGCGTGCGTATGCAGATGTGGCGGCCGCGGTCATTGGCGAGGCGGCGCTGGTCGAGCGCACCGTGGCCCAGGTGGTGGCGATTGACTTTGATCATGAGCGAACCGGTCCGCTTTTTCGTGCGCTGGATGAATTCGGATTGCATCTTCAGCCGGGGACGTACGATGCCCGCGGGCACGGCACGGTCCGGGTGCCGGTGTCGCAGGTCGGGGAACTCCAGAGGCGGTTGCAGGAGTTGGCGCGGACGGGAATTGATCTTACGATGGGTGAGATGGTGATTGTGTGAATGCGCAAGGGGCTAAAAGCCCCTTGTCCGCGATCTCGAGGGTGGTAGAGGCGCCCCTGTGTGGGCGCCCGGTTCGCGCGCACAAAGGCGGGCGGCCACGTAGGGCCGCCCCTACGGAATTTGGTTGGGTGGTAGATGGATTTCTTGCTGAGTGTTGATACCTGGTTGCTTTTGAAACTCAACGTCGGGGTGGCGAATAACTTCTTCGATTGGTTGATGCCGATTGTTACCAACTTGAAGTACTACCGCATTCCGATAGCAGCGGGACTGGGCGCACTCGTCTTTTTGGGTGGAGGGAAAGGGCGGACGGCGGTTTTGCTCCTGGTCATCACGGTGGCGATCACCGATCAATTGGCCTCGAGTGTGTTGAAGCCATTGATCGGACGGGTACGTCCCTGCCATGTCGTCGAGGGATTGCGCGCGATCACCGGCTGCGGGAACACGTTGTCGTTTCCATCCGGGCATGCGACATCCAGCATGGCGGTGGCGATTCTGCTGGGATTACTGTACCGGCGCTGGCTTTGGGTTTTGATTGCGTACTCGATTCTGCTCTCGTACTCGCGAATCTATATCGGGGTGCATTACCCCTTGGACATTCTGGCGGGCTGGATCATCGGCGGCGGAATTGCCTGGGGGATGATCGGGCTTTACCATCGATACCTGAAACGGGAACTGGAACGTCTGCGGCCGTTTCGGCCACATTGGAACACCAAAGGCTAGAGCGGCTGGAGCCTGCTGCTCATCGAGTGGCCATGCCAGGGAATCGAATTCGGTTTGATCGCAACGAATTCTCCGGGGCATTTGGAGATATCGGCACCGATCTGCCGCTGTTGGTGGGAATGATTCTGTCCTGTGGCCTGGACAGCGCCAGCGTGTTTATCACCTATGGCGTTCTCCAGATTCTGACGGGGGGAATTCTCTATGGCCTGCCGGTGCCGGTGCAGCCGCTGAAAGCAGTCGCGGTGATCATGATCGCGCAGAAGCTGCCGGGTGGAGTGATGTACGGCGCGGGACTGGCCATTGGTGCCATCATGCTGGTGCTCTCGCTGTCGGGACTGTTGCAGTGGGTGGCGCGGGTGATACCGGAAAGTGTCGTGCGCGGTGTGCAACTGGGATTGGGGATGGCGCTGTGCACCCTGGCGTTGAAGGACTACGTGCCGTCACAGGGGATGCCGGGATGGATTCTGGCAGGTATGGGGTTTGTCATTGTGCTCTTGCTTTTGGGCAATCGCAAGTTTCCTCCGGCGTTGCTGGTCATTGGATTGGGAATTGCCTATGCCGCGGTGTTCCGGCTGGACATTGGACGACTCGCCGATGGCGTTGGCTTGTCGCATCCACATTGGTGGACGCCGACGATGCCGGACATCTGGCAGGGGTTGCTGGTTCTGGCGCTGCCGCAACTGGGCCTGTCGATCGCCAACTCGGTTGTGGCGACTCACACGACCATCAAGGATCTGTTTCCGCAGTCGTCCGTGAGTGTGCGCAAGATTGGCTTCACCTACTCGATCATGAACCTGATTGCACCTTGGGCGAGCGGTGTGCCGGTTTGCCATGGGGCGGGTGGGCTGGCGGGGCATTACGCATTCGGCGCCCGGACCGGCGGCTCGGTCGTGATCTATGGCAGCATGTATCTTGCGATCGGGTTGTTCTTCAGCGGGTGTTTCGATGAGGTGCTCAAGATCTTTCCGTTGCCGATTTTGGGCGTTGTCCTGTTGTTTGAAGGTGTGGCGCTTATGTCATTTGTGCGGTCAGTGGCGTCGTCCAAGGCCGATCTGTTCCTGGCACTGGTCGTTGGTGTCATCGCCGCCTTTGTGCCGTATGGTTATTTGATCGCGATGGTGGGAGGAACGGTGATTGCGCGATTCGTTCCACTTGACCGCATGATGAGGGTAGGTTGACTACTGCGGAGGGCGAGGTTCCTGCCGAGCCACGCTCCCGCGCGGACAAGAGGCTCGGCAGGAGCCTCGCCCTCCCGGCTGCTGCCGCTGGATGAATGAGCTTACCACCCATGAATCACGAGGAGTTGAACCGGATGGAGAAGAGAGCACCTGCGGATCATCCCATCGCGGACGTGATTGCCCGGCGATGGTCGCCGCGTGGTTACGATGCATCGCGGCCCGTGTCCCGCGAGGACTTGATGTCGATATTGGAGGCCGGGCGGTGGGCGCCCTCGAGCTCCAATGAACAACCGTGGCGTTACCTGATCTTTGATCAGTCCAAACCGGAAGTGCTGGCCAAAGCGCACGATTGTCTTTCGTCCGGGAATGCCTGGGCGAAGGCGGCGCCGGTACTGATGCTTTCGGTCGCAAAGCTCACGTACACACGGAACGGCAAGCCGAACCGTCATGCCGGACATGACACTGGCGCCGCGAGTATCAGCATGGCGCTGCAGGCCACGGCGCTGGGGCTATGGATTCACCAGATGGGTGGATATGATTCAGACAAGGCGCGGGCGTATTTTGGAATCCCGGAGGATTTTGACCCGATGGCCATGATGGCGCTGGGGTACATGCTGCCGGAGACGGAGATTCCCCCGGATATCCTCCAGCGCGATCAGGCGCCGCGTGCAAGGAATCCGGTGGCGGCGATGGCCTTTCGTGGCCGATGGGGTGTGGGTCTGGAGTGATCTGCACCAAATGGCGAAAACGGCCGATGGAATAACTATGAGATCACTCGATGGAGTTCCGGTTCTGGTGACAGGGGCGGCCGGATTCATTGGCTCGCATCTGGTGGAGAAGCTCGTTGCGTCCGGCGCCAAAGTGCGCGCGTTGCTGCGTTACGATTCGCAGAATCGGCTGGGACACTTGGGCGAGTTGCCGGCCGAAGCTCTGGCGAAAGTCGAGATTGTCCGGGGTGACCTGAAGGATCCTGAGGCGGTTCGTACGGCAGTGAAAGGGAGTGAGATCGTCTTTCACCTCGGCGCCCTGATTGCGATTCCATTTTCGTACCAGAACCCGACAGACTATGTCCAGACGAATATCGTCGGGACGCTCCATGTGCTCAATGCATGCCGCGAAGCCGGGGTCAAACGGCTGCTGCAGACGTCGACGTCGGAGGTGTACGGGAGTGCCCAGACTATTCCGATTACGCTGGCACATCCGCGTTGCGGGCAGTCGCCGTATGCGGCATCAAAGATCGGCGCCGACGCGCTGGCGGAGTCGTACGCGCGGTCCTTTGATCTGCCGGTGGTGATTGTCCGTCCGTTCAACACTTACGGACCTCGCCAGACGCCGCGGGCAGTCATTCCCACTATAGTTGGCCAGGCCCTGGCAGGGGACGTGGTTCGCCTGGGGGTGGTGCATCCGACGCGCGACTTTGTCTACGTGACCGACACCGTGCAGGGGTTTATCGAAGCGGCGGTGGCGCCTCAGTTGCCGCCGGGAATCGAATTGCAGCTTGGCTCGGGAGTCGAGACGTCAATTCGCGATGTGGTCGCGAACGTCGGGGAGCTGCTCGGCAAGACGCTTCGCATCCAGACCGAAGACAAACGGGTCAGGCCGGCGGCCTCGGAAGTCGACCGTTTGCTCTGTGATCCATCGGAGGCGCGCCGATTGCTCCAGTGGCAGGCGACGGTCGCGTTGGGTGATGGATTGCGCAACGTGATCCAATGGAAACAATCGCACCGATCTGTTGAGACTGCGAAATATGTCATCTGAGGGCGCGTTCACCCGTAACTGGTTGAACAGATTTGGAATATGGGCGCCTGTGAGTGGTGGCTCCTACAGTCAGTTTAGGGAAACGCTCCTTGCGGATTGGTGGTCCATGATTGTAGAATAGTCACGTTGGGCGTGACCCGTCCGGCAACGCGATATGGTTGTCCGATTGACCGACGATGAAATCGAAAAGCTTCTGCGAGAACGCAAGATTTTGCCGGCGGACTTTCGACAGCGCCTATCACTCAAGGCAAAGCGAGGGCACAAAGAGCGGGAACTGGATGTAATCGGGGAATCAGGGAGTGAATTCCGTATATTGTTGAGACAAAGTGATGCGAATCCACTCAACTTCTCTGTCATCCTAGCGTATCGCGTTCCGGGATCAAACCAGTTCTTCCGGCTTCGGAGATACAACGGTAGCCATGAACACACGAATCGGTTGGAAGGTGTGAGGATGGATGATTTCCATGTGCATACCGCGACTGAGCGGTACCAGGATTCGGGATTGCGCGAGGACGCGTTCGCTTCACCTTCGGATCGTTATGCCGATCTCCCGGGAGCACTTGATTGCCTTCTCCAAGACTGCGGTTTCGAAGTTCCGGGTCGATCCCAGTTTGAGATGTTCTAAATATAGAGGTGCTCCATGGCCCCAGAGTCAATTGAGAAGGAGTTTCGAAAGACCGTCAATGATCGATTGCGGTTGATTGCAGAAGGTGTGAATCGATACCGTGTAATGACCCCCTTCCTCCTTGAGGATGGCGACCATTTGGCGATCGTGCTAAAGCGGGAGGCGGATCATTGGTTGTTGTCTGATGAAGGGCACACCTTCATGCACCTTACTTATGACGTCGACGAGAAAGACCTTCATCGTGGAAGTCGACAGAAGATCATTTCAAATGCGCTAAGTGCTTTCGGGGTGGATGATAGGCAGGGCGAATTGATTTCCCAGGTGAGGAATGACCGATACGGAGATGCACTCTACAGTTTTATTCAGGCTATTCTTAAGATTAGCGATGTTAATTATCTGTCTAGGGAGCAAGTCCGTTCCACGTTCCTGGAGGACTTTCAAGCATTCATGGATGAACACGTTCCTGCAGATCGAAGGGTATTTGAGTGGAACCATCCTCAAAAAGATCCAGAGGGGAAATATCTTGTTGACTGTCGCATCAATGGGAGTGCTAGGCCACTGTTCGCGTTCGCGCTCTCGAATGATGACAAGGTGCGTGATGCGACGATTTCTCTCCATCAGTTCGAGAAATGGAGTCTCACTTTTCGCACCGTCGGGGTTTTCGAGAATCAAGAAGAGATTAATCGAAAGGTGCTCGCACGATTCAGCGATGTATGTGACAAACAGTACTCAAGCCTGACTGCTAACAGAGATCGAATCGCAGATTACCTTTCTAAGGCACTCGCAGGATAGCGGCCATTCATGTAAACCATGACCGAAACTGCACTTACGAGTAAACTCCGCACCGTGGTGCGTGGCTTGAAGTTCACATTTTAGGCATAGCGCAGACTTGGTCAGTTCTTGTACCGCACGAATTGATGAATTTTGCCGTTGGCGCCCATGACGTACATCTGGGCGACGAGATCATTCAAGCCGAAGCCGAAATTGGTGGAAACGACCGGTGGCTCGATTTTGTCGATCGGAACCTTGTGCCAGGCCTTGTCGTCGAAATTGAATTCAAACATGCAGAATTCGTTGTTGCTGATGCCGAAGAACTCGTTGAAGCGCCGTTGCGTGCCGCCGCCGAGGATGTTGGATGCGCCGTCGGCAACGGGGACGCGGGCCTTTTTGTCCTCGGTGTATCCGAGAAACAGGAAGCGAAAGAGGCCATCGTTTCCTGCGTAGTACACCGCGATGTCTCTGAGGCTCGGATCAACGGCGGCAGCGAAGTATTTGGGACCCGCCGCCATTTTGGCCCATGGATCAGTGTGCCAGATGCCGAGCGAGTCGCGGGTATAGCGGTAGATGTCGCCTTTGGTGCCGGCCGCGGCCGCCCACAATTTCTGGCCGTAGCGGTGGGCGACAATCAGAGAGGCGCCACCGGGAACATCGGTGAACGCGAGGGTGGTCCAGCGGGCCGCAGGGTCAGTCGCATTATCCGGCGGGATCAGTTGATAGATCTTGCCGTTGCCATCGATGACAAACAAGACGGACGGAATGCCGCCCCCGCCGGCTTCGGTGGCGAAGATGGTTTTGATGGGGCCGGGCAGTTGCACGATCTCATGTTTGGACCAGCCCATCACTCCCCGCGATACCTCGATAATCTGCCCGGTCTTTGTTCCACCGTAGAGATGGAATTCCATATCGGGTTTCGGCGCCGCGGCGCAGATACACAAAAGCGGTGTGCCGGCGGTGAAGGAACGCTTGGCGGTCCAACTGTTGCCGTCAGAAAAGTATTCGGCCAGTTTCCCCGACGAATCGGCGGCGATGAGCCAGCCATCCGAGACTGAGTCTTTGCTGGGGCAGGTGATGACGGCGAGCGGACGGGTCATGCCAGTTTCGATGACCGAGGCTGCCTTCCAGAACTTGCTCAGCTCGATATACTGCTGCGGGGGAGCACCTTGCAAAATGGGCCAGAAGAGGAACAACGCGAGCTTCAGGAACATGAGATTGCCTCCAGAATGTGGCTGCCGTTGGACCACCCGGAATCGGGGGGACGGCAACGGCTATGTACTTTGACCGGACTTCGCATCCGGCGTCTTCTTCGTAAAGTCCTTGATCGCCGCCAGCACGTCGGGTGTGGCGTCGATGATCTTGTCGAAAGTGGTCCGGTCGCGAGCGGTGAGAATCGAGACTTTGTCGTGGTCGAGGATGAGGAAGCCAACCGGCTCAATCACCGCACCGCCGCCACCGCCGCCGCCGAAACGGGCGCCTTTCTCCGGGTGTTCGCCCTCGCCGCCGCCCGCGCCGAAGCCGACAGAGATGCGAGTGAGGGGAATGATTGTCCGGTCGCCGGCGGTGACTGGTTGGCCGATCACGGTTTCCGAGCGGGCCATCTGTTTCAACTCCCCGACGATCACCTGCAGGACCTCCATAAGATTGTTCGGCATGTTACCTCCCTAAACCGGCCAGATTGGCTCTCAAGCGTCTCAGTTCGCGCCATGGCCATGACGCGACCGCCTGTATTCCATGATACACCAACCGCCCCGGTAATGCCCGCAGAACAATATGCGCCTCGACCTCCCAAACCGCGCGGTCGAAGCACGGCTGCCAGCCGATGTGCAAGCCGGGGATGTGGTTGCGAAGGATTGGCAAAAGTGAATAAAAGCAGCCAGTGGCGACGCCGGTCCGTGCCGGGTCGCCGAGCCCTGCCGTGATTCTGATATCACCGCGTTCAAGATGCCATGACCGTACGAGACGGGCGGCCAGGCGAACAATGACCAGCAGCGCACGGCGCAGACTGGATCGTGATCTCCACAGGAGATTGAGCTTCTTCAACGATCGGGAAGGCGTTCGTTTGCCCAAGGGAGTGGACCGCTTCGGCGAGCCATTGCCCTTCGGGTCGTCTCGGTGAGGTTCGGGTGCCGACCACGGTTTGGCAGAAACGACCCACGACATCAGGCAAATGCGGCGGCATTGATGGGCGAAGTCCAACTCGAAGGCGACAACCAGATAGTGAATGGAGAAGGTTTTCTGTTCGCCGTTCCAACGAAGGCGGAGGCGTATCGGCGCGGCCAAAAGGAGGATCAGCAATCCCAAGACCACGATCATGATCCACGCCAGTATTCCCATAAACGAGTCTCTCGGTCTTATTGCCCCAGATCAATATACGCACCGGGTGGCGCTCCTGCCCAAGAACCGGGGCATGGGCAGGATCCCCATGCTACCAAGAGTCTGTTCAAAACCTTGTCCTCAAGATCGTGGCAGTTGTGTAAGGGGGAGGTTGCTTCGTCGCTCCTTCCGCCTTCGGCGGAGACGCTCCTCGCAACGACAACTGTGCCTTTGCGTTGCCAACGACCAGTGTGATGTCGTTGCGAGGCGCGGCTTTTTGCGCCGAAGCAACCTCTCCCTTACACAACTGCCGCCACCTTTCGGAGGGCTTCCTCAACACGCCCACCAGGGGTGGGCCGGGAGATTTAAGGGATTGCCAAACAGTGGGTTGGAGGGCGATGAGCGGGGGTTACGCGTGTAGAATTGTCTGAAACCCCGTGCGCGATGCGCCGATACAGTAACAAGGGCGTATAGAAACGGAGTCGAAAATGTCAGAGAGCAATAGAGTTTGGGCGCGTCGTATGGTCGTGGGGCTGGCGATTCTGGGGCTTTTGGTTATTGCCGGTTGCAGCGGCGGATCGTTGAACCGGCCGAAGAGTGCGTCGTATTCATTCAGCATTCTTCTGGAGAAGAATCTCGATACCCAGTCGGATTACCTGTCGCTGGAATTTTTGCGCAACGACTCGGCGTTTGCCGGCGGATTCGTGCTGGTGGACGCGGATACGATCCGGGTTGGCGCGACGGGCAGGGTCGATACAACTTATGCGAAGAAAAAATGGCTGTTCGCACACACGGTTGCCATCAAGGCGATTGATACATCCAAAGCGTTCAAGTACCAGACGTCGGTGGTCATGCCCGACAGTTTTGGGATTTCGAACCTGATACCCAATACACATCAGTGGCAGCCCAACAAGGCGAATCCGCGCATCGAGTGGACCGGATCGGCCGGCGCGGCTGGGTACATCGCCGCCATCATGCCGCGCGGGCACGGATCGGCCGCCCCCGGACAGGCAGTCGTGGCGGGATCGACGCGGTCGCAGACGTTTACGCCCACGGCTTTCAACAACCCGCAGAATAACCAGATTGTGCCGGATGTGTATTACATCCATGTGGTGGCCTACGCGCCAACGTTTGTGGTCCGGCCCGGAGCCAACTACGGGATTCCTGTGACATCATTTCCACTGACAGTTGATACACCAGAAATCACCGGCGCAGTGTCGGCGGCAGTAGTGAGTGCGCGGGATACGCTGACGGTGTCGCCGCTGTAAAGGATTCGTTCAGCCCGCGCATTGGAGGCCCCAGCCGCAGTTGTGGCTGGGGCACTCTAGTTTCTGGGTTGCGATCGAGATTGAAAACGCGGGGCGGTGGTGTCCCCGCGCGTAGGGGTCTGTTGAGAAACCATGTTCACCAAAGGGGTGCCACGGACAAGCAGATTCTCCGGCTCTTTGGAGAATCTGCTTGTCCGTGTCTTCTTCTCGCAAACAGAAGAAAGACACGGACAAGGAAGGCCGAGCAGAAAAGCCGCTCGGCCTTCCTTGTCCGTGGCACCCGAATACTCAGGCTTTCGGCGTCAAGCCAGATTAAAACAGGCAGGCCGGACTGCGTGTCCGGCCTGCCGAATTCAAGACGGTTAAGGTCGTTCGATTCGCACTTAATGCGCGGCGCTGGTCTTCTTCCGAGACAGCGACGGCATCGGCACTGCAGGAGCCGCAGCCTGTTTCTTGGCCGGCTCGGCCTTGGCAAAGGCGCTGCGTCGCGGTGCGTCGCCTGACGGGGTTGCTCCTGAGAGCGCCTGTTTTGCGGTGGCTTTGCGGTGGAGTCGCAACGACTGCTGTCCCTCATGAACCGGCATCACCTGCCAACCCGGTTTCTTTTTGTTGAGTGCTGTGATGGCGGCCTCGCCCTGGCTTTGGACGGCCATTTCGACAAAACCGAAACCGCGCGAGACGCCCGACCAGTTGTCGGTGCTGATTTTGGCCGAGGCGACCTCGCCGTAAGCACCGAAGGTGGCGTGAAGGTCTGATCCGCTGACATTTGGTTCAAGGTTTCCTACGTAGATCTTCATTCCGATCTCCTATCGATCTTCAAAATGGCTTACTTGCTGTGCCCAAACTCTTTATACGGCGCAAACGGCGCCGGGGCCGGATTTATCTTCGGACAGCCGTGAAAACGGCAACCAATCTATTCCCTGACAGGGAGTTCCGGGGAATATCCGGTTCGCGTGGCGGGGCGTATGCAATACGCCTTTACGCGTAGTTACGCTCTGAGTCGTAAATGTGATTCACGGCTCATGAATGGATGGTCGTTCGCGTTGGGCGGAACAGCATACGCACACTGCACTTGGCTTTGATTTGGAGATAAAGTCGATATTCCGGCAATTGAGCCCGTTTAACGCGTGTTCCAAGTCGAAGCCTTAGACTTCACACTGACTGGCCGGGCGGCTACCCACGGCGCGGCACTCACTGGAAAGCCACATAGGTTTCAAAGGCCGTCCGGGCCAACGGACTGGGAGTGCCGTTACATTCCCAGTAACAAAGGATGTGCACCATGGAAGGAACCAACGGAAATACGATGGATACGGCGGAGGAAACCACCCAGGCCAATCCGGTGGCGGAACCCACTTTGACGAATCCAGTGGAGGCAACCACGCCATTGAGCCCCGCGGCCGTGATCGGCAGGGTCAAGTCGTTCGATCGTGGCCGGCGTTTTGGCTTCATCGCGCAGGAAGGCATGGGCAAGGACGTTTTCGTGCATCAGGAAGCGATCCTCGGCGAGGAAGGACAGTACCTCATCCCCGGTGATCGTGTGTCGTTCGAATTGACCGAGGGACCCAAAGGACTGCGCGCCGCGTCGGTACGCAAGCTTTAGGGCACGACTGGTCAGCCAATGTGGTCAACGGACGGGGGACGCCGCTTTGTCCCCGCCATGAGAGGATGTGTATGATGGACGGAAAATCTATGCAGAAGGTAGCGGTGATGGCTGAGGGTACGGTGCGGTCGTACGACAATGTGGTTGGCAAGGGTTTGATCGCGCGTGATGGCGCAATCGACGTCTATGTGAATCGTGCGGCGATCAAGGATCTGGGTCCGCGCACGCTGGTCTCCGGCGATCGTGTACGGTTCCGGCTGATCGATGGCGTCAAGGGGCCGGTGGCGGCGTCGGTGCACAAGGTGCATGCGGCAGATATGTCGGGGGAGCGAGTAAGCCCCAGGAGGTCATCTGGTGGTGTGGTGCCCCGCTGGGTGCCCCACGGCTTGCCGTGGGATGGTACTGTTTCACAGACAGGTCATGTAGCAGACGTCCCGGGGCGTGAAACCTTTCACCCTCGTGATGCGATGTCGTAGACGTCGTGTCACGTCAACGCACTTACCGCAAATTCCGTCTTACCCACCGCAAGGGGCGTGTTGAAGAAGTCCTCTGAAGAGCGGCGGGAGTTTTGTAAGGGGGGGATTGCTTCGGCGCAAAGAGCCGCGCCTCGCAACGACATCTCACATGTCGTTGGCAATGCAAAGGCACAGTTGTCGTTGCGAGGAGCGTCTCCGCCGAAGGCGGAGGGAGCGAGGAAGCAACCTCCCCCCTGCGCAACTACCGTGACGTTGGGGACAAGTTCTTCAACACGCCCCCAAGCGGTGGGGCACCCTGGTCGAGCAGGTCAAAGTGATCAACGGGACGTACGTTTGGTGGCCCAGATCGTCAGGGTATCGTCTTCACACAGTGGTGCGCCGGCGAATTTCGCTCGCATGATCTGAAGCTTGTCGAGCCAGTATTCCTTCCGGCCACTCTGGGATGCGAAGACGTCGAACGACTCAAAGAACTCATCGAAAGAGACCGGAGCATCACTGGTCTCCAGTTGTGTCTCAGCAATCACCGCCCGCCCCTCGAGTGCGGAGAAGATCGCATCACGCGTCAAGTGCCGGTAGTGGGCGAAGCCGACCTCTGCCTGCAGCGAAAGGAAGAGGCCCTGGGCTTCAAACGTTCTCTGCTTGGCTGCGGACCTAAGATCATCGACAGGCTCCTGGAGGAGAATGGAATCGGAAGAGACCCGGAGCATCTCTGTGAGCGCGTCGGGCCAATGGGCGATATGGTGCAGGGTGGCAGGTTCGACCACGAGTGGAAAAGAATCGCAGGGAAAGCCCAGGGCCAGGGCGTCCATGCAACAGAATCTCGCCTTCGAGGATTGAGCGATTTCGTGCCAGCGGGCTAAACGGGGAGCGACGTCGATCGCAACGACCCGGTCACAAAGCTCAAGCAGTGTACGCGTGGAATGGCCACCACAGCCGCAGCCGACATCCAGCACGGCCGCCAGCTTCAGCGACTGGAGAGCTCTTTCAAGCGTGATGTTCGGCATTTTCAAAAGCTCCGCAGGTCCTTACAGACAACCGATCGACGAAGTGATTTGGTCCGGGGTTGGCGTTGAGGTGGTGTCGGGTTAGGGTGCGTACCAGGAGTTCCGTCTTACACGGCGCAGGCGGTGGGGCACCTTTTTGCCGGGAATTTCGTCTGACTGGGTGCCCCACGGCTTGCCGTGGGAAGCCTCAATTTCACGGATACCTAACTACAGTGGAATCATGTCCACCGTGACCGGCACGTCAGTCTTCCCCAAATAGGCATTGTAACTCGACCATGTCCATTCTGACGGATCGGTGACGAGACCGCGCTTCACGGGATTGTTGTGGCAGTAGCGGATCTTCTCCAACACCGTCTCAGTTGTGCGGCAGTTGTGGTCATAACAGCGACGTTGCCAGAATACTCTCGTCGCGTCCCTGGGGCCTGCGGGAATTGTGGCGAAGAATGCGCGGGCGGAGCGCGACTTGATCTCACCGATCACGCGCCCCAATCGGGTCCCTTCCGATGGGAGAATCACCAGATGAACATGCTCGGGCATGAATACGTATCCGAGAACGAGAAATCCGTGAGTCTGCCTCACACGGTCAAATTCACGCGCCAGAATCGGCATCGCGTTGGGGAGAGTCAGGCTGGGCGCGCGCAGGAAGCAACTGAAGGTGATGAACCGTGCGGTTCCGAGGTTGTCATGGTGGTGGAGTCGCGTCACGGTACCTGCCGTAGATTCCGTCTTACCCACCGCAAGCGGTGTGGTACCGATGAATTAGTACAATTCATTGGATTCGACTTGTGTGTCTACTCTATCCGGGGTGCCGCAACTTCGTCACCTACCAAACCCTTATTGAAATCTTGCTGGACATCTTCACCTTGTCAATCACTTCGTCAGTACTCCACTGTCGTGAACTGTCTGTGAAACAGGAAGATCCCACGGCAAGCCGTGGGGCACCCAGACACCCTGGCATCTTGGTGTCCCGATTGGAACTGACTCGGCTGTCGTCAACTGTCTGTGAAACAGTAAGATCCCACGGCAAGCCGTGGGGCACCCAGACACCCTGGCATCTTGGTGTCCCGATTGGAACTGACTCGGTGTCGTCAACTGTCTGTGAAACAGTAAGATCCCACAGCAAGCTGTGGGGCACCCTGGCACCCTGGCATCTTAGTGTCCCGATTGGAACTGACTCGGCTGTCGTCAACTGTCTGTGAAACAGGAAGATCCCACGGCAAGCTGTGGGGCACCCTGGCTGTAGTCAACTGTCCGTGAATCAGGAAGAACCCACAGCAAGCTGTGGGGCACCCTGGTCCAACACTCTTGAACGATCAAACTTGATGTCCGAAATCACCTTGACTCCCGACGCTTGGAAGTGTTTCTATCCCCCCGATAGGGGCTGCGATTCGCGGTCCTCAACCATCAACCCGTCCCTTGGTGCTGAGACGCCGGGGGCTTTGCAGCGGGAGGTTTCCATGAACAAGCTTCAGATCTACGATAGTGTGCTCAAGTCTCTGTGGCGTTGGGCCGAGGCGAATGATGTCCGGTTCGTGCCCACGCCACGCATTGTCACCGCCACCGGCGCGTGCGAGAATGTCGATACGCTGTGGGCGGTGCAAAGCGGCAGTGTTCCCGGCGAGTTCTTCTTCGCGCAGACCGGGCAGCTTTATCTCGAGATGGCGCTGGCGCAGACCGCGCGGGCGTTCACGATGGGATCATCGGGACGCGCCGAAGCGGAGATCGATCATCGCCATCTGCGTGAGTTCACGCTCTTCGAAGTCGAAGGGCGCGGCGGGTTCGCTGATCTGGTCAGCATGATCAAGTCGCTGTTCGGCGCCATCGATGACGTGTCGCAGGAATGGGGGGCGTCGCCGATCGCCACACGGCTGCAGTTGCTCTCCTATGCGGAAGCGCTGGAGTTCCTCGGCCTGGGTGCGCAGCACTGGGGCGAGGATTTCTCACATGCGCAAGAGATGGCGCTGTGCCAGGATGGCCCGGTGCTGCTCACGCATCATCCCGATCCGCAGCCGCTGACGGGACCGCGCCCGACATTGGAGAAGTTCTTCAACATGAAGCCCTCGCCATCGCGCAACGGCGACCGTCCCACGGTGCAATCGTGCGATCTGCTGCTGCCGATTGCGGGTGAGTCGCTGGGCGGCGCGGTGCGCATTCACCAATCAGAGGTATTGAAACACCGTCTGCAACGATCCGGAATGTACGCGACCTTGCAGAAACGAGGACTCGGGCTGGCGCAGTTTGCGGATTATCTGGAACACATGGAACAGCATGGTCCAGTCATCGGCGAGCATTATGGATTCGGCGTGGGCATCGACCGGGTGGTGCAATATCTGATGAGCGAAACCGACATCCGGCGGTGTGCGGGTTTCCTGGTCGGCGCGGATGTGCCGGCGGTCACCAGTGACGAATCGAATGCCGAACCGCAGGTCGTGTCAGAGCAGGTTGGTGCGGCGTTGGTTGAAGTTTGACATCATAGGCATCGGTAATTGGTATGGACGCCCCGCGGGTTTGGTGGGGCGTCTTTTTATGGGGGGGCGCATGGGGGCCGGATGGGCGTGTTGAAGAAGTCCTCTGAAAAGCGGTGGCTGTTGTGTAAGGGGGAGGTTGCTTCGGCGCAAAGAGCCGCGCCTCGCAACGACATCTCACATGTCACCGCAATGCAAAGGCAAAGCTGTTATTTCTTAGAGTTCACCGGGTCAAGGGAGAAACATGCGGCCGCGGTGGGGTTTGGATTGGTCGGACCCGATTTCGGATTTCGCCGAAGTCATTGCGAGGAACGTCTCCGCCGCAGGCGGAGGGAGCGACGAAGCAATCTCGGCCTCGCTTCGGCGCGTGCCGTAGTACACGCGGTATCACAACACCCCCGTGGCTGCCGTGCCATTGTGCGAGGTGGGCGGAGCCCACCCTACTGACTGGCAGGATGCGCATGCTACCGGCGGAGGTGGGAGTTGACGGATTTGGGGCAATCGCATACCATGGGGCAGCGAATTTCAACATTTGGGGGTTGCTCCGGAGCATGATCGGCTTGGGGAGGGAGGTATCGATGAAAGGTGCCGCGCTGGCTGTGGTGTTTGTCCTGGTGTTGCCGTTGTCGGCTTGGGGGCAGGACTCACCGGCCTGGAAACCATCAGTGGATTTCATCTTGAATCTGTCGCAGAACACCTACTCGGATAATTGGGAGGGGGGCGATGCCGGAAGTCTGACCTGGGTGGCGAACGGCAATCTGGGATTGGAGCGGCAATTCCCGACGTCGTGGAACTGGCGCTCGACCCTGCGGCTGGCGTACGGCCAGACCCACAGCCAGGACGCCGATTCGAAGCAGTGGAAAAAGCCGTTCAAATCGACCGACCTGATCGATTTCGAGAGTCTGTTGCGTTACCTGAATTGGAAGACCCTGCCACCGTACGCGGCGGTGCGGGTGATCACCCAATTTGAGGACGCCGGCAATAAGAACAAGAAGCTGTACTTGAATCCGATCGATCTGACCGAATCGATGGGATTAACGAGGCTGCTTTATAAGGCAGGCGACGACGAGTTCCTGACGCGCGCGGGTATCGGGCTCCGCCAGCGCATCAAACGGACGGTGAGCGATTCGGCGCCGTACGCGACGACCTCGACATCCAGCAATGACGCCGGGTTCGAGTGGGTCACCGATGGCAAATACAAAATCCCCAAGACGAGCATTGTCTGGAAAACCAAACTTACGGCGTTCAAGGCGATCTTCAATTCGAAGTCAAAGGAATCGAAAGGGACGCCGGAGGAGGACTACTGGAAGGCAGTTGACGTCAACTGGGAGAATATGTTCTCGGCGCAGGTATCGAAGTACGTCGCGGTGTCGCTCTATCTGCAGTGGCTCTATGATAAAGAGATTGCGCGCGGTGGGCGGTTCAAAGAGACGATTGCGCTGGGGCTGACGTGGAAGATGTTGTGAGCCAACGTCTGTAGTGGGAGTCACGCTTTTGATGTCATCCTGAGGAGCGGGCGTTGCGGCACTCTCAGTATTGTCCGGCACGAAGCGACGAAGGATCTGCAGTTGGGTGTCTGCCGCGCGCGGGTCGGACAGCAGATCCTTCGTCGCTGCGCTCCTCAGGATGACATTTAGAGGGGAGTCAGGATGACAACGAGGAGCAGGATAAAAGTGGGGGGCTCAGAGTGGCGTTGAATTGTACCAGGGAAAATCAGTGAATCGATTCGACCATTTCGCAGGAGGAGGATCTTATGCTGCAGGAGTTCAAGAAATTTGCCATGCGGGGCAATGTCGTGGACATGGCTGTCGGTATCATTATCGGCGCGGCCTTCGGCAAGATCGTGTCGTCGATTGTCGCGGATGTTTTGATGCCGCCGTTGGGATTGATGCTGGGCAATGTGAATTTCTCCAGCCTGTTCATCACACTCAAAGGCGGGCCGTATCCGTCGCTGGCGGCGGCGCAGGCCGCTGGGGCGCCGACGATCAACTACGGCGTATTCATCAACACGGTGATCGATTTCGTCATCGTGGCGTTTGTGATCTTCCTGCTCATCAAGGCGATGAACAAGATGAAGAAGCCGGAAGAAGCGGCGCCGCCGGCCACCAAGACCTGTCCTGAGTGCCTGTCGGCTATTCCGATTAAGGCTACGCGGTGCGCGCATTGCGCCGTGGTTGTGGTGAAGGCGTAATAATTGCCGTTCGGCAGGGCAGGGTTGTGTGCCACGGGAAAGCCTTCTCTGGCCTTTTGGAGAAGGCTTGTCCGTGTCTTTTCCTCACAATTGAAAAAGACACGGACAAAGAAGATCGAGCAAAAAGCCGCTCGATCTTCCTTGTCCGTGGCACCCGTGTGTGGTCCGTGGCACCCGTGCGTGGTCCGTGGCACACGAATGTGCAAGCCGTTGCAGCTTGCGGTCCACTGTGGTTTCACGATTGCCTAATCCCGAAAGGTGAATGTCATCTTTCCGATACTCTCTGAAAGGGGCAAAGAGAGGCGGATATGGGTCAAAAGGCAAACTGTTGGGAGATCAAGAATTGCGGGCGGGGACCGGGAGGCGTAAAGGTTGCCGAGATGGGCGTGTGTCCGGCATCGACGGATATGACCTCAAATGGCCACAATTCGGGCAAGAACGCCGGGCGGTTGTGCTGGGCTGTTGCCGGGACCTTTTGCGGTGGCAAGGTTCAGGGCTCGTTTGCGGATAAGCAGCTCACTTGCATGAATTGTGATGTCTTCAAGCGGATCAAGCAGGAGGAAGGGCATCAATTCCTGCTCTTGAAGCCGAATCAGACGCTGAAGAAGACGCCGATCGCAGGACGCTGACCACCGAGTCACAGCGCATCAAACAAGGAATGGAGTGGCCGCTGTTCGGATCACAAGATCTGAACGGCGGCCATCTCGTTTGGCGTTGCAGCGGTTCGAAGTGAGCGGCTTGTCAGATTTCGCAGAATCCGTATCTTGGGTTGGATTGGTGAACGAGCACCGAACCACCGGCTTGGCGATGCACGCCGATTCGGCGTTCAGTAGATGAACATTCGCAGGATCGCCACCGAAATCAACCGTACTAAGCGATGACGCCACGACCCGCGATCAAAAGTCAATTTCCGCGATGGGCGCTCTTTGTACTGGGGTGGACGCTCCTGGGCGTATTCTGGGCCACACGTTGGTACATCCTGTTCAAGAATGCGAAGGATCCAATCACCTGGTCGGAGTCACTGCTTCTGGGATTGGTCGAGTGGTACCTCTGGGGAATTTTCAGCGTTGCCATCTTCAAGCTGTGTTCACGGCTGCGATTCGACCGTTTGAGGTGGCGCTCGTCGCTTGTGATTCATCTCGCCGCCGGGTGCGTGATATCGCTCGTCCATGTGTATCTCTATGCCTGCGCCAATCGGTCGATTGACTACTACTACATGCATGGAGTCCACATGCCGGGACTGGAGACGGTTTCGGATGCGTTCTGGCTGATGCTGCGGAACCGGTTTCACACGACCCTGCTGGCGTATGCGCTGATCGCGGTGGCATCGTATGTCATCGCCTACGCGCGGCGGCACCGCCAGGAGGAGTTGCTGGCGGCCGAGCTGCGCACGCGTCTGGCCGGGGCGCAATTGCAGGCGCTCAAGGCACAGCTTCAGCCGCACTTTCTGTTCAATACGCTGCACACGATCTCGGCATTGATGCGTGAGGATGTCGAGGCGGCCGACCGGATGATCTCGCGATTGAGCGATCTGCTGCGCCTGGCACTGCGCGCCGACGGCCGGCACACCGTTCCGTTGCGGGAAGAACTGGATTTCGTGGAGAAGTATCTTGAGGTGGAGCGGATTCGGTTTTCGGACCGGTTGCGGACCGAGATTAACGTGTCACCGCAGGCGCTCGACGTCGAGGTTCCCAATCTTATCCTGCAACCGTTGGTGGAAAACGCGATCCGCCACGGGATCACACCAAAGGCGGCGGGGGGAACGGTGCGGGTTAGCGCTGTGTGTGAAGGGGAGATGCTTCGTCTCGAAGTCTCTGATGACGGGGTAGGGCTGGACCGGACGGCGCAGAGCACCAACGGCAACGGCGTGGGGCTGGCCAATGTCCGCGAGCGGCTGCAACAGCTCTATGGCGACCAGTGCCGGTTTTCGATCGTGGATTCCGGCGGGCTCACGATCACGATCCATCTGCCACTGCGGCCCCCGGGCCTCTCGCCATCGATGGTGCAGGAATAGCTGGAGCCATGCGCGTTCTTATCGCCGACGATGAACCGCTGGCGCGCAAGCGCATCCGGACGCTGTTGGCGGACATTCCCGACGTGACCGTAGTGGGTGAATGCGCGAATGGCCGAGAGGCGGCCGAAGCGATTCGCACGCAGGCGCCGGATGTGGTCTTTCTCGATATTCAGATGCCCGAACTGGATGGCTTTGGTGTGCTGCAGCAGGCGGGTGACACCACACTTCCCGCGATCATCTTCGTGACGGCATTCGATCAGTTTGCCGTGCGCGCCTTCGACGTGCACGCACTCGATTACATTCTGAAGCCGTTCGACCGGGACCGTTTCAACCGGGCAGTGCAACGGGCGCGGGAGCACATGGCTCACGGACAGGCCGCGCTCACCCAAGCTCAGATACAGGCATTACTGGCTGATCTCAGGCCGGATAACCGGAAGGATGAACGCATCCTGATCAAGTCGGTGGGACGGGGGGTTCTGGTCGCCGTCAGTGAAATCGACTGGATCGAATCGGCGGGGAACTACGTGACGATCCACGCCGGCGGACAGACGCACCTGTATCGCCAGACGATGAAGAGCATGGAGAAACGTCTGGATCAGAGGACCTTCCGGCGCGTCCACCGCAATATCATCGTGAATATCAGCCGCATCAAGGAACTGCACGCGATGGGGAAAGGCGAATACGTGCTCAAGCTGCGCGATGGAACCCGCCTGACGGTCAGCCGGCGATACCGTCAGAATCTGGATGGCGCGTTATAGTTTGGCTTTCATCGGAGCGCCACTCGTCACCAAAAATCGACCGCTTATCCCCCGCAAGTTGCACTTCAACACAGATTCATTTCGCCGCTCTATCGTCCCGATATCTTGCGGGCAGGTGGAAGGCCGGTTGCGATGGGCGATTGTCCCGGATCGCCCGATCGGATCATTAATTCCTTCCGCATGAACAGGTGAGCGCGTACTGCCACTCCTGCTCCCGGCGACAATCAGCCGGGTGCGCGGGTGGTGCTGCGCCGACATCGGGACCGATGTGTCCAAAGGAGCTGTCATGAAGAAGAACGGATTGGGTTTGGCTATCGTGGCCATGCTGGGACTGCTTGTTCTCGGCATCGCAGTAGTATCCAACGCCTCTTCGATTAATGTCCCCGCGGATCAGCCGACGATTCAGGCCGGCATCAATGCGGCTGCCAACGGAGACACAGTCCTGGTCGCGCCCGGTACGTACTTCGAGAATCTCCGAATGTTCGGCAAGAGGATCGTGCTGACCAGCCACTATGTGCTGGCCAAGGATCCATCGTTCATTGCCAGTACAATCATCGACGGCAGCACACCGGTCAAACCCGACACAGCGAGCGTGATTGTGGTGATCGATGGCGAGGATGCGCGGACGGTCATACAGGGATTCACGCTGGCCAATGGACTGGGGACGGTCTGGCACGATGAGCATGGGGCGGGGTATTATCGCGAGGGCGGGGGCATCCTCTGCGCTTACACGTCACCGACAATCCGACACAATCTGTTCCAGAGCAATTATCTCACCGGTGGCGGAGTGACGAGCTACGGCGGTGGTGGTATCCGTGCCGGCGATGGCAGCCCCCGGATCCTGTACAACACGTTCATTGACAATGTCGGGGCGTACGGATCGGGAATCGTGTTGAACTTCCCGGTAAGCGCCACTGTCAGAAATAACATTCTCAATGCCAATCGGGCCGTGGGTTCGTACGGTGGCGGATCTGTCTGGCTGAATGGAGCGACGCCCGCGACCACGCAATATAACAACGTCGTCTATGGCAATGTCAGTGGTGGCGCCGGGAGCGGGGGCGTCGTGTCGTTTGCGGGGACCGCAGTTGTTGCCAACGGGATTCTCTGGAGTAACACATCGGTCCAGATCAAGCCGATGTCCGGAGGAACGGCGAATGTCACGTACTCTGATGTCAGCGGGGGGTACGCCGGCACTGGGAACATCAATCTCCTCCCGTCATTTGCCGATTTCAGCAGTTTTCACCTAAACGCCGGTTCACCAGCGATCGATGGCGGCGATCCATCTACTGCGTTCAATGACCTCGAAGATCCGGGGGCCCCTGGCATGGCGCTGTATCCCGCGATGGGGACGCTCCGGAACGATATGGGAGCCTACGGCGGACCGGACGGCGACCAATTGGATCTCGATGGCGATGGGATTGCGGACGTAAACGACAATTGCCCCGACATCGCCAATCCGCTTCAGGAAGATGCCGATCACGATGGCCGTGGTGACGTCTGCGATGCCTGCACCGATACCGATGGGGATGGATCTGGCGATCCGGGATTTCCCAACACGTGCCCGGTGGATAATTGCCCGTCGATTGCGAATTCCAATCAGACGGACACTGACCTTGACGGAATCGGCGACGTCTGTGACAATTGTCCCACGGTGGCCAACCTGAGCCAGGCGGATGGCGATGGTGATGGGATCGGTGATGCGTGCGACGTCTGTCCGGTTTACCCCAGTCCGGATCAGAGCGGGTGTGCGCATCATGGAGACGTGACTGGTAACGACGACGCGATTGATGTAATGGACGTGGTGGCACTGATCGACCACGCCTTCTCCGGAGGAACGCAGCCGGTTCAGGATGCCGGTTGTCCCCACATCGACCGGGGGGACATCAATTGCGATGGTGTTGACGATGTCCTCGACATTGTCCGTATGATTGACTATGCCTTCCAGGGCGGCAACCCGCCCTGCAATCCCTGCGCGTGCGACCCGTACCCGGGGAATTGCCCGTAACGACGTCAGGGGAATTCGCGCGGGTCGTAGGAACGCCAGCGAAACAAAAGACCGCCAGAAGACTCACTTGGCATAAGCGATGGCTGGGAAGGCAGACTGAATCCGGCGTCATGGGCGAAGGATCTGGAGTTTCCGTCCCTGGATCAGGGGATGGACGGCAGATCCTTCGCCATTTCGTGACTTTGGAAGATGCCGGTTGTTATGCCGCTGAGAATATGAAGGTGGCAGAACGAGTCCGGTTAATTCTCTCGTGCGTAGTAGTTGATGACCCAGTCGGTGATCTGGTGTGATTCCATCGGGGATAGCGGGACTCGCAGGGCGCACTTGCCGGTTTTGCCTTCGATCTGGCGGGTTTTGGTGACGATCGCACAAATCGAATCGGCGGGTTCCAGATTGCGGTGGCGTGTGTCGAGCGTGGAATCGGAGCCGTAGCCGAAGAGGGCGCCGTATGAGTCTGTCCGATACCCGCCGCACAATGAATCGGTGGCCGACGGCCCGTGGCAGTTATTGCAGGTCCGGGCGAATAGCGGGGCGATGTCAACCGCGTACGATAACAGTGCCCGATACCCGGCCGTTGCTGAATCGAACATGAGCATACCATACTGGTCGTGCATCGCGCCGACTGTCAACTGGTAGTGGTGATACATTTTCTGCTGCGGGAAGCGGAGCGTAACAATGGTGCCACCGCGCGATTCGGCCTCGACACCGGCCGGTGTGAAAGGCGGACCGGAGACATCGAGATCGACGAGGCGATAATTCGACGGTTGGAGAGCTTCGGACAGGTCCGGCTGGGCAGGGAATACCACATTAACGAGGGTGAAATTGCGAACCTGTGCGGTGATGGAGCGCGGCAGTCCCGCAGGATGGACATCGGCCGCGTCGCCGTTGAGAATCCATTGCCGGATCAATTCTGCCTCAAAGAACTCGAGATTCGCGCGGTAGAATTCGCGGCCGGTGTATGACGTCTTGACCGCCAATTGGCAGCGGTCGTTTCCCGGAATCAGATCCGGGGAGCGATTCAAGTCGAGCGAGTCGCTGCCGAACGCATACAGCGCCGCACGCGAATCGGTCCGGTATCCCCCACCGGGATTCGATGCGCCATGACATCCGGAACACCGGGCGGCAAGCAAGGGGGCGATATCGCGGCTGTAGAGCACGCCGGGAGCGATCGTCACCTCAATCGGTTGCTCGGAGACCGCAGGACCCCGCAAGAAGCAGAGTCCGAAGACCTTCACATGAAGCGGTGTCCGCAGATCGTAGGATGGGGAGACTTCGATCTCCAGCATCGCCCCCGACACGGAATCGAGAAACACAGAGTCGATCGTCAGCCGGGTTCCGTCAGAAGCGGTGACCTCGACGTTCTCGCGTCCAAACTTGTCCGACAATGCATCGGTAAACCCGATAATCACATGCGAGCCATCGGGCGCCATCGCGGGAAACTGGGAGGACGGCGGGGATTTGATGGGGCCGGCACACCCCGCCAACAACAGCATCGCCAGAAGTGCCCAAATCGATCGTGATCGTTTCATGATGGCTAGAATGTGTGTGCCGCTCGCAGTCCGAGTTGATTGTCACTGAAGGCGCCGAAGTCGGCTGTCTGTTTCGAATTCGACGTCTCGTGAGTCCACTGATAGAACAGTTTGTATCGCCACCCTCCGGATAGGGCCAACCGAATTTCCGGGACGATGCGCACCTCGTCATCGTGCCGGCCGTAATGGTCGGAGTCGGTGGGCTTGCTCGAGGTGAAATCCTGGCGCTCATAGGCTACGGCTAGTGCGGCCCCAAACGGCGAGTGGGGGCTATCGTACTCCAGGCCGGCTTGCAGCGTATGTTCACCGCGGCTGATGTCCACGGAATTGGCAGGGAGATTCCTTCCGTCGGCCAGCACCGACGCAAAGCGGTAACTCCAGGAAGTGCTCCACTCCGCCGTCAGGGGAACCTGCCAACCATACTCTGCCCAGTACGTTGAGTTGCTGCGTTCGTCGAAAACGTGGCCGTAGTTCGTCCGCTTCCAACCCGCAGAGAGGCGATGTTCCAAGGGGAGGGCGAATTGAAAGCGATATTCCAGATTTGCCGACCAGGCGTGGTACTCGGCGGCCCTGTAGGCCGGTGACGCGGGGTACTGACGAGGAATGTTCCGTGCCTGAAGTTCGCGGACGTAAAAATGCGGGGTCCAACCCAGATGGGCGATGAGCGTGGTCTTGCGACGTGCCCAGCGGCCCTCGGCGGCGTAGTCGACCCAATTTTTAATTTTGTTGCGGGCGTACCAGTGTACATCAGCGGAGAGACGAACGCGGTATTCATGGCGCGATCGGGAGCCCCAGCGGCGGCCGATGTCACCACCGAGATCGTTCACCCAGTCGTCGGTCGTTTCCAGTGCGAACTTGTTGAGATGCGTCCGCGATTTGAAGTGATCCAGATCTCGCTGCGAATAATCGAGAATGTTGTCGTCGTAATACCCGCGCACGGAGAGGCCGGATTCCCACCGCCCACGGAGCGAGGCGGTGGAGCGAGCTTTCTTCTTCACCGGAGCGGGCAGCGGATTCGGTACGCGGGGTTGAACTTCTGGTGCCTGTGCCTTCGGGTCATCGAGTTGCCGCTGGCTGAACGCCGAATCGGCAGCCCACTGGACACGCACGGCCTGAGGGCCAGGTCCGAGCGTCATACCAGCGGCATGACCGGACGCAATCGGACCAAGGAAAGCGGCCGCAAAGGCACCGAGGATGACCCGTCCGGAGAGCACGGCGTCAATTGCTTTCGTCTGAAGTTCCCGTCTCGGACGGGAGGGTGAATCGCACGGCCACGCCGGGGGCGCCGGTTGCCTTCGGCGCGATCGTCAGATCATGCTCGCCCGAAGGGATGGCGACATAGACGGTTCGGCTTTTGCCCGGCAGCCACTCCTTTTCGTCTTCAAACTCACTGGAGACCGCTTTTGTGGAAGAGAGTTCCTCCACTTTGAGCTTCTCCTTGTCGAGTGTCATATCCAGCGCATAGGGCTGCAGGCCCTTCATCGTTGGTCCGAAGACCAGGCGGGTGACGATCCGCAATCTGACTGGTCCGATCACGCGGACTTTCACGGGTTTTTGCGCGGTGGCCAGGTGGAACTCGAGCCGGCGCTCGTGATAGAGCAGTGTAAGCGAGCGATCCATCGCGATCGGGTAAAGCGGCTGCTCTTTGGCATGCGCTGACGGGCGCCGCACGAGGAATCGCACGGCGGCGTCGCGGCCGCCATTGTTCAGCAGGCGAAACGTATAGGTTCGCAGCTTCTCAGAAATCGGGAAGGAGAATTTTCTGGAGGTGGTCGGCAGCTCCTTGGAGCCGACCAATTCCGCATCAGCGGTGCCAACCGTATCGCTGAACTGCTTCATCGTATCGGCGCCGGCGGTCACGACGACGCGGTAGGACGCACTGTCGGTGGCGCCGGGTGGCAGGATCAGCCGGACGATGGCGCTGAGCCAGCCGGGGCCCGCGGCGGTCACTTCGAGTGTGGAATCAGTATGGAGTCTGTAGTAAGTGCTCTGCTTTTCATTGATCGATAGATTGACGATGCTCCCGCGGATTGGCGCGAGCAGTTCGTCGCCCCGCGAGTTGCCGGCTCCCGCCAGCACCGCGATTGCGAGAATTGCTGACCCGGCCAGCAGTTTCATGGGTGCTCCTGTGCCGTTGCCACTGAGGACCGGCGGCGGAAGAACAGGTGCCGCAGGTCGATTCGGATCACGGCAAACACGACAACCATCAGGACGGCCGTCAGGATGATTGTGGTGGACGTGTTGAACTGATCGCGAAAGTACAGTGAGCCTTCGCCGATGGCCGGGGCTTCGGGTCCGACCACGGCGGGGAGGTTGTACATATCGGCGATGTGGACGACGTTGGACAAGTTGATGACGGGGATCCCCCGTTCGGCCATGCGATTGATGACCGCACGGACCGGGTAATTGCGCTTTGCGAAGTGCCGCGAGACTCCCGGAGGTATGAGCTTGGCATTGAGTGAGCCGCCCATGTTGGCGAGTCCGCCGCCGATGTTCACATAGCAGGCCATCGGGCCCATGTTTGCAGCGAGCGAGTCGTAGAGGACCATGCGGCGATCGATGATACCTTCGAGCGATTTGTCCTCGATGAGTTGTACATTGTTGCGGGCAATCGCCTGTTTGATCATGTCGCGGCCGGCGGGCGAGATGCCCCGGCCGTTGTCACCGCCGCCGCCGAGGGAGGCTGCAAACGAGCGATCGTCCCAGACATTCGCTTTGGTAATGATGTTTTCCATGTCCAGCCAGGTGAGGTCGGGACGGGTGGCGCCCCAGTCGGATGCGCCGACGGAGACGATGGATATCGGCTTGAGCTCCATGGCCTGACAGGCGGCGAAGAAGGCCACATCCCATCCGGGCAGCGAGCCGGTCATCCCCGCGGCAACGACGTCGCCTTTTTTGACCCCGGCGCGATTGAGTAATTCGACAAACGCCGCGGCGAAGTTGGGATTGGTGGCGAGCGTTTTGGCGGTGGCGACGCCACGGTCTGACGTGATCGGTGTGCGTTCCTCGCCGATCAGGCCCGTACCCCAGGGATCGTTGCGCGGATCGATCTTGATACCCTTCTCGTGCAGATAGGTGGCGATCGCGCGCTGGGCCTGCTGATCAAGTTCAGCGGCGCGAAGCTTGGTCTTGTAGCGTGGCTGCTGAATCGGCCGCGCGGTGTGCTCCGCGGCATAGAAGATCAAGATGGCGAAGATCGCCAGACCGACCAGCGCCCCTTTTCCGAGTGGTTCCTGGCGCCATTTCATATCAGCACATCCTGTCCGAGCGCAATGTCGCCTCCGGTGAGAATCATCAGCAGGAGCCGGATCAGAATCGCTCCGATCACCATCATGGAGATGGTGGAGACAACACCCTGTCGCTCCATCCAGTTGGCGATGAGGCCGGGGATGATCAGACCGATGGTCTGGAATTCGAGCGGTTGGTTGCTATTGAGGTGGAAGACCATCCAATCGCGCGACAGCCAGCCCAGCAGGAACCCCACCAGAATGGTGAGCACAACCCGGCGGCGGCCAAAGATGAACATGTAAGTCGACATCAATTTGATGATCCCAAATGTGGCGAGGGCCACCAGAACGGTCCCGAAGACACGGGCCGGCTCATGAACCGCCAGCGCCACATATCCGGGCACGACCATTCCGCCCGCCGCCAGTCCGAGAGTCTCGGAGAATCCGAGACTGATAATCAGCCCCAGCCCCACCGAGTGGATGATCAGATCACGCAACGCCTCGGTATACAACTTCCTCTCCTCTGTGCTGAAAGTAGTTGGCCAGTTGCTCGCCCAAGCCCACGATGTTGCCGAGACCGACAACTGTGACCGGGTGCTTGTTTGCCACTTCCAAAACCGATTCAAAAATCGCGGCGGCGTCGTGTCCGCCGTAATCGTGGACCCGCGTCCGATCCATTCCCATCCCGATGGCGGCCTGGTACACCGTATGCGTCGACTGGCCGCAGATGAAGTACTGGTCCGCTTCGACACCGTTGACGATCAGGTGGGCCAGTTGTTCGGCCCGGGAGATGCGGTCCTTGCGGCAGGTAATCAGCGCGATCATCTTGGCGCCGTCATGCCGCCACGGTTCGAGCCGGTCCCAGATGATTTTGTAGCTGTCCGGATCGTTGGCGGCGAAGGCATTCACGAAGGTGATGGGCGTGCCGAATGCGGTGATGTGATGCACGCGCAGTGCGCCGGGATCGGGCGTGGCGTTGTGCATGCCTCTCAGGGCCACCATCGGATCGACACCGAACCAGGAGGTCACGGAGAGCGCCAACGCGACGTTTTCACGATGCTCGAAGTAGGTGAAGTCGGTCATCATGGTGCCGGTGATTGCCTCGTGCCGGGAGACGATGACAGCGGTGCTGCGTTTCTGTGCCCGGCGGCAAAGTGGTTCGAGGTTCTCGCGTTCGGCGGTGAACAACACACCGCCAAACGGCACCGTATTCGCGAGCGCTTCGGCGACGTGGCCGACGGTGGGACCCATTTCGTCGAGGTGATCCGCGCGCACGTTGGTGATGACGCCCACGGTGGAGCGCACGAGTTTTTCCTCGGCGATCTTCTGTGAGTCCGGTTTGACGGCCATGCACTCGATGACGAGAGCGCTGGCGTTTTGATCGCGGGCGCGCCGGATGATGCGAACCTGCTCGATGACGCCCGGCTTGCCGGCGCGGATGATCTCCTGCTCGGTTCCGTCCGCCATGATGTAGCGGGGCTTGGTGCCGGTGGTCTTGGCGATCGTGCGCAGGCCGCCGGCGCGCAATCCCGCGGCGATCAGCCGGGTAACCGATGATTTGCCGCGGGTCCCGTTGACGTGCACCCGAATTGGAATCGCGGCCAGGTTCTGCCGGTGGCGCCGGGCCTCAAGTGCCAGAAGCGCGGCGAGTCCGAGAATTTCTCCGCCGATTATCCACATGAATTGTTGACTCCATCGTTGATCGAAGACACGATCTCTCGCAAGGAAGCTGCGGTCTATGGGCCGCAGGGATTGATGGGTGACGCGCCGCCGCTAAAAGCGGCCGCGATCAGGTAGATCACATCGAAGACGTCCGTTGCCATGTCGTAATTGGCATCGCCGCGCGTTGCCGGGCACTGAGGATCCTGGCTATCGGGATCACCGCTGAATGCGACTGCGATGGCCCCGATCACGTCAAACACGTCAATCGCAAGATCGCCGTTGAGGTCGCCTGGAAAGGGGCAGTTACAACCCGCAATCGGAAAAGTGTAGCGTCCTTTGTAGAGCCCGTGCCCTCGCGTTCCCAGATAGACATTGGCCGATGGTCCGGCGGGGTCAAGGGTGAGTGTATACAACTGCGAATCGGGAAGCGCTCCGGAAATATTCCCCCACGTGGCGCCGCCATCCTGCGAGGCGAAGACGCCGCCGCCGAACGTGGCGGCGAACAGATGGCCTGGCTGGGCGGGATCGACTCGGATCTGACGAACCGAATTGACGGTGGCGAGTGTGGCCAGGTACGTCCACGTGGCGCCATTGTCGCTGGACATGTAGACGTGGCCGCTGTCGCTGCCCGCGTAGACGCGTCCGGAGGTGGCGGGATCGAAATCAACCGTGCGAATGAACCTGTCGTTCGCATGAAATCCGGCGGCCGTCGCCACTTGGCTCCAGGTGGCGCCACCATCGATGGTACGGTACAAGTACGATGAGTCCGTTCCGGCCAGCACCGTGTTTGCGGCAAATGGGGACACGGCGAGTGAGTGGACAGCCGTCGAGACGGGAATGTAGACACCATTCGTGCTCACCCAATTCGCCCCGCCGTTGATTGTCTTGAAGACGCCATTGGCAGTACCGGCGTAGACCACAGTGGCCGAACCGGGGGCAACCCCGACAGCGCGAACATATTTGTTGATAACGGATGTGTCAGTGTTCACCCATATCTGGCCGTTGTCGGTCGATTTGAGGACGCCGGCGGCGTACGAACCGGCATACAGAGTGCCTGGTACGGAAGTGGCTGCCAGGTCGTCGATCGAGTTGCTGGTCGGCACCGTTGCCTGAGTCCATATCGTACCGCCGTTGTCGGTGTACCAGATCTTATCGCCGAACCCGGTCGCGACAACGATGCGGCCGCCATTCGCGATGAGAATCTGCCGCACGGCCGTGCCCAGCATGCCGGAGTTGCTGACGGAGAACGTGGCACCGCTGTCGGTGGAACGATAGACTCCTTTGCCATCGGTCCCGATCATCAATTCCACGCCCGCGGCATTGGACCAGATACTGGTCGGATAAGCGGGCATGAGTGGAACACCAGCAGACGGCCACCAACCCTGGGTTGTGTCACCCAATGCCCGGCGGTAGAAACCGCCGGTCGAGTCACCGGCCGCAATGCGGTATGCGGGCGTGAACGCGACACAACTGATATTGGTATCCCCGATGGGATGAACGGTGGTCGCACCATCGATGCCGAGCCAGGAGATGCCGCCGTCGGTGCTCTTGTACACGCCGAGTTTGACAATGCCGAGGATCAGACTTGAGTCGGGATTGTTGGGGCTGATCGCGATGCCGGCGACGGAGCCACGAATACCCTTGCCGCGCTGCACTTGCGACCACCCGACACCGCCATTGCGGCTGACGAAGAGCGCCCCACCGCTGCTCACATCGGAGATCGATCCGCCGGCATAGACAGAATCCCGGCCGTAGACGGCGACACTGCGGATGTGATGCATGACGACCGCTGAGGTGTCGTCGAGGACAATCGACTTGGTCCAGGTACCGGCTCCCCCGCCTGTTGTGGAGTAATAGAGATCGTCACCATACGTGCCGGCGTACAGTCTTCCAGACAGCGGGTCATACGCCAGGGAGCGCACGGAAAAGAGCGTCGGCAGTACCAGGGTCCATGAGGATCCGCCATCAATCGAGTGGTGGACGCCGTCGTTGGTGCCGGCGAAGACGCTTGTGGAACTTAGAGCCAGAACCGCACGAACGTATGTGTTGGTCAAGCCGGTGTTCGGCATGGCCGACCAGTTAACGCCGCCGTTGGTGGACTTGAAGATGCCCCAGCCGAATGCGCCGGCGAATCGCACCATCGCGTTGTCGGGTGCGACGGCAACGGCATCAACGACTTTGTTTTGCGGACCGACGCCGACCCAGGCGGCCGCTGCCGGCTGCGTGAGAAGGACATTGGCGAAGATGGACAAGATCAGAACTGTTGATGCCCGCCCCCAAATGTGAATCAGAAATGTTCTTCTGACGGACATTTCGACTCCTTCCGGTTGTGCAATTGAATTCCATGTTCTGTTATCGACAAAGAAAGCCTGTCGGCTGCTAAAACTTGATGCAATAATGAATTGTTCCCGAGTACTTTGGTACATTTCGGGTCTTCAATTCAAGGGCTGCATGGCTGAAGCGCACCAGAATTGCCCTGCGGCGATGGATGGTGTGACAACGAGCGGCAGTTGGCAACATCATGAAAGAGATTTCCGATTTCGCCGTCTGCGGCGCGTAAATGTGAGTGTTTTGATTGCGTTGGCGATTTGTCATGAATCTGTCACCGAAGCATCGTGTCCATTTGTGCTGTTCGCGGCCGCCCCGGAGAGTGCATGCGCCGCAGTAAGCGCGCATGGTGCTGGAGTGGCGTGTACGATCCTGACCCGAAAAGTTCCGACACAAAGCATCCCGAACAACAAGTGGCTGATAGTCCAGGTGTTTCCCAGTTCAATTTTGGACGAACGAACTGAAGCTGTTTAGCTGTGCTTGATAGGCGGCTACTCTCTGTGCAGATGGTGATGGGGTTTGCTCCACACCAGACTCATTACTAAAAATATAATCCGAATCGGGCATTTGGTCAAGAGACTTTCTCGATCTCTGAGCCGGTCAAACAAGAGTGCGGCTGCCTCACGCTCCCGGAAATGGTCAAGAATACGCACTCGCGCCGCGCGTGATGCGGGGAGCCGGGACCATAGGCATTGTATTGGAAATGGCGGAGAGACCGGGATTTGAACCCGGGAGGCGGTTTTAGCGCCTACACGCTCTCCAGGCGTGCTCCTTAAGCCACTCGGACATCTCTCCGGGGGGAAGTTATCCGATTTTGGGGAGCCGGGCAAGGAGCTTTCATCCGTAGGCCCGGTCCCCCTTCATTTTATAGGGAATCTCCTCAAACGTCGATAATGCGTAGAGGAGCCTGCGGACCCGGCGATCAGTTGGACTCCATCGGTGTGGCCGTCGCGGGCGCCTCAGTTCGTTATGCGTGAACGCCTTAGACTTCTGTATTTGGTTGACCGACTGGATGATCCCGGCCGGGAGACGCTGGCGCATCTGAGCCGGGTGATCACGCGGCTGGATCGGGCTCTGTTTGACCCGGTCGTGGTGGCGATTCATGACATCGCGGATAACTTTGATCGTCTGTCGATTCCATGCCGGCTCGAGGCCGCCGGTGTTTCTCGTTCGGGCGTTGCCTGGGACCTTTTGGGTCGGGCGCGGCTGGCGCGGTCGGCAGGTGGCGGGCGATTTGATCTGGCCTGTGCGTACGATTTGAATGCGCGAATTTTGGGATTACCCGTTGCGCGCTCGGCCGGGATCAAAGTCCGCATGGCTGGGGTGCGTGATTTGGGGCACACCCTGAACTCGGATCACCTGATTGCATTGCGAAAAACCAATGACGTTCCGGCACGATTTGTCGCGACCTCATCGGCGGCCGCAGCCCGGCTCGTGCGGCAGGAACGAGTGCGGCGCGACCGTGTGGATGTCATCCCCGGCGGCACCGATTGCACTGGTCTGTGTGTCCGGACGCCGCAAACGATTGCGGATGCCAAGCATGCGTTCGGGCTTTCGGTGCAGGAACGGGTCGTATTCATGGAGAGTCCGCTGGAACGGATGAAGGACCCGGCGACATTTCTTGATGCCGCAGCGCACCTGGCGCCGCTTTATCCGCACGCGCGATTCGTGCTGTTGATTCCCGGTTCCACCGAGGACATTCCCCATTTGCGGAATCGGGCGCGGCAGTCCGGTGTGTTAGAGCGGCTCATTGTGGTCGAGGATCAGTCAGAGCGTCCGCGATGGCTGCAGGCGGCCGACGTTGCGGTGCTGACGTCGATGTCGGAGAGTTGTTCGGAGACGCTACTGTCGTACATGGCGGCGGGGCTTCCAATTGTGGCGACATCGGTCGGCGGCAACCCGGAACTGATCCGTCACGGGGAGAGCGGGTACCTGTTCGATCCCGGTGAAGCCGACGCGCTGGCGATGCGGGTCAACATTCTGCTTTTGGCCGAAGATCTGGCTTCACGGTTTGGGGCTGCGGCGCGCGAACGCGCGTCGACCGAGTTTTCGGCGGAGTTGGAAGTGAAGCGTTTGTCGGATTACTACCGGGGCCTGGTGTTTACATCGCTCGGCAGCGGTGTGGAGATGTACGCGTAGTTCCGTAATTCGCACTCTCTCTTCGCACAAATCTCTTTTCGCACGGTTTGTCGCAAGATAATCTGCCGTTGGCAATTGGCGGTTTGATTCCCATGAACGCCTGAGTGTACAATTGGCTTGTGAGTGACCTTGATACCTGACGGCCAGAACGTGACCCCGACCGAAACCGCCATACCAACCCCGCCGGGGGACCGAACCAGACTCAAGCTGCCGGACGCGATGCGCGCGTTGCGGCATCGGAATTTCCAACTGTTTTTCGGTGGGCAGTTGATTTCGCTGATCGGGACCTGGATGCAATCGTTGGCGCAGGCGTGGCTGGTGTACCGGCTGACCGGGTCGGCGGCGCAACTGGGGCTTGTGGGGTTCTGTGGTCAGATTCCGGTCTTTCTGTTTGCGGCGGTGGGTGGTACAGTGGCCGACCGGTTCAACCGGCATCGGATCATCGTCGGTACCCAGGTCTCGGCGATGTTGCTGGCATCGATTCTGACCGTTTTGACGTTGTCTGGCTCGGTTCAAGTGTGGCATGTGTATGTGCTCGCGACGTGTCTGGGGATTGTCAACGCATTTGATATTCCCGCCCGGCAGGCGTTCCTGGTCGAAATGGTCGGCAAGGACGATCTCATGAATGCCATCGCGCTGAATTCGTCCATGTTCAACAGCGCGCGGGTTCTTGGACCGGCAGTGGCGGGGATTTTGGTGGCGGTGATCGGCGAGGGATGGTGTTTCTTCGCCAATGCCGTCAGCTACCTGGCCGTGATCACCGGTCTGTTACTGATGAAACTGACACCGCGCCGGCCGGATCTCCGTCCGGGGTCGACCTTGGACCATTATGCGGAGAGCTTTCGATACGTGGGGACCACCAGTCCAATCCGGGCGCTCCTTCTTCTTTTGGGCTTGGTTAGTCTGACCGGGATGCCATACGCGGTTTTGATGCCCATCTTCGCCGACCAGATTCTGCTCGGTGGCTCGCGCGGGTTGGGAATCCTGATGAGTGCGGCCGGGGCTGGGGCGCTGCTCGGCGCGGTACGGCTCGCGGCACGGCGGGAATTGCGCGGACTGAGCCGCTGGGTACCGTTGGCTGCGGGGGGATTCGGAATCAGCCTGATTGCGTTTTCATTCTCGCGGATGTTCTGGCTGTCGGCGGCGCTGTTGGTTCCGGTGGGATTCGGGATGATGACGCAGATGGCGTCGACGAACACGCTGATCCAGACGCTCGTGCCGGACCGCTTGCGTGGCCGGGTGATGGCGGTCTACTCGATGATGTTCATGGGTATGGCGCCGTTCGGGGCGCTGTTGGCGGGATTGCTTGCCGACCGTCTCGGTGCGCCGGGGACGGTGGGTGTTGGCGGTGTGGCCTGTCTAGTCGGTGCGGGTATTTTCTACTGGCAGCTTCCGTCCTGGCGGACCCAGGCGCGGGCGTTGCGCGCGGAGACTGACGCGGAGGAGAATGCCGTTCCCGCTTCGATACGCGGGACTTAGAGAGACTCCGTTTAGCGCCTACAATCTGCCCGCGGCTTTCAGGATGCGTAGTGCGTTAAGTGTCACCATTTTGTTCGGGCCTCTTCGCCCCCAGTCGAGAACCTCGACGGGTTTGGTGGATTTCTCGCGAGCCGGCCGCCAGTAACGCTGACCAGAGTTCCAGCGACCGTCAGGCCTCCGCTTTTGCTCAACCACATCGAGTGCGGGGCTCACACGCGGGTCAGACAGCGGGCCGAAGCGGGAGAGAACGAGGAGCGCCTGAAAGATATCGTAATGCCAGTAGGGGGGATAATGGGGGACAAGCCAGCGTCTATCCATGATCCGGCCAGTGCGATCGGACAGGAACAAGTGGTGACGAAGGAAGAGTTCCGCTGCCCCGTGGGCGGCGATTCGAGCGTCCGGGTTGCGAGTAGCGCGCCAATACTCTGCAAGTCCCCACAACGGTGACAGACTTTCGTGGAACGATGAATGATGCGCCGCCGGACTCGGGTCGCAGTTCCAGCCGCCATCGGGCCACTGTGTTTCAAGGAGAAGGACAGCCAGCCGCTTCACACGCGAGTCTTTCGCCAATCCCAGCCGACAGCAGACGGCGAGTGCATTCCCCGGGATTGATGCGTGGCACCGCCACAGGCGTTTGATCTTCTTCGGTACCAGGTAGTGCACGCCGCTTTCAAGCCAGGATAACAGATGACCGGTTGCGGCAATGGCGGGGGGAAATCCTGCAGGGACGCCCAGTTCCACCAGAGAGACGAGCCGCCAGTGAGCGCCGTGCCACTTCTGATACGGACGCGGACCGAAACCACCATCGGGTCTCTGCCCGGCCAGCAGGGTGCGAATCTGTATACTGTCTTCGATGGCGCGTAGAGTCTTCGCCACCTCGAGTGCGTGGATCGGGACATCGAAGAGCTCTGTCAGAGTGAAATAGCGGACGGAGGGATTCCCGGCTGCGAGGAGCCACTTGATCGTTGGGTCGGTGCGCTGCAGCATTTTGGCGTTCGGGAAACGTGCTCGCAGGCCATGCGGCTCATTCGTAGTGCTTGAGGCGCGGCCACAATTCGGCCAGTGGTGTTTTCACCGTGTGGCAGACCAGAATGGCGAGGCTGTCCTCGTACGGCATGCAGTACTGGCAAGTCACCACGCCGGCTGATTCAACGCGCTCGAAACGAGTTTCGAGGTCCGCCTGGTTTCCGCCGAGAACGATCACGGTCCTGCCGGTGTGACCGCGTGGTCCCCAAAGCCAGTAGTTGTTGTGCAGTCCGATAGCGGGTGGCAGCCCAAGACGACGGCCGAAGACATCCATCGCGGCGCATCGGCCATAGTTTTCCGCGATCACCGCGCAGTCCACTTTGTCGGAATCTGGCAAGGCGCGAAAGACAGACGCGACGGCCCTGGCTTTCTCTTCCCAGCCGAACATGTCGGCATAGAACTGCGGGAGCTGCGCGAGACGTTTTCCCTCGGCGGTCATCGGCTGCATCCCCAATGCGTTTGCGTAACGGATGTAACTCTCCACCGGCAACACCGGCAGTGCCAGCGGCGACAGCATCAGCCCTGTCGCGAGTATGGCGGTGAGATATACCGGCTTGAGCCAGTTCCAAACGCGGGGCAGGTTCCATGACTCGACAGCAACCGCCCCGGCGGCGAACAGTATTCCATATGATGCCGCCAGATACTCCGGCTTGCTGTGCCAGTTGACAATCAGGATGAGCAGAGGGATCAGATACACGAACGCCAACGGGCGAAAAAGGGCGGCTCGTTTTGCGAACAAAAGCCAGAAAAGTCCGGCCAGCCACAAGGGAACGGCGATGGGATTGTTGATGATCAACTGGCCGACCAGAAAGGTCAGCGGTGTCTGGCTTGAGTACTTGAGCCCGGCTGCATTGCGCATGAACTCCAGGTGGGGCCAATTATTCAGCGCGTTCCAGATCACGAATGGTGCGAACAGGATGATCGCCACACCACCGGCTGCCCAGGGCCAGATTGACCGCAACAGACGGCGATGCTGTGTGAGCAACAGCCCAAAGAAGAGCCCGGCCAAGAGCCATCCGGAGCTAATCTTGTTTTCCAATCCGAACCCCAGTAGCAGGCCGAGTAACAGCCAGCGGCGCGGGCGGGGAACTCTCAGAATGCGCGCCATCATCCAGGCCGCGGTAGTCCACACGACAACTTCGATGACATTCATGGAATAGAATGTTCCGGCGACGAGGAAGATCGGCGACAGGGCGGCCGCGACAGTGGCCAGCACGACAGCCAAACGGCGAGCGCCGAATTCCAAGGCGAGCAACCCTGTCATGAGCACGGTCAGCGCATGCAGGAGGGCCGGAAGCAGCCGAATCGCAAAGAGCGAGTCACCCAGGATCGGCCGCAATCCGGTCAGGATGAGGATCGAGAGCGGCGGCTGATCGACATATCCGAAAGCCGGGTTGTCGCTGCAGACCATGTAGTAGAGTTCATCGCGGAAGAAGCCGTATCCGGCCCAAAGATTTGTGTGGAGGTGGAGGGCGAGGGTTAGTACTGCGATGATCGCGGCAGGGGCGAAATCACTCCATCGCAACTTGGGAGCCTCCGCCCCAGTGCTGTTTGGACCGAGTGCAGGCGACTCGTCCGATACCCGACTCACACATGAAGCATAATTGAAAACCGGGTTCACGGCAAAAGGCAATAACCCAGGAAATCGGCTGGATTGTATTGCAATCCTGCACAAAAGAGGGCAGGACTGGATTCCCGGTTTGCGGGAACGACGGTGGCGGGAGGGCGGGGCTCCCGCCGAGCCTCTTTCGCGCGGCCGGATGGCTCGGCAGTCAGCCGCGGCGGATTGTCCTCCCAGTTGCCGCCTCTCAGATCTTGAATTTCGATTCTGCCTCATGGTCCCCGCCTGAAGGGTGGGATTGCTACGTAAGGTCTGGTCGTTATCGAATCAGAGCGAGGATCTCGAAGTTGTTCGTGTCTTCTTCTCGCAGACAGAAGAAAGACACGGACAAGGAAGACCGAGCAGAAGAGCCGCTCGGTCTTCCTTGTCCGTGGCACCCGAATAATCAGGTGTTCGACTTCATAGATCGGGGTTTTTCAACACCCCTTCGGGTGGGGCCGCAGGCGCCTATGCCCGTCGATTCTCCATCGGCGTTATTCCCGCCAAGGTGAGACCCCAGTGTATGAGGGCGGGACTGGATTCCCGTTTTCGCGGGAATGACATCGGGGGATGTTCCGTGAATTGTGTCGTGGGAGGTTTCGTAAATTACTACGTGACCCTACGAGTCAACTCACAAACAAGGGGCCTCTCCCCGATTGGGTCGACGAGGTCATTGTGTGTGCTTCTCCGCGGGGGTCGAGAACCCGGAGATGACCAGTGCCAGGAAGATGAGGAATCCTCCCACTGCACTGGAGAGGTAGACTGTTTCGCCGCCGAGCGTCCAGGCGAAGATTCCGCCGAACACTGGCTCGAACGCGAAGATGAGCGAGACGCGGACCGGCGAGATAATCCGCTGGGCGTAGACCTGGATGAGGTAGGCCGAGAGGGTGGGGAACAAGGCGAGGAAGACGATTGCCCAGGTGGTTCCCGATGTTTGCACAGACGTCGGGATGCGAAAGATGGCCATCGTCAGCAGACTCAACAGTCCTACGATTGCGAACTGCTGAAACGTCAGGGCGATGGGGTCAGCGCCGCGTTTCATGAAACGATCGGTGAGCAGGACGTGGAGCGCATACAGGACGGCGGCGATGAGCGTCAGCGCGTCGCCGGAGTTCATCTGCTTGAGGCCGCCGGTGAGCACCCAGAGTCCGGCAATGGCGACCAGCGCCGCCAGCCACTCCAGACGCGGCGGATTCGAGCGGAAGAAGACGGCGAGAAAGACCGGAATGAAGACCACAAACAGGCCGGTGATAAACCCGGAATTGGCCGCCGTGGTCATGGTCAGCCCGACAGTCTGGGCGACGTATTCCACCCAGATAACCAATCCGAGGATGAATCCCCGGCCCAATTCGCGGAGCAGCGGGCGCCGTGTCACCAGCAAGAACACCAGCATGATCAAGGCGGCAATCACAAAACGATAGGCGATGAGGGTGATCGGGTGAACACCACCGATGGCCTGCTTGACCAGAAAGAATGTGGAACCCCAGATCGCGGCGGCGTAGAAGAGGCCGGCATGCGCCATGGCGCTGGTCGATCTGGGGGAGGTTCGAAGCAAGGAGCGCGGCCTTACTTCTTTGGCGCGATGCCGATGACATTCGGCACCGGCCAGCCGACCTGGTTAAGATCATCGGGACTGAAGGCGGATTCGTAACTGCCGGTGAGTTCGAGTTCGGTTTTTCCCCAGCGCAGGTAGAGCTGGGCCTCGGGGCCGCCCTCGAGATGTTGGGCGCAGACGAGATCAATCGGCAGCGACAGGAGAATATCATTTAGATCATGGACCGTGTAGGGGGAACGGCAAAAGATGAAGAGAGCCCGCCCCTGTTTGTCCTCGCCCAGCGCGGCCTCGCTCCATTCGTCCGCTTTGGCGACCCACTTGTTCTCACGCGCCCGGCTGACCATGCGGAGATTCTGAACCACATTCGCATACTGGGCGATTACAGAATCGAGCCGGTCGACATCGAGGTCAAAGATCCGAAACGGCGGGAGGCCGGGGCGCAACGGCCCGAACGCGGCGGCGGATTTGTAGCTGTTTCGCCCGGCACTGTTGATGTGGGCGCCGGATTTCATGTATCCGACGTGCGCGCGATGGTCCTGTTGGAACATGCCGGCGTTGGTAACCGCTGCGAGATTGTGTTTCTCAGACCATTCTCTGGCGCTGCGTCCGGCTTGTTCACCGGTCTGGCTGATCGACAGAAGCTTCATCTCCCAGCGGCTGGGATCGATGCGCAGAACGACCACGGTCGAATCGCCGGCGACTGTGCTTTGCTGGACTTTGAATCGCCCGATTTCGAGGCCATTGGCGATGCGGTTCCAAGTAGTCTCGTCGGCTAATGCGAGGTTCGAATCCAGCAAAAGAGCCGCGAAGACGGCAACGCATGGCAACCTGCGGATGATCGCGCGCTTTCTCATCACCGGGAAGGATAGGGCGCGGATGAGGGGAGGGTCAAAGAGTATCATGACAGATCTCCTGTCCACGGAGGACACGGCTCATGGATTGATGTCCCAACACACTCAACAGAGCGGGGATGACCATCCAGGGCAGAAATCTTGTGCCAACCTTGGTTGATTTGTCGCCGATTGCGTTCTATGTTGCCGCGCCGTTCCGATGAGATGGGACGTATCTTATAAAAGACAGGACAACTGGTGATGACAACTGAGACATTTCCGACAACCGACGCCAATCGCATGCTCGACGATTTGAATTCGCCGCAGCGTGACGCGGTCACGCATGGCGGCGGGCCGCTTTTGATTCTCGCGGGGGCCGGGTCGGGGAAGACACGCGTGATCACGTACCGGATTGCATGGCTTTTGGCGAACGGCGTGCATCCTCGCGAGATTCTGGCGGTGACATTCACGAACAAGGCGGCCGGGGAGATGAAATTGCGGGTGCGGGAACTGGTCGGCCCGGCGGCGGAGTCGGTATGGGTGTCGACCTTTCATTCGTTCGCGGCAAAATTCCTGCGCTTTGAGCATCAGGCGGCGGACCTGCCGAAGGATTTTTCGATCTACGATGAGGACGATTCGCAGGGGGTCCTGAAACGTGTCCTGACGGAGCTGAATCTTCCCGCTCGGACGTACACGCCCGGCGTGGTCAAATCGAAGATTTCCGACGCCAAGGATCAGCTTCTCGAACCGAGGGAATTTGCGAATATCGCGCACGATGATTTCCTGCGGAAGATCGCGGAGATCTACGGGATCTATCAGACACGTCTGCGGGATGCCGGGGCGGTTGATTTCGATGATCTGATCCTCCGCACCGTGCGGACGCTGGAGGAGAATCCCGCGCTGCTCCTTCGTTGGCAGGAGCGGTTCGGGTATGTGCTGGTCGATGAGTATCAGGACACGAACCTGGCGCAGGTCCGGTTGATCCGTCTGCTGGCGGAGCCGCAGCGCAATCTCTGTGTCGTCGGCGATGACGATCAGTCGATCTACGCCTGGCGGGGCGCCGACATCAAAAACATCCTCGAATTCGAAAAGGCGTATCCCGAGGCCGTGGTCGTGCGGCTGGAGCAGAACTACCGTTCGCGTCCCAATATCCTCGATGCGGCGCACGCAGTGGTGTCGTCCAACATCAATCGGCATCCGAAGAAGCTTTGGACGGAGAAATCTCCCGGCGAGCAGATCACGCTCGTGATGGCGCCTGACGACCGTACGGAAGCCGAGATGGTCATCGGCAGAATCCGGCATCTGTGCCAATCGGCGGGATTTGCCGGCGCCGATTGTGTGGTGTTATACCGCACCAATGCACAGTCGCGGCCGCTGGAAGATGCCTGCCGCCGCAACAACACGCCGTATGTGCTGGTTGGCGGGACAAAGTTTTATCAGCGGGCAGAAATCAAAGATGCCCTTGCGTACATGCACCTGACGATCAACGGCCGTGACGTGGCGGCCTGGCGGCGGATCATCAACAAGCCGCGCCGGGGGATCGGCGACACGTCGCAGGAGAAACTCGAAGCGGCCCGGCGCGCCGATGGACGCACATGGATTGAGTTTCTCGCCGATACCAAGGCGGTCACCGCTGTTGCCGGAGCGCGGACTGCCGAGGCAGTCAAGCGTTTTGCCAATCTCATGAATGAGATTATCACCGCGCGGGCGTCGATGAATCTGGCGGATTGGTGCCATTACATTGTGGAGAAGGTCAATCTCAAGAGTTCGTGGGAAGGGGATGACCCGATCACCATCGATTCACGGATGGAGAATCTTGATGAGTTGGCGGCGGCGCTCGCCGAGTATGAGATGACTGTGGAAGCGCCGTCGCTGTCGGGATTTCTCGAGCAGGCGGCATTGGTGACGGACATCGATCAGTACGAGAATCGGCAGGAGGCGGTTACGCTGATGACGCTGCATGCGGCCAAGGGCCTCGAGTTCCCGGTTGTGTTCATCACCGGGCTGGAAGAAGGCCTGTTCCCGCTGTCGCGGTCGATGGAGACGCGCGAGGGGCTGGAAGAGGAGCGGCGGCTGTTCTATGTCGGGGCGACGCGGGCAAAGGAGCGGCTCTTCCTGACATATGCGCGCATGCGAATGCGTTTTGGCCCGACCGCGTCGTTGAAGTCGCGATTTATCGAGGAAATTCCGCGAGAGTATCTGGAAGTCGAGAATCATGTCTCTTTCGGCGATCTGGAGCCGGGGAATCTCGGGTACGATGCGCCGGCGCGGACGTGGCGTCCCAATCTTCCGCAAACAGTAAAGGGTCCGCGCACGGTGGTCCGCACCGGTTCAACCTCCCGGCGGCAGGATGTCTCGCTGGTCCATGTGGTTCAGGCGGGGACGATCATCCGCCACGCTCAGTTCGGCGAGGGCGAGGTGGTTGAGGTGCATGGCTCCGGTGACGGGATGACCTGCGATGTGCAGTTTAACAGCGGGTTTGCGACGACTCTGATGGTTCGGTTTGCGCCATTGGAGATTGTCCGGCAGTAGCGAGAACAGGGGCGCATGCCTGCCGTTCCTCACTTCCGGGAGCGCCCCCCCGTAGGGGCCGCCCTATGTGGCGGTCCGAATTCCGTGTGCGATGCCTTTGCATTGCCCACCGCCCCCGCGGGCGCCCACAACATAGCGGCGCCCCTACAAAATCCTCCCGAGTCATCCGGCCGGGATCAGTGCTCCCAAAGCCTACCGTTCCTGTTGATATTCAGATGTGAATCATCGTAGAATGACCGTGTGAAGTTGTCACGGTGGGACAGCGCGACATGAGTTCTGCAGCCGTCGATTGTGTCGATGGATTCGGGCGCCGGCCTCGGTATCTGCGTTTGTCGGTGACCGGGCAGTGCAATTTTCGCTGTTTGTATTGCGCCCCGGAGGCGGCCACGCCGCACATGGCGGCGGCGTCGGCGCTGACGGACGAGGACATCCTCCGGGTGGTTGGCGTGCTGACACGCCTTGGGGTGCGCAAAGTGAGATTCACGGGCGGGGAACCGCTGCTCAGGCCGGGGTTACCGCAGTTGATGAACGCGGTGCGACAGATCGAGGGCATCGAGGAAATCGCCGTTTCCACGAACGCGTATTTGCTGGAGCAAAATCTGGATTGCTTGATCGACGCGGGGCTGACGAGCGTCAACATCAGTTGCGACACGCTGCAGGAGTCACGATTCGTTCAGATTACCCATTGCCGCGGTCTTGATCGGGTCCAAGCTGCCGTTGCGGCATCGTTAGCACATCCTGGAATCAAACGGGTCAAGATCAATGTGGTGGTCATGCGCGGGATCAACGATGATGAAATTCCTGCATTTGTGGAGATTTGCGCCAACCCCAAAGTTGATGTCCGGTTCATTGAGTTCATGCCGACGGCCGACGTGATTTACGCGCGCAATCTGCTGGTTTCCGAGGCGGAGATCCGGGCGCGTATCGCCCGGACGCTGGTTCCGATTCAGGCCAGCGATCCATCGGCGCCGGCGCGGCTGTGGGCGGTGGATGGGTTGCCGGGGAGAGTCGGGTTCATCTCCACGATGACGCACAAGTTCTGCTCACTGTGTGACCGGATTCGCGTCACGGCCGATGGGCGGGTGGCGCGGTGCCTGTTCGCCGAAACACTCATGGATTTGCGGAGTCTGCTTCGCACCGGCGCCGATGACGAAGCGATTCTGCAGGCACTCAGTATGTACTGGTCGGGCAAACCTGCCGGGCATCGTCTGGACGATCCCGATTTTCTGGGCCGTCCGGCAATGATCGCGGTGGGGGGATGAGGGTTGTGGCGAGGCATTGCCGGGTGCGTTTTCCCGGCAGATCTGTTGGAATCGGAGCGAACGGATACCAATAATGGCATCTGAACTCGCCGTACGTTTGCCTTTGGGGGTTGGTGCAATCAGCCGAACGCGATGGCTCTTGTTGGTCGGTGCGGTTCAACTGGCCTCGGCGCTTGGCGCAGTCTTGTACGGCTGGGCTTGGATCACACTGCCTGTTTTGGCGATGGCCGCCGCCGTTCCGCTCTTGGCACCTCGTGCTGGTGTTTACCTGCTTGTGATCGCCATGTATTTGCGCTATTCCCTTCCAGGACTGGTTGGTGTCTATCCCGCTGACATCCTTTGCTTTCTGGTGATCACGGGCAGCATGGCGCATCGAATCGCCAGAGGCGAATCGCCGATTGTGCAGTCGCGCGTGAATGCCCGGTTGTTCCTTGTGGCAGCAGTGCTAGCGCTGTCACTGCTGGCAGCGTACGACTTGGAGTTCGGGCTGAAAAACTGGCTGCGGCACGTTCAGCTGTTCCTGCTTCTGGTAGCGATACCCGGCTGCATCAAACTTGACGACCCAATGCGTATTATGCGCCTGATTTTGGTACTGACCTCGGCGAACTCGGTGCGCAACATTATTGAGTTCATCTGGATCGGAGGCGGTGCACGTGTCTTTGGCCCACCTGGTCCGTTTTTTGAGATGTTCCTCGCGGTAGTGATTGTCCAGTGCGCGATCGAGGTGATCTTCTGCCGCCGCAGTTTGCCGACTCTTGGATGGCTTCTGCTCTTCCTCCTGAATCTGACTGCCTTGATCTGTACCCAAAGCCGAACGCCGATGATACAAGTTGTCCTGGCCATCTCCCTGCTTGTGGCGATCTGTTGGTATTGGAGCCGGCGCAATCACCAGTCGGGAATCAAGGGGCGGGCCGTGGCCACGACAGCTATTCTGGCGGTGGTTGGGATTATTCTTCTCTCGGGGGCACTCACGGTCTTCACTGCGCCGGCCTCACGGATCTACCAGGCCGTCGAGGGACGATCCGGCACTGTTGCGATGCGATTCTACCTTTGGAAGACAGGATTGGAGATGTTCTTACAATCCCCAGTCTTGGGGATCGGCCTGGGACAAGTCGCACGTTGGGACCTGTTTCTTGCCAGCTGGCATTTGGATCCGCTCGCCGTCTCCACCAGGACGATGGGAGCCCATAACGATTTTATCAATTATCTAGCCGGAACCGGTATGGCGGGAATTGCCGCGTTATTCCTGCTGTTTGCGCGGTTTTGGGAACTTGGGTACAGTGCATTGCGCCGCGCGGTGACGCCCGAGGTGGCGCGAGGAATCTTCCTCACGTGGTTTCCAGTTTGTACGATCATCATCGGGTTCTTTCTCGGGCCGCACACCTTCTATTCGCTGTCGGGAATCCTGGCGGTTATCTGCATGGGTGTGCTGGTGAGTGCAGCGGCACGCGGGCCGGTGGTTCTGCCCGGATCTCCCGCGACCATCATCCCCAATTCGAGGGGACGCAGTTGAATTCCTGTTCATGACATCCCATTCGGCGAGTGCATCCATCGGTGACGGCCGGCGATCCGGACGACAGCCCCCATGGGGCATCGTCGTGGTCGTCTGTCTACTTGCGGTGCATATGGTCGCTGGAGTTCTCGCCAGCAGCCCTGGAGTGGGCTACGATGGCGCTGAGTACATTCGATTAGGCGAGAATCTGCTGGCACACGGCCGTTTCACATATGATGGTGTGAACCCGGTGGCCGGGAAGCCGCCGGGTTTCCCGTGGCTTATCGCAGGCTATGAGAAGCTCACGGGAGGTCTGGATGGATTCATCTACGTGCAACTGCTGTTGCTCTTCAGTACATATCTCATCGTAGCAACCATCAGCAGGAGGTTTCTCGGGGCGTCATGGTCACTCGGATTGCTAGGACTCTTGGTCCTTGCGGACCCCTTGCGTGATCTCGCCAGGTTGATGCTGGCCGAGCCGCTCTTCCTCTTGCTGCTCTCAGGTGGTCTGCTGGCGTTGGTCCGGATGCTTGAGACGAAGCGAATGATGTTGTGCGTAGTCAGCGGGTTGCTTCTGGGAATGTCGTCGTACGTGCGACCGGTAAACTTCTTCTGGCCGCTGGCGCTGTTATTGCTGCCGTTTCTGTTTCACGGCGTGCGTTGGCGTCATGTCATTGCGGTCGCGGCGATCAGTATTCTGGCCACGGCGCCCTGGCTGGTGCGTAATGAGAGGGATTTCGGCCGTTTTGTTCCAATGGTGGCGAATTGGGGCCCCTTATACTACATGACGGATTCCACTCTGTGGGAGCAACATATGCTGCATGGGCGGGAGGCGATCATAAACTCCCAGCCCTTTCAGGAGGCGATGGCGGGTGAATTCGAGTTCAACTGGGGTCCCAACGAGCGCTATCGGCAAATGGCTCTGCGAAACCTGGAAACGGACAAGGGAATCTACCTGTGGCGCTGCGCCAGACAGGCGTTCTTTGTATGGAGCTTCATCCCCGGTACAAAGGGGGCAAGGGACGATAACCCACCACTGTTCTTCACTGGTCGAATTCTGATGCTCGCGTTCTATGTTCTCGTTGTCCTGGGCGCGGTTAGGTCCTGGCACGAACACTCTGCGGCTGGCCTTATCATGGTGCTTTATGCCGCGTACACGGCGGTACTTCTTTTCCCGGTGCACACAGAATCAAGATATCTTCTACCGGCTTACCTTCTGCTTCTCCCGCTGGCGTTAGCAGGGTTCAGGCATTTTAGCTTTCGGCTGAGGAAGCGACGGCTGACGGCGGTGAATCACTTGCCCCGGGTTCATCAACATGAATAGGGGTTGGATCGGAGTGCACCCTTGATGGGGAGGTTCGATGTACCACTTTGGCGTCGTGCGCAGCCTCAATCGGAGATCGCAGAAACTCTCGGGCAAGAGCCGGTTGCTTAGTCCTTCTGTTTATGGCGTGTTCGTCGTGTTCATGTGTCTTGGGCTGTGGTTCTCTGCTCACGCGGACGTGGCCGATTCGCGCTGGGCGGCGGATTCGGCGGGGTGGCATTGGGGACGCGACCGGCAGATTGATGTGATCGATACACGGATCGACGTCCAGCTTGATCCCTTGATTGTGCGGGTTGCCGGGTCGGTCACGCTGACATTCACGCCGATTCTCCCGCGATTGGAACGGCTGCGACTGGATTCGGAGCGGTTGACCATCGACAGCATCAAAGACGCCATGGGTGCAAGTCTGACGTTCATCGACCCCGGTCATGGCCTGGAAGTCGCGTTTGCGAAACCCGTGAGTCCTCCGGAAACAACCTGGATTCAGATCTACTACCACGGTGAGCCGGAGATGGGGCTGTATTTCATTCCCTCTGTGAAGGAAGACCCGGAGAAGATGCCGATGATCTGGTCGCAGGGGGAGGAGGAGGATAACCGGTATTGGTTCCCCGGCTACGACTATCCGGATGACAAGGCGACGGCCGCCATTTCCGTGACGACGCCGCGTCCGAACGTGGTGATTTCGAACGGCGCCATGGTGCGGCTCGATGAGCATCCGGATGGATCGCGCACTTTCAATTGGGTCGAAGAGGTTCCGATCAGCAATTACCTGATCGCCGTGGCGGTGGGAGCCTTTGATTCACTCACGGAGAAGACGATCGATGGTCTCCCCGTCACCTACTACTCCCGCAAAGGCGAAGGGGAGAAGCTCAAACGATCGGCGGGTGAGACTCCGGGAATGATCGAATTCTTCGCGCAGAAAATCGGCGTGCCGTTTCCATTCGAGAAATACGCGCAGGTGTTCGTGACCGACTTCACCTACGGCGGAATGGAGAACGCCTCGATGACCATCGAGGCCGAGCGCACCCTCCACGGTGCGGAGGCGCACGACTATTACCGTGATCGGTCGAACGGGCTGATCGCGCACGAACTGGCGCATCAGTGGTTCGGCGATTTGCTGACGTGCCGCGATTGGGCGCACAATTGGCTGAATGAGGGGTTTGCGACTTACTTTGGGGATCTATGGGACGAGCATCGCTGGGGGCACGACCGATTCCTGATCAGCGTGAACGGCACGCAGGAGGGCGGGATGGGGGCATCCCGTGGCTACCGGCGCTCGACCGTCCAACATCAGTACAGTGATCCGGGACGGCTGTTCGACGGCTATGCGTACAGCCGAGGCGGGGCCGTGTTGCACATGATCCGCGGGATGTTGGGAGATTCGATTTGGTGGGCGGCGATTCATCGCTATGTGACGGACAATGCGGCGCGCCCGGTGGAAACAGAGGATTTCAAGCGGGCACTGGAGACAGTATCCGGCCGGGACTTCGACGGATTCTTCGACCAGTGGATTTATCACGGTGGACATCCCCAACTCAAGGTTCAGACATCATTTGATAGTGAGACGCGGTTGTTGCGCATCGACGTCAAGCAGACGCAGAAGGTCGACGCGGTGACACCGGTGTTCGACATTCCATTGGCGATTGAATGTGTGACGGCGCCGGGGCGCGAGCATTACACGGTGAGAATCGACAAGCTCGACAACACACTGTTCATTCCGGTTTCGAATCCGCCAACGTATATCCTGATCGATCCCGAAGGATGGCTGCTCGCGGACATCGATTATGATCCCTCCACGACGGTCCTGATCGCCCAGTCCAGAGATCCCCAGCGCGTGCTGGCCAGACTGCGCGCGGTCGAGAGATTGGGAAAGCACGAGAAGTCGGCGGGGAGCCTGGCGGCGCTCACCGCGGCGTTGCGCCGCGATCGGCAACCGGCCGTGCGCCGCACGGCGGCGGACGCGCTGGCGAAGCTGGGTGGAGAGGAAGCGCTGGATTCGCTCTTGCTCGGGCTCGACGATCCCGATCTGTCCACCCGCAACAGCATCATTTACGCGATTGGGAAGTTCGACAACAACCAGCGCGCGTTCGCCAGACTCGAGGCGATCGCGCGTTCGAATGCTCCAGCGCCGTTGCGCGGTTCCGCGGTTGATGCGGCATCGATGGCCGATCCCCAGCGTGCTGAATCTCTGGCCCGGTGGGCACTCGATCAGCCATCCGAGAAACACACGATTGCGAGCGACGCATTTACCGCCCTGGGACGCAGCAAGGACCCCACGCTGATCGATTTGGGACTCCGTTACGCCACGCCCGGTCATCCCACGCCGGTGCGTGGTGCCGCTGTGGGACTGGTCAGCTCACTGGCGGAATTCGAGAAGGACAAAACGAAGCTGGACCGTTACCGGGTGGCACTGGAGAAGTATCTCGGTGACCGTAACAAGAACTTTCGCCAGCCGGTGATGAACGCGCTCGGTGCGCTTGGGATCGACGCGGCGATTCCGGCATTGGAACGGGTGGCGCAGCAAAGCCCACAGCCCTCCGAGCAGCGGGCGGCGCGGGCGGCGATCAGCGCCATTCGGGACAAGAAGCCTGATGAAACACCCAATGAGACGGCGCGCAAACTCGAAGAAGCTGGTGAGGACCGCAAGCGGATGGAAGAACGAAT
>JAKAKI010000049.1 GCA_021813505.1 bacterium | reverse complement strand
ATCGAAGGATGGTACAACCGGACGCGGTTGCACTCAACTCTGGGTTACCTCAGCCCCGACGAGTTCGAGTGCCAACTTGCGGCCAAAACCCAATAACCGGGTGTCAACAAAAACGGGGACAGACCAATCCTATGCCTGAGTCTCCCCTCTGGCCCATTATCAAGTTCAAGATAAAGGGCGTGCTACTGTCGAAGCCAGCGGAATACGAATGTGCCGTGTGCTAACACCGTAGGCCTCTCCCGTGAGCGGACCAGTGGGAAGTCGAGCTTCCGGCGTATCGGCAAAGGCACCTCCCCACCTCTCCTTGGACACCGAGGGGTGGGAAGGGGAGTCAAGCCCTGAGCGCCGTATCATGTCCGATTTTGGCTGAACCAATCCAAGCGCAGCTCACTGGTCGCTGACTCAAGGTCAGAACCGAAACCCAAGCAGCGACCCGGCGGGTTTGTCGTCCGTTAGCCTGAGTCTTACGAATCTCCGTAAGTCAAATCCTTCGGAGAACCTTCCCGTCGGGATATCGTCAGAGTTTAGAAGGCAGACGTACTGAAACCCCTTCTCGCGAGACAGCCGCTCGGCGAGCTCAAGCGCGTGAGCGACCTGTCTGTCATCAACCCCGTCGAAGATCGTGCTGTCATGAACGAGGAACTTCGGGCCACGCTCTTGTTCCGCCCAGAGCTCGGCGAGCATGAGGTCGTAGCAGAAGACCTTCATGCACTCGATACCCTGGCTTCCCGAGCGTTCGATTTCGATATCGAACCTGTAACCTGTATCTGATACGTCGATGACGAGCTTCCCGGGCACGTTGTAGAGAGCTTCGGAGTTGCGGTTGAATATGTTGCGCGCGTGTCTTAGCTCGGCTGAACGATCTGAGATATCCCCCCGCGCCATTTGGTTGAGTCTCTCGGTCTCGATTTTCACGCGGCTCTTTCCTTCTTCGAACTCCCGGAGACGCTGTATTCGCTGATGCACATCCTTCAGGGCAGCGATGTCATCCAGATGGAGTTGGTTCAGGCGATTAAACTCCTCCAATGCGCCGTGGGTACTGAGAATAGCGAGAAGCTCCGCACGCCGTTCTGTCGCGAGTGTGATTTGCTCTGCTCGGCTGTCGACAGCTGATTGAATTCGCTCGAGTTCGGTCTGAAGAAATGCTTGGCGATTACGAATCAGGTTTTCATGGAATGTCCTGACGTCTTCAAGGCGTTTGAGTACCACGCCCGGTAAGGCGACGCCGGCCTCTTTGTAGAGCCCGATTAGCTTGTCATCTGGGGGGGATGACTCTCCTTGGAGCGTCTCCTGGTATAGAGAGAGGAGATGTGTATCGGCAATGTTGTCGTTCTCCAGTTCGTGAGCCCGGCGTGTAAGGTCGTTCGCTTCTCTTTCTATGGCTTGATATTGGGGGTGCACCTTGAAGCTCCGAAGCTGTTCGGCAGTGCGTTCGACCTTATCTTCTAGTCGGTCACGTGTAGCTTCAAGCTCTCCAATCGTCCCGAAGAATCGAGACACGGTCTCATCCGATACTGATTTGCGCAAGTTCTCAAGGGCGTTGAGGCGGTCCTTGAGAGTCTGGAGCTGCCCCGGGTACTGACAATCGAGGTCCATGAGAAAGGCGTTGAACAGCTGGGCGTCGACAGTCTTCTGCTTGCGGTGGTGTTCGAATGGGTTTGAGTAGGCGTCGCGTCCTCGTCGTATGAAGTATGAGATGAGTCCGCGAAAGGAGGGTGCGTACTTTCCTCCTGATTCGACTGGGAGGCCAAAGAAGAGCGCCCCGAGGAGCTTGGTCCAGTCGTTTCGTGAGTACCCGTAGGTATGGTCCGCGTATTCCCGCGGCTGCAGGGGCCAGCCGGCCGTGTCCGCCTCGACCAGGACTCTTCCTGCGTCGTCCAGGCGTCGTGACGCAGTGACCGGTCGTTCTCCCACTGTAAAGTCGAGATGAAAGGTCCAGTCTTCAAGCGATCCGAGCTTCTCCTCATAGCGGTCCGCTCCGAGGCAGAAGTGCATGATTTCGATGAGGGTTGTTTTTCCGAGACCGTTTCGAGTGTCCTTCACCGTGGACTTCTGAGTTAGATCTGCGAGGATGACGTTAAACCCCGGTTCGAAGGTGACCGGACGGAAACCGGGCTTATCAGCACGGACGGCGCGCAGCATCAGGATACCCTCTTGAGGTGCCCTCGCACGAACTCCACTGCCCCCAGCAAGTACAAGAGGTCCAAGGCGAAGACAAAGCGCTCGAATGTTCGAACACTGGGATGCTCTCGAACTTGTTCCCAAAGGCGACTGACGGTGCGCGGCTGTTCTAGGTTTGCGAGCAGCGTGGCACCAACACCTATTAGGGACCTCTGAGTCGAGACGTGCTTCGTGGGGAGTATCATGACTCAAAGACCTCGCATTTTTCAAACAAGTATGATAGAACCGCTATTCCTGCGGCCTGCTTTTCAAACGCCTGACTGCCTCGAGAAGCTAGTACGCGAAGCTCCTGAAATAGTGCGTCGCCGGAAAGGCCCGAGTTCCGGTGCTTTATGTACTCGGCGACGAAACGTCCTTTGAGTCGCTCCGGAAACTCCGGATCGATGTCTGCGGCCCGTTCGATGAAGGCAGCCACTTCCTGTGATTTTGCGAGCCCCATTGTGAGGAGTGAACCTACGTGGGCGGTCAATCCGTTCCGTTCCATCTTTTCCTTTGGAGGTACGAGTACGAATGACTCGGTGGGTGGACAAGGATTGCTCGTCATGGCGTTCGTAACGAATTCGAGTTCTGCGAACGACACCCTCGGCATCTGGGCTGCCAAGGTCATGAGTACCCAACGTTCGTGTGCCACCTTCCAGTTCTTTAGAGTGTCGGTGGAGTAGGAGGAATCTTGGCCGTCGACGAGGCTGTGGTGACCAGGACAAAGCAGTATGAGGTTCTCATACTTGTTTCGAAGGCTGTCAGGGTAGGCCGGGTCTCCCCTTGGACCGTCATCTTCTAAGCCGACGATGTGGGAGACTTGGCCGAGGACCACTGATGGGTCTGACTTGGTCGGTGGTGCTACCAACACAATCTGGCAATCTGGGAATGCACATCTTGCCGCTGCCATTCCCCAGAGCAGCTTCAGCTCCCTGTCCTGATAACTGCGGGTGCGCCGCATCCCCTTCTTGCCGGCTCTATTGCGTTTACGGGGGTTCACTGTTCCGCCTCAGATTCCTCGATGAAGTGGGCATCGAACGATCATGACTGCTCGGGCTGAATGATCTGCTGTCATGAAACTCGTACACCCCACCGGCTGTGGTTTCTTCTTGTTCCCCGCGTCGTCGGGTTGATAGTCGCGCCAGTGTTCACCAAGACCCAAGCTATCATTAAGTTACGAAAAGCGCATCCTCGCCGACACAGTATACCTGGGAATCCACCACGAACCAATCGCTTTGCGGCAGGAGTTCACGCAATCACTTCCGCGCCAAGCGTCGTTCACCACACTGAGGAGGCCTTATGCGATTATCTCAAGCCACGACCCACTTCACCCGCCAACTGGCGGCCAACGGATGCTCGGTACACACGCAGAAGGCATATGCCCGGGATCTGGCGGCTTTCGCCCGCTGGTTGGGGCGGGATGGGTCACTTTCTGCGATCAAACCTGACGATCTGGCAAGGTTTTTGATCAGTGACGAAGTTCTCAACACGCTCGACGGCCAGCCCCGCAAGCCCATCACCATCAACCGCACCAAGTCGGCGCTGCGGTCGTTTTTCCAATTCTGCGTGGAATCGGGGTGGATTAAGGAGAACCCGGCCCGGCTGATCCGGTCGGCGCCTGCCGCTGCCAAGGAGCCATCGACGCTCACCGACGATGAGATTCGGCGGCTGCGGGCGGTTCTGGCCGAGAACAAGGGCCAATTCGCCGCCCGTGACCGGCTGATCTTTGAGATCATGCTCGGCACCGGCATCCGGCTGGGATCGCTCGTGGGGCTGAATGTGGGGGACATCGACCTCCAGACCGGCACCCTCCACATCCGGGCCAAGGGCGGTGCACAGGAGCGGGCGTTCCTCGATTCCGGGCTGGCCGCCATGTTGGCCAGCCACCTCGGCGAAAGCGCCGCTGAAGCCAAACGTGGCGGCAACTTGCCGCTGATTCGGTCCAAGTCGGGGCGACGGTTGGGTGGGAGGCAGATCCAACTTAACTTCGCACGGTGGGTCAGGCTGGCCGGAATCAGCCGACCGTTCTCGGTCCATTCCCTGCGGCATACCTTCGCCACCCATCTCTACCAGAAGACTGGGGACCTGTATTTGGTGCAGAGAGCCTTGGGACATCGGCAGATTACGACGACAGAGATCTATGCACGGGTGTCAGATGACAGGTTGAGGCGAGCCGTCTCCGTCGCCTGAGCGGCTAATGCGACGCTGATTGGCGCCGCACCGTGTTGTGACAGATGTGAGTCGTCTGGTTGCCGACTATCTATTCGAGGGACCAACGAGCACTCCAACTGCTTTGCCTCGCACTCGGCGTCAATGAAAGCTGCAAGCAGTCATTTGCATTTCTTAATCACGAAGGTCGCTGAGGCGATTATGCCCTCGGATGTAACGTCTTTCCCTATCTTGGGGAGGTCGCTTCTTGAGATTAGATGCCTGACATCGGGAATGAAAGCTCTCTCGACGAGGGCGTTCCCTTCCACAACATAGACCGCTCCGTCTCGTGGGCGAAAGGTCTTCTTCCCTAGCATGAAAGAGCATGTGCTATCCTTACCTACCTCGAACAAGTACTGTCTTCGATTATAGAGATAGATGTCCACGGGTCCTCCAATCCCATACGAGAACCAAGTGTCCCAACAGTCAGAATTCCGCAGTCGATCGATCTCCGTCTGGGATAGAAGCATGTCCTTGGATGTTAAACCATCGGTGGTAGATACGACACACTTCTGTGCTCCGGGCGGGCGCCATACCTTGAAACGCTGAAGGTTGCTACCTACCGACGCCGAAGTTGGGTGGGACGTCAGGAGCCAGTATGGTATCCACCCAGTTGTAGTTGTGTCGGCCACCGGTGATACGCACAACAGTTCGCCATTCTGTGACTTACCGATGATCGAACAGGTATCATTGTGATGGAGAACCATTGGCAGCCTCGATGCACGCGGGCTCGGAGCAGCAACCAGTCGCACCGAATCGACACACACGAAACCTAGGATTACATCGTCTCCGCCAGCCGCCGCGCTACTCTGGCACAATTCACAGAGGGTAACTAAGATAAGGATGCTGATCCATGAGTACTCTCTGTGTCCTGTGTCAGACAGAATTTGCCGCAAAAGTTGATAGTGTGACGTCGGTCTCCGCGCGGTTGTGACGAAGCCGATTGCGCTTCGCCCGTTCGATGCCTTCCCGATACTCCTCCAGCAATCTGGTC
>JAKAKI010000036.1 GCA_021813505.1 bacterium | reverse complement strand
AGGCAATTGTTGCCCGGGCAATTGATAACTCATTGGGGGCCAGGGCTACGATGGCAGCTCTTGCACCGTATGAGCGTGCGGAGATTCTTGAGCGATTCAGCGCGACGGTTGTTGCGCATCGCGATGAGCTGGCGCAGTTGCTTTGCGAGGAAGCTGGCAAGCCGATTACGCTGGCGAAGATCGAAGCCGAACGTTGCGCGCAGACGATTGCCGATGCGGCGCATTGGGCGCGGTATTACGAGCAGGAGATACTGGGATTGGATGCCTCGCCGGTCGGCGCGGGACGGCAGGGAATCATCCGTCGGTTTCCGGTTGGCGTGGTCGCGGCCATCACGCCGTTTAATTTCCCTCTGAATCTGGTGGCGCACAAGATTGCGCCGGCCATTGCGGCCGGGTGTCCGGTTGTGCTGAAGCCGGCATCACAGACACCGTCGACAGGATTTCGATTGGCGCAACTGGCGATGGAAGCCGGCCTTCCCAAGGAGGGCATTCAGGTCGTCCTCGCAAGTGGGAGCGACGCCGGGCGGATGATCACGGACAGCCGGGTCGCACTGGTGACATTCACCGGCAGCGCCGAAGTCGGGTGGCAAATCAAGGCTTTGTGCGGAAAGAAGAAAGTCGCGCTGGAGTTGGGCGGGAATGCGGCAGCGATTGTCGAACCGGACGCCGACCGGGAAACTGCGGCGCGTAAGATCGCGACCGGCGGATTCGGGTACGCCGGGCAGTCGTGCATATCGGTACAGCGGGTATTTGTGCACGAGAGCATCGCGGCCAGATTCACTGACGCGCTGGTGGCGGCAGCCGACGCGACGCCGTACGGTGATCCGTCGGATCCGAAAACAGTGTGCGGTCCGTTGATAGACAAATCAAATGTCGAGCGGGTGAGCCAGTGGATCGAACGCGCGGTGGCACGCGGCGGGCGCGTGTTGACCGGGAACAAGGTCCAGGGTTCGGTGCATGCTCCCACGGTCCTGACCCATGTGCCGGGGAACTGCGAGGTGAGTTGCGCCGAAGTGTTCGGGCCGGTGGTGGTCGTGGCCACCTACGATTCATTCGATCAAGCGCTCGGCATGGTGAATGATTCACGTTACGGGCTCCAGGCAGGGATATTCACCAATGACTTTCGGAAGATTTGGAAGGCGTACGAGACGATCGAGGTCGGCGGGGCGATTCATAATGATGTGCCGACGTTCCGTGTCGATATGATGCCATATGGAGGGGCCAAGGACTCCGGAATGGGACGCGAGGGGGCGCGTTGGGCAATCCAGGAGATGACTGAGCCGCGCTTGTTGGTGCTTTCGACGCGATAGGACATGACACCATGGCGTTGCTTGCGTTGGACAAACACGGTATGGATTCAGGTGGGATGGGAGGGCGAGGCTCCTGCCGAGCCATGTTTCCGCGCGGACAAAAAGAGGCTCGGCAGGAGCCTCGCCCTCCCTCCACCTCCTGTCTGTTCTGGAAGCTCCCGAGGATCGATGATTACGAAGTGTGGTGATTTGGTTTGAGGGGAGTTTGTCATGCCGGTGCCGACGCTCACGATTGGTTCGACGAAATTGGTGATGGATCGCGGGGATATCACCACGCAATCCACTGATGCGATTGTGAATGCCGCCAATACCGGATTGCGCGGGGGCGCCGGGGTTGATGGCGCGATTCATCACGCGGGCGGTCCCACGATCATGGAGGAATGCCGGAAGATCGGCCGCTGTCCGACCGGCAAGGCGGTCATCACCAAAGCGGGGCGGTTGAATGCCAAGTGGGTGATCCACGCGGTGGGGCCGATTTACGCCGGGCTAGCGTCAGACAATACAGAATTGGCGTCGGCCTATCGTGAGAGTCTGATGCGCGCGGTTGAGGCTCAGGCCCGATCAGTCTCGTTCCCCTGCATATCGACTGGGGCATATGGATTTCCAGTAAAACAGGCAGCCACCATCGCGATCGGCAGCGTCTCCAAGTTCGTCGAGGACAATCCCGACAAGTTCGATCTGATCCGTTTCGTGATCTTCACCGATGCCGACTACGCGGCGTACTTCGGGGAGTTTACAAGGCGGGGGGCGGTGCGGGAGTGAGGTAGGACGGGTGGCCCTGACCCCCGGTCAGGGCTGGCATAATTCACCTCATGTGTCGTGGGAAAGATCGTTAGCGAACCGACCGTGCGTTACGCAGGCCCTGACCGGGGGTCAGGGCCACGAATCCTATCGTCCAGCCAGAATAGTGGGCAGAGCCCACACTACAGCTTGCGTTTCCAGCGCGTGCCGCCGGGGGTGTCTTCCAGGATGACGCCTTTGGCGGCTAGTTCGGCGCGGATTTCGTCGGAGCGCGCCCATTGCTTGGTGGCGCGGGCGTGCTCGCGGTCGCGGATGAGCTGCTCGATTTGGGCGTCGCTGGAATCGGATGACTTGTCGTCAGAAATCACGCTGAGCACGGTGTCGAGTGAGTCGAGGAACTTGAGAGCCTCAATCGCGTCATTGCGATTGACTAACCCGGCATCCATGCGGCGGTTGGCCTCGCGCAGGAATTCGAAGAGGACGCCCAGTCCGCCGGATGCGTTGAGATCATCGTCGAGACTGGCCTCGAAACCGGTGCGCGATTGGGTGATGAGTTCGGCGAATTCAGAGTGCCCGTCGCCATTACCAGTGATTTCGGTGAGGCGCTGGCGGAAATCGCGCAGACGCCCGATGGCGTTGCGGGCTGCTTCGAGACCCTCGAAAGTGAAATTGAGCTGCTGACGGTAGTGGGTGGATAGTAGTAGGTAGCGGACAGCCACTGCGGGTATACCGCGCGCAGTCAGGTCGCGCAACGTGTAGAAATTGCCGAGTGATTTGGCCATCCGGCGGCCTTCGACAATCAGGTGCTCGGCGTGGAGCCAGTGATTGACGAAGGGCACTCCGGTTGAGGCTTCCGACTGGGCGATCTCGTTTTCGTGATGCGGGAAGATATTGTCGACACCGCCGGTGTGAATGTCGAATGTCTGCCCGAGGTATTTCATTGACATGGCGGAGCATTCGATGTGCCAGCCGGGACGGCCGCGTCCGAGCGGTGTATCCCAAAATACCGTGCCATCCTGGGGATCCCACGCTTTCCAAAGGGCAAAATCGGAGACGGCATCCTTTTCGTATTCGTCGGAATTGACGCGCGCCCCGACTTTGAGTTCGGCGAGATTCATGTGCGACAGCGCGCCGTAGCGGGGGAAGGTCGCAATCCGGAAATAGATCGAGCCGTCTTCCGCCTTGTAGGCGTTGCCGCTGCCCAGGAGTTTCTGCGTGATCTCGACCATTTCGGCAATGTGATGGGTGGCCGAAGGGTAGTGCTCGGCGCGCTCGATCCGGAGCACGTCGAGGTCTTCGAAAAACGCGGTCCGGAACGGCGCGGTGTACTCGTCGAGCGGAATGCCCTTGGCGTTGCAGCCACGGATCGTCTTGTCGTCGATATCGGTGATGTTCATCACCTGGGTGACCTTATAGCCGCGATACTTCAGGTACCGCCGAAGCAAATCCTCGAAGAGGAAGGTCCGGAAATTCCCGATGTGCGCCAGGCCGTAGATGGTCGGCCCGCAGGTGTACATCCGCACCTCGCCGGGTGTCATCGGGACAAAATCCACCAGCGCGCGCCGGCGGGTATCGAAAAACCGAACACTCACTTCTTCCCTGCCTTGGCCGCCGGTTTCGCGTTGCGGGTCAAGCCGATCATCTCCGCCACGGTCTTTTCATCGAGACGCTTGATCACCGCGAGAGCGAGCTTCAAAGTCGCGTCATAGTCGGAACGGGCAAAGATCGAATTGTGCGAGTGGATATAGCGGACGGCCGGACCGATTGAGACAGCGGGCACGCCCGAACGCGACACGTGCATGCGTCCGCCATCGGTGGCGCCACGCTCCATCGACGAGAGGTGGTACTTGATCTTGTTCTTCTCGGCGGTATCGATCACCAGTTGGAGGAAGGACTTGTGCGGAATCATGCCGGCATCGAAGACGCCAATGGAAACGCCTGAGCCCAGACGCTCTTCCGCCCCGCCTTCGGAACCGGGCGTGTCGCGGGCGATTCCCACATCGATGATCAATGCGAGATCGGGATCGACCGCCCACACGGAGGTCGCAGCGCCGCGAAGACCGACTTCCTCCTGCACACTGCCGACACCGAACAGTGGACCGGCAAGAGTCTTGGGCTTGGTGGCGGAGAGCACATCGCAGACCAGAGCGCACGCGATCCGATTGTCGAAGGCTTTGGCCAGATACAGCTTGTTGTTGCCCATGATCTGGAAATCGGAAATCGGGGTCACGAAATCGCCTTTGCGGACGCCCAGCTTCTTGACCACGTCGAATCCATCCATCGCGCCAACGTCGATGAACATCGCCTTGGGCTCGATGACTTTCTTGCGATCCTCATCGGCCAGCAGATGCGGCGGTTGGGAGCCGAAGATACCGACGACCGGACCCTTGCGGGTCTGGACCAGCACGCGATGGGCCAGCATGGTATGTCCCCACCAGCCGCCCAGGGGCAGAACCTTGATGAACCCCTCCTTGGTGATCTCGCGCACGACAAATCCCACTTCATCCATGTGGGCGCCAACGAGGACGCGCGGGGATGCCGACTTTCCGGGAACCTCGGCAATGAGCGAGCCGAGACGGTCGGTGGTGACGGTGGCATAACCGGGCAGGTTGGCCGCCATAACAGAACGCACTTCGGATTCGTCACCCGGAGCGCCATGTGCTTCGGTGAGTGATTTGAGCAGAAGTTCCGTTTTATCCACAAAGCCTCCAAAGTTACTGAGTCTCACAGGTTATCGACCCAATTGGCCGGAGCAGAAGGGCCAGAATAGGAAAATTCGTGCCCGGACTCAAGAGCGTTTCGCGGGGGTGAGCAATCAGCGGGAGTGTGGCCGCGATCTCTGATCGCGGGCCGCCGAAGGCGGCTTTTGTCACGATGGGAATCGCAGTACGGTTTCGCCGGAGGCCAGCCCCGTCGGACGCACCCATGAATGTGGCGCGCTCGACCGGTTTTGGGGTCTTAAGTCGGCCTCCGGCCGACCGCGATCAGAGATCGCGGCCACGCTGTGCTTGCACACGCGCACCCGCCGAAGTCGACTCTTGTCACGATGGGAGTCGTAATACGGTTTCGCCGGAGGCCAGCCAGGCTTAACACGCCCACGAACGTGGCGCGCTCGACCGGTTCTGGCGTTTTGAGTCGGCCTCCGGCCGACCGCGATCAAAGATCGCGGCCACGCCGTGCTTGCAGAAGCGCATCCGGCGCTACATGTCACCATAGAACCGCTCAATCAGATGGGCGTCTAGGGCGTCATCGAAGTCACGTGCGATTACGCGTCCATAGAAGTTGAGATACCGGTTGTGAAGAGTGATGTACACGGAAGTGATCTTGCTTCTGTCGCCTGACT
>JAKAKI010000084.1:50223-105450 GCA_021813505.1 bacterium | reverse complement strand
GCCCTCATCAACGATCACATCCATCCGCCCCAACCGCTCAACGCGAACGACGTGTACGTCCGTTCGCTGCGCATCGTCTCCGATGAGGTGAACGATCACGGCGGACGGTTCCCCCGCGAGGAACACGCGCGCGTCTGCGAACTGCTGATCGATTCACCCGTTCTGATCGGGCACGACCATTCCCGTCTGCCGGTCGCGCGGAATTTCGCCGCCCGGTGTGTCGCCGACGGCGAACGCCAATGGGTGCAGACCTGGTTTTACTGGATGCGCGGACCGATGGGGGACAGGCTCGCGTCGGACATCGATGGCGGCGTGGTGAAGGAAGGATCGATCGGCTTCGAGTTCCGCCGTCCCCAATGTTCGATCTGTTCGCGTGATATCCGCAGTTGCGAGCATGTTCCGGGACACGAATACACCAACGAATCCGGCGTCGCGGCCACTGCCCACTACGAATACCGCGACATCGTCCGCATTCTCGAAACCTCGCTGGTCTACCGTGGTGCAAACCCCGGCACGCGTCTGGGCAATGAGCCGGTGTTCAGCAAACTATCGCCCGGGATCCCGTCCGGCGTCGTCTTCGGCATTGTCCTCGACCGCCAATCCAATTCGGATGGCACAAACCGCTACATCATCGCCCGCCGCGATCCGCAGGACCCCGCGATTTGCGATGAACTTGTCGCCGTGTCACGATCCTCATTTCGCGTCGGTGATCTCGTCTTCAACCGCCACGGCATCTGGCGCGCCTGCAACTCACCAGTGCACAGGGTCCGCCGCACCAGCCAGCCCATCCACTGCCTGCCCTATCTCTGCGGCCTAGGCCGCACCCGTGCCTGAGTTCTTCGTCCACTTTGTCCACTAAGTCCACTAAGTCCACTCCGTCCACGAAAACCATGCCCAAATTCTCGCTCCGCACCATCGGCAGCATCCTCGCCGCGCTGACCGCCGCCTTGACTGCCTACTACAGCACCGTCTACGGTATCCGCCTGACCGTGAATGAAAAGGCCGACCGCGCGACCGTGGAGCAGATCGACCGGCGGCTCATCGAAATCGAAACCATCATCAAGACCGATGTGGCGCATCGCGACGATCTGCAATCGCTGCGTGAAGAAGTGCAATCGCACCTGGGCCGTATTGAAACCATCCTGAGGCAATCCCATGACTGATCAGAACACGGACAATTGGCAGATTGCCAAGGCCGCACTCTGCACTCGCATCCGCCGCCGCTGGACCGCCCTTGCGCGCTTGAACCCGGAGACGACGGACTCCGAATCGGTCGAAATGCACATTCAAAGTGCGGGAGATGATGCGGCCGCGTTGTTCCGACTGGCCGACCAGGTCGACCGGCGCCTTGATCTTGCGTTTGCCTCGCGCGCCCGCCATCCCGAATCGGCGCCCAATGCCGCACGCAGCCGGAACACGCACGACGAATTCAGAACCTGAAATCCAGCTGACAATCCGTTCTCACTCCCATTTGGAGGACACATGACCGTACGTGACCACAACCTGGAATCGGTGGCCGAGGTCTTCGCCACATTCAAGATCCATCAGACCGCGGGCATCGACGACCTGACCGACATCCACCTCGGCAAATCGGTGACCCTGACCGCCTCCCACGAAGTCGGTCCCGGCACCGACAATGCAATTCTGCTCGGCAAACTGATCGGTCTGACACTGAGCGACGCGGACAATGGCAATCGCCTCGCCACTGTCCAAATCGGCGGCGTTTGCACGCTTCCGATCACCACCACCAATCCCGTCGTCGGCAACCGCGTCGTCTGCGGCGCCAATGGCACCGTGAAGCAGGCACCCGCTCTCGCCGGCAACGATCCCGTCGGCGCCAACATCGCTCGCGGCACCGTCCTCGCCGTCAACGGCACCACCGACTGCACCCTGCTCTTGAACTAGTTTTTTCATAGGACCCATAGGTCCTATAAGTCCCATCCGTCCTATCCGTCCACTCTCTTTCAGAAGGGCCTCAAATGGACCTCGACAAACTTTTCACTGAAACATCCCCCGTGCTGCTCACCAAGGCCGCCGAGGAACCCCGCCTGACCGGCCCCGTCGATCTGGCCCGCGCCCGCGACATCACCATCACCCGCGACACTTACCTCGAAGCCGAATCCCGTGGTCTCACCCTGTCCGAACTGCTCGAAACCGACGACTACGACCCGTCGGCGCCCGAGTCGCCCCTCGATGCATTCGAACGCCAGCTCGCGGCGCGCGGCATTCGCGTTGGCGGCGCCAGCCCGCTCACCGTGGAACTGTTCTATCGCGGCGCGCCTGCGCTTCTGCCCGAATTCATGCTGCGGGAAATCCGCCGCGGCCAGGCCATGCGTCCCGAACTCGCCGGCCTGGTGGGCTCGACCTCGCGCGTGGCGGGGAACCGTTACACGCCCTTCGACGTCGACGCCACGATCTCCGACAAGCGCTGGTCGCTGCGCCCCATCGGCGATGGCGCCAATGTGCCCGCCGTGCTCGTCACGGAGCGCACCAACTCGATCGACGTCCCGGACTACGGCCTGGCGCTCAAGGCGTCGTACAAGGCGCTGCGCCACCGCACCACGACCCAGTTCAAGGTGCTTCTCTGGTACATCGGGTACCGCATGCAGGTCGACAAACTCGGCATGCTCGTCGATGTGCTGATCAACGGCGATGGCAACGAGAATGCCGCCGGCGTGATCAACACCGCAGCCTCAGGCACGCTGGCGTACGCCGACCTCGTGGCCTTCTGGGCGGAACTCCATCCGTTCGAGATGAACACGCTGATCTGTGCCAAGGACAAGATCAAGACGATCCTGACCATGTCCGAGTTCAAAGATCCCATGGCCGGTTTTCGTTTCCAGTCAACCGGCGAACTGGTCAGCCCGCTGGGCTCGATGCTTGTGCGCTCCGATGAAGTCGCCGCCGACCGCATGATCGGATTCGACAAACGGTTCGCCGCGGAGGAAGTCATCACGCAGCCGCTGACGGTCGAGTACGACAAGATCATCGAGCAGAAGTTCGAGGAGGCCGTGATCTCCGAATCGGTCGCCTACGCCAAGGTCATCCCCGACGCGGTGAAAATCCTCGACAGCGTCTGGGTGTAACAGAGGAATATCTGGCCCGTAGGGGCGCCGCAGTGTGGGCGCCTCTGTCTCACCGTCACGCGAAGACCGGGCGGCCACAACATCGGGCCGCCCCTGCCTTGCATCCCGAAATATCGGCAACCACTCCATGATCCACCGTCTGATCTCGACCACTACTGCGGCCTCCCCGGCTGGACTGCCCACGCAGGACCATCTGTTTCGGATCCCGTCCGGTCCGTTCGCGGGACGTCTGATCGCAGTGTACGCTCGTACGCCATCGATCATCGCCTGGTCCTGCTCTGACTCGCCCTACACCTCATGGTCAGCCCCGGCGAACATCATCTCCGACGCATCCGATGATTCCGCGGCCGCCGTGATGGATGGGCAGGGGAATCTCTACATCGCGTACACCCAAGTGGCCACCGGCGCTCTGATCTGCGTAACACTGACTTTCGCGAGTGGCACCTGGGCCACGCAGACCCCGGTCACCGTTTACGACTCCAGCACGTCGGCAAATCGCAATCCGTCCCCTCAAATCGATGCGTATGACCGAATTTGGATTGCATGGACTCGCGATGACGCCGGTGTCATCACGATTCGCGTCAAGAAATCCACCGACGGCGGGTTGACATTCGGTGCGGGATCCGCCGATGCCGGCACCGACTTGTCGGGCACGACAACCGATCCCTATGCCAAACTCGCCACCCGGGCCGGGTACCTTCACTGCCTGTTCACTGCCGGTGGGACATCACTGAAGAACCGGAGCATCTCCCTGGATTCCGCCCTATGGAATTCTGCGGAGACACTGTACACCGGTACCGGTCTCGGCCGTGATCTTGCCGTGGCCGTGGCGCCGGACGGGATGCTCGGTGTCCTGTTTGCCGCCGATGGTGCGCTGTTTCTCAAGGAATTCGACGGCGCCACCTGGGGCGCGCTGCAAACAGTCAGCACCAATCCTGCGGCGTCACCATCCTTGAGCTACGTCAGCAATGCCCCGCATGCCCAGTTTCTGCAGCCCATCGGCACGTCGCAGAATCAGCTACTCGAGTCGCATCGCAGCGGCGGCCAGTTTACTCCACCGGCCGGCGTGCTGTCGCAGTGCGCGACGCTGGCCACGGTATTCTGCCTCGATGCAGACGCCGGTGTCGCATTTGCCGACCGCACTTCACAGGCTGCCAGTGCCACTGGTGCCGATCTCTTCCATTCAGCCTCTGGGGCGCTGGTCGCACACATCGACGATAGCGTGTACTTCGGTGCCGATGACCGGTTCACATTCCTCCGGATTCTTCTCTCCACCGTCGGCAGCGGGGGAGTTGTTGCCTGGTCGTACTGGAACGGTGCCGAATGGATAGTCTTTGTCCCGGTCTCGGGCGGATACCACTTCGATGCCGCCAACGCCGGCATTCGGCTTTTCAGTGATGGCGGCGCCATGCCCGCCGACTGGCAGAAGACGCTGGTCAATAACACCAATCGATACTGGATCCGCGCCGCCGTCATTGGAGCGTTCACCACGCCGCCCATTGGATCACAAATCACCGCAGTCCCCAACCTCACAACCCTCATCCCTCTCCGGGCGTAGGAGCGGGCCGCACGTCGGGCCCGCTCCTGCGGTTGACTCCGGCGTGTGCGAAGATGGTGGCATGGGCATCCTGGGCGTGTTGAAAAAGCCGGACGACGATTCTCCATGTGCGGTGTGGCTGTGGGAGGGCGAGGCTCCTGCTGAGCCATGCCTCCGCGCGAGGATATGGCTCGGCAGGAGCCTCGCCCTCCCGCAACTCGGCAGTAAAACCGAATGACCGACTACTTTAACACGCCCATCCTGCCCATGCGGCACGGGCTGGAAGCCCGTGCTACCAATTCTGGGGCGTATTGCATACGCCCTATTTGGTGGGCCGACTCACGTTCGCAGTCGCACAAAACGCTTCCAACCGTCCACCGCTAACATTCGCTCATACCCATGCCTTTCACTTCACCTGAACTCGTGCGCGCTCATCTGAGCGATCTGCGTCTCGGCGAAATTACCGTGGACGGAATCGCCATCACCCTTTCCGGTACTCAGGCAGCGGCCCTGCCTCACGGCGGCATCACCCTCTCCTCCGTGAGCGTCAAGTCAGATCGCTCCGCAGCTCCGTTCCGTGAGAGCCGGGCGCTGGCGGCCGACTGGGTGGCGCTCTCACACGCGCAACTCGTGCCCGGCACGGCGCTGGTCGCCTCCGACGGTTCACTGACCGTTGTGTATGTCGAGAATGAGGACTACATCGTCGATTGCCCGGGTGGACGGTTGCGCCGGCTCACAACCGGTGCCATCGCAAACGGCCAGACCGTGGAAATCTGGTATCGCTTCTTCCATGTGTATACTCTCGGCGATGATTTCACGGTCGATCCCACTGCCGGAACCATCACCCGCAAATCCGGCGGCGCAATTGCCGACGGGCAGACGGTCCTCGTCGATTACCGTGTTCCTCTCGGCGCGGTTCCGGACGGCGTGATCGAACGCGCCATCGCGGAATCGTCCGAGTCGGTTCTCGCCATGATTGATCCCCGTTATGCCGACGAACCGGGGAATGCCATCATCATTGGGGAGACGCACTGGGCCGTCGCCGCTGTCTGCCGTATTCGCGCCGCAGCCAGCCTCACCGAATCGGGAGCCGCCGGCTCGGCCGGCCGTGCCGCCGCGCAAGTGTGGCTCGAACTTGCCGCCTGCTACGAACGCACCGGCCGTGACCATCTCACGCGTTTCGCGGCGCCCATCGCGCCGTTGCAGTCCGCGAAACGGACCTGAAGAAGCGCAACCCCAATAGATCCTGAAGGCCCCTTATGTCTTATCCGTCCACTTATTCCCAACTCACCTCCCGCCGTGCCTGGTATGTGCCCGGTCTCTCGATCACCGGCGACCTGCAAACACAAACCATCGACGCCATCGGTACGGAGGTCGATGCGGCCGAAACTCGCGTTGTGTTTTATCGCTTCAGCCTCGGCGGGCAGGCGCAGGAACTCTCATACGCCGGTATGACCGACCATCGCGGGAACCACCTCCCGGCGGCCATCGATCATCCGGTGGTGATCATCATTCCCCGAAACGCTATCGGAGTCGTCCTCGTTGGCCAGCCCGGCAGCTCCGCGTGCCGGCTGGCCAAGTCCAGCGCCTCGGAGGAAGACGGGTTGGTCGATTTGTGGATCACAGAGGCAGGTTCCTGATATGATGTCATTTGCGCAGTCATCGATCGCCGCACGCATGAGGGCGCTAGGTCCGGCGTGGTCTGCGGGGTGCAGTTTTCGCCGCCTGGATCAAACTCTGCCGAGAGATCAATCGCGTCCTGGATTCACGGATGCCCCTGCGATTTGATTTCGATGAGGATGATGCCGGGCCGGACGTCACTGCGGCCGCCGTCATCCCGATATCAACTGAGCCAAAGGCAGCCACTTCGCCGGATAGCACCGCCAGGGATTCGCGTGGCGATCTGGCCATGGTCGAGGATCTTCTCGAGCGCTGCTGGCGCGAAGTCGACTCCGCCGCCCTCAATGTCAAGCTCGCCGACATTGTCCGTCTCCTGGAATTCAAAAACAAACTCCGCTCCGCCGCCGATGCCGAAAAGACCTTCTGGGCCATGATCCACGAAATGCGACGCGAAGAACTCTCCGATTTCGGTGTTGTCGTGCGCAATCCAGATGCTGCCTCCGACGAGGACTTAGACTCTCGTCGATGTCCTGACTGACTCGATCCGCGACGGGGGAGGGCGAGGCTCCCGCCGAGCCTCTTTTTGCGCGCTAACCTGCTAACCGCGCGGAAAGATGGCTCGGCAGGAGCCTCGCCCTCCCAATCCCTCACTTCATCTTGGATCCCATATGAGACTAGTCCTTCCCTTGGTCATCGCATTGTCTCTCGCCACGCCAACATTTGCAGGGCGTCTGATCGTCTTGAATGACTCCACCGATAATCTGATCGCCGCCGGCCAGATCAGCTCGAACAATTCCACGGCGTGGAATGACCCAACCATCTATTGTGGCGACATTTTCGGTGTTCGCGGGCACATCCTGGTCACGATCAAAGACACGCTGAAGTTCAAGTCGGTTTTCAATCACTGCCGGCTCGACTCCGCCAAGCTGTCATTTGTCATTACCGGAATCTCCGGCGGGCCCGGCAGCCTGAATTGCCATTTCATCAAACGGCACGCTAACGGGCGTGGCGTCTATGGCGCGTACGATGACAGTTGGTCATACTACTGCCGCTCGTCGTGGCGCAACCGCAAGGGTGCGACCGTCTACTCCTGCCCGGACTCAATCATGTGGCAGACTCCGGGAGCGACCGGCGCCGCCGACTACAACGCAGTCCCATTCGCAACCATCGCTTCGCCCGTCCCGCTGACACGGTATCACATCGACGTCACACCGTGGATTGCCGGCGTCGTGGCCGGCACCGACAGCGTTTCCAACGGCATCATGCTTTTGGCGTCGAACGAAGACGGTGCCGACGCGGACTTCTTTGCCATCGCCAATATCTGGCCATTCTACAACACCGGCAAAGCGATGGCGCTGGAACTCTGGATCTCCAACTGGGACTGGGTCAAAGTACGGCTCGACTCGAACCGTGTGCATGATGGCTGGATCACCGCCGATGATCCGGACACACTTATTTCAAGTACCTCTTACTTGAATGTGGGCACCGGCGCGGCGTCGCCGCTTCAGAAACAAGTCGGAATGATCTTTCCGCAAGACTCCGCGCTGTTCGGTCCCGATGCCATCCCTGCCGGCAGCACAATCGATTCGGCCAGGCTCTGGCTCTATCTGAAGAACACTTTCACCGCCCCCAATGATACCATCGCGGTAGGGGAGATGTTGAGCCAAGCTGCCTTCGCCCAGGGACACTTCCCCTCCTGGGATTCCGCCGCGCCCGGCGTGGATTGGAATTCCGGCCATTGGTTGGCGAGTGACGTCATCCGCCGCCAGTCGCGATACGTGAGCACCGTCAACACGTGGTATTCCTGGTCGGGTTCCGGATTGGCTCAGATGTTTCAGCGATGGCTGGACTCCGCGTCCACTCGCCATGGATTTGCGCTTTGGGACCTCGGTCCGAATACAAACACGTCCAGTGCGTGGGTCGACCGCACCGCCATGACCTACGGCGCCCAGGCCGGCTCCCTCCTGGTCTGGATCACGCTGCCACCGATTCGTCCGCCCCGCCGCGCCTGGATCGATAATCCCGATCCATTGAAGTAGGGGCGGCCCTGTGTGGCCGCCCGGATGTTCCCGCGCCGAAACAAACGGGCGCCCACACAGGGGCGCTCCGCGTCAGACAGGTAGGGGCGGCCCTATGTTAGCCGCCCGGATGTTCCCGCGCCGAAACACGCGGGCGCCCTCACAGGGGCGCCCCTACGTCAGGCAGACTAGGGCGGGTGCTTCACATTCGGCCAGTTGTTATGAACGAACACAGTCCTGCGAATCACCCGCCCTACAAAATCACTCGATCCATGGAGAATGTCCCATGAACACGCCGCATCGACTCGTTACGCTCGCAATCCTACCGCTGCTACTCCTCCTCCGTGGTAGTGCCCATGCCTCAGTCGCCCCCCTCCTCGCCGGCGATGGCCCAAATGACTCGGTGCGTATGTCCTTCTCGGTGAATGACACACTTGGCAATGCCGCCGACGCCGATACGATTGCGGTGATCTGGTCGCACAAAGGAATCAAGTTCGATTCGCTCGTGACCACCGCCGGGGGATATCGCACCGGGCAATACGTTTTCGTGCACAAAGCCTCGAACGCGGGATCGGTGGGGGACTATCAGGTTCTGGTGCGCGCTCGGATCAACGGACGCACGCCCATCACCAATTTCTCTTACCAGGTCGTACCCGGTGGTCTGTTCACTCCAGCCACGGTCCACGACTCCAACCTCGCAAGAGATGTCACCGCTGACGATTACAAGGCCGATTTGTCCGCCATCGGACTCGGCAATGGCGCAATCCCCTGCACACTCTTCGTCATGCGGCCCAATGGGTCCGACACGACCGCGTTGCAAGGGGTGTTTGTCCGCGTGCGAAACTCCACCGAAACCGCCACCGCGGCCGGAGGAACAACCGATGCCAACGGCCGCATTATCTTCACTCTCGAAACCTCGACTTACCACGCGTACGGTTACCAGACCGGTTTGCTGTTTGCACCACAGCCGGAGACATTGGTTGTCGGAATGAACGGCGTATCGGATACGCTGTGGGCGGCTCAGTATGATCCCGGCACGCCGGCAACCGCGAGCGTGTGCCGTGTTTATGGCTGGGTGCGCAATCTCCGAGGCGACACGCTCTCTGGTGCAACCATCCAGGCACGCATCGCCCAAACTCCGCTCCGCTTCGGCAACCTCGTGATTTCCCCCTACGAAATGACCACCGCCACCGATTCCACCGGCTACTGGTTCCTCGATCTGTTTCCCACTTCCACGCTGACCCCCAACAATACCCAATACGAATTCACCATCCGCTTCGCCTCCGGTGCGATCCTCCATCGCAAGCTCACCGTCCCGGATTCCTCTCAATGGCTCCTCACCTGGTGACCATCTCACAATGAACGCGAAGGACAGCCATTCGGTTCGGTCGGTTGGTGCCCCACCCGACAGGGCCTGTTGAAAATCTTGTCCCCGAGATCGCGGCAGTTGTGTAAGGGGGAGGTTGCTTCGTCGCTCCCTCCGCCTTCGGCGGAGACGCTCCTCGCAACGACAATTGTGCCTTTGTATTGCCAACGACCAGTGTGATGTCGTTGCGAGGCGCGGCTCTTTGCGCCGAAGCAACCTCCCCCTTACGCAACTGCCGCCGCTTTTCAGGGGACTTCTTCAACACACCCGACAGGGTGGGGAAGTTGTAAGGCCTGCTCTGGCGGTTTCAAGAACGATGATAAGCGGAGGGATTCCCCTGACAGACTTCACAGTGAATTCGATCCGGAGCAGGCCTTACGTTTACGCCCATCCTTCGGATGGGGCACCAGCGCCGTCCTGGTGATACGATCTGGTCGCCGGTGACTCACGGGCGCCCCGACGTCCCTCATTCCTCGCTGCATTCTCCCCGTGACTCCACCCCCGTTATTCCGTACCATGTCCCGCACACATGCGACTCCCCATCGTCTCCATTGTCGGTCGCCCCAACGTGGGCAAATCCACGCTGTTTAACCGCATTCTGAAACGGCGCCAGGCGGTCGTTGACCCCACCAGCGGGGTCACCCGTGATCGCCACGATGCCACCGCCGAATGGTCCGGGCACTCGTTTATCTTGATCGATACCGGAGGGTTGATCTTCCAATCCGACGAGGAGATGCAGCGGCACATCACGCTGCAATCGGAACTGGCCATCGAGCAGTCCGATCTCGTGCTGTTTCTGGTCGATGCTCAAACGGGGATTCATCCAGAGGATGCCGCCATCGCCGGGCTGATTCGCAAATCGAAAATCCCCGGAACCGACACACCCACCCCGGTCGTGCTGGCAGTGAACAAAATTGATGAGACGGCCGACGAACCCAACTTGTATGACTTCCTCGGGCTCGGAATTCCTGATCCGATTGGCATCTCCGCGCGCGGCGGCCGCCTGATTGGTGATTTGCTCGACCGTCTGGTCGCGAAAATTCCTCCGGTCCAAGCCGAGGAAACCGAGTCGCTGCATCTGGCGATTGTGGGCCGCCCCAATGTGGGCAAGTCATCCCTGATCAACCAACTGTTGGGCGAGCCGCGCATGATCGTATCGCCGATCCCCGGGACCACGCGTGATGCCATCGACACACGCCTCGAATTCGAGGGCCAGCCATTCACCCTGATCGACACCGCCGGGCTTCGCAAACCGGCGCGCGTCAAAGAACAAATCGAATACTACACCGCCCTGCGCACTGTCGGCGCAATCAACCGTGCCGATGTGGTCTGCGTGCTGCTCGACGCCTCGCAGGAACTCTCGGTCCAGGACTTCAAGATCGCCGAGTCGGCCGCTGAGGCAGGGAAGGGGCTGGTCTTCGCCGTCAACAAGTGGGATCTCATCGAGAAAGACACCAATACGTCGGGGACATACGTGAACGACCTGCACGAGGCCGCCAAGACCTTCGCCTGGGTGCCGGTGGTCTTCATTTCCGCTCTGACCGGGCAGCGCGCCGCCAAGGTTCTCACCGTGGCGGCCAACGTCGAGGCTCAGCGTAAACGGCGCATTTCGACAAATGAACTACGGCGCACCGTCCTGGAGGACATCAAGTACAAGCCGCCACCGGCCGCCAAAGGGAAGTTCGTCAGTATCAACTTTGTCACGCAGGCCGAGGGCATCCCGCCGGTCTTTGTCTTCTTCAGCAATTATCCCCAGCTGGTCGGCGAGACATACATCCGGTTCATCACGAACCGGCTGCGCGATCATTTCACCTTCGAGGGCGTGCCCCTCCGCATCATCCTCCGCCCCAAAGACTCCGAACACGGCTGACGAATCCTCATGATAGGGTGGGCTCTGCCCACCTCCTGTGGGCGCCGATTGCACAGTCGGCGCGGAATTCGGTATCTTCCTTCCTGATCGAGATACGGTGCACTTATGCCCCCGCAATTCATCAGCGAACAAATCCGTGTTACCACCGATGGTGAGATCAAACAGCCGGTGTCATTCATCTGGAAGGGGACAGAGTATCAGGTCACGGAAATCATCCTCTCCTGGTTCGATTGGGGCTTCCCGCCAGGTGCCTCTCAGCGCGACTGGCGAACCCGCCGCCACCGGAACTACTACCGCGTACGCACCAGCTCAGGCGAGCTGTTCGAACTCTACCTCGACCGCGCCACCCCCTCCGGCAATTCAGAATGGTTCCTTTATCAGCGCCTCGATCCCGACAGTGCCTAGCCCGGTCCACTTCGTCCACTAAGTCCACTAAGTCCACTTCGTCCACTCAGTCCACTCCCACCCAAAAACCGAGACGGCGCCCCGCTCCGTGAGCGGGACGCCGTCCGCACTGCTTAAGTCAAGCCAGATGTCTTAGGTTGTTGCGTCGTCAGACGTGCACAGCAGCGTACCGGCCTCGTTGATGGTCCAGGTGTCCGGTGTCGCATCGTCGTCCAAGCCAGGGTTCGCGACGTTGGCGGTGCAAGTGAAGGTGTTGGCCGCGGCCACGAGCGAATACGTATACCGCGCCGCTGTCATGATCTGGACACCGATCCGCGCGAAGTTGTCCGGGTTGTTTCTGTCCGCGGAAATACCGTTGCCCCAATACACGTCGAATTCCTGCCGATAAGCCTGCTCCATCACATAGATCTGCTTGAGGAGCTGCTTGGCTTCACTCTGTTTGGACTTGGTGCTGGCGGCCATGAAACGCGGAATCGCCAAGGCAGCCAAGATGCCGATGATGACCACCACGATCATCAATTCGATCAGGGTGAAACCCTTGTTGGTGCGATGGAACTTGGACAGCATCTCGATCCTCCTTCTTCTAGAGATTGGTTTCTGTTCTCGTCTCTGCTTCCCTCTCTCGGCACCCCCCAACTGCTCGTGCCATCTCCTGTACTGGCAAATGATGTGCCGCCCCCGCCGCCGGAAGTCCCTCATTCCAGGAAAGCGCTAAGCCGCTGAAATCAAACCGCTTCGACTTGGGCGAACTATGGACCCGCGCCAACACTCGCGTTCTGCGCCAACCAAACTGCCGGGCTTCTCTCGGATTCTGCCTTGGCCTTTGCATTTTGCACTGAAACGTCATGATCTCTTGCCTGTAGACCGCACGTCTCTGGGGGTTGGTTTTTCGCCAATGAGGTGTGCCTTCGAGGCCCGTTGAGGCGACCCGATTTGGGGTACGACTTGGCCGGCGGGCCAAGGAACGACAGTTGAGAGCGAATGACCCGAGCGAGGGGATGACTGCGGAGTCGCGTACACACTGATTGGGCGTCGAAGGAAGGGGGGATGCGGGCCCCTGGTCCGCTGGCTGCCCTCTGAGACAGTCGTATCCGGTGGCGCAGATGAGACCACCCACGCCGGAAAACTTAACGGCGAATTTTCCGAAAGAACGATCAGTCTGTGACGTCGTTACTGACGGCGACCAGAGTACCACTCTGGTCGATCGTCCAGGTGTCAGGCGCCGGATCGTCGTCCAGACCGGGATTCGGAACGGTCGCTTGGGCGGTAAAAGTCACGATGCCGCCATCGGCAGTTGTAATCGTGTAGGTATACCGCGCACTGCTCATGATTTCGATCACCAGCGGCGCAAAGGCCGTGGGATTGTTCTTGTCGGCCGGGCCGGGCGGGATGCAATACCGCTCGTAATACTGCCGATAGGCGTGTTCCTGAACATAGATCTGTTTGAGAATCTGCTTGGCTTCCGCCTGCTTGGCGCGCACCGCGGCCGCCATGAAGCGCGGAATGGCCAGGGCGGCGAGGATTCCGATAATGACCACCACGACCATCAGTTCGATCAACGTGAAGCCGGCGGCGCGGCCGCGATTCCGATGGCCCGACAACAGACGTCCTCCGCTTCCGCGGCCTATTGAATCGTGCCCCGTTGCTCTCATGACTGTCCGCCTCCTGATAATGCCCTGATCAAGCCGTGTCCTCGCGATCACCCTGCAGGGTTTATTGCAAAGCATGGGCCGGATCGACGGCTCTCTTCCTAAGGGTCGGCAGGTCAATCCGATACGATCATGTGCCGCGGAGATGAAAACCCATAACAGGATGAATTACTGGCCTTTTTGCATGTCCCGTCGCAATTTGCAACGGTCCGTAGGGCCGTCTGTGCTCACCGTCTCAGCCCATCCGGTCGATGCCGGGACCCAGACGGAACCCTCTGCGGTCCGCCTTCCGCTCTGCAAATCAAACGGCGCCAACCGGGTGCTCCCTTGGAATCCCTGGGGCGCGGTTGCCCACCCCACAGGATTTGCAATGGGCGGTCGATCATGTTAATATGTCATCCCGCCACGGGCCGGAGAGTTCCGACGGATGTATAAAGGCCCAGTGGGGTAGACGCACGAAAGGACGGAGTACATGCGGCAAGTCAGTGTTAAGTGTCTGGTTTTCTCAGTCGGTATCAGCTTGGCGTTGGCGTCTGGGGTTTCCGCCCAGGGTATGTTCGGGACCAAGCCGGTCAAACTGCCCACCAAGATCGCGTTCGTCCGCAATATGAACGTCTGGATTCTGGATGCCAATGGCAGCACCGAGAAGCAATTGGTCGCCTTTGACAACGTGACCGGCCGGCTCGCCTGGCATCCCGATGGCAAACGCATCACCTTTGCGCGCAAGGGCGATTACAGCTACTCGCTCCCCGACGCCGGAGGGGGCAAGCACCCGTTGTTTGATCTTTTCCTCAAGCATATTGATTCCGCCCGGGTCAATGCCTGGTTTTGGGTTACAAACAATCATGGGTCCCACACACCCGAATGGTCCAGAGACGGCAAGTACGTTTTGTACGTGCACGACTTGAACGCCAATCAGGTCGACGCCGAGAAACCCGATTATCAGATCGAATGGCGCACATTTGACGCCAAAGAAGTTCACGCGTTGACGCGCAAGGGCGCCGCCCCGCGCGAATCCCAGGGAATCCAACCGACCTGGTCACCCGATCGCTCGAAAGTCGCTTTCGTCTACGTCAGCGACATGAAGCCCATGGGGATTGTGATCGAACCCGGCACCGGTATTGTGCGCTCCGAAGATGAACTCGGCAAAGCCGCCGGCGCACTCACCAATCTCATGTTTCCCGAATGGTCGCCGGATGGCAAATCGATCGCCTGCGTGAACAGCGAAGACAGCGACAATGGCATTTACATCATTGATCCGCAGACGCTCTCCAAGAAACGCATATTCGAAAAGACGGCAACAATCACACCCCACCGCGCGCCGGTGAGCTGGTCGCCTGATTCCAAATGGCTGACTTTTGCCTCCAACGATGGCTACATCTATCTCATGGACGCCGAAGGCAAGAACGTCACCAAAGTCTCCTCGGGCGGCAACGACTACTACCCGGCATTCTGCCCGAAGTGATTCCCTCTGCTAATGGGTGCCACGAACAAGCTGGTTCTCCGGCTTTTTGGAGAACCCGCTTGTCCGTGGCATTCTGGCCGGTCAAGAAAGTCTCGGGCAAGGAGGCCCGAGCAAGAAACCGCTCGGTCCTCCTTGTCCGTGGCACCCACTCAAACAGGCTGTCGATACGGGTGGCCTCTGACGGCATGGGCTTCCAGCCCGTGCCCTTTGGCGAAGAATGAGCAAAATGTCATCCTGAGTCGCAAGGCGACGAAGGATCTGCTGTCCGCCCCATCCGGCCCGCAACCTTCGGCCCATCCCTCCGTATCAAATCCCGAATGATGCGACCTGAACCTTCATCAATATCCCTGCCGGAACGTGGAGGTGCGCGATGGCCAAGGTAAGTGGCGGTGGCAGCCGGTTCGTATTTGGTTCGATCCTCGTCCTCATTGGACTATTGCTCCTGCTTTCGCAAATGCGCGTGCTCCACTTCTGGGACTTCGTGGGGACCTGGTGGCCGTGCATTCTCATCGTCCTGGGTTTGTGGCATTGGGCCAACCGCCGCTTCCAGTCTTCCGTGTCGGCGCTGTTCCTGATCTTCCTGGGCATCTTCTTACAGGCGGTCGAGCTCGACGTGATGGACTCCCGCGGATTCGGCCTGATGGCCAGCGCCATGCTGATTCTGCTCGGCGTGTGGGTGCTTCTGCGCCATTCCCGGCCGCCCGTCGATAAGATCTCCGACGCCGATTCCATGGACCAATGGATCATGTTTGGCGGTGTGGAGCAGGCCCTCACAACACAGCAATTCACCGGCGGGACAATCAACGTCGCCTTCGGCGGTGTCGAACTCGATCTCCGTCAGGCCGCCCTCGCTCCCGGCGATGTCTCGCTCTCGATGAAAGCCATGTTCGGCGGAATCGAAATCCGTGTGCCGGAGAACTGGCAGGTCGTCGTCGACGGCACCGCGATTCTCGGCGGGGTCGAGGACAAAACCGCGACTGTGGCCAGCGACAAACTGAAGCCAGGTTCGCAGCTTCACATCCGCGCCGTCGCCATCTTCGGCGGAATCGAAATCAGCCGTTAGCCGGCTCACACTCCAAGTAGCCCGATTCGCACGCCAGTAGGGGCGGCCCTGTGTGGCCGCCCATGTGACCGCACGCGTGTGGCCGCGCGTGCGTGCCCGCGCGCGTGTGGCCGCGCGTGCGTGCCCGCACGCGCGTAGGGGCGGCCCTATGTTGGCCGCCCATGTGTGCCCGCGCGCACGGTGAATCAGGCGCCCACATAGGGGCGCGCCTGCGTCACACTCTCACATTGTGACTTGGTTATCAGAACGGCGTGTCATCTGCCCCGCCGGAGGGGTACTCATCGGGGTAGGGTCCCGGCCCCTCGGCCTGACCGACACCGATGCCAACATCACGCGACAGATTCTCGAAACGGGCGTAGTCTTTGAGGAAGGCGAGCCGCGCCGTGCCGGTGGGGCCGTTACGCTGCTTGCCCACAATCACCTCGGCGACATTGTTGAGCGGATTCCCCGCTTTGTCGGTCGTAATATCATAGCGCTCGGCGCGGTAGACGAACATCACCACGTCGGCATCCTGTTCGATGGCGCCGGATTCACGCAGGTCGGACAACTGCGGACGCCGCTCCCCGCCGCGCTGCTCCACCTGCCGTGACAACTGCGACAGCGCCAGCACCGGCAGCTCAAGCTCCTTGGCCAGCGATTTCAACGACCGCGAGATCATCGCGATTTCCTGCTGCCGGTTTTCGACATTGCGCGGGCCGTGCATCATCTGCATGTAATCCAGCACGATCAGTTGAATGTTGTGCTGTGCCTTGAGCCGCCGCGCCTTGGCGCGCAATTCCAGAATCCCAATCGCCGCGGAATCGTCGATGAAAACCGGCGCCTCGGACAACGGCCCGACCGCAATCGACAACGCCGAATACTCCGACGCCCGCAGCCGCCCCGTGCGCATCGAATGCGCGTTGATCTTGGCCCGCGAACACAGCATGCGCTGTGCAAGCTGCTCTTTGGACATTTCCAGAGAGAAGATCGCGCAAGGCTTGTGATGATCAATCGCGAGATTCTCCATGATGTTGAGTGCCAGCGCCGTCTTGCCCATCGACGGCCGCCCGGCCAGGATGACCAGATCGGACGGATGCAGTCCGGCGGTCAACTGGTCGAGCTCGTCGAACCCGGTCGGCAGCCCGGTAATCCCGCCGCCCCGCCGGTTGTATTCTTCGATCGATTCGAATGTCTTTGGAAGGATTTCCGCCAGCGACACGAAGTCTTGCCGCCACCGCTTCTCGGAGATCGCGAAGATCCGGCCTTCTGTGTCGTCAAGAAGTTCGCCCACGTCTCCCGGCGCGGTGTGGCACTCCTGCGCGATCCGGCTGGCCTCGGTGATGAGCTGGCGCAGAACCGCCTTGTCCTTGATAATACGGGCGTGTGCGGTGGCGTTCGCTGCGGTGAAGACCGAGTCGGCGATGTCGATCAGGCCGTTCGGGCCGCCGCACTTCTGCAGTTCGCCCGATTTCTCCAGTTCGCTGGCGACCGTTGCCATGTCCACCGGCTCGTTGCGGTCAAACAGCGCCAGCATCGCTGCATAGATCTTGCCGTGGGCCGGCTTGTAGAAATCCTCCGCGTCCAGAACTTCGATCACATGCCCGACCGCATCCGGGTCGAGCATCATCGCCCCAAGCACGGCAACTTCGACATCAAGCGCCTGCGGCGGCACTCGCGTCTCATACGCGCGATCGTTCTGGGCTGCGGAGTCGTTCGCCATGGGTAATAGCAGTTCCTTCCCGCATTAAACGCAGGTGAGCATGGTTGTTTCAATCGCTTTGTGTCAGTGTGGAGAAGATTGTTGATGCAATGTGGACTGTGTGGAAAACGCGTTGCAGGTGCAGGTACCACGGGCGTCCCGCCCGTGGGCCCCTCCCTCATGGATTCCGACCGTCCATGAAACAGCACGGGCAGGATGCCCGTGCTACCAGTTACTCACAACTTCACCGGCTGCCCGCCCAGCTTCATCGACTGATCGGCCGCTTCGAGGATCGCCACCACGCGGCGTCCCGATGCGGCATCCGTGAGCGGAGGCCGCTCGTCGCGAATCGACTCGACAAACTCCTTCGCCACCAGATAGAGCGCCTCGGTTCCGTCGAGGCGAGGCGCGCGCATGTCGCCGGTCCGGTATTGCACGAGAGTCTTGTGGATCTCTTCCACATTGTTCGAGGTAATCGTTACACCCTTGTCGTAAATCTTGATTTTTTCCGAGGGTTCTGTGTCATCATAGACAATCATCTGCTTCGAACCGCCGATCAATGTCATGCGCACTTTGACGGGCGCCAGCCAGTTGACATGAAAATGCGCCAGCGCCGATCCGCCGAATGAAACCGTCATGTAGGCGATATTGGCTTGCGGCCGGTTGAAATGTGACTGGCCGACCGCCGAGACCGATGTCGCATTCGGTCCCATGATCGCATCCATAATCGATAAATCATGCGGCGCCAGATCCCACAGCACGTTGACGTCGTGCTGAAACAGCCCGAGATTCACGCGCACCGAATCAAAGTATAGAACGTCGCCGATCTCCCCTGACTGGACCAGATCGCGAATCTTCCGCACCGCCCCGTTGTACAGAAAAGTGTGATCGACCATCAAAGTCAGCCCGCGCTGCTTCGCTGTCGCGATCAGATCATCGCATTCGGCGCTCGATGCACACATCGGCTTTTCCAGTAGCACATGCTTCCCCGCCGTCAGAGCGGCCTTGGCCAGCGGGTGATGCGTGTTGACTGGCGTGGCAATGACCACGGCATCGATCTGATCATCGGCGATCATCTCCTTGGCGTCGGAGTACAGCCGGATCGTGGGATACCGGTCCGCGATGAACTTCCGCCGCGACTCCTGCGCATCGGCCACCGCATCCACCGACGCGTTGGGCGCCAAGAGAAAATTCCGGATCAAATTCGGTCCCCAGTACCCCGCCCCGATCACACCGATTCTCAGCTTGTTCATCGTCAGGTCCATCCTTTGTCGAATCAGAAATTCACGAAAACCCCGCAGGGTTTGACAATACTGATGACCATGCGGTACTGGCCGATCTGACGGCCCCAGCGATCGGAAAGATCGTCCTTGTGCGTGGTGCCGTCGATCACAATCTCACTGGCGGCTGTCTTAAAATCCAGCGGCTCCTCGGCCCAGATTCGCGGATCATCCCCCTCGTAATACCGTTCAATCGAGCCCAGCGTGAAACTCGGGCCGATCCAATGCTTGTAGTCGCGTACCGGAAGATCCCCATACAGCGTCACCCCGCCAGGGGACGCGCCGTATGGCTCAACCGAGAGAGAAACCGTGATCTCTCGGTGTGCCAGAATCGAGTCGATGATGGCATCGTCCAGAGGAAGAACCACCCATTGGCGAATGTCGCAAAGCCGGTCGCCATAGGCCTTCGAGAAGACAGAGTACGAAGGCTTCTTGTAGAAATATTGCACGTCGATCAAGCTGTCGGCCGGTATGCGTTGGGTGAGGTTCCCAACAGATATCGTGACCGTGCAGTTCTTGCGGGCATCGACGACCATGTCGATCTCAGCGAATGCCGCCTCAATCGAATCGCGTACGAGCCAATCCGGAAACGCGATCGTCTGGCGGGCGACCTTTCCCGGCCGGTCAAGCCGGACACTCCAGTCGGCATGTCCCTCACGGGGTATTGCTTGTGTCCAAAACACCAGCAGGAAGACCGTTAGAGCGGCTGCGATGATCGCACGATACAATATTCCGCGCTGACCAGACAGCCAGGCGAACACGAACACGCCGCCGATGATGAGCAACGACCCGCTGATCCAAAACGCCCATGTCGCACTCTCCCAGGAAAACAGCGAACCCACGGCCAGCCACGCCGTTGGCCGCAAGACCGCAATCCCCGCGCACACTGCTGCCATGACTGCCGCCGCCACCGCCGCCCTCTTGATAGGTCCTATTTTCTTCCCCCCCGCCGAGAGCAGCCACTCCCCACCCAGCGCCGCCCCAATCGCCACCAATGGCATCGCCACCAAGTTGTACCGCGACACCACATGCATCACCATGTGCAGTCCGGCAAAGTACGCGATAAGCGCAAGCGGGATCAGCGCCACCGGACCAGCGCGCACCGGCCACAACAACAAGCCGAACAGCGCCAGGACGACCACAATCCGATGCACCCATTGCTCGCCGGTCAAACCAAACGGAAACCCCAGACGGTACTCATCGGACGCGCGCCCCCACATCCGGTAGAATTTTCGCAGATACAATTTGGCGTAATCGAGAGGGTGATTTCGGATGCCGCGCCACACCGGATAGGTCCAGAAATCCGGCGGCGTCAAATGCAGGTCGTACCCTTCCGACTCCAGAATATTCGAGGAGCGCAGGTTCGCGCCGGCGTACGCCGGATCGCGCAGCGACCACGTTTGGTAACGCAGCCACACCGCCAGCAGCCATGGCGCCATTACCAACGCGAATGCGATGCCCATGATTGCGGTGTGTGCGAGAGCCTGTCTGAAATGCCTGCGCTTCACCCAGAACCAGGCGCAGAGGAGCACCGGGAAAAGCAGCGCGGTCGACGCCTTGGTCAATACGAGCACCGCCCCCAGGACACCAACGAGCCAGAGACGCCCGCGCCGCGGATCATCGTACGCCCGGATCAACGCCCAGACCAAAAAAGTGGCCAGCGCAATCGCCGCGGTCTCCGTGTTGAGCTCGCCGCATTTGAAGATCGCCGCGCCATACACCGCCCAAATTCCCGCGGCCCACCAACCGGCGGCAGGGGAGACCAGACGCCGCGCGATCCGCCATATCAATACCGCCGTCAGGCTGTCGATGATCGCCTGCAGAATTCGCACAAACCAGAAGTCGTAGCGGGGAATCAGCCGGAACACCGCGCCCAGAAACGCGGGATACACCGGGCCTGCGAAAAAGATATCATCGAGCGACTTCTCGAACGTCGGCGGGTTCGACGCCCACCAATTGGCCCGTTCATCGGCGATCAAATCATTGAATAGAAGGTCGAATCGAATTTCGGATCGCGCGGCCGAATCCGACAGCAGACTCGGATTGGTGAGCGCCAGCGGAAACGCCAGCCCCGCGCCGACATAACGGCTGGCATCGAATTGAACGGTTGGCTGCTTGACAACGACGAAGAAGATGAGGCGCACGACGAGCGCCACTCCGAAAACGTACCACACCGCCCGTGAACCCAGCCACCGGCTCAGCCGGTCGTCGGGACGCTCGCCGGCCGGCCGCTCAAACTCGCGACATGCATCCTGCCGGGTTATCTCGTCTGCCATTGCGTGCGACCGAATCCTTGTTGAATTCTATAAGCGAAACCGGAGGGAGGGCGAGGCTCCCGCCGAGCCTTGCCGCCAAGAACAGTCATTTATCCCCGGACCCTGGGGCGCGTTGATTGCCCCATCGATCCCGGGCAGTACGGACAAGGGTGGGCTTTGCCCACCGGTCTGCGCGGTAGGGTTGCTATTGCTGCCTCTCCACAGGCTCTCTTGCCCCGGCCTCCACCGGCTTTTCCGGCACCGGCTGGCTGCCATCCACCGTCCGCAACCGCAAATGCTCGCGGCGAAGGTGATAGAATCCCAGGACGGTGATCGGAATATACTGGGCGGCATGCAGGACAATCGCCACCGCCACCGCCTCACTGGGTGAAAGGCCGTACACCTGCAGGGAGATTTGCGTGGCCCAATGGTACACACCCACAAAACCCGCCGTCGACGGGATCGAGATCATGAGCGACACGACCACCAGCACCACGAACGAGGCCTCCCACGGCAGATGAAACCCCAGCGCCAGGAAGACGAAGTAGTTGGAAAAACCCATGATGATCCAGATGACCAGCGAGGACACCGCCACGCCGACGGTGGTTGGCCAGTTATGGTGCACTCGCAGTCCGCGCGCGAACTTCTCAGTGATCTCTCGCGACACCGCCTGGACCCGCGGCGACATCTTGCGCGTCACCCGCTCCACAAACCGCACGACCGACGCATTGCGGAACTGCAGAAGGATCAGGATCAAAACGAGCGCGACATTGACGCACAGGAAGATCCATCCCAGGTACCGAATCCGTGCCACTTCCGTGTGTGTCGACAATTGCGAAAAGGCAAACACCAGCCACAGGAACGCCAAAAGGACGAAGGAATCGTAGATGCGCTCCACGATAATCGTCGCCAGCGTGGCCGATCGCGAAATCCCGGTCTTCAATCCCAGCGACACCGCGCGGGCGATTTCACCCAATCGCGCCGGGAGCACGTTGTTGGCCATAAAGCCGATCATCGTGGAGGAGTACACGCGCGCAAATGGGATGCGCGCAATCGGGCGCAGAATCAACTGCCAGCGCCATGCCCGAATGAACATGACACCGACCACCAGCACGATGTTGGGAATCAGATACGACCAGCGCGCCCCCTGAAGCGTCGTCCAAAGATCGGAATAATCGACCTTGCGTAGCGCCAGGTACATGAACACCAGGCTGATGATGCCGCCGATGATCGCCTTACGACGCATGGAGACCTCTGGCCGCCACCGGCGCCGGCGTTTGCCGGTCAATCTGCCGCTCGCCGGATGCCACCTGATCGATGATCTCTTCGGTCTGCCGGGCCGCCTGATCCCAATGGAACCGGTCTGCCCAGCGCAACCCGCCGTCCACCAGGTGCTTTCGCAATCCGGCATCACCGAGAACTCTGCCCAGCCGCTCCGCCAGCGCCTTGGTGTCGCCGTATGGATACAAAAGTCCGGTCTCGCCGTCGATGGCCGAATCCCGCAGCCCTGGGACATTGGCACACACCACCGGTGCTCCGCAGGCGTTCGCTTCGATATTGGTCAGCCCCCAGCCTTCCTTGAGCGATGGACACACCACCACCCACGACCGGCGAAGTGTTTCCACTTTCTGCGCCACCGGGACAAATCCCGCGAATGTCACGCGGTCTGCCACCCCAAGCTCATCCGCCCTCTGGCGCAAGCGTCCGTCGTCATCCCCGGTCCCGATCACTTCGAGACGCACATTGGGGAAATCCTTCAGGATGAGGGGGAGCGCGGCGAAGATGTGGTCGACCGATTTGTAGCGCTTCAGCCGCCCGACATACGTGATCGTTGGCTCCGAAGTCTTCTCGAAACGTGCATCGGGGCAATAAACCGCGTGATCGATCCCGCAGTGCACCACCCGGATCATGTTCCGGGGAATACCCCGTGCCATCAGATCGCCCTTCGTGCTCTCGCTGATCACCATGAACGGTGTGTTCCGATAGAACCACTTGACCGGGAATTCCATGAAATAGATGTAACTGGCCAGCAGGAAGTTGATCTCGTGGAACACGGTCGTCGCGAACAGGTGGGGCACCACCGCCAGAATCGGCGGGGAGGAAAACAGCGGTGTATAAATCGGAATCTTGTTGATGTCTTCAATGACGATGTCGAACTGTTCCCGCTTCATCAACTCGCGCGCCGCAAACGGAGCGACCAGATTGAAGTCGGCGCGCTTCCCGCGCCGTACGACCCGGATATGATCGTACCGCTCTTCGGCGGGGGCGCCATCGAATCCGCAACAGAGCAATGTGACCTCGTGCCCCCATTGCCCGAGGCGCGAGATGATCTCGTGCAAATGGACCTCGGCCCCGCCCCCTTGCGGGTTCTTCAGGTCCTGCCAGTTAATCGCGAGAATACGCCGGGGCACAGTGATTGTCCGTGGTCACTGGGTGATCGCGCCATTTGCGCGCTGCGTCCCAGCCGAATGTTAAAATCGTGGTCCTTCCAAATTGCGCCGTTCCGAATTCATCGTGCGTTGCGCCGGAGGGCGGTTGCCATCAGAACGGCCGCCGTCCACGAAGTTATCCCGTCCCTACGGTGTTTTGGCTTTCGCTTTAGCCGTGTCGGTGGTGGGCATCGACGTGATCTTGCCCCAGAATTCCTTGCTCTGCTGATCACTGGGATTATTCGCGATCCATGTCTGCATGAGATTCTTAAGCGAATCCACCCGGCCGCTGTCATAGTACATCCGTAAGAGCGTCTTGTATGCCGTCTCGTACTTCGGATCGAAATCGAGTACGGCCTTCAGCGTGCTGAACGCGCGCGCCGTGTCTCCGGCGCGGGCATACGAATAACCGATATTCGATTCGATCGGCCGCCTATCCGCATGCGAACGGCGCACCCGCGCCAGCACCGAATCCAGGCCCGCGACGTCCTTGTTCTCGGCATACATCTGCGCGAGGTAGATGTAGGCATCCTGCTCATTGGGCAAAAGCTCAATCGCCCGGTTGACCAGTTCCACCGCGCGGACCTTATCCCCACGGCGGCGCAGTGTGTCTGCGGTGATGATGAACCCCGAGGCGTAGTTCGCCACCAGGCGGCTGGTGTTCTCATCTTTGTTCACGGTAGAATCGTTGATACCCCGGAACTTGAATACATTCATGAAGCGGTCGTAACACAGTTCCGGCTCGACCATCGCCTCGGCGTCCTCTTTCACCAGCCGATACGACAGCCCGGTCATCATCAGATGGCGTTCCAGCGGCTTGTCGTTGTAAACGCGATTCGATGCCGACACCGTCACCGCAAAATTGACCGGAACCTTCCAGTCGTTGGTCGACAGGATGTTGTCGATCATCTGGTCCTGAATGCGTTTAGTCTTGCCATCGGGTGTCCGGTAGTGGTACAACCGGTCGATCTCGGCATTCGACAGGCCGATCGGAACACCCATCGCATTCTTCAATTGCTTGATATACCACTGTGTGTTCAAAAGGCTGAGGTTGGCGACGCGCACGTCCTTGCGGATACCATACACCTCCTGCAGGCACCAGACAGGGAAGGTGTCGTTGTCGCCATTGGTGAACAGGACGGCGTTGGAATCGGCGGAAACCAAGATGTTGTAAGCGTAATCGTACGGGATGTAGTCCTTGGAACGGTCGTTGGTGTAGTAATTCGCCTGCAGCGCTTTGAGTGGCATCAGCGCGATGATGGCCGCGCCAACGGCCGCCCACTTGGCGGACCCTCCAGAGAACCAGCGCACCAGCGCCGCTCCGCCCAGTCCGATCGCCATGCCGAAAACGATAAACGCCGGCGTGAAGAAATAGTCACGGTCGCGGACCTCCAGATACGCATCCTGTGTGGCCGCATTGTATTTGCTGCCGTCGGCGAAATTCATGTACCAGATCAGGCCCACCGAACTGACCAGCAGAATGATGATCAAGAAGAATCCGAATGCCCCCCGTGCACGCGTCAATTGATACAGGCCCAGCAGTCCCAGGAGGAAAAGCGGCAGGAAGAATTTCTCGTTGAACCCGTATTGCTTCTGGAAGAATCCCCAGTACCCCATTCGTTCATGGGTCCCGAACTGGCTCGACCACTCCGCCCGCCGGTGCAGCGCTCGTTGGAACATCGATTCATTGCCGTACTGCTTGCGCTCGACACAGTTGAGAAACCTCGTCCAGTCGTCGGGATTGTTCTCGTTGATGGCCGGGTCGAACCGCGCACGTATCGGGAGATACATGTGAACCGAAAACCCCATCAGGCTCACCAGCCCGAGCGCAAATGCCAGCACCCACGCCGAATTCTCGCGGATCAAGTGCAGAATCCCGATGGCCCAGATCAGCGCCGCAAAGTAGATCGGCCATGGCTCGCTCTTGGCCAGCCAGCCGACAATGCCCGCGCCGAATATCACGCTCGTCCAGACAATTCCAAAAAGCGTCGGCTGCCGGAAAATGATCATCATCCCGGCCAGCGCCAGCCAGATACTCACCGCCCATAAAAACGGCAGTAGCCCGCTAGTCACCAGGAACATGATGATACAGCTCACCCAGAAGCGGATGTCTTTCAGATGCCTTGGCGACAGCGCCACGACCAACACGAAGATGGCAGGCATGACGATGAACACCGTCGGGTGAATGCCCTGCGATAAGAGCGCTAGGTACCCGATCAGCACCAGAAAGCGGTCGCTCCCTGGCTCGTCCCGATGATATGCCCACACCAGCGACAGCCAGATCAGCGTCATCATCAGATACATCGAGATGCCGTAAACTTCGGTCTCCACCGCACTCGACCAGTATGTACTCGAAAACGCGAAAAATAGCGACCCCGACAGCGCGCCACCGTAGATCGCCAGCTTTTCCGGCCAGCCCAGACCCGGGTTTGGATACTTGGACGAAAACCAAAACGTGATCAGCCGCGCCAGGACAAAAAACGCGACCGCGTTTGCGAAGGCGCACGAGACGCTCGAGAACAGGTTGATGCGCACCGACGGGTCGGAGGATAATGGCAGGAAAGAGAACCAGTGCGCCATCAGGACCCAGAGCGGTGTGCCCGGGGGATGCGGAATCCCCAGAATATGCGCGCAGGTCACGAATTCGCCGCAGTCCCAAAACGAGACTGTGGGCGCCACGGTCCGGACATAGATAAACAGCGTGAAGAGCAAGACGACCCCGCCCAACGCCGCCAGAATCCGGTCGGGAAACAATCGATCAAACTGTGTTTTCAGCCTTCCCGCTACATTCATCGTTCGTGACTCCGCTTCATTGGCCCGCCCGACCCAGACGGATTATTCCTGCTGCTCCGGCAGTGCTGCCCCGGGGCTCGGTGAAACCCGTCCAGCGCCCTGTTTATACACTCGGTCGAGCAGCGCGTTGATGAATGCACACGACTCCTCGCCGACATAATCCCGCGCCAGTTCCACAGCCTCGTTGATAATCACTTTGCCCGGCGTCTCCGGGAAAAACCATAGTTCCGCGATGGAGAGCCTGAGGAGATTTTTCTCCACGTTGCCGATTCGGGAAAAGTCCCAGTTTTCCGATCCTTCACGGATCGCCCGGTCAATTGCCTCGCCCTCGGTCACCGCCGTCAGGAACAGCCGCTTGGCGTATGACTCGGTCTCGGCGTCACAGCTCATCCGGCTCGCCTGTCCCTGAAACACCGTCTCCACCGGTTCACCGGTCGAGAAGTGCGCATACAAGCATCCCAGTGCGAGTTCACGTCCCTGTCGTCTGCGGCTCACGTTTCCCCTGGCTCCCTGGTCCGAACTCTTCAACCCGGTTCGCACCAAACCAACTAATTTAGCAACTTCGACACCCCGCAGCCAGCGCTTTTCCCGCCCGGCTCGATTGCACTGTGGCGGCAAGAATGGCCGGATGGCGCCAGCGCACAACACAGAGCCGTCCGAATGAAATTCCATTGACAACGTCGCTGGCGAACTGCATTCACCTCCGGGCTGGGAGGCCCGGGGAACAGGCCGCCTCGATGGACCGAGAGGGAACCAACCATGGCGATGAGCGGTAGGACAATGTTGAGAATCGTGAATGGGAAGGGACTTGCGGGTATGCGCCGTCTGACTCTGTCAATCCTGCTGTGCCTCAGCGCCTGTGCTTCCGCATTTGCCCAGGACTCACTCGGCATCTTCCACACCGATCCCGCCGGATTCTTCGCGGGCAATTCCACCCGGGTCTGGATCGGCCACGGCCGCTTCATGATGACCAACTTCAGCGACACCGTCGCCATTTCCGCTGACTCCGGTGGCCGGGTGCTTTCCGTCAGGCGTGTTCTGATTAATGAGGACGACACTGTCGTCGTATCGCGTGGGCATGGATCGATCGGCATCACGCCAGGCGATACTGCCCTGCCATTCCACTGGATCGAGTCTCGTTACCCCGAAGTGACTGGACGAATGAAATTCGACGCCGGCGAATGGGCACTGGATTTCAACGGCGAGTGGAAACAATGGACCATCCGCATCGGGCGGTTGGGGGACAACGCTTTCAACGCCCAGATCGGACGTGCCCTCGGCTCATTGCCCCCGGTCATGTTCAGCGCTCTCACGTATCAGGCACAGGCGCCCAAGCCGAAGGCCAAAGCGAAATGACCATCTCGTGATCGTCCTCAGAATCCTGGCCCCGCTGAAATGGCTCGTGCTCGCCGGCGTTTTCGTGTGCGCAATCACGGATGCGGCTCTTCTCGGGATGTTCTCCTCTCTGGGATTAATTGCCGCCCAGCTGTTGATCTTCCTGTGCGTCTGGATCACGACGGGGAAGATCATACAGCTCTCCACCAACCCGGCTGTCCCCGAGGGAATTCGCGCCGAGGCCGCGACTTTGCGTCGACTTGTGCTGCCTCGCGCCTATTCAGTGCTGATTCTCGCGGCCTTTCTGTTGACGCTTCACATTACATCACCGACACCAAGACTTGCGGCATGGTTCATCCCTGGTCTCGCCATCATCACGACACTGGCGGGCATCTACGCCTCCGTCGCGGAGTTCTTCGCGTACCGCTTGCTCGCAGCGCTGCAACACCGCTTGGCCGCCATGCTCGCCGCGATATAGCTGCCATTACCCAATCGAAGGTGGGAGGGCGAGGCTCCCGCCGAGCCACGCTTCCGCCCGGAGATACATTCGCGTCATGCCGCGAGCCAGCGCGCGGAAACAAGGCTCGGCAGGAGCCTCGCCCTCCCTTGCCAATCATGCTCCCTGATCCCTAGTCCTTTGTCCTTGGTCCGTAGTCCTTTGTCCTTCGTCCTGACTCCTCTCGCGCTAGCCTTTGACCCCGCCACCACGTATGTGGTATACTCACTGGCATCTATGGCGAGCAGCGCCCTAGATCACCAAGGAGGACTTCTTCTGATGCCCATGACACTCGTGGAGAAAATTCTCGCCAACAAGGTGGGCCATGACGTTCGGCCGGGCCAGCTCGTGATGACCCCGGTCGATCAAGTCTTCGCCCATGACCTTTCCGGGCCGCTGGCAATTTCACAACTGCGCAGTCTCGGTTTCAAGGGATTCAAACATCCCGACAAAGTCCGCTTCTTCATCGACCATGCTTCGCCGAGCTCGACCGTTGCCAGCGCCAACGAGCACAAAACCATCCGCGAGTTCGCGTCGGAGTGGGGCGTGGAGCTGGTCGACGTCGGCGAAGGCATCTGCCATCAGGTGATGATGGAAAAGTACGTGCGTCCCGGCGAGATCATCATCGGTGGTGACTCGCACACTTGCATGGGCGGTGTCCTCGGGGCGCTTGCCACCGGCATGGGTTCCACGGACGTCGCCATCGCCATGTATCTGTCGCGCACCTGGCTGCGTGTCCCCGATACGATGCGGTTCGTGATCAATGGCCGCACCCCCCATGGGGTCTATTCCAAAGATGTCATGCTGCACATCATCGGCCGCATCGGTGCGGGTGGCGCCACTTATCGCTCGATGGAATTCGTCGGTTCGACCATCGCTGAATGGCCGGTTCCGGAGCGATCCACACTCCCCAACATGGCGGTCGAAGCCGGCGCCAAATGCGGCCTGTGTCCCTCCGATGCCCGCACCCTCGAGTATCTGACCCGGCAGGGGCGAGGCAAAGATTTCACGCCGTTAAGCGGCGATCTGGATGCGCCCTGCAATTTCGAAATGAAGGTCGATGCCTCCGCGCTCGAGCCGCAAATTGCCCTGCCGCATAATGTGGATCTGGTCGTTGGTGTGACCGATCCCAAGGTCCGCAATGTGCGCATTCATCAGATCTATCTCGGAACCTGCACCAACGGACGGATCGAAGACTTCCGAGTGGCCGCCGGAGTGCTCAAAGGAAACAAGATTGCCAAAGGCACTCGTCTGGTCGCCACTCCGGCATCGCGGCAGGTCTACCTGCAGGGGATGAAAGAAGGCTTGTGGACCGCCATTGTCGAAGCCGGCGGACTGGTCAATTCCCCCGGCTGCGGTGCCTGCCCCGGCGTGCAGACCGGCATTCTCGGTTCGGGTGAAAACTGTCTTTCCACGATGAATCGCAATTTCAAGGGCCGCATGGGCAATCCCGAAGCGTTTATCTACCTCGGCTCCCCGGCCACTTGCGCCGCCTCGGCGCTGGCCGGCGTAATTACCGACCCAAGAGAGGTGGTTCGATGACCCCCGCTGATTCCGCCAACACGCCGGGCCGCGCCTGGATTTTCGGCGATAATGTCTCCACCGACCTGATCTTCCCCGGACGGTATGTCCACCTTCTGTCGAATATGCCCGAACTGGTGGGCCATACGTTGGAAGATGCCCGCACCGACTATGCCCCGAATGTCAAACCGGGCGACTTCGTTGTCGCCGGTGAGAACTTCGGCATGGGCTCGTCACGCGAACAGGCGCCGGTCATCATCAAACTCTCGGGAGCCCGGGCGGTCCTCGCCAAATCGTTCGCGCGAATCTTCTTCCGCAATGCGATCAATATCGGCCTCGCCGCGATCGAGGTGGACACCACGGGAATCAAGGATGGAGACACGCTGACCATCGACCTGGAGGGGGGCGTGCTCAAAGATCAAGCCAGCGACATCGAACGCCGCTTCGAACCGCTGCCGCCGATCATGACCGAGATTCTGCGCGACGGCGGTCTGATCGAGCACATCAAGAAACATGGCGACATCAATCTGTGATGGTGGTCCGCGCGAATAGCGAAAGGGGTAGGGTGGGCTCTGCCCACCTTCTCGCAGGTCACGAAGCATCACAGTCCTAACAGGAGGGCGGCATGAAATTCATGGAAGAACGTGGAGTCAGCCGATGGCTCCTGATCGTCCATGTTGTGCTGTTGCTGTTCCTCTGGTGGATCCCAGTGCAGACCTTCAGCACCCTTCCGGACCAGATCGCCGTCCACTTCGATTCCACCGGCCAGGCAGACCGTTTTGCACCCAAGACAGGATTTCAACTCTGGACAATCCCCTTTGTGGGGACGGTCCTGGGACTGGGGATTCTGATCCTCACGCTCTTCCCGGGTTTGTACGACTTCCCGCAGAAGAAGGAAGTCAAAGGCTGGCCGATGGTAATGCGCCTTCCGGTCTATGCAGTGATCAAAGAAATGCTGCTCACCGTGCTGCTTTGCCTCGATGTCGTCTGGCTTTTTGCCGAGTACAGCATGGTGGCGAGCGCCCGCGAGGCCCACGCAATTATCAATTGGACAGGCATTCTCATCCCCGCCCTGGCGCCCATCGGCCTGCTCGTCTACTACCTGAACAAGCTCTCGCGAGTCTTCGAGGAAGCCAAGGCGAAGGTGTCGCTGTGACTCTAACCATGGGAGTACAATGCACCGATGATCAGCTCTTGAATTGCGGACAGTCCGCGAGGGAGGGCGAGGCTCCCGCCGAGCCTCTTCGCGGGACGACTTCACCTATCGCTAAGTCAGAACATTCTCGAATTTCACATGCAGATGCCACAATTCAGGCCCACGCGCCAGGTCATGATCAGTCCTTGAATTGCGGACAGGCATCGAGGGAGGGCGAGGCTCCCGCCGAGCCTCTTCGCGGGAATGCTTCAATTGCCGGCCAAAAGGATTTCACGAGAGTTCCCGCTCCGTCGGCTGCATCTCCGGTTAACGCAGGAGGCTCGGCCGGAGCCTCGCCCTCCCGGGACCCCCTTTCGCAAAAAAATCAGAGTCTGGCGGCCAAAGAGGCGAGCAGAAGCGACGATATCCCTTCAGGTCGCAAACACCCTGTGCATGGCGTTCGACTGACTTCCGATGGTCCAACGATTGTTTTTGTCACTGTGTGCACCAAGTCCCGACAGGTTTGGCTGGCTGATGAAGCGGTTCATGAACTCTTGCGGAAACTGTGGACGGAATCCACGGCGTGGCTTGTCGGCAAGTATATCATGATGCCTGACCATATCCATCTATTCGCTGCACCGGGAGCCACAGGTATTCAACTGGACAATTGGATTAGATTTTGGAAGTCTCAATTCAGCAAGCGCCACAATCAGCCCGAACATCGGTGGCAAACAGACTTTTGGGATACCCGATTGCGATCCGCGAACTCTTATTTGATGAAATGGGAATACGTGCGAAATAACCCAGTGCGTCATCAGCTTGTCTCGCGCCCGGATGAATGGCCGTTTCAGGGAGAGATTCACGAATTTAGATGGTAACTCGAATCGTCAAGTCCGCAGTCTTCAACCGGGCGCGCCTGAGGGAGGGCGAGGCTCCTGCCGAGCCTCTTCGCGGGGAACCTCCAATCGAAGGCCAATCAGATTTCACTGGAATCCCCTCTGCCCCGGCTGCATCTCAGGTTCAGGTGAGAGGCTCGGCAGGAGCCTCGCCCTCCCTCCGAATTGTCCCTGGCGAATCATAAAAGGAACCCCATGCCCGATCCCCCCAAACCGCCCGAAACGACCTCCGGCATCCCGATCTGGCCGGTCTATGATCGCTGGCCCCGCTCGGTCCAATTCGAACGCGACCTCGGCCACCCCGGCGAATTCCCGTTTACCCGCGGCGTCTACGACGGCATGTACACCAAGCGACTGTGGACCATGCGTCAATACGCCGGGTTCGCTACGGCTGAGGAATCCAACAAGCGCTATCGTTATCTGCTTTCGCAGGGACAAACCGGCTTGTCGGTGGCATTCGATCTGCCGACTCAAATCGGCTACGATTCCGATCATCACATGGCGGCCGGCGAGGTCGGCAAGACCGGTGTCGCCATCGATGGCCTCTGGGACATGGAACTCCTGATGCAGGGGATTCCCCTCGATCAGGTCTCCGTTTCAATGACCATCAACGCTACGGCGGCAATTCTTCTCGCGCTCCTCGTCGCCGTTGCGAAGAAACAGGATGTCAGCCTGGCGAATCTCAGCGGGACGACGCAGAATGACATTCTCAAAGAGTACGTCGCTCGCGGCACCTACATCTACCCGCCACAACCCTCGATGCGCTTGGTTGCCGACTCGTTCCGCTTCTGCAAAGAGACTCTCCCCAAGTGGAATCCGATTTCCATCTCTGGTTACCATATACGCGAGGCCGGCTCCACCGCCGCGCAGGAGATCGCATTCACTCTCGCCAATGGCATCGCCTATGTCGAAAACGCCCTGAGCGCCGGACTCACTGTCGATGAATTCGCCCCACGGCTGTCGTTCTTCCTCAATGCGCATAACGATTTCTTCGAAGAGGTCGCCAAGTTCCGCGCGGCACGGCGCATGTGGGCACGCATCATGAAGGACCGGTTCGCTGCGAAGGACCCCGCGTCGATGCGTTTCCGTTTTCACACCCAGACCGCCGGCTCGACCTTGACCGCGCAACAGCCGCTGGTCAATGTCCCACGCGTCACGATCCAGGCGCTCGCCGCCGTGCTCGGCGGAACCCAATCGCTGCACACCAATGCATACGATGAGGCGCTCGCGCTCCCCACTGCCGATTCCGCCGAACTGGCGTTGCGTACGCAACAAGTGATCGCCCACGAATCCGGCGTCACCAATAGCGCCGATCCATTGGGCGGTTCGTTCTATTTGGAAACGCTCACCGATGCGCTCGAAACCAAGGCGATTGATCTGATCGGGCAAATTGACAAACTCGGCGGCGCAATCGCCGCCATCGAGAAAGGTTTCTACAACCGCCAGATCGAACAATCGGCGTGGGACCACCAGCGTCAGGTCGAAAACGGGGAGAGGAGCATCGTTGGCGTCAATCGTTACGTCAAATCCAACGAGCAGCCGCCGGACAACATCGCCCGCCCCGACCCCAAACTGGAAGCGCAACAGATATCCCGTCTCGCCGCCGCCAAATCCAAACGCAATCAATCGGCCGTGCAAGAATCGCTCACCGAACTGAAGCGCCGCGCCGAAGGCACCGATCCGCTCATGCCGCAGATCATTACCTGTGTCGAATCACTCTGCACCCTAGGCGAAATCTCCGACGTTTTCCGAGGTGTCTGGGGCGAATACCACCCCAACGCCTGACGCACGGGCAGAACGCCCGTGGCCCTCACTTTGGTGATGGCTCGAGGCGAGGACATGTGGCGCAGGCGCCCTCGCCTGCGTTCGATGCGAAGCATCGAATCTCTTCGCGGCAAGCCAACCCAAAGTCAGCACTCCCGCTCCAAACGCGGCCGAGGGCGGTCGCGCCACATCGACGACGGACCGGTGGCCCACCAGGAGTCCAGTCCGCAAAGCGGACAGGACGGATGGTGGGGTTCTTCCCGGGAGGGCTTGTTCGCGTCGGAGGGCCTGCCGCGCCCCAACATCCGCGTCCTCGCCTCCGGCGAAGCCGCTCCTGGTGAGCCACCAACGGGCTGGCAAGTCGATGCCTGCGAAACACGAATCTTCTCCCCTCTCCCTCCGGGAGAGGGGCCGGAGGTGAGGGCGCTTTTCGCCCCCATTTAAACCCCCTTGACAACTTCCAACTCTCTGCCATATTGAACGTGTCAGCGTGCATTCCCCCGCACTGACTGGGAGGTGAAAATGAACTCTCGGTACGCCAGATTTCTGGGAATCGGCGCCGCATTCTGCCTGGTGGCCATCACCGCCTGCGCAGCGGCCGCCGCTTCGGCGTCGTCGGCATTCATTGCCGTACCATTTGGCCATGCGGTGTCCGCGTGGTACCCCACCGATATCAACAATGATAATCTCTGGGAGCTGGCGATTACCTTCAATGGCCCTCCAGCGCAGGCCGGCATCTTCAGCCCGTCAACTCTGACCTGGCTCGATGGCCCGCACGAACTTCCCGTGACCGGCACAAACTGGGGCGCCGGCGATTATCTCGACAACGGATCCATTGCATACCCCTACCTGAAGGCGGATACGATCTTTCTGCATCGAGAGGGGATCAGCCCGGACAGCATGCTCTGGGTTGCGCCATTCTGGCCGCTCAACGCGACGTTCTGGGGGGAATCATCCGATGGCCGGTTTCTGGTGGGACTGAACGAAACCGTGCATTTCCATTCCGAGGATTCCACTTATCCGGACTATCCGCACATTTATGATTCTTACGCATGGACCATGCACGTCTTCGATTTGTTCACCGGCGAGCAGCAGCATCAGTTTCCCGCCGGCGTGACACCCGCCCGGCGCGTTTCCGGAGTCACGGCCGGCATGGACAATCGGATGGTCCTCCATGAGCATCATATGACCGTGGACCAGTATTTCTTCGTGCAAGCCTTCTATACCGACGCAATCTTCCTTGTGGACTCAGACTGGAACCGCACTCCGATCTTGCAGCTCGGTGCCCAATACGGCAGTGCCGGATCCCCGCCCGATCCCGCGCTGCTCCGGCACGTCGCCGTCGATCCAACCGGTCCACGGCTTGTGGTTGATCTGTTGACAGACCGTGGTCTTCGCCCGTGTCGCATCTCCTCACAGAATGTCAACACGGCTGCAGCGGTTTGGAGCCGCTCCTTTCCCACTCCGTATTACATGAATTTCGCCGTTTTCGACCTTCACGAAGACGGCCACCCGGCGCTCTATCTGCCGCTTTTGTCAGGTGCAGGCTGGGAGGTACGAACCATGTCGACCGGCGCTATAACGGACACCCTTCCCGGCATGCCCAAAGCCGACCTGCAAACCGGCCACATCCTGACCGCGGATCATCAGGATCTCTTCTACATCGCCGACTCCAGCCTTTACATCTGGGGCATGCCAACCTCCGTAAGCGACAATCAGTCCAACACGACGGCCGTACCCAAGTCACCGACTCTCACTGCGTACCCCAATCCCTTCAACAGCACTGTTCTCCTAGGCTGGTCCAACGCCGGAGGAGCTTCAACCTTGGAAATTCTCAATATTCTCGGCCAGTGTGTGCGGACTTATGAGATCAACGCGGAGCGCACGACCTCTATCCAATGGGACGGTAGGGACAGTCAGGGTCGCCCTGTGCCGTCAGGGATGTACTTCGTCTGTTTTCCAGGTTCCAGCCAACTGCCAGCGAAGAAACTCGTATTACTGAAGTAGAGCGGGCGCGGCCATGCGAAAGAAACGAATACGCTTAATAGTGAGTCTTGCCGTTATCGTGTTAACGAGCCTTCTTCCGCCAATGCGAGAATCATCATGGAGTTTCGCAGCGCACCATTCGAGCTCTGGCGAGCAAGGACTTGCCAAGCTCCCTCTCGGCGTCCCCGTAAATGGTTGGTTTCCATTTGAAACCGAGGGTTCAGGGATTTGGAAACTCGCGGTATCGATTGGAGGAACACCTACAAGAGTGGGTGTTGTTGATCCTGCTGAAGGCCGATGGTTGGACGGTCCGCGCGAATTGCCCGTGTCCGGCGCCCCATGGAGTGTGCGCGGTCGGGAGGTTGACGGTTCTTTGGAGTACATTTATGCGGCCGGACGGGCCCTGCACAGTTTCGATACTCGCACTTCGGCTGATTCAACGCTGTGGAATGTGCCATTCGATCCCGCACGCGTGTTGCTTTGGGGCGCGGACTCGAGCGGCAACCCACTCGTTGGGCTTTTGCAGTCGCTGAATACGAGTTCTGGCAGCCAGATCACAAGCGGATCCGTTTGGCGGGTTTACGATCTACGGTCTCCAACTCCCGTCCTCTCCATTCCCGGAGGGGCGGGTTCGCCGGTCTTCCTCGCTGGCAGTCCCGAAATACCGGGACCGTTGGTCGCCCTGTACCAATGCTACGGACAACAATACAGTGGTGGGGGAGGCACATCGCGGGGTCACTTCGAGCAGCGCATCCGCCTTGTGAATCTGCATTGGTCTACGATCTCGACGTGTGAGTTACCACAATACGATTATTTTGGTGGCGATCTCCCAAGGGCACCGTGGGGCTTGGCGGCGTTTGGCTATGTTGGAGGTCGGGGTTCCGAGCGCGGTGCGATTGTCTGGGGTGTTACCTCCATGGGTGGATTCGGTGTGGTGCTTCCTGATTACATTGGGGCCTTCGCGATTGGCGGCGGGCCTCGATGGAGCAAGAATTTGCCCAGTCCAAGTTCTTCTCCTTCGCCATACAGCGCCTTTCCATACTCATCCATGGCGGCGTGGGATCGGGATGACGATGGCACAGAGGAAATCGCACTCCCCCTCTGGGGAGGACGTGGCTGGGAAGTGAGAAGACTTCAAGATGGAATCGTTATTGACACGATCCGTGGATATCCGCAGGTTGAATTGAGCAATGGCCCTCTGTTCTCAGCCGGGAAGCGTGAGTTGTTCTTCTTCAAGGATTCGGCTCTAAACGTTTTTGGCCCCTCTCGTTGGGGTGGTATTGGTGACAATTCTTCGGGATCAGGGCTCTCGAACCTGTTAATCGGATCCTCCAACCCATTCAGCGGGTCCGTGCGATTGTCCATAGCGCCTGATCAGGGACCCACAACGCTCTCTATCTTCAACATCCTTGGCCAGTGCGTCCGCAAGTATGATCTGCAGGCCACCGATGGCACATCCGTCGAATGGAACGGCACCAATGAGCAAGGCCGCCAGGTTTCCTCCGGCGTATATTTTGCCCGCCTGACTGGGCATCACTCCCCGGTAGTGAAGAAGCTCATCCTGCTGAAGTAACCTGTTTCCTGGTATCATCGGCATCCTGCGGGTGCTTTGCTGCCCCACCAGGAGTCCAGTCCTCGAAGCGGACCGGACGGCAGTGGGGTTCTTCGCGGAAGAGGACCATTCTCCGCGGCATCCCTGCCGCCCCCCACCATCCGCGCCTTCGCCTTCGGCGAAGGCTCCTGGTGGGCCACCAGTACCTTGGAAAAAGCCATTGACAAGATTCGACTACATGGCATATTGAACTTGCTGACGTTCCAATCCCCGCAAGGACTGGGAGGTGGCCATGCTTTCTCGGTACGCCAAATCCGTTCTCTTCACTGCCGCACTTTGCGGGGTGGTATCGTTCGCTCAAACTTCATACTCGCATCCGCTTTCATACGATTTCACGCGCCTTCCTCTCGGCCATTCTGTTATTGCCTGGTTTCCGGTCGACATAAATCATGACTGCCTTTGGGAACTGGCGATTACCTGTGGCGGCACGCCGACCCGTATCGGCGTCTTTAGCCCCACGACGCAGACCTGGCTCGACGGTCCACGCGAGCTGGGTATTACAGGCCAGAACTGGGGCGTTGGCGATTGGAATTCCGACAGCTACGTCGAGTACATCTATTTATCGGCCCAATCAATCCACTGGTTCGATACCAAAACTGAAGCCGATTCAACACTGTGGTCCGTCGCCTACAATCCGCTGCGAGCGTTTGCCTGGGGAACTGATTCCAGTGGGACTGGTCTCATTGCCCTGCTGCAGGCAGACGAAGCATCATTCCCTGTAGCCATTTCTTATTCATGGAATGTCTACCAGATTCACTCCGGGGTCAAACTTCGCGAAGTGCGCGGTGGACCGGTGGCTCCGGTTCTGCTTGGGCGGATCACTGCATCTGGTAAGCCCTCGGTTGCATTGTATCAATCTTGGCTGGAAGTACGCAATGGATTTCATCCTGGGTCCCTGATGTTTGACTTTTGTCAGCAGCTTCATTTGATCGACGAATCATGGAGCTCACAAGCAGCACTCGTGTTGCCGTCCTATGAATTCGAGCAAGGAACATTCTTCCCCGCCTCAATCTGGGGACTGGAACAGACGGGTTTGCTCATCGCCGCCGATGGGGTCAACAACGCGATCATGTGGATCACGAATGCTTCGGATTCTTCGGGTGTAGGATTGCCTTTGCTGACGGGTGGGCACAATGTATCAGGTGGGGCAACGCCTGTGTGGTGGCATACGATCGCTGCCGCATCTTGGATTAGCCGGGCGCAATCGCCATACACTTCGATTGCGGGCCTTGACATCACTGGGGATGGCAATGAAGAAGCCATCTTGCCGTTCCGCGATGGGTCCGGCTGGGAGATCAGGTGTGCATGGTCCACTGACATCCTCGACACAGTCCTGGGGCTGCCGCCCGTGAACCTAAAGAATGGTCCACTTACGAGCCACCGCGATCTCTTCTACATCGCCGATTCCAGCCTCTACATCTGGGGCATGCCCACCGCCGTAAGCGACAATCAGTCCAACATGATAGGCGTACCCAAGTCGCCGACCCTCACTGCGTATCCCAATCCCTTCAACAGCAGCGTACGGCTGACTTGGACAACCGCGACCGATCCCGCAGCCCTGGAAATCCTCAACATCCTCGGCCAGGCAGTGCGCACCTGTGATCTCCACAGCATGACGAACACGACCTCGATCGAATGGAACGGGATCGACGATTACGGCCAATCTGTCCCGACAGGCATTTACTTCGCCCGGTTGACCGGCAATCATGCTTCGGTAGTGAAGAAGCTCGTGCTGCTGAAGTGAATGAGGTGAATCATGCGTCGACCATTGCAGAAACTGTCGATGTTGATCATCGGGATCATGGCGCTCACATGTCCTGACGGGAGTCGCGGAGCCGCGAACAATAGTCCGTTGGCGGCCGAGTGGCAAGAGACACAATCTGCCGCCGCCGGGTCAAGACGCTCCAGCGGTTTTCGCCAACTGATCCCCAAGATCGTCTACACGCCTGAAGGATTCACACGCTTGGACTTGGGTGACTCGGTCCTTGATTGGTTTCCAGTAGATCTCGAACGGAATGGAACTTGGGATTTTGGAATTCTGTTCGCGGGTTCGCCCAGCCGCGTTGGCGTCTTCGATCCGGGAAAAGCATCTTGGATCGATGGCCCTCGGGTTCTCCCTGCGTGGGGGCGCGGATGGGGAGCCACTGATCTCGCCGGCGACGGGCGCGTGGATTACTTCTACATCGTACGTGATTCGGTACGGCGTTTTGACTCGAGAACCGGTTTCGACACTCTGGTATTCGTTCTGGATTTGTTCCCCTCCGAAATGTGCCTCTGGGGACACACTTTATCGAATCACTTAACTGCGGTCTTTAAGGGCGGGCTGCGTGATTATCTGACGACAGGCGGTCGGTGCTATTGGAGTGTCTGCGATTTGACCACTGGCGAACCTATCAAGAGACTGGCCGGCGGCATCAGCTCGGTGAGGATTGTATCCGGCTATTCAGACAGTCCAGGGGGAAGTGCCCTCATTCTTCACGAATCCCATTCAACTCTGGACAACACTCCCCACACCGGGCTCAATTGGTATTATCAATCATTGTCGCTCATCGACGAACAGTGGAATGTTCGGTGGCAAATTCCGCTCCCATACGCCTATGAGCATGACTTAACCAAACCACCATGGATACTGACAGCTGTCGATTATCTATCGCTCAATCCCAATAGCGGAGGCCGGATCTTTTGGCTGACGGGATCGGCGTTCTGGTATTGGCCGACCTTCCACCGCCCGCCGATTTTCGGGTGCGTCTCCGATTCTGGGAGGTATCAGTGGGGGGTGCCGGTATACACCGAGCCGTATACGAGATACACCGGTATTGTCGCCTATGATTTAGACAGGACTGGGAACCCAAGTCTCATAATGCCGCTTCGTAATCGCGGTTGGGAATTACGATCGCTATCTGATGGGAGCCTGATTCGCACGATCCCGGGCAAGCCGGGAGCCGATTTGAGGACTGGCCCGATCCTTTCCGCGTCACGGCGGGACATGTTCTATATCGCCGACTCCGGTCTTTATATCTGGGGCGCCTCCGATTGGGTCTTTGATAGGCCGGATTCCTCGGGAGCCGGGAGGTTACCACTGCTCACCGCCACTCCCAATCCTTTCACCACTTCAGTAGGATTCGAAATCACGCGTGATTCCGGCAGGGTCTCGCTGACGATCTTCAACGTGCTCGGCCAGCGAATTCGAAATTACGATCTCCACATGGCGAGCGGCGCAAGGACTTCCCTCCGTTGGGATGGCCGGGACGAGGGAGGCCGCACTGTTCCCTCCGGAATGTACTTCGCCCGACTGACCGGCAATCACGATCCCGTAGTGAAGAAGCTCGTCTTGTTGAAGTAACACCTCCTGATAATTGGCATGGGCATCCTGCCCATGGTCCCTACGGAAGAGATGGCCCTTGGCGAGAGGGCATGCTTGGTGGGGTTCTTCGCGGAAGAGGACCATTCTCCGCGGCATTCCTGCCGCCCCCCACCATCCGCGCCTTCGCCTTCGGCGAAGGCTCCTGGTGGGCCACCGATGTCCCTGCCAAGTCCCTATTCCCCATTAACTTCCTGCCCTCTGATTTGACACTCGCCCCCGATTTCGTGGTTGACTGCCCCCTTTACCGGCGCGATACTTGCCGCTTCGACTGCGCATGAGGCGCAGTCGCGTCCATTTTTGTGAAGAGATTCTCTTAGCCGATGGCGGATCAATTCATCTTCTGGGTGGCGGCAATTGTGGCGATCATCGCCGCGATCCGCGTGGTGATCCTCAAGAATGCCGTGCTCTCCGTTCTGCACTTGATCGTCACGCTCATCGCTCTGGCCGTGCTCTTTCTCCAGCTCTCGGCCGAGTTCATCGCCGCGCTCCAGATCATCGTCTACGCCGGCGCCATCATGGTCTTGTTCCTGTTCATTGTGATGCTGTTGAACTTGCGCAAAGACGAATTCGGCCGCGACCAGCTTCCCTGGCTGCGCCTGCTCGGCACTCTGGCCGGAGCGGCATTCCTGGCGGAGTTGATTTCGCTGATCGGCGGCGGCCGTGTGATGGCCGCAACCGTCCCCGATGGTTTCGGCAGCGTGCGCTCCATTGGCATCGCCTTGTTTGGCGAGTACATGTTCCCGTTTGAACTGACTTCGCTGTTGCTCGTCGCCGCGGTGCTGGCGGCCGTGGTCGTGGCGCGCCGCAAATCGTCGAATGAGGTCGATGCCGCACCACCGGCGGGGAGTGAGGGAGAGGCATGAACGCGCTTCCCGTCCCGTTGGGTAACTACATCATCCTGTCCGGCATCCTTTTCAGCCTCGGAGTGATCGGGGTGCTGACGGCGCGCAATGCGATCGTGATTCTCATGAGCATCGAGCTGATGCTCAACGCCGCCAATCTCCTGCTGGTGGTCTTTGCCCGCGTGCACGGTGATCTCGGCGGGCAGGTGATGGTGTTCTTTGTGCTGACAGTCGCCGCCGCAGAAGCCGCGGTTGGCCTGGCGATCCTGGTCGCGGTCTTCCGACTCAAAGGCTCAGTCGACGTCGATCGCCTGAACATCCTGAAAGGGTAATCCGGATTAGCGCATGAAACCCGTTCCCAATGCCTGCCTGAAGGGCAATTCCTCCCCGGTCATTCAGAGGAGCACGCCTCGCCCTGTCATCCTGAGGAGTACGCCTCGCCCTGACATCCTTAGGAGTACGCCTCTCCCTGACATCCTGAGGAGTACTCATCCCACTGTCACGCAGAGGAGCCCTTTCCCACCTGTCATCACGAGGAGCACTCCTTCCTCTGTCATCCTGAGGAGCGAAGCGACGAAGGATCTGCTGTTCGCCCCGTTATCGGGGGAACAACCGCAGTCGATTCCTCGCTGCGCTCGGAATGACATGGGGGGGCGGTACCGGAATGTCAGCGGGAAGCGCAGACGGAACGACAACGAGATAGAGTTCGCACCTCCAATTGAGTGCCAGCGCTGATACCTATGCTCTCTTTAGTTTGGACCATTCCTCTCTGGCCCCTTCTGGGTTTCCTGCTCAATGGCTTCTTTGGACGCCGCTGGGGGAAGAATACCGCCGGACTCATTGGGTGCGCGACCGTACTGATTTCGTTTCTGGTTTCGGTCGGCGCCTTCAGTGCGCTTCTGTCGATTCCCGAACGCCGCTTCATCACCGCGCCCTTCGATTGGATCACCGTCGGGAATTTCCACGTGCCGTTCAGCTTCATGCTCGACCCGCTCTCGGCCGTAATGATCCTGGTCGTCTCCGGTGTCGGCTTCCTGATTCATGTGTACTCGGTCGGGTACATGGGCCACGATCCCGACCAGCCGCGCTATTTCTCATTCTTGAATCTGTTCGTCTTCTTCATGCTGACTTTGGTGCTGGCCGACAATTTCCTGGTCATGTACATCGGCTGGGAGGGCGTCGGTCTCTGCTCGTACCTCTTGATCGGATTCTGGTTCCGGCGTCCGTCAGCGGCGGCCGCCGGGATGAAAGCCTTCGTTGTCAACCGCATCGGCGATCTCGGTTTCTCGCTGGCGATCTTTCTCATCTTCTGGAATTTCGGAACGGTCACGTTCTCCGAGGTTTTCGAACGCGCTCCGGGAATCGCGGCCGCGAGCGGGGGACTGCTCACCGCGATCGGCCTGCTGCTGTTCATGGGCGCCACCGGGAAATCGGCGCAGATTCCGCTCTATGTCTGGCTCCCCGACGCCATGGAGGGTCCGACCCCGGTCTCGGCGTTGATTCACGCCGCCACCATGGTCACCGCCGGCGTCTACATGGTCGCACGCTGCTCGGTGCTCTTTTCGCTCGCACCGGTCACGCTCTTGGTCGTCGCGATTATCGGCGGCGCCACCGCGATTTTCGCCGCCAGCATGGCCCTCGTGCAGAACGACATCAAGAAGGTCCTCGCATACTCGACGATCAGTCAATTGGGTTACATGTTCCTCGCGCTCGGCGTCGGTGCCTTCGCGGCCGGGATATTCCACCTCATGACCCACGCCTTCTTCAAGGCGCTTCTCTTCCTCGGTGCCGGCAGCGTGATTCACGCCATGTCCAATGAACAGGACCTGCGCCGGATGGGCGGGCTCAAGCACGCGATGCCGGTCACGTATTGGACATTCCTGATTGCGGCGCTCGCGATCGCCGGTGTGCCGCCGCTGGCCGGGTTTGTCTCCAAGGATGAAATTCTCTGGCAGTCGTTCTCATCGCCAATCGGCAGTTGGCTGCTCTGGCTCGTGGCCACGATCACGGCCCTGCTGACCGCCTTCTACATGTTCCGTCTGGTCTTCCTCGCATTTCACGGCGAGAAGCGCTATTCCGGCGACGTCCATCCGCATGAATCGCCCGCCTCGATGGCGCGTCCGCTCATGGTGCTCGGTGTTCTATCCGTGATCGGTGGCTGGATTGGCTGGCCCAAAATCCTCGGCGGCGGCTCCTGGTTTGAGCATTTCCTCGCCCCGGTTTTCGAGCACGCCGAAAAGATTCTGCCCGCACGCGAGGCCGGGCATTCGCTCGGTTTGGAATATGGCCTGATGGCGGTGTCTATCGCGGTCGGCCTGATCGGAATCGGGTGGGCGTACAAATGGTATGTGAAATCGCCCGAAGCTCCCGAGCGAATTCGCGTGCGCTTCACCGGGATTTACAATCTCCTGCTCAACAAATACTGGGTGGATGAAATCTACGACGCAGTCATCGTCCGTCCGTTGATCGGCGCGTCACGGTTTGTCTACCGCCGCTTCGATCTCGAGGTCGTTGACGGCGCCGCCAATGGCATCGCGCGCCTTGCGCAATCGCTGGCCGCGGTTGGCGTCAGCACCTCGACGGGCCGATTCCGTCTCGGCGCGGTGACCTTCGCCATCGGCTGTGTGGTTGCCCTTGGCTGGGTGGTTTACATGTTCATGAGGGTTTCGGGCTGAACGCGATGGGAATACTCAGTTTCCTCATATTCTTTCCAGCGTTGATCGGCGTGCTCCTGCTGGTCTGGCCCAACGGCCGCCTGAAGCAGGTGCGTTCGCTGGCGACTGTCGCCTCCGCCATCCAGTTTATTGCCTCCCTCTGGCTCTGGTTTGGTTTTGTCCCCGGCAACGGATTTCAATTCACCGAGAGCGTCGATTGGATCACACGTTACGGTATCGGCTACCGTGTCGGGGTCGACGGCATTTCCCTGCTACTCGTTTTGCTTACGACGCTGCTGACGATCATTTCGGTCGTCTCCTCATACTCGTCGATCCAGACGGGGCTCAAGGGATACTATGCCTCGCTTCTGTTCCTGGAGACCGGGGTCATCGGAGCGTTCGTCGCCACCGATGTCTTCCTCTTCTATGTCTTCTGGGAGGCGATGCTGATTCCGATGTATTTCCTGATCGGGATCTGGGGTGGGGAGCGGCGCATCTACGCGACCGTCAAGTTCGTCCTCTACACGATGGCCGGCTCGCTTCTGATGCTGGTCGCGATCATCTGGACTTACCAATACAGCGGCGGCGCGACTGGTGGCACATTCAATCTCTTCGATTGGTACGGCCTGACAATTCCCACTGCCGCGCAGCCCTGGCTTTTCGCCGCGTTCGCGCTGGCGTTCGCCATCAAAGTCCCGATGTTCCCGTTCCACACCTGGCTGCCCGATGCGCATGTCCAGGCACCCGCGGCCGGTTCAGTGATGTTGGCGGGGGTATTGCTGAAACTGGGGACCTACGGTTTCCTGCGCTTCGCCGTCCCGTTATTCCCGCTCGGTTTCGAGTATTTCGCCGACACGCTGTGGATTCTCGCGGTGATCGGCATCGTCTACGGCGCCATCATGACGCTGATTCAGGATGACATTAAGAGCCTCGTGGCGTATTCGTCGGTCTCGCATCTGGGATTCGTAATTCTGGGAATGATGGCGCTCAATATCGTCGGGGCAACCGGATCACTGTTGCAGCAAGTCAATCACGGAATCTCCACCGGCGCGCTGTTTCTGCTCGTGGGCATGATCTACGAGCGCCGTCACACGCGCAAGATCGCCGACTACGGCGGAATCTTCGCCGTCGTTCCGGTCTTCTCCATCGCGTTTCTGATCGTCGCGCTCTCGTCCATCGGCCTGCCTGGCACCAACGGGTTCGTCGGCGAATTCCTGATTCTCCTGGGCGCGTTCTATACCCGGCCGTGGCTCGCGGGCATCAGCGCGCTGGCGATCATTCTGGCGGCGGGGTACATGCTCTGGCTGGTGCGCCGCGTCTTCTTCGGCCCCATTGTCCACACCGTCAACGAGACCATTCGTGATCTGTCCAAACGTGAGCTGGCAACTCTGATCCCGCTACTGATCTTGATCATCTGGATCGGTGTCTATCCGAAACCCTTCCTTGACCGGATCGGCCCCGACCTGCAGACCTGGCTCGCGAAGGCCCGCTCGCAGCAGATGATTCAAACGGCCCCTCAGAACGAGCCCGCGCCGGCCGCGGCGCGCAAAGCCACACCGCCGCGCCCGGACTCGACTCTCGTTCCGCCCCCAGAGAATGAAACTCCAAGCCGCGATGGTGTTGCCATGGTCGGAGGCTTCGAATGAACTTTGCCTCGATTGCCCCCGAGATCATCCTGACCGCCGGCGTTTTGCTGGTCATGGTGTGGGAGATCACGACCAGCGGCCGCCAGAACCTGGGCTATCTCACAGCATTGATCATTATCGCGGCCGGTGCGATGGTGATCGGCCAGTACGACCGCGTCGAAGTCGGGTTCTCCGGCATGGTCCAGGCCGACCGCTTTGGCCATTTCTTCCGCCTGATCATCTATCTCGGCGCGCTTCTGGCAACGATGGCTGCCGCCAGCTCCTGGCATGGCGAGGCGCGCGGCGTCTTTGGTGCCGAGTTCTTTAGTCTGCTCTTGGTCTCTGTCATCGGTATGGATCTTCTGGTCATCGGCGCCAACCTGATCGTGGTATTTCTCGGTCTGGAAATCCTTTCTCTGCCGCTCTATGCGATGGCGGCCGGGCGTACCCAGTCCGACACAGCGGTCGAAGCGGGCGCCAAGTATTTCCTCACGGGCGCTTTCGCGTCTGGTTTCCTGCTGTTTGGTATCGCGCTTGTCTATGGCGCCACCGGGGCATTCACCTTCGAGGGCATCGGGAACGCGGTATCGCGCGGCGCGCAGTTGGATCCGTTGATGTGGATCGGTGGCGTGCTGCTTCTGGTGGGATTCCTCTTCAAAATCGCCGCTGTGCCGTTCCACTCCTGGGCGCCCGATGTTTACACCGGCGCTCCGACGCCGACCGTCGCCTTCTTCGCTGCCGCTCCCAAGGCTGCCGCCGTTGGCTTGCTATTGCGTCTGACGCTCACAGCGCTGGTTGATCTACCCATGGAAACCGTCTTCTGGGTGGTGGCGTGGCTGTCGATGTTCGTGGGCAATCTGTGGGCGTTGCGCCAGCGGGATCTTAAGCGCCTGCTGGCCTACTCGGGCATCGCGCACATCGGATATGTCCTCGTTGGCCTTTGCGCCAAGGGTTCGGCGGCTGCCGGGGCTGTCGGATTCTACCTGATGGGTTATGCCGCGATGACAGTCGGCGCTTTCGCGGTCGTGTGCGCGCTGGAAACGAAAGAACGCGCCGCGACACTCGAGACAGTTGCCGGGCTGGGTCGCCGCCGCCCGGGAATTGCGGCAGCGCTCACAATCTTCATGTTCGCGCTCACCGGAATTCCGCCCACGGTCGGGTTTGCCGGGAAATTCGCGGTCTTCTCCGAAGCTCTCAAAGCCGGCAATCTCGGGCTGGTCATCTGGGCCGTGATGTTCTCGGCCGTGTCGGTGTACTATTACCTGCGGGTGGTGGTGGCGATGTGGATGTGGCCCGCCGACGAGTCGATTCCGCTTCCTGTCCCACGCGGCGGCATTGCCGGCTTCGGTGCCGTCCTCATTCTGGCCTCAATCCTCACACTGCTGTTGGGCATCTATCCGCAGCCGTTCCTGAAGATCGCCTCCGAATCCCTATTCTGGCTCCTGTAGACTCGTATTCACTGATTGTGATACTGCAAGCTCCGAAGGGGCGTGCCAGGTTAGTCCTGGCCGAAGGGGCGTGCTGAAGAAGCCTCCGAATGGTGGCGGCAGTTGTGTAAGGGGGAGGTTGCTTCGGCGCAAAGAGCCGCGCCTCGCAACGACACCACACTGGTCGTTGGCAATACAAAGGCACAGTTGTCGTTGCGAGGAGCGTCTCCGCCGAAGGCGGAGGGAGCGACGAAGCAACCTCCCCCTTACACAACTGCCGCGATCTCGGGGACGAGTTTTTCAACAGGCGCCGAAGGCCAGGGTTCGAACCTCCAGATATCAATGAGCCCTGAAAGGGCATCCTACTGCACCGGTCAAACACCCCCCGTCCCCCCCCGTACCACTGGCCGTATGGTCCCGACCAACACATCACCCGCGCCGAAAGCCCATGTCATCTCGCTGTTCTCAGGTGGGCTCGATTCGTCACTGTCGGTGCTTCTGATGTTGCGGCAAAACGTCCAGGTGACCGCGATCACCTTTATGACCCACTTCGGCTGCGATCTGTCCGACCGCTCCTCCTGTTCGTCGAATCCCTATCCCGCGGCCAAGCAATTCGGCTTCGATGTCAAGCTCGTGCATCTCGCCGAGAAGTTCGTGAAAATCGTGCAGAATCCAACGTACGGTTACGGCAAGAACATGAACCCGTGTGTCGATTGCCGTATCCTAATGTTGCGCGAGGCGAAGGACTACATGGATATGGTCGGCGCCGATGCCGTGATCACCGGCGAGGTCCTCGGCCAGCGCCCGTTTTCACAGATGCGTCCCAAACTGCATCTCACCGAACGGGAAGCGGGCCTTAAGGGACGGCTCCTGCGGCCGTTGTCGGCCAAGCTTCTTCCGCCGACCATCGCGGAACTCGATGGCCGCATCGACCGGGAAAAGCTCGAAGCGATCTGCGGACGAGGACGCCATCGCCAGATGGAACTCGCCAAAGAATTCGGCCTGGAAAACTACCCAAGCCCTGCGTCAGGGTGCCTGCTGACCGATCCCGAATACTCACGCAAACTGCGCGACTTGTTGCAACACACACCGCATATTAACTTCATCGATCTGAATCTCTTGCAGGTTGGACGCCACTTCCGTCTGACTCCGGAAACCAAAGTGATCGTGGGACGCAGCGAAAGCGACAACAACAAACTCGAAGCCTACGCCGAGCCCGCCGACTGGCTCCTCGAGGTCATGGATACCGGCTCACCCGTGACCATCGTCCGCGGCGCCCCCACGCCGGACGATCTCGAAAAGGCCGCCGCCATCACCGCCCGCTACTGCGATCTCCGGACCGAACCTTCCGTCGAAGTCACCCTGCGCCAGGCAAAGGACTCCCGCACCCTGCGCCTCGAGCCCGGCACCCCCGAATGGGTCGAATCCCTTCGGGTGTAAGTCGATCCACTTCGTCCACTAAGTCCACTTCGTCCACTTCGTCCACAACACCGCGCCAATCACCCCTGAAGTTATCAACCCCGGGAATATCGGCTCCAACCCGAGGGGATAACTCCCGCAGGCAGCGTGCCACACGACCCACGCCGCCGACACCGCCCCCGGCAACGCGATCCACCACATTGCGATTTTCCCCGATGATGTGAGCGGCTTCTTGAGAAATGTGGTCAGCACCGGCAGCAGCAACGCCGGCGTGCCAATTGATCCCAAATCGCGCCACAGTGCAATCACCGACTGTTCGCACAGCGCCAGCACGATCGATACCAGCATCGATGCGCCCAGCCCCCAGCGTGTCGCCGTGATCACCGCGTGATCCGACGCCGGCCGCAAACGGCACACAATATCGCGTGCCATGGCGATCGCCGACAGGAACGTGAACGAATTGATTGTCGACATCACCGTGGCCAGCATACCGATGAAAAACAGCCCCATCACGCCCGGGGGAAGTATCTGGAACGCCAGCGCCGGGTACGACATCTGCGCGTCGGGCAGATTTGGCGCCGCGGCGCGGGCATAAAGCCCGGCGCTCGTGGTCAAGAAGTCGAAGAGAATCCAGAATGGTATCGACCAGAGAATCCCCCGCCGCGCCGTCTGTTCCGATTCCGCCGCGTAGCACCGCTGATAAAACGACGGTTCGATCAACGTCTCCATCGCAATGAAATACCACGACAGGATGTACCAGCCGGAATTCCCGCCATGCCAGGTGAAGTACGATGCCGGTAAATTGCCGGTCAGATACGACCACCCGCCAAGCTTCGTCAATGCAAACGGCAAAAACAGCGCAAAGCCGGCGAACATCGCCACAAACTGCAGCTTGTTGGTTTGCACGTCGGCGCGAAATCCGCCGATCAGAATGTAACCAACCGACAGCGCCGCCCCGAGTGTGACTCCCCACCAAAGCGGCCAGCCCCACAGGAATTGCATGATCACGCCGAGCTGCAGCACATAAGCCGACGGAACCGTCATGATGAACACAATCGATGCCGCGGTGATTGCTGGAGCCCTCCCATACGCCTGAGCCAGGTGGTCGGGGAGCGAAACGAATTGCGTCCGGCGCGCCCGGCGTGCCAGGAAGAGCGCGAACACAATCGCCCACAGGTAGTAGGGCGCCCCGAACACCAGCCAATTCGAGATACCGTACTTGTAGGAGTATTCTCCGACGCCCAGTACGCCCCCGTACCAGGTGGAGACCAGGGTCATCACAAAAGCCGGCAAGGTCAATCTCCGGCTGCCGATTAAATAGTCGATAGCGGTCGGCTTGTCGCTGCGTTTCCGGCGCGCTGTCGATCCGAAGTAGAGCTGAAACGCCAGGAATAAGGCGACAATGATGATGTCAATCGGGTTCAGCTCTTTGAGCATTTTTGTTATTGGTCCTATAAGTCCAATAGGTCCTATTCTCTTCTAAAACTCCGCCCTGACCCCCAGATAGAAATTCCGCGTCGCTGCTGGGAAAAACAGCAGGTTCCCGTAATCGTCGCCATACCCCCCGGTCTCGTACTTCTTGTCGAACAGATTGTTGATCTGAAGGTATGCGCTCAATCCGCTCCAACCCGTGATCGGGGCGAGTTTCACCTCCCCGCGAACGTCCATCGTGGTGTGCGGCTCTATCGCCGCATCTGCCGATTCGGTGTTGTCGATATACTGGCGGCCGACACTGGCGAGGCGTGCGGAGATGCCAAAATAAAGATCGCTGTATTCGCCGCGCAGATTCGCCAGATACTTCGGGAACCCGCCGATCGTATTCCCCGCCCGATTGATCGTGTCGTTGGCCCAGCCGTATTCGATGAACTCGTCGAACGTATTGTCATTGAGCGACAGATTGCCGCTCGCCTTGAATCCGCCTCCGAGATCTGCCCTGGCCGAAACTTCGATCCCCTGATGTGTCGACGCCGACGCGTTGGCGCGGATCGGTTCGCCGTTGTCATTGAGTTTCCCGCCATAGACAATCTCGTCGTGGAATCGCATGTGGTAGAGATTCAACGTCACCTGCCATCGATCGCGCGTGAGCGATCCGCCGATCTCATAGTCCATCAGCCGCTCCGGCCTCATGACCGGGTCAGTCCCGACTCCCGTTGCAGAATCGTAATGGGCAAAGAAGTCGTTGGCGTTGTCGTCATAATTCGATGGCGTGAAGATCTCGTCATTCGTCGGTTCCTGCCGGTTATAGCTGACACTCCCGAAGACGGAAATCTCTTCTGTGGGCTGATAGGTTGCACCGATGCGCGGGGAGAGGATGCTGTAGTTTGTCTTCTGGCTGACCAACTGTCCGTATGCGTTGGTGAACCGGTCATTGTACAACTTGTACTGCTTGAATGAGTACTGGACCGCTCCGGTGAGCGTGAGCCGCGGTGTGATGTTGTAGACCTCCTGGGCAAACCCCGATGCGACCGTCTTCGCCCCCTTGTAATCGTAATAACGTTGTTGCGGCGTGAACCCCGAGTCCGGTGCGGGGGAAACCGACAGCACTTCCGCCCAATGATTCGCCAGCAGATGCTGGAATTCCCCGCCCACACTCAACGTTCCGCCCACATGACGGCGCGTCAGCCGTGGCACCAGACCCCAGAAATCATTCTCCACCCACTTCCGCCGCGTGATCTCCGCGTCGCCGCTGCCAAACAAGTGGTACTTCGCGTAATCCTGTCCTGTGCGCAACTGGTCGTAGAACCCTTTGCCTTTGATGTAGAACGCGGTGTTCTCAAGAATCCAGTTCGAATCCGGACGGAATTCCGTGAGCAGTTGGTATTGCGGTTGATTGAAGTTGTCCGTCTCCTGCGCCCACTCCATGGGATTGTACCGGCGGTCGACATCGGGATCTCCCGTGGGCCGGTGGCGCGTGTAGTACCACGCGACGTCATCGGGCGTCTGCGCGTCGAAATACGACGTGTCGCCCTTCATATACCAGCGCGGCGCGCCGTAGTAGGTCAGATGCGCCCGCTCCGGCCCGCCGAATACGTTAAGCCGATTGGTCCACTTGGCATCGAATCGCGCCGCTGCAAAGAAATACGACCACAGGTCGCTCCACGCATTCATCCGGTAGCCATCGGAGACGATTCGCGAAAACCGGCCGTACATCGAATACCGGTCATCGATCAGGCCGGAATTGAGCGCCACCGACAGCTTCCGCGTCCCATACGATCCAAACCCCGATGTCACCGCAAACTGGCGGACAGGGGAGAGGTAGTTCGTCACCAGATTGATCGTTCCGCCCATCGAATTGGCGCCATACAGTGTCGTCCCCACGCCGCGCTGAATCTGGGCGTCCTCCAGACTTTCGGAGAAGTCGGGAAGGTCCACCCACCAGACTTCATGCGACTCCGGATCATTCAACGGAACGCCATTGACCAGAACCGAGATTCGCCTTTGCGGGAAACCGCGAATCGACAACGCGCTGTTGCCGATATTGTTGCCGTTCTCCGAGTAGGCATACACGCCTGGATTCTCCGCCAGAAGCTGTGCCATGTCCTGCGCATAGCGCGCCTTCTCGATCTGGGCGCTGCTCATATTCTCGAATGCCACCGGCGATTCCCCCCGCTTGGCCCGTGTCGCGGTCACGACAATGTCCTGTCCGCGTAACACGACCGGATCGAGACGGATTGTCAGTTCCTGGTCGAATGGCACGAGCATACCCCGCCAGGGCCGGTATCCCACGTGGTGAACCACGATCTCCACCCAGCGCCCAGGGAGGTTGTCGAGCCGGAAGCTCCCGTCTTCTCCCGCCGCAACACCGATCTGGCTCTCGGCGACCCGCACAGTCGCCGCGCCCACCGGCTTTCCGGTCTGTGCGTCCACGATCCGGCCGCTGATCGAGGACGCCTTCGCTGCTCCAGCCGCGGTCAGCGCGATCAAGAGCGCGAGCAAAACGGTGATATTCCTGTGAGATCTTTCCATGGCGTGACTCCTCTTGGGTTCAAAACGCAAAAACCGCTCCCGGTGGATCGGAAACGGCTCGCCAATTCGGTCTCCGGTTTTCTCCCCGGATCCCCGCCTGTCCGTTTCCCTACGCCGGTATTACCCGGATCAGGTTCGAGGGGTATGATCTCAGGCCCCGAAGTCGGAACCATCCCCACGAATCAGGCGCCAAACAATTACGCATCTCCGGGCCATGGCGCAAGCAGTTTCGCGTCCCGTCGGCACCGCCCATTCTTCCCATCCCGCCCATACTTCCCATTCTTCCCATTGCTCTAATCCCCTATATTGCCCCCGCGATGGCTCTCTTGAACATCCTCAAACGCTTTGCGTGGGATACGCAGGAGCTGGCCAAGTACTCCCTCAAGCTGTTCAAGCGCCTCTTCACCCGACCCTTCTACTTCGTTGAGACCGTCGAGCAGATGTACTACCTGGGCGTCGGCTCGCTGTTTCTCGTGGTTTTGACCGGCACCTTTGCCGGCCAGGGGCTGGCGCTGCAATTCTCGATTGAGCTTGCCGACTTCGGCTCGAAGAACTACCTCGGCCGCGTCATGATGATTTCGATCGTGCGCGAACTCGGTCCCGTCCTGACCGGCCTCATGGTTGCCGCTCGTGTCGCCGCCGGCATCACCGCCGAACTCGGCTCGATGAAGTCATCCGAGCAGATCGATGCCCTGACCGCCTTCGGGGTTGATCCGATCCGCAAGCTCGCGGTGCCGCGCTTCTGGGCGCTCTTCGTCATGCTCCCTGTCTTGACGATCGTCTGCGATTTTGTCGCCATCGTGGGGGGGTATATCATCGCGATCTACATTGCCCACATCTCAGGCAGCGCCTACTGGACCAACGTCATTCACAAACTCACCCTGGGGAACATCATCGTGGGAATCGTGAAGCCGTTCATCTACGCGGTCGTCATCTCCACGATCTCAACCCACATGGGATTCTCCACCGAGGGCGGCACCAAAGGCGTCGGCCGCTCCACTACCGATTCTGTTGTCGCCTGTTCGATCACGATCCTGTTCGTGAATTTCATGTTCACTCGCCTGATCAGTCCTCTTCTGAAGGGCATCATGTGACAATGGCTGGCATACGGAACGCCATGTTTGCGGGAAACGCGGTGACAGCCGCCGGGAGAACGAGGCATCATTACGCGATACGGTCGAACCAGATATCGGTGGGCCGGACACTCTTGTCCGGCCTCGTCCGATACGCGACTTGGCGGGAATTGCGCACCGCATTCAACGCGGGAACGCCGTAGGCAACGTAGCATCTGCTCATTAGGCTGACCCATGATCCGATTCGAAAACGTCTCCTTTCGCTACGGCGCCAGCCCGGTGCTGAAGAACGTCAGCTTTCACGTGAATCCGGGGGAGACCGTGGTCGTCTTCGGCGTTTCCGGCTCCGGCAAAAGCACAATTCTGAAACTCGTCTCCGGGCTGATTCGGCCCGAGTCCGGCCGTGTGATTGTCAACGGCCAGGATATGACAGACGCGTCCGAATCAGAGTGGCAGCGTATTCGCCCCAAGGTCGGATTCGTCTTCCAGGGCGGCGCACTCTTCGATTCGATGACCGTCGGCGAAAACGTCGGCTATTACCTGCTGGAGCACACCGACAAATCGCTTGCCGAAATCGAGGCGGTCGTCCGCGAAACACTGCGCTTCATGAATCTCTCCGAGGACTTGATTGACCTTTTGCCCGATTCGCTTTCCGGCGGGATGCAACGGCGCGTGGCCATTGGACGCGCGGTGGCGGCGGTCGATCCCCTGATCATGCTCTACGATGAGCCGACCACCGGTCTCGATCCGATTTCGACCAAGGCCATCAGCGAGATGATTCTCAAACTGCGCGATGTCAAAAAAGTGTCCTCCATTGTCGTGACCCACGAAATCGCCGATGCCTTTGAAGTCACCGATCATTTCGTTGTCCTGTACGATGGCGAGATCGTCTTCGACGGACGTGGTGCCGAGATGCTTAAGTGCCCCAACCCCCACGTCTGCGAATTTCTGACCCCATTCCTGGATTCCGTCCGCGCCCTCCCGCAAGCATAGGCGGGTCGCCGATGTGGCAAACCCTCACCCCCGGCCCCTCTCCCAGAGGGAGAGGGGAGAAAATCTCTCCTATCAGCACAACTCTCGTTTTCCACGAGGACGTGCTCCCCTCTCCCTCTGGGAGAGGGGCCGGGGGTGAGGGCGTCTCCGCGCATATCCCTTATTGAACTCTCCGGTCAATTCCGCGTATATTGACCAACTGCGGATTCCGATTCGTTAGTTCGCAATCCGCGATGGGAGACTGAATCATGGGTGGATGTTGCAGCGCCATCGATGCGATGGCCATACAATATGTTCGCGAAATCGCCGTGGCCCTCCGGTCACGCGACTTGAACAATGTCAAATCGTTCTACCGGAAGTGGGAAAAAACCATGGAGATGGTCCCCATGCCCGATGACGCCCAGCTCGAGATCGACATGCACAAGATGATCTGCGAGTTGCCGGCACTGGAAGACATGCACGCCGAATCGATCGAGTGGTTGCGTGCCCATGGGGAAGCCTGGGACGTGCGCGGCAACAACTGCAGCCACGGCTGCAATCCCGGCTCCTGCGGCCGCAAAGCCGTCGGCTGACAAGGCACCATGATGTCCAATATCATGATTCAA
>JAKAKI010000084.1:0-50123 GCA_021813505.1 bacterium | reverse complement strand
GTTGCGTGCCCATGGGGAAGCCTGGGACGTGCGCGGCAACAACTGCAGCCACGGCTGCAATCCCGGCTCCTGCGGCCGCAAAGCCGTCGGCTGACAAGGCACCATGATGTCCAATATCATGATTCAAGCACCGCAAGCTGTCATACTTAGGAGCGAAGCGACGAAGGACCGACAGATTGTCCTCCCGAGGAGCGAAGCGACGCAAGACCGACAGATTGTCCTCCCGAGGGGCGAAGCGAAGCAGGATCGACGAATTGTCATCCTGAGGGGCGAAGCGAAGCAGGATCGACGAATTGTCCTCCCGAGGGGCGAAGCGAAGCAGGATCGACGAATTGTCATCCTGAGGAGCGAAGCGACGAAGGATCTGCTGTCCGCCGGTACGCCGGGCGCGCACCCGATTCACGACACTCGGCCCCCTCTCCCTCTGGGAGAGGGCTGGGGTGAGGGCCTGCCCCAATGAAGCGTAGCGGCCGCGTCGCTTGGGGCGAAGTCCGTGTCGGACTCGTGATCATCTTTGGTTTCTCCGTCATGATGTGGGCCGCCTTCACTGGGTCCGGGATGACTTTCTTCCGGAAGAACTTTGAAGTCGTCGCTTTCTTCGATGATGTCGGCGGACTTGCCAACGGTTCCCCCGTGTGGCTGGGTGGCATCGAGGTCGGCCACGTTGCCCACATCGCGTTCGTCGAGCAGGAGGGGAAAAGCAGGATTCAAGTCACGCTCGCGATCAAAAAACACGTCTGGTCGATGGTCGGCAAGCAGTGCCGCGCCTCCGTGGCCACGATGGGGCTGATGGGCGATAAGTACATCACAGTCACCACGCGGCAGCCCGGGGATGTGCAGGCGGAGCCGGACGATGTCCTGCAATCCGGCGCCGCCGCCGACATGACTTCGACTTTTGCCAGCGCCCCCGACCTGATGAAAAACCTCACCGAAACCACGGCTCGCCTCAACAGCATCCTCGCCCGCGTGGATCGGGGAGAAGGATTTCTCGGACGTCTCACCACACCCGGCAAATCCTCCGACGAACTCGATTCCCTCGTCGCCTCCTCGCGCCAGTTGATGTCCGGTCTCAACGATGCCCAGAAGCGCCTCATTCGTTCCATCGATGCCGCCCAGGCATCATTCGATTCGCTCACCAATGGCGTGCTCCATGGTGGCGGCACCCTCTCGCACCTGGTGTGGGACTCGACGCTCTACACCGAGCTGACCGCGATGACCCGCCGTGTAAATTCCCTCGCGGCGCGTCTCGACTCCGACCAGGGGACCTTGGGCAAACTCACCACCGACTCCACCATGTACGCGGAGATGCGCCGCCTGGTCATCGACACCCGGCTCCTCCTGGACGACGTTCGCGAAAACCCGAAGAAGTACTTCAAATTCAGCGTCTTCTAGGTTGCTCTCCGTCCCGCTTCACCACCTTGACATTCTTCCCATTCCTCCCATTCTTCCCATCGTCTATCGATGGCCAGCGACACGCCATGCCCGAACGCCTCAACCACACCGAACGCCTGCAGGCCCTGATCGAGGGCGCCAAACCCGATCGCACACCGGTCGCCATGTGGCGGCACATTTACCCGGATGAGAATAACCCGGTACAATTCGCCGAGGCGATGATTGACTGGCAGAAGCGCTACGACTGGGATTTCCTCAAGATCAATCCCAAGGCGTCGTACCACTACGAGCCCTGGGGCGTCAAAATGCGCCTGTCGGCCGATCCGCTCACCAAACCGGTCCGCATCAAACCCGCGATCACGAACGTTGCCGATTGGGCGAATGTCCTGCCACTACCGGTCAGCCATCCCGAATTCGACGCGCAGTTGCGATCAATCGCCCTGATCCGTAGGGCCCTTCCGCGACCATTCCGGATCGTCATGACTGTCTTCAATCCGATCTCCATCGCCGGTGACATGGTGGCGTCCGACTCGGTGCTACTTTCGCATCTGCGCGAATCGCCGGAAGCTCTCATGTCTGCGCTCCTGGCCATTCAATCAACCTTCGTCGGCCTCGTCCACGAATTCCGCAACGCCGGCGCCGATGGCATCTTCTTCGCCACCACCCAATGGGCCTCCGCCGACCGTGTGAAGCGCGACGAACTGCAGCGTTTCGGAATCGCGATCGACCGCCCGATTTGGGATGCGGCCGGCTCGGACGCATTCAATGTTCTGCACATTTGCGAGCGTAACAACTATTTGAAGGAGTACGGCGATTTCAAGGGCGCGATCACCAATTGGGACACATCCGACCCAAGCAACCCCACTCTGGGTGACGCCTTCGAATTCCTGCGCCGTCCCGTGATGGGCGGCATCGCGCACGAAACTGATCTGCTCAAGGACACCCCGGACATTCTGCGCGACAAGGTGCGCCGACTGATCGACACCCACCGCGGCATCCCGCTGGTCATCGGCCCCGGCTGTGCCATTCCGGTAACCGTCCCGCACGAAAACGTCCAGGCCATTCGCGATGCGGTGATGAGATGATCTCACTTCTGATTTCACTGAGCCAAGACCCGTCCGTAGGGGCGTATTGCATACGCCCCGTTCGCCGACGGCGTGTAGAAGAAGCCCTCCGAAAGGTGGCGACAGTTGTGTAAGGGGGAGGTTGCTTCGGCGCAAAGAGCCGCGCCTCGCAACGACATCAAACTTGTCGTTGGCAGTGCAAAGACACAGTTGTCGTTGCGAGGAGCGTCTCCGCCGCAGGCGGAGGGAGCGACGAAGCAACCTCCCCCTTACACAACTGCTGCGATTTCGAGGAAAAGTATTTCAAAAGTCCCCCGAGGGATGGGTCGATTCTTGCTTCCATGGTGCCCCACCCGAAGGGTGGGAATCAACGTATTACTCTGCTATGATGCGAATCCTCACAACTCTACATTGACCCGGAGTCCCCATGCTCGCTCATGACAACACTCCAACCGTCGCCCCCAACCTCCTCCACGAGGTCGACAACATCATTTCCAGCAAGGCTGCGCCGACCGCGCGCATGGACCAGATCGTTGCGCTACTGTTCGACCGCGTGAAATACTACACATGGGTGGGCGTCTACCTATTGGAGGGCGACGAACTCGTGCTCGGTCCATTCCGTGGCAAACCTTCGCCACACACCCGGATCCCGCTGAATCGCGGCATCTGCGGCGCCGCCGCGTCGCAGAAACAGACCATCATCGTACCGGATGTCAATGCCGATCCGCGATTCCTTGCCTGCTCGCTCGAAACCCGTTCCGAAATCGTCGTCCCCATCATGAACGGTTCCGAATGCCTCGGCGAAATCGACATCGACTCTGACGCCGCCGATGCCTTCCACGACGCCGACCGCCGCTTTCTCGAATCCGTCGCCACCCGCCTGGCAAAACTCCTGAAGTAGGTGGGCTCAGCCCACCCAGATGGTGGCACACCAAAGTGTGGCGCAGGCGCCCTCGCCCGCGTTCGACGCGAAGCGTCGAAACTGTAGATTGGTGGCCCACCAGGAGTTCAGGCTGCGCAGCGGCCAGGACGGATGGTGGGGTTCTTCACAGGGGAGCAGCGCTGGCCACGGTCACCCTGCCGCCACCCCACCATCCGCGCTTTCACCTGCGGTGAAATCGCTCCTGGTGCGCCACCCGCCACCCATCCGCTTTTCATTGTCTCAAGCCCGTTCGAAGGTTATTCTCAGCCATTCGGCCTCCCATGTGAGCGACAGGGGAGAGCCACGGGAGCAATCATGTTTGGCAGCGCAGAGGGAGCAGGATTCTGGATCGGGTTTCTGGCTCTCGTACTGTTGCTTTTGACCGTGGATCTCTATTGGTTCCATCGCCGCCCACATGCGATCGGCGTGCGCGAGGCCCTCTGGTCGGTCGGCTTTTGGGTGGCGCTGGCGGCGGCCTTCAATGTCTATGTCTTCTTCCAACTCGGGACCAAGAGCGCTCTCGAATTCGCCACCGGGTATCTGGTCGAGTACGCCCTCTCGTTCGACAACGTTTTCATCTTCCTTGTGGTGCTGCGCTATTTCCAGGTGGAGCCGCGGTATCAGCACCGTGTTCTCTTTTACGGTATCCTTGGCGCCATCATCCTGCGCGGGATCTTCATTGTCACCGGCACCGCGTTGATCACCCGCTTCCACTGGATCATCTACGTTTTCGGCGCATTCCTGGTGTTCACGGGCATCAAAGTCGCCCTGCAGTCCGAAATCGGCGTCCATCCCGAACAGAACCCCGTGCTGCGCTGGCTGCGGCGCGCGATACCGATCACGAAGGAATACCACGGTTCGAAATTCTTTGTCCGCCGCCCCGAGGGACTCTCGGCCACGCCGCTTTTGGCGGTGCTGGTCATGATCGAAACCACCGATCTGGTTTTTGCACTCGACTCGATCCCCGCGATTTTCGGTGTCACGCGTGATCCCTTCATCGTGGCCAGTTCGAATATCTTCGCCATTCTCGGACTGCGCGCTCTCTTCTTCCTGTTGGCCGGGATCATGGTCAAGTTCCGCTTCCTCAAGTACGGCCTTGGCGCAGTCCTCCTCTTCATCGGCGCCAAGATGCTCGTCTCCTGGTACCTGGAAATCCCCGTCGCCCTCTCGCTCGGCATCGTGGTCCTGCTCCTGGGCGGCGCCATCGGCCTGTCGTTTCTGCTGCCCGAAAAGAAGTAGAGTTGTGGCACGGGCGTACAGCCGTGCGGCCTAGGCAGAATTATCTGAACGGTTGGATCGGCACCGTGTGATGTGCGACGAGTGCTTTGCACCCCTCTCCCTCCGGGAGAGGGGCCGGGGGTGAGGGCGCTTCGACCGCGCGAGTCGCCGCCAATGTGGCGCGGGCGCCCGCGCCCGCGTTCACCGCGCAGAGGTGAACTTCCCTGGCAAGCGCTGAGTCGAAAGAGTTGCGCGCTCCACGCGCACGCGACCGAGGGCGGTCGCGCCACATCAGGCCCTGCTGCGCCCCAAACGCCCTCACCCCAACCCTCTCCCAGAGGGAGTGTGGGCAGCGTGCCGTGACGCGAACGAACTGTGATTGGGGAGAGTTCTTCTCCCCTCTCCCTCCGGGAGAGGGGCCGGGGGTGAGGGCGGTTCCGCTCACTTGTGAAACAGCGAATGGTACAACACCCGCGGCGCGTTCACGAATCCCGTCCAGAACAGATTCGGGCTGTGCTTGAGCCGCCGGCGGCAATAGGCAATGGCTTTGTCCCAGTCTTCGGCGAACGGGACATACATGCGATGGATGATTCCCCGGCGCAACGATGCTGTCGTGCCGTTTCCCCCGGGCACATTGGTGAAGTATGTGCCCGACACGAGCTGTTCGATCAGACGCTGACGCGGCACACCGAGCAATGTCTGCGTCTCGAATCGCTCCGCATCGATGTGCCCCTGCACCACAATTTCACTCAAGAAACGGTTGATCAGCGGAATGTCGTGCGTGGCAAATTCGAGGTAGATATTCTTTTCCAGAAGCCGTTTCGCCATCGGAATCATCGCCGCTTTCATTTCCGGATAGGAGCGCATCGCGAATTCCGCCGGCTCGTCATAAATCCCGATGCACAGCCGCACCCGGCAGCCGTCGGGAAGTATCTCGATATCGTTCGGTGTTCGGAACAGCCGCGATTGCAGAACCGTTCCGATCCATGATCCGTACTTCGCGAACAACTCGGCATAAAGTGCCAGTGTCCCATCGGTCCACTGATGGTTCTCCATGTCAACCGTGAGACGGACCTTTTTGGAGGCAGCGAGTTGTGCAATTCGGTCAATTGTCGCGCCACAGTTCTGCCAGTCCATTTCCCCCGGATCGAGCACCAGACCCGATCCATCCTTCGGCGCGATCATAAACGACGACGGTTTCAAGCTCACCGATGGCCGCAGCCGATCCGGTAGTCCCGCGAACCCGGCATCAGAGCTAAGCCGGTCTATCAGACTCTCGTAAACACGGACGTACTGAGAGATGTCCTCGAGTGACGCCGCATCCTCGCCCAACACGTCGATTGTCGACGCGATCCGTTGCCCGGCCAGCTCGCCGGCTTTGTCAATCGCCGCCTGCATTGAGTCGCCGGCAACATACGGCCCCGAAAACAACCGGATCGCCGGCTTCGGAAGCATCGTCACTGTTGTCTCGCGCAGATCCATATCGTCAGCTATTTCTCAATCGTGCCAAGGACGTGAAAGCAGCACTTGTACCCGGCTACCGCCGCGCCAACACTAACGCGCCGTGCCCCGCCGGGCAACTCCAATCTCATCATACGCCCTCCTCCGACTCCGAGATTGTCAATCTCCATTCTGAATCCGTCCGTGCCTTTGTCCACGTTTTCGTCCATGTCGGAATTATGTCAGCCCGGACTCTGGAAAGACGTGCGAGCCAAGCGGACAAGGGGCTTTCAGCCCCTTGGCGACGAGCCGTACTGCGGGTCATCGCGAGCGGAGCGCAGCAATCCCCCCGACCCTATTGGGACACCCGCACCTTCGGGCGATACAATTCCTGCCCTTGATGCCTCCACGTCATCGGGTAGCCCGAACCGGGATCTTTACCGGGTACTGCTCGCCCCGGCATGCCGCGGCTGCACGCGACAGGGGAGCAGTCGACAGTATAGAATCTCTCACCGTCGATCCCCCTCCAGCAGCCAACAAATCCGGTACACGGCGAATTGCATCCCATAGAAACGGCGAGTCCGGAAATTCGATTGCGTAGCGCTGAAGCATATTCAGATGCGAAGACTGGTCGCTCTTGCGATTCCCCATCGCCGTGAACCTCTGTACTGACTCCAAATAAGCTTCCTCCCGTAGCGCCGACTTGGGGCAGGCAGCCAGAAGCGATTCCCGGAACATTCCAGCCGAATCAGGATGAATTAGGCCGATTTGGGCTCGTCGTAGATAGTACAGTGCTACCGAGTCTTCACCGCTTGCCCGTGTGATTGAGAACCGGGCACTCCCCTCGAATCGGAGGAATTGACCGCCGTGAAACGTGCCTCCCAAAGTAGCGACTAAGGCATAAGTGCCCGGCCCCAGGCGCGGGAAGGCCATCTTCGTCGTCGGCCACACGTAGTCATTGAGATTGAAGAATCCTGTCGCCGACTTCCCCGGGGGAAGGAACACGTGAGGGATTCTGCCAGCGGCCCCGTACTCCACAAATATCGTCTTTATCCGTTGTCCGCTAGCGTCGGTGAGATCAACCCCCAGCCTGGCGAAGATGGAATTCAAGGACGGGAACGGTAATTCGAGAGTATCATCTGTCTCGTTTCGAATCTCCAAATTGACCGAAATCGGCTGGCCCTCAACAAACTCACTTCGGTCCATCGTCACCTGCAGCACAGAAACGCCAGACCATCCGGTCGGTGTGCAGAATGCAAGGAGCGGGATCGAGATTGCGACGGTTCCTGCCAGACTCCGGATGCTCAGCGCGCGCATGCCAACTGCCATCTTCCAAGTCCCTAAGTGGTTGCCTGACCACTTACTCTTTTGTCGCCCCATCCGACTGGTGGCTGCCGTCCGTGCTCCACCGCCCTATCCAATCACGGGCCCAATGCGAATACCTTCTAATCCTTGCTCTATTCCCTTTCGCCCCCAAAAAACGCGGGGCATCCTGCGTCTGCAGGATGCCCCGTTTAGGGTTGGGGGGGTCGGCCCGGGTACTTGCTTTGGGGGGGGCAAAACGTTCCCCCGACCTCCCGCCCCCGTCAACTCAACAAGGTCATATCTTCAAAGTTCCGCTCAGCTCACCAACTTCGCCGACACGTTATTGCGGATGTTCTGCGTGATCTGCAGGTTGTTGGCCGGATTGGTTGGATCGACCCAGCTACGACCCGCACGGAACCACCGTCCGGCGTTGAAGGTCAGCGTCAAAGTTCCGTTCACGTTGCTTCCCACATTGAATACGCCGCCGACCGCGATTTCAGATGTATAATCGGTTACGTAGCTGAAACTCGCTCCCTGCCCGCCGCGCCAGATGACACCGCTGATCATCAGTGACGACCCGATCAGTTCCTGGTGTCCGCCAAGATTGTCCTGGGCGCTCGCTTTTTGAATCACAAAACGCAACTCCGGATAGAATCCAACCTCAATCGAGGTCGGCGCCACGTCCAGCGCCGCACCGGTGGTTGGGAGCACATACGGACCCTGGAACCGGACCGCCGGATCCTGGATATCGCGTGTCTCATCCGCCGCCGTGATGTTCGTATCGACCGGCGTTCCGCCCGTGGTGACAAATTTGAACGACCGGACCATCACCAGTCCCGAATTCAGGGTCACAGAGTCAATCCCGTTATCTGGCAGGATGGACATCCCTTGAGTGTGGTTTTTGATGTCGTTCGTATTGGTGATCGAGCCGTCGTCCTGGGTTGTGCTGACGACAATCCGCAATCCGAGCGTTGCGCCTCCGACAGGTTGTAAAGGGGTACTCTTGCTGCATCCGCCGGCCACCAGACCTGTGATTGCAATCACCGCCGCCACCACCGTTGCTTTCTTCATGTTCTCTCTCCTGTTCCCTGCTCGCCAATTCCTCGCCCGCATACTCACCCCTAACGGACCAGGACCATCTTGCGCACATTTGACTGCCCACTGGAACTCAACCGCGCGAAATAGACGCCGGTACTCACCGGATCTCCGGCTTGGTCGGTTCCATCCCAGATAATCTCATGCGATCCCGCCAACTGCGTTTCGCCAACCAGCGTCCGCACGTGCCGTCCCAGAATATCGAACAAATCGATGTCCACCCGGCCGCCACGCTCCAAACCGTAGTTGATCTCGGTGGCGGGATTGAATGGGTTGGGACTATTGACCAGGTACAGTGACGGTACCGCTGCGCCGCCGTCTTCACCCTCAAGAACATCCGTGCCCAGTGATGTCTGGAAATCGCAGGTCATCACCGCCGCTGAATTCGAGATGTTCGTCACCGTGACGTAGGTTGCCGTCCCGGCGTATGCTTTCGATGATGGGGTAGAGGCATCCGAGAACGTCCGTCTGTCGTTTGTGCCGGGGAAAGGATCTCCCGCGTTTCCGTTATTAATATTCTGCTCCAACTCCCAAAGCCCGTCGGCCTGCTCCAGGGCGACCAGATAGTGCCCGCTGGCTGTGTGGCCGGGATACCACTCGTGTGTCTCATTTGCCTGGGCTTCGTCAATGTGCCAGATGAGGATTCCGGCGGCAGGCAGATACGCATCGTATCCGGTCAACTGGCGGTTCTCGACCAGGAAGTACTCGCTTCCCGGAGGCGCTGTTGGCCACACGCGATAGATCTTTGCCGAGTCCTCAACCCGAGGCACGGTGGCACCCACAACCGAACTGGTGATCACCGTCGGCACCACAAATCCCAACTGCACCCGGCTCCAGGCATCCGGTCCGGCCGGTGTATTTCCCATCGAACCGTTCCACGAGCCGCTGCCCATCACCGACCAGCGCGCCACACCGCGCGAACTGTTGTCGGTGTCGTAAAGATCCGGCAGGCCAAGGACATGGCCGATTTCATGAACATACACGCCGATCGTTATGTCCCCGGGGGCAAACCAGAATTCCGGCTGAACTGAATAGCTGCTGATATACACGCCGTCGCGCAGCCTCGGCATGATTCCCCATTTGTGCGACCACATATCGGACGTCGAGCCGCTCCACTCCGCGCCCGTGCCGGCATGGACGATCACCAGCCCGTCGACAAATCCATCGCCGTCGTTGTCATAGTCCGCGAAGTTGACGTAGGGGTCGAGCGAATCAACAATGTCTTCCACCATCTTCTGGGAATTGTTCGGGTAGGAACCCATGCCGTAATTCGCGCCGACATAACTGGCGTATGTCCCGGGCGCCCGTTTCCAGCCGATCGCGGAAGGGAGAACCAGGGTTTCCATCGACAACGTTCCGTAGGAAATCTGATGGTAGTAATCCCAGACCGATCCCGGCTGCTGGAAAAAGATCAGCGTGTCAAAGTCCGCCGCCGCCGTCGACGATGTATCATCCGAGAAATCGATGCACACCGCGAGCATGTTGAATATTCCGGCCAGATTCGCACCGGCGGCCCGTCCGCCCCCCGGCTGGTCGATGCCACGCTGCGGGAAAGACGCACGCAGATCATTGTAGTAGTCGACGGCCTCGGCCATTTGCGGCGAGCGCAACGCCAGGTCCGGATGCGGCGGCATCGCGTCGGCGTCGAACAGCCGCCCGCTGGCGCTCAAAGCCAGAATCCCCAGTCCCAGTCCTGCGATCAGTGTCTTCACGCGGTGTAACATGTCCATTCCCCCTAAAGTGACAGATCCAGGCTCAGCGATCCGCTCATCCCGCGGCCACTGCCCACCCAGACGCCTTGATCGATCTTCATGCCCGTATCCAAACGCACCGGCCCAAGGCGCAGTCCGGCGCCCCAACCGATCGACCATCCGCTCTCGCCGCCCACCGAAGCACCCAGTCGCAACGGCAGCAGATGAATTGGGCTGTACTCCAAGCCGGTTGCCACTGATGGCTTGGTCGAAACACCCAGCCCATCGCGCAACGCGACGGCAACTTCCGCCGCAACGCTGAACGACGTCCCGATCCGACCGACCCCCGCGCGTATTGCCGGTGGCAGTCCGCGGGTGAACGACTCGCCCGGACGGCTCGTTTCGGTGGTCACCACCAGCGAATCGTCGTAGTTGTCGACAGTCAGATCGTCGAAGTGCGCCTCGTACTGCCGGTCGCGCACATTGCGCGTCCATTTGACCAGATTCACGACATGCTCGAACTTCAACCCTGCGGTCCAACGCGGCCCGATCGGCATCGCCAGCCCCAGGTCCAGTCCGAATCCGTTTCCGCCCTCTGCGGTTGTCCAATTCGCGAGTCCGGCGCCCGAAAGCCCGCCTTCCTGGGTGGCCAGCGTCGCCTGTGTTTCACCCGACTTGGCGTAATACAGTCCGCGGATGTAGGAGGCCGAGAATCCGCCGAACAGATCATGTCCGAACGCCTGCATCAAACGGCCGCCGTGCGACAGCACAATCTGCCCACCGGCCATTCCTTCGCCGCTCGTATTCGTGAAATTCCAGTTGGACTGATCGGCGTTGCCGTAGAAGAGCAATTCGAATATCTGACGGTCAAACTGGCCGCGTCCCACCGCGAATGCATCCGCGTGCACGCTCCAGCCGTCGATCAAAACCGCCATTGCCGACGCGCCGCCATCCGTGCGCAAACGCAGCCCGTCGCTCGGAACTTTCGATAGGATCGCGGCCTTGTCCATATCGTTCAAATCAGCGCCGTTGTATTTGCGATACTCGGCGAATCCAACACTGTTATTCCCGATGCCGGCACCGATCCCGACCAGTCGCAGGTGGAATCCGTCGGATTGTGTCATTCCCAATTGGGCCGGATTGCCAAAGGCCGCGTCGAGCCCGGTGCCCAAAATCGTGCCTACCCCCGCTGTCCCCAGGAATAGGGGTGTCATCGGATCAGCGTTGGCCGAACCGGTCGCCGACACCAGCAGGACCGCCAGCACCGCGCTCGTCACCAACATACGCTTCATCTTCATCGCGATTCCTCCGGTGACATCGCTGCTTCGGTGCGCACTTCCAGGCGAGCCGAGGCATTCCAGGTGATGCGGTCGGACGCGCTGATCCGCGACGGTACCCCGCCGCCCGGACCGATCAGCATCACATCGCCAACCGCCCAAATCGAATCCTGTTCGAACAGACTGACGTCTTCAGGGTGGATCGAAAAACGCAAAGTCGTAGTCGAATCGCCAGTCGCCTGGCCCTGGGCGTTCATGGGCGCCGGGGCAATCGTCGCTGGACCAATCGTCATGCGCGGCGACGTGCTCAAGCTCGTGGAGTCACCAGCCAGTTTCAGTGTCAGCTTGGCGCCCAAAGGCAGATGATTGGTGATCGTGATCTCGACGTCGCCGCGCACCAGACGGCCACGCCGGTCGGAACTGCTGCTCCCGCTCAGGTCGGCGTGCGAAACGTCGCCCTGAAGCGCCACCGAGTCGGCGAAGATGTCTGCGGGCGATGTGAGAATGACCTTCGGCAGCAGATAGTCGGTTGCGTGGACCGTCCCGACCGTGGCGCCGTCGCCGTATTCGACCGTCGCCGTAAACGATATGTTGCGTGACAGTGGATTCAGCAGTGCAGCGATCCCCGGCACCGGAATGTTGGTCTGGACCGGATGTCCGTCCGTGGCCGGCAAGATCGTCCCGTTGATCGGAATCGAGGTGGACCGCTCGTTGGACACCTGTCCCGAAAGATGTCCGCTCCAGGGCAGGGAAGAGGTGATCGAAAGTACACACGTCCCGCCGTCCAATCCGATGTCACCCAGGCCGGAGGGAAGATTCAGTGCGAAGGACTTCCACTCCACCGACTGAACCGTTCTCGCCAGTGCGACCGTGGCGGATTCCAAAACCAGATCTCGCGCAGCGGTCGTGACGGTCACGCCGTCGGTGCTGTGCAATGTGACGGTGGTGCCGGATGAACCGACGGTCTGAACGGTGGCGGCAATGCGCGCCTGTGACGCTGAGCCTCCGCCGGCGAATTCACACCCGGCGAGGTCAATCGTGGCGTCCGTTGAACCCAGAGCGCCAACCGTCGTGTGCCCGCCTAACGGAACTCCCGCCCGTGTCAGATTGCCACATGTCCATTGAACATCGAATGGCAGGGGAGTAGTGTTACCCCACGTCATCCTCAAGATTCCCGAACGAAACGCCGCAGCATACACCGCATGTTCTGAGGAAATCGAAATCGAATCCGCGAAATCCCGTGTGAAGGCCGGAATGACACCGGTTGCACTCGCGACGCGAAGGCCCGTCGGCAGCTCCGCCGACACACTCACATACTTATTGTCCGCGCTCAGGATCGTCCCGCCCGGGGTGTAAAACCGCAGCGCGAAATCCCAGGATGGCGCCACAGCGCCTGGCCGGATCGGACCGCTGCCCACTGCCGAATCGCCCGTCGCGATTGGACCGCCAATGGCAATCGTCACCAGCGGGGAATTCTCCCCGTGGTTGTAAAGCGTGATCTGCACCGAGTCGAGCGTGATTCCCAATTGATTGGATACCGAAGAACGCGCCTGGCCGTTCACAATCTCGACCGCGCTCCATCCCGGATTGGATGGCAGTGTGCGGCGGGTCTCTGCCGAAAACGCCGCGATCAACCCGACCGGACCGGGATACAGATCAGCCAGCGCGAGGGTTGTGCTCGTGCGCGTGTCGGTCGCGATATCGAACTGCCCGACCGTGAATTGCCGTGATGTTGATACCGGCGCAACCGTGAGATTGTCGCCGACCAGCACGGTGTCGAGATTGCGCTCAATGCGAAACGCAGCGCCCGAGTCGCCCAGCCACTGCAACCCATCGACACCGGCGTGATCTACTATGTAAGGAAGGTCGAATGAACGTGATGCGATCGGAACCTTGAGAGCGACCGTCCAGCGCGGCGCTTGCGGTGATTTCAGACCGCATCCCGCGATAATTATCAGAGCGAGAAAAACGACCCGCTGGCCGGTGCGGGTATTCCGCCTGATTCCTTGATGTATTCTCCCCCTGGACCCCATCACTCCCCCGTGGTTCGTTGCTAGACTGTCTTCGGACCGAAGGGGGGGATCGCAAGGATCGTGCCACAAGCGACGGTCGGGCGATCTTGGTCAGCTCGCGTTTCGCTAAATCATTCTCATTTAACGCGTTATGGTGCTTTGGCCCAGGGCGCCGGAGCAGAGTGGAGCATTCCCTGCAACCGCCGACTGTTCATTGGATGATGGAGGAGCCCCATTGTCCATCGCTTCGAATCCATCTGGCCCAAATGACGATTCCAGCCAGAAACTGGCATACACCCTTCAAGGTCGAAACTGGCCAAGAATTTGCTTTTCGCAAACTTTGCGGCGCAGAATCCTGAGTTAACTCACGAAATCTCTTGACAAATCAGTAGTTACGCTGAACTTATGGTCAGGCAAGACACCGAGAGGCGTAAACGCACTTTCGAGGACTATCAGAGTTGAACAAGACGTATCTCCAATGTAGAAAGACCGGCGGCCGGTCGGCGCAATGTCCCGGCGCGCCATTTGTGAGGAGGCGAATTCTATGGCAAAAGGGCGACTGATGTTGGCCATCCTGATGGCCGTGATGCTGGTGATGTTGCCCGCCGCCACAGGTTGGTCCGTTGACCCCAACTCCAAGGACTTATCGCGTGGAGGGCTTCGAACCGATGGCGCTGGCGACAGCGGACATCCATGGGATGATGGGACGACTGTGCCTCCACCTGATTCGGTCCGAGGGAGATTGACCTCGGTGGCACTCCCGCCAATTCTGGGCCCCAGTGCCGCGATTGGTGGATCAAAATGGGTGACCGGCGGGCTCTTCTTCCTGTTGGAAAAAGCGCGACTCACTCTCAACAAGGTCAAGGCAGGAAGATTGATTCGCAAGTAGCTGACCGACAGCAACGGTACCTAGAACGCGTATGAAGCCTCTTCCCCGCCAAGACGCTGAAAGCGTCCGTCATTCGTTCCAGCAGATCCGTTCGCTGCTGGAGCAGCGCAACTGGTCTGCTGCCTACGAGTCCCTGGCGGTTCTCGATCGCGATTCCGACGACTGGCGTGAGTCTCCCGAATACGGCGAATGGTGTCTCTTGCGGGCTCAGAGCGCCCTGGAAACCGGCCGCTATCGTGAGGCGGTTGACCGCGGCCGCACGGCCTTCGCCATCCTTCAATTGACATCCGACAACGAGCGCATCGGCCTCGTGCAAAACATCCTCGGGCGGGCGTACCTCGGGCTGGGGGACACGAAAAACGCACGGATCCACGCGCGCGATGCTCTGGCGACCTGCCGGCGGCTCGCCGACGACCAGGGTCTGGTCAAAGCTCACAACGAACTTGCGCACATTCATTTTGTCCGCGGCGAATACGAGCTGGCGATCGACCAGCTCGAGGACGCGCTTGAACTGGCGCGCCATCTCGGTGATCGTGCGTTCGAGTCCCGCCTGCTGGGCAACCTCGGACGGATACACTTGTTGGTCGGCCAGTGGGACCTTGCCGAATCGTCCCTGACTTCCGCACTCGAATGCGCCGAATCGGTCGGAAACCAGGCGTCCTCCGCTCGGAATCTTCTCTCCCTGGCCATGGTCTCGACGTTGCGCCACCACTTCGATCTCGCGTCAGAACGTCTCGAAGGCGCACTCGCCTGCATCGAAGCGGCCTCGCTCATTCGGGAAAAGGCGATCTACCACGAATACTCCGGCACGTGGCACTACGAACAGCGCCACTGGATACAAGCCAAGGAATCCTTCCGCCGCGCCCTCAATATCGGCCGCCGTCTGAGCGACCAGAATGATCTCGTGTCGCAATCGCTGCGTGGCCTGGCTGAATGCGAGGCGCAACTCGGTGACTGGACGCAATCGCGCGCTCTCGCCCGGGAGGGAATCGAAATCGCCATCTCGATCGGCGAGCGATCCGAAGTCGGCAGTCTGTATCGCGTTCTGGCTCTGGCGCAAGCCCATTTGAACGAACCCGCGGAAGCCGATGCGTGCCTTCAGAAGGCGCTCGAGTGCCTCAACGCCGTGGGAGATATCTACGAACTGGCACGGTGCGACGTCGTCGAAGCCGAAATCTGCCAGCGCGATCCGGCGCGCGTCGCCGCGTCGGTCGCCCTGTGGCAGCGGGCCGCCGAACGATACCGGAAGCTGGGTGCCCTCGAGCAGCTGCGCGATGTGCAGTGGAACCTGGTCTCGGCGCATGTGCAACTCGGTGAGCTGGATCACGCGTCCGATCTGGCGGCTGAACTCTCCGATTCTCCCGCGAAGTCCGGAACGCCGCGTGAGCCGCGCGAAATTCTCGACACTCTTGCCGGCCAATGTGTCAGCCACGCGCTATCGGATCGTAATGAATTCCGGCTGGGTGGAACCCCTTGGACACCCACATCGGTTGACCGTGTGCCGGTGGACGACCTCCAGAGCGCCATCGACTTCTGCCGTGCCCGCATCGGTGCCTCCCGTGTTGTGCTGTTGGAAGTGACGGCGGAAGGCAAGCGCACCGGCCGGGCCCTGGCCAGCTCTGGCGCCGATGATCCATTCGCATCTCGGCTCGCGGCATTCGCGGCTGGAACTTATCACCAATTCCTGCCGTCCGATGCGCCGCGCATCTACTGGTCGGTGGAGCAGACTCCCGAACTGGCCGCCTATCTTCGCGATGAAGCCGGGCGTGTGCCCCATTCGGTTCTCTCTGTTCCCGTGGAACTTGGGCCGGGTGCGGTCGGCATTCTCTACGCCGATATGCTGCGCGCTGCCGATTCCGTGACACGCGGATTCGCCCCGAGGCATCTGGACTTCGCAGTCGCATTTGCCGAAATCGTTGCCTGGCAGTCCACCCGTCTGCGTTCCGAACGGCTCTTTCAGGATGTGAAGCGCCTTCGCGATCAGGTGGGCCGAATTTGCGAGTTCCCCAGCATTCTGACGCAAAACGACGCCTTTCGGCAGGTCCTCTCCCGCGTCCGGCTCATCGTCGACGCCGATGTCGCGGTGCTGCTGCAAGGGGAGACCGGCACCGGCAAAGATCTGCTCGCGAAAGCCGTGCACTATTCCAGTGTGCGGCGCGAGGGGCGGTTCGTTTCGGTCAACTGTGCCGCCCTTCCGGAATCGCTGCTCGAAAGCGAATTATTCGGCGCCAAACGTGGCGCGTACACCGGAGCCGATCGCGATAAGCCGGGGTTGTTCGAAGAAGCCGATGGCGGCACTTTCTTCCTCGATGAAATCGGGGAAATGCCGTTATCGATTCAGGCCAAACTGCTCCGCCTGCTCGAAAGCAAAGAACTGATGCGGCTCGGCGATACCAAACCGCGCCGGGTCAATGTCCGGGTCCTCTCCGCGACCAATCGTGATTTGACAGAAGAAATCGAGCGCGGCAACTTCCGCCGTGATTTGTTCTACCGTCTCTCCGCCCTGACATTCAATCTTCCGCCGCTGCGCGAACGCGCCGAGGATATCCCGTTGCTTGCCGCGCATTTCCTCGCCCGCATCGGTGAGGAGAGCGGCCATCATGCCCAACTCGCGCCAGAGACCATCCGTGTCATGACCGCCTATCGCTGGCCGGGCAATATTCGTGAGCTGGAGAACGAACTGCGCAAGATGTTGCTCCTCTCGCCCGGCGAGGATATTCTCACTCCGGAACGCCTCTCGCGCAAATTCTTCGATCTCGAAGCGGTGGCCGAAGTTTCTCCGGGCGAGTCGTTGCCCGATCACTTCCGGCTCTACGATCAAATCGCCCAAATCGAACAGCGGTATATTCTTCGCGCGCTGGCCGAGACCGCCGGCATTAAGAAGCACGCCGCCGATAAACTCGGCATTCCCGAGTCGACGCTCCGCCTGAAAATCCGTCAGTACAACCTCGACAACAGCTAACACCACCATCCATCCTCTATCCCATGCGCGCGCCGGTTTCGGTGCGCGATTTGCTATTCGCGGTGGCCATTTCCTATCTTGCGCCGCGATGGAAGCGGTCGTATCAGTGGTGCCGAAGACTTGGGACTATATTCCACTCATCGTCGCCGATGCCGCCACCCAAATGGCCATCGACACCGAGCTCGCCGACCTGTGCAATCGGAATCCCAACTCGGCCTACCTCCGGTTTTACCGCATGTCGCCACCGGCAGTTACCATTGGCCGCCACCAGTCCTGGAGGTCTGTTGTTGATCCCGAACGATGCCGGCAGCAAGGATGGGACTGGGTGCGCCGGCCCACGGGAGGCGGCGCTCTGCTGCATCAGCACGAACTCAATTACGCCGCCGCACTTTCACACGACATGATGGGACGCCATCCTGCCGGGCCGAAACTTGAGATCTTCGCGCGAATCGCCGCCGGCCTGATGGCCGGCCTGTCGCTGGCCGGCTTTGAAGCCCGGCTCAATCCGTCTCGCAAGTCCCGCGGTACCGATGACATCTTAACGGCGCATGGCTTATGCGGCGCGTCGCTCACGCGATTCGAAATCACCGTGAACGGACTCAAGGCCGTGGCCGCCGCCCAGTGCAACCTGGCGAACGCATCTCTGCAGCACGGAACCATCTATTTGTCGCCGCCCGGCGCCGGCGACTGCTTTTGGCCTGAGGCTGCCGATCCGTCCGCAATCGGCCAGCACTGGTGGGCGTGGAGTATGCCAGGGTCTTCTTCGGAAGGCCAATGGCTCGCAGCAGCCGAGATGCTGAAGACCGGGCTGTCACAAAATCTTGGTATCGAATGGCGTCCAAACATGTTCGATTGGCCCAAATCGCCCGCCGTAGTCTCCCGAATCGCTCGTTGGGAGGCGGAACAATGGCATCATCACCGATAATTTTTCCATCGCAGGCGGGAATAGACTTCAGGCTGGCGAGTAGTAGCGATTGGATGCGGCGGTCGCAACCGCCGACTCCATGCCCGTGAAAGGCGGGAGGTGCGGCAGCGCGTTAAGACACTTATGGGGGCTTTTTGCTTGACTTAGCGGCATCGGTCTGTGGATCATTGACTTAATGTGGGCGTTTTGGTTTCGCCTGCAGAGGGAGAACATGGTTTTAATGCGATTGGAAGTCCTTTCCACCGACATGATCGCTCAGTTCTTGGAATCCGCCGGAACTTTACCGGGCCAGGCATAATGGAGGCTTTGGCAATGTCACCAAGCGCAAGAGGTTTCTGCAGAAGGATCTGGCTGGCCGCGTCGCTCAGCCTGCTCATGGCCGCTCCGGCTCTTGCCGGTGTGACCGGCAAGATTGCGGGCCAGGTTATCGACAAGAAGACCAAAGAAGCACTCATCGGGGCGGCGGTCCAGATCTCCGACCTCAAGATGGGTGTTCTCACTGACGTGGACGGCAAATTCCAGATTGCCCCCGTTCCCGCCGGTGACCACACCGTCGAAGTGCGCATGGTCGGTTACACTGCGGTCATCACTCAAGCCGTGCTCGTCCGGCCGGACCAGACCACGACCCTGAAAGTCGACCTTGAGCCGAGCCTTATCGAACTCCAGCCGATCATCGTCACCCGCGAACGGCAGATGATTCAGATGGACGAGGCGACCACCAAGCGCGACGTCACTGCTGAGAAGATCAAGAGCATGCCGGTGACCAACGTCGCCGACATTCTCAAGTCTCAAGTCGGTGTCACCGTCCGTAATGACCGCTTCCACATCCGTGGCGGCCGCTCTGAGGAAGTGCTCTACACCGTGGACGGTGTTTCGATGAAGGACCCGTTGGGCGGACGCGGCGCGACCGAATCCCTCAACCTCTCCGGCACGGAAATCGAGAACATTTCAATCATCAAGGGCGGCTGGTCGGCCGAATACGGCGAAGCGACTTCAGGTATCATTAACGTTGCCACCAAGGAAGGTGATCGCAACGTCACCCGCGGTCACATCGAGTATTTCACCGATGGCTTCGGCACGCACAATCTGGACCGGTATTCCTTTAAGTTCAACCGCCTCGAATTCAACGTCGGAGGCCCCGAACCTTTGATCACTCGGAAACTCCTGCCTTTGATCGGTTTGGAAAGCTTTGCCGACAAGGTCAGCTACTTTGTCAACCTCGACTTTGACCGCACCAACACGTACGCTTCTCTGGACAAGTACGCCACCAATCTTCTGCCGATGAGAACCCGGCAGACAAAGTTCCTCGGCATCAAGGTGACGGACCGCCAGTCGAACAACGGCAACATGCTGCTCAAGCTCACCTGCCGCGTCAGCCCCGACATCCGATTAAATGCCATCGCGAGCCGCGGGTACGAGCGCTCGATTCCCTGGAGCTGGGGCGATTACAACGCCTGGCAATACCGCTACAATACCGGCAGCCTTCCGTGGGTGGAGGATATCAACGATCGTTTTAGTCTGACCTGGACCCACAATCTCAGCCCGACCACGTTCTATCAGATTCTGATTTCAAAATTCCATCGCCAATACCAGCAAAAACCTGGTGATCCCACAACACCGGGCGGCACGATGAATCCCAACCAGTTCCTGTTCCCGACCCCTGGCGTGGGCGTGGATATCACCAAGGTCGCGGACCACTACCTGGACGTGAACAAGAACGGCTGGTATGATGCCCCCGAAGAGTGGGTGGACCTCTACCCGGACAACTTCTTCGACATGGGCGACATTGCCAATGATAGAAATCAGGATTATCGGGTTGTTGGCGATGAGCTGATCTACGATTTCAACGGCAATGGCCGCTTTGACATGGACTCGGGTGAACCCTTCGTCGATCGCAACGGGAATGGAACCTATGATGGTTTCACGGTGTTCGCCGGCGACTCGACATTGCAGTTCGCCTCCCAAGATCCGGTCCTAATCGGCGACGCCGATGTCATCACGCTTGATGGGAATGCCAATGGCCGTTACGATCCCGAGCGCGATATGAGTTACGGCTCAACCAGCAATGACAAGGCCGAGTCTTATCTCGACGGTGACATTTCGCTGGGCGAGCCGTTTGTCGACATCAACCGCAACGGCGTGCGCGATGCCAGCCTTCTGGGTTATCCCTTTGGCGAGCCCTTCACCGACCTGTCGTACAATTCCAAATACGACGGCCCGAGTGATTCCTGGGTTCCGGGTGTTCCGTTCCGCGATTTCAACGGCAATGGTGTCTTTGACAAGGGCGGCGACGTTTCGGGGAAATGGTCGACCAATCCCAATTACTTCAGGCTGGGCGAGCCCTTCTATGATCGCAACGGCAACGGGCAGTGGGACGCTGAAGACGGCTTCTTCGACACCGGGTGGGATAAGGACATCCTCTGGAACAAGCGCGACGTGGTCACCAACGCGGTGGACATCGATCTGACCAGCCAGGTGCGGCGCGAGCACGAGGTTAAGCTTGGGTTCAAATACTCATCGTATCGCCTGAGACAGTCCGAAATCAGCCAGGCATACTTGCCGTATGACAATCTCAACTTCGTAGACGATGGCCCCTATCAGGGACGTGGCAACGTCCGTGACTTCTACACCCAGACGCCCAAGTCCGGCGCCTTCTATGTCCGTGACAAGATGGAATACGGCCAGATGATCGCCAATCTGGGATTCCGGTACGACTACTTCATTCAGTCGAACAACGCGGACATCACGAGTGCCGGCACCACGGATGAATTCGGCAATCGCATCGTGACCGAACAGTATCGCGACAAGTTCGCGCCGCGCATTGCGTTCTCTTATCCGATCTCCGACAAAGCCAAAGTGTTCTTCAACTACGGCCACTTCTACCAATTGCCGGAAATGACATACATGTACCGCCGCGCCACACAATCCTCCAGCTCCACCGGCGTCATCGGCAATGTCAATCTCGACTACGCGAAGACGATTCAGTACGAGTTCGGTATTCAGTACATGCTGTCGCCGACATACGTGCTCTCGGTCCAGGGCTTCTACAAGGATGACTTCGGTCGCGTCAACGCGTCGAACCAGGCCACCGGGTCGGTGCAGACCATCCGCAACTTCTACGAGAATCGCGACTACGCCCGTGCCCGCGGTCTGGAAGTCGAATTGGAAAAGAAGTACGGCAATTACGTGTCGGGAACTCTGACTTACAACTTTGCTTACGCGTACGGCAAGGCATCTGCTAACTCGCTGGACTTCTTCGACAACTTCTACGCCAAGAAGGTGACGATTCAGGAATTCCCGCTCGACTGGGATCAGCGCCACGCCATCACGATGGTCGTCGACCTGCGCGTTCCCCCCAAGGATCATCCGAAGCTGTTCGGGATGACACTGCCGGATAACTTCGGCCTCAATATCTTCTGGCAGTTCGGCTCGGGATATCCGTACACACCGGGCAAGTTGCATCCCGGCGTCCTCGTCGTCCCAGGGAACGATCCTTTGACCAACTCGATGCGCCTGCCGGCCACGAGCAATGTCGATCTTCGGTTCAACAAAGACTTCCGGGCTTCGTCGCTGAACTTCACGTTTGAAGTCTGGGTTAATAATGTCTTCGATACGCGCAACATCGCCTCGGTTTACGCCGAAACTGGAGTTCCAACCACGGGCCTGAACTTCCATGGCATTCCGTACATGGATGTCGGACAGGCCAGCCCGCGAAATTGGGAGTCCGGCCGCCAGATTCGGCTCGGATTGGGCGTCAACTTCTGATCGCGCCAGGGAGAGTGCTATGAAAGTCAGGTCTAAACGGCAAAATCGTCCAACGGCTGCTTCCATATCGGCCGGTCTGATTCTCGCCCTGGTCGCCGCCAGTGCGGTCTTCGGGAGAGCGCTCGAAACCGCGTCTCCTCCCGCGCCGCAGGGGCAAGACGCGCTGGCGAAATCAGCCGCCCGCGCCATCCGCCGATTCGACACGCGGCTCCATTCCGCAGGCAACATCTATTTTTGCATCGGCAACTGGGCGCAGTGGGGCACAGACAACGGCAGTCCCATCAACGTCAAGGATCTGATTCGCCTCGGTTTGACGTATAACCCGTCCGGTGAATTCCCCAAGGGTACACGCAACAAGTACGTCTATATCGGCGGATTCTGGTTCGGGGGAATCATCGGCACCGACACGCTGGTCAGCCGGACGGTCAAAGGCGACAGCGATAACAGCGGCGATGAGATCAGTTCGTTCGACACCGTCATGGAAGCTTCCACCGTGCTCGGCTCGGATTACTACCATCCCCCAAGCGAACTCGATACGGTGGACTCTCAGGATGGCGCGTACGCACGTCCCAAGGCGAATGCGGACGAGCAGTTCAAGGCTGTCATGACCGACACCCTTGTATTGTTCGATAACGACGAGTTCGAACTCCGTCCGCACAAACCGCTCGGTATCGAAGTCACGCAGTACACTTACGCTTGGAATAGCAAGTTCGCCCAGAATTTCATCATTATTGAGCTCTTTATCAAGAACGTCGGTGTGAACCCCATTTCAGACTTCACGCTTGGGTACTTCTGCGATTACGACATCTTCAATCTCGACGCGGCCACCTCAACCGCCGAAGATGACATCTCCGGTTTCTTGCGGTCCGCTCCAAACCTTATCTGCCCGGAACATCGCGATTCACTCAATGTGGCATGGGCGGCCGACAACGACGGCGACCCGAGGGGTGGTGCATTCCCAACCGATGCCGCACATGGAGTTGTTGGCGTGCGTTTCTTGAACGCGCCGCCCAACAGAGGTGTGAGCTTCAACTGGTGGGCATTTGGCAACCCCAATTGGGGACCGGCAAAGATCGGCTCTGGAGATCCGGTCGGTATACCCAGTGGCGACCGCCGTACCTTCTATCTGATGGCCAATCAGACCATCGATTATGGGCAGGTATACTCGGCGATCGATTATAGCTCCGACGGCTGGCGTCCTCCCACAGCGGCGCAATGCGGTTTCGCCGCCGGCGCCGATTCGCGGCAGGCCATCTCATGTGGTCCGCTCAAGAACCCGATCATGCCGGGGCACACGGTGCGCTTCGCCCTGGCCTATCTCAACGGGAATAACTTCGACACCGATCCGAATCCCGGCCAGTTCGATTGCAACAACCCCGATCAGTTCTTCGCCAAGAAGAACTTCTCCGAACTTGCGCAGGCGGCCGAATGGGCCGGTTGGATCTATGATGCGCCCGGCGTCGCCGACAACCCGACTCCAGGCTCCTACCGAGGCGAACGGCATCTTTGCGGTCCTGAGACGACTAAGGTCATAGATACCACCGGCCAGGAGGTCAAGGTCGTGGTCTTTCGGGACACGGTCTATTATACGGGTGATTTAGGTCCGGCGCCCGGTCCGGAAGGAAGCCCGACGATCCCGCCGACAGCGCTCCCAGGCATCCCGAATCTCGCTGGGCCGGAACCGCCTCCCTGCCCGAACCCGAGAGACACCATCCTCTCTTTCGAAACTGAACCCGGCATCGTGCGCCTAATGTGGAATGGCCGTGTGTCGGAAACCACTCCCGACCGGCTATCCAAAAAATACGATTTCGAAGGGTACCGGGTCTACGTTGCCCGCCTCAATAGTGCCGACAAGTATTCCCTGCTGGCCTCATGGGACCGGGAGGATTACCGGCACTACGTGTTCCAGGAACAGTCCGGGAGCTGGGCTTCCGATGGAACGGTTGTCCCAGTGGAACGGCTGAGGAGCTTGCTCCACAATCCGAACCTGGATCCGTCCCAATACCCGTTCGGTGATACCATCTCCGCATACCGGGAGAGAGTGCAGGGACCGGCAGGCGATACCATCACTCGCTATTCCTACTTCGTGCCCTGGGATAAGAACCGCGCCAACACCTACCACGAGAGTGATCAGATCGACAGCAATCTGATCTGGCGCGATTCGACCCACACCTTTGTGAACGAGCGGGGGGACACGGTCACTTATGGCTATTATCATTTCGATTTGAAGAATCTGAATCCGTCGATCGGCCAGTTCTTCTCGGTCACGTCTTTTGATCAGGGGGACCCCGAAATCGATCTCGACGTGTTGGAGTCGCCGCTGGGCGAGTGCTATGTCTCGGCCGTCCCGATTTATTCGGCCGAGGTGGTTGAGCGCAAAAAGCTCGGCGTCGCCGTCTACCCGAATCCCTACAAGATCTCCTTTACCGGCCCTGATGGCCAGAAGACCAGCTACTTTGAACAGGGCTGGGAGGGGAGAGGCGCCGGGACCGTCTTCGCAGAATCGGACCGGCGGATCAATTTCATCAATCTCCCGGATTCGGCGACCATTTCCATCTACACGCTGGCCGGTGATCTGGTGCGCGTAATCGACCATCCCGACAAGAACCTTTCCACGTACTCGTCGAAGTGCTCGTGGGATCTGGTGACGCGCAACGCGCAGGCCGTCGTGTCGGGAATCTATATCTACCGGGTGGACTCGAAACTCGGATCGCAGGTGGGCAAGATCGTCATTATCAAATAGGTGGGTTTGTCACCTCATGGGACGCAATCACGAGGATATTACAATGATGATTCGACGGATCGGATGGGTGATCGGTATCGCTTGCGTGGCCAGTCTTCTTGTGGTCGGCCCCGACGCATCCGCACAGGACAAGGTCGGGACAACCGGCGTACAATTCCTCAAGATCGGTGTCTCCCCGCGCGCCGACGCGATCGGTGGCGCTTTCACGGCGATCGCCGATGATGCCTCTGCGGTCTACTACAATCCCGCAGGCTTGGTGCAGATTGAAAACCGGGAACTGATGCTCTCCTACATTCAGTACCCGGCGGATATCACGCACTCGTTTGCCGCGTTCACGATGCCGCTCAAGTTCGGCGGTGTCGTGGGCTTCGGCTACTACGGTCTCGACGCGGGCGACATGTCACGGACCGACTACAAGTACCCTTATGGTGATGGGACAACGTTTGGCGCCAAAGGCTACGCCGTCTCCGTGTCTTATGGCCGTTTCCTGACAGACCGCTTCTCCGTGGGCGCCACGTTCAAGCTCGTGGATGAACTGCTCGAAATCGAACGCGCCACCGGCTGGGCCGCGGACGTCGGCACGATCTACAACACCGGGTTCCGCAACTTCAAAATCACCATGCTGATCTCCAACTTCGGACCGGACATGCGGCACATCGCCGAGGAATTTCCGCTGCCGATCAATTTCCGGTTCGGCGGTGCCGTCGACATTCTCGATTCCCCCAAACATCATGCGGTGTTGGCTATCGAGGGATCGCACCCCGCTGACAACCGCGAGAGCTACAGCGCGGGCGTGGAATACATCTTCAACAACTTCGCCTCATTCCGCCTGGGGGACCGTTTCGAGTATGATCTCGGCGGCCTCTCTGTTGGCGGCGGACTGACCTTCAAGTTCGCCGAGCGCTACAAAGCGCGTGTCGACTACGCCTTCCAGGACTTCAAGGCGCTCGACAAGGTGCAGCGGTTTTCACTGACAGTGGACTTTTAAGCCGGATTGTCCCACGGAGGATTAACTCATGACGATACACAATCACAATCGCTCCCTCCCGCCGGCCTTGTGGAATGGCTGCCGTATCGGCGCCACCATTCTGATGGTCATGCTGATTGCGGGCAGTTGCGGACGCCTGAAGATCACGGGCAAATCACCGGGCAACCAGGGCCCCGAACTGATCCTGGTCAACGTGCCTCCGGGCGGTGAATTGCTGGGGGCCAATCCGACCGTCTTCTGGTATGGATCGGACGCCGACGGGCGTGTGATTCGCTACGACTACGCCGTCGTACGCGAAGATTCCGCCGCGGACGGGTTCAGCGTGAAAGAATACCTCGCCCGGCATAACAACGCGTGCCCCGGCACGAACGACCTCGAACGCTTCCTGCGCTGCGCCAAAGACTCGCTGCCGTGGGTATCGATCTTTGTTGACTCCAGCACAGCGTCCCTGCCGACGCAGTCACGCGTTCCGCTCTATGCGTCCTTCGATACGCTCGACTGCGACTCGCAAACCGTGACGGTGAACATTTACGACAGCACGGGAAACGTGATCGGCATCAAGGATGTCCGCCAGCCAATCAACTGTGTGTCTCTCTCTGTTGGGCAGTACATGTTCATCCGCGCCGTCGACGATCAGGGCGCCGAGTCGGACATCAAGTACCGCAGCTTCCTGCGCGACAACCACTGGCCGGAGACGAGGATTTCCGCGTTTGATCCCTACCGGACCTATTTCTCGCTCCCGGCACTGACCGAAACCTACCGTGGCATCACCATTTCATGGGCAGGCAGTGACAACCTCGACTTCCTGCCGGGGCGCGCGAAACTCGACTACCACTGGCGGGTTTACGGCCCTTATCCGATCGGCAGTGGCGCGCCCGCGGATCGGCCCAAGTTGGCTGATACCGCGATGTACTCGGCCCCGATCCTCGAATCCAACAGCGGCGATCCCCGAAAGGGCGTGTGGGTCGCTGATACCGCCACCATCATATACAATCTCTGGCGTCAGGCGGATTCGCTGACCCCGCCGCCTGACACTACCAGAACCGCGTACTTCCTGTTCGTTATTCAATCGCGTGACGATGCTTCTGTAGCCGACCCGACTCCCGCGGCCTCAGCCTTCCAGGCGGTTTACGCGAAATTCGAGCGCAAACTGCTTCTCGTGGATGAAACCGCCTATAAAATGTCGCTTGGCGGCTATCCCAGTTGGATTAACAATGGCTACGACAGCAACCGCGTATTCCTCCGGCGCATGGTGGATACGATCGACGCGTACATTCAAGGACCTCACGCGCGTTTCGATCCGGTACTGGACTTCTGGCAACGGGCGGGTCAGGCCAATCAATGCTATGCCCCCAAAGAACAATGCACAAACTCCGTGCCGCTGACCGTGCTTTCAAAGCACGAAATGGTCCTGTACATTGATGATGATATCCAGGAGCCCATCACCACCAATCCCGATGCACGGCCATCTCTCGCACAGTACCTGGACGTCGGTGGCAAACTCTGGCTCGTTACGAGGGTTGGAATTCTGAATGGTACGAATATCGGTCCCAGTTCCGGCCCGGTGCTCTACCGCTTCCTGGATCAGAAAGAGTTGTTCGCGCCGAGGTACCTTGGGGTCTCCGGCATGTACTATGCGGGTTTCTTCGGGGTGGCCAAGGGCATCAATGGCAACCCGCCGGCTTCCAACGACGAATTCATTCGGTCAGCGGCCATCGAAAGCAACGACCCCTCGCTGCAGACGCCGGCGAATTTGCCCCGGAATATGAGCATCGACAGCTTGCGCGTTGACCGCCACTGGCTGTCGCTCCGTGCCACACTCAAGACAGACGTAATCCGCGGCGTTCCGGCTGTCGGCTATGTCGAGCGCTGGACCGAGGTCGGTGCCCCTGGCACCCGGCCATTGTACGTGTTCAAGAGCTGGCGACCGGGAAACAGCTCGGCCAGCGATAGGCTCGTAGCAATTCGGACGATTGGCCCCTCTATGAAGACACCGAAGTACAAGACGGCGTTCATGGGATGCCCGTTGTGGTTCTTCAAAGAGGCTGAAGCTGCTGAGTACGTCAAGGGCATGACCGATTGGTTCTATAATCACACACTTGACGAAGGTCCATAGCCCTGCCTGCCGTGCTATTCAACCCCCGGTCCTCATGGTCCGGGGGTTTTTTTATGGTGGCACTAAAGCCTTCCATGTGAATCCGCAGGTCCCACGTCGCAGCGCTGACAACGCCCGCCGGCCAATTCTGCTTGTGTACCCCGGTTTACAGAGGATGTGAATGAACTTGCACTTCCCGCGAGGCAACGGTCACGGACTCCGGTGAAATCCCCGCCGTCCAACCATTGATGCTTCACGGAGTTCGACTGCCGGATTCCGGTGTCACAGTGGCAGTCCGGAAAATCCCGGCCTGTGGCACTTTCTTTGCATCGTTGTCTCTCAGCGATCCCGGCGCGATCCGGGTTGTGGTTCTCACCTGTTGCCGAGGAATTTGCGATGAGAAAAGCAGCGGTCATCCTAAGTTGTCTTGTCCTTCTGGGCCTGATGCTCTTTGTCGGAGCCGCTGATGGACGCACGTTTAGCAGCAAATCTCTTCCCGTCAAACACCTGGACGCACCCCAGCCCATCGCGCCCGTCCAGCTTTCTGCCGGTGCCAACGACGGCGAGTATCTGCTGGCTTACGACACCGGCCCCATGGTTTACGATCCGGTCGATGATATCGCCAACGCTGAGTGGGGAGTGCGTTTCACACCCACACAGGCCTGCTCGCTCGTGTACATCACGCTGGTGACTTTCCAGCCCGCCGGACCGCTTTCGGTATCGATCTACGGCGACGACGGCACCGGAGCTCCTGGGACGCTCACGGCCGGGCCGTTCATGATCTATGCCTCCGGCGACCTGAGTGTTCAACGTGTCGATTTCCCGGCACCAGTCGACGTCGGCAACTCCGACTTCCATGTCGTTCTCAAGATCATGCAGGCGAACACCCCGCATCCGACGTTCGATGACGATGGCGGATCGCTGCGGACGACCTATCACGCCCCCGGCGCCGAATGGGTCGCGGCGTCAAACATGGACATGGTGTTGAGGGCGTACGTGCGGCTGTACGGCGCCGATATGACGGCCCCGACCGTCTGGCATATGCCGGTGGGCACAGCCTTCTCTGCCGATGGACCGGTGAAGGTGACGGCCAGCATCTCTGATCTCAACGGCATCAACAGTGCCGTGATTCGCTACTCGACCAACGGCGGCGCCAGCTACCAGAGCGCCACCATGACGCTTGGCAGCGGCTCATGCATCGGTTTCATCCCCGCCTTCTCTGCCGGCACCAATGTGAAGTACTACGTTCAGGTAAAAGACAACTCACCGGCGCAAAACGCGGCGACCGACCCGCCCGAAGGCCTGGCATCTCCATTCCGCTACACTGTTCAACCCGGACACGAAATCAAATACGATGACGGCGTTCCCGAGCAATTCTGGATTGAATCCGACGTTTACGATGGCAACGCCTTCGGCGTAAACTTCACTCCGTCAAGCTATCCCGCGGTCATCTCGCACTTGCGCGTTCTCCTGAACGACACAACCTCCTTGGTCCTTGCGATCCAGGCCGATCCCGGCGGGCCTCCCGGAGATGTGATCGCCGGACCGTTTGTGGTCTCTGCCGACACGAACACCGGATGGGCTGATGTGATCATCCCCGAAGGCGCCCAGCCGGTCATTACCTCAGGGAGCTTCTTCGTCGTCCTCTACTGGCAGCCGAGTTCCCCGTCTCTGCCCGGAGTGGCGACCGACACGACGGTGGTCAGTCCCAACCGATCGGTCTGGTACGACAATGCGTACGGATGGTACTACTTCGACCTCGGCAACTTCATGATTCGTGCGGCCGTGCAGAGCCCCACCGGTGTCGAGGAACTGGCCGGAAGTGCAACACCGGCCCAATACACACTCGAAGCGAACTACCCCAATCCCTTCAATCCCAGCACCACCATCAATTTCTCGCTGCGCTCGGCATCGCGCATCGAACTGCGCATCCACAACATTCTCGGCCAGATCGTTCGTGATCTGTTCTCCGGCGATCTCGATTCCGGGCGCCACAGGATCGAATGGGATGGGCGCGACAACGACGGCAACGCCGTGACCTCCGGTGTGTACTTCTACACCTTGCGCACCAACTCCTCAGAAGAGACGCGCAAGATGCTGCTGTTGAAATGACCTGATCATTTGACCCGACCCTGAACCTGTTGGGTTTTTCACCCGGTCCGCCTTGCGGTGGACCGGGTTCCTCGTTTCGAGCCGCTCACGATTATCCGTCTGCACCCCGAATCAATGCCACAACGCAAACTCCTGCGCCCCTATGCTTTTCTTTGCGTCCTGTGCACCCTTCTGCGACGTATAAGTGTAGGAATTCCTCGGAGCCGCCCCGCCCGATTCGCTCCGCTTTTGGAAGTCCCCGAGTTGCAACTGGTTACGGGTACTCCCGTGCGGCTGGAATTGACGATCCATTTTGGTTAGCTTTTGAACAGCGGCACCGGCTTTGCTCAAACCATGAGCAGATGAAGAAGTTTCTCGCGATATCGATACTCTCCTGCCTCCTGGTGCCGGCCATTGGCTACGCATCCGAGCTCGGCCCCAAAGTCACCGCGACATTGGAATCCAGTCTTTCGGCCGCCCTGGGCACAGCTCCCGCGGACACGATCTTCGACGTTCTCGTCGCGGCAACCGACAGCAGGCAACTTGCCCAATCCATCGATCTGGTGTCCAAGGGGACCACTTCTCTGGCTCTGCGCCACCAGCAGATCGAAGCCACGCTGCGCTCTCTGACGGCGAAGAACGAAGCGTCCGTCCTCGATGCTCTCGCAGTCCCTGCGCGTTCGCGCACCCAGGTGCTCGACAAGTTTTGGATCGCAAACATGATGCACATTCGCTGCGACCGCGAAGGCCTCTTGAGTCTGGCGGCCAGCGGCGATGTGGCGAGAATTTACCCCAACGTTTCTGTGTCGCTCGTCGAACCGGTCGCCTCCTCCGGTCCCACTCAGTCTCCCGCGGCCGCGGGCACCAATCTCGAGGCCGTGGGCGTGCGGACATTGTGGGCGCGTGGTTTGAACGGCCATGGCCGGCTCGTCGCGTCAATCGACACCGGCGTCGAGGGAGTGCATCCCGCACTCGCCGGTAACTGGCGGGGAATCCATGGTGATACCGCTGCTGCCTGGTTCGATCCGTTGAATGCGGCCGCGCCGATGGACAACAACGGCCACGGTACGCATGTCATGGGCACGATGGTCGGGCACGACGGCGCTGACACGATCGGCATTGCCCCCGGTGCCGAGTGGATCACCGCTGCCGTCATCGATCGCGGATCTGCGCTCGGCGCCACGATTGCCGACATCCTGCGTGCGTTCCAGTGGATCGCTGATCCCGACGGTAATCCGGAGACGTCCAGCGACGTTCCCGATGTTGTCTGCAATTCCTGGGGAATCTCCCAATCGATCATCAGCGCCTGTGACTCGGTCTTCTTCCAGGCGATTGCCAATGTCGAAGCGATGGGCATTGTCTGCGTGTTCGCCGCCGGTAACGAGGGGCCGAATTCGATGACCCTGCGAAATCCGGCCGACCACGCCGGATCGCCCACGAACGCATTCGCAATCGGCGCCGTTGACGCCACACTCTCCGATTACCCGGTGCCGTCGTTCTCCAGCCGCGGTCCCTCGGCATGCGATGGCATTTCGATCAAGCCGGATATCGTCGCTCCCGGCGTCGCCATCCGCTCGTCATACAAAGGCCAGACATACCGCTTTATGAATGGCACCTCCATGGCCGCGCCGCATGTCGCCGCCGCGGTCGCGCTCCTCCGCCAGTACAATCCCGATCTGACTCCGGCGCAAATCAAGCTCGCCCTGATGAGCACCGCCACCGACGTCAGCAACGCCGGTCCCGACAATGAATCCGGCCATGGCCTGATCAATATCGCCGCGGCTCTCGCCGCGCTTCCTGGTCCATCGTTGCCCACCATCACCGTCGCCGGCGCCGATGTCGACCCGACGGGCGATGGCCTGCTCAGCCCGGGCGAGACCGCAAGCCTGACGGTTTCCCTTCAGGCACAATTATCCGATGTGCAGGGGTTGCTTGGGAAGTTGCGTCCGCTGACCAGTGGTTTCTCCTGTCCGGTTGACACCGCCCGGTTCGCGGCTCTTCCGGCCGGGAAGAACACTGATATTTCCAGTTCTCCGTTTACCATCGCCGCGGCTCCGTCCGAACGGATCGGTGACTCGGTGTACTTCGAACTAACCGTCAGCGGTGGATCGCTGCCTTGGAACTGGGTCGACACAGTTGCAATGATTTGCAGTCTCCCCATACACGGCCAGGTCGGAGAACTCACCGGTGCGCAAATGGCGCTGGGCGTTTCCAATCTGGGACAGATCGGCTTGGGAAACGGATCGTTCATCGATGCCGGTTACGGCTGGCGGTTGAGTAACGGCGGCGTCAACGTGTTGTATGAAGGCGCCTTGATGATCGCGGCCTCCGGTGGCCGGCTTTCGGATGCCTCCCGCCGCGCAAGCTCCAGCCCGTTCGATTTCGAGCCACTGGATTCGATAACGTACTCCGCGGGCGCGAGTGGCTCCGCGAACGCGTCGGCTTCCTTCGATGACCGTCACGCGATTTATCCGGTTGGTGTCGAAGTCTCGCAGCAGATCAGCCTGCTCTCGGGCACGGACGACGGGCGCGTGGCGATTCTCGAATGGACGATTCACAATCGGACCGCACTGAACATTGACAGTCTCACCTGTGGACTCCTGCTCGATGTCGATCTGCCGGCCGCCGGCGGTGGCAGCGAGCACGCGGCCTTCGATTTCAAGTCCGGCGGCTACTACCATCAGGCGCTGAATGCATCGTCCGTGGCCGGCATCATCCCGTTGGGCACGCCGTTCGGCTCCACACGCTTCTATCTGAACAACGGTGGCAAGCTGATGCTGTCGGCAGCCGATAAGCTGACAGCACTGAAGCCCGGCACCATGTCTCCCAACGGCCTCCAGGGTGATCTGCTCGAAATCGTCGGCGGACTGCCCGTTACGCTGACTCCCTCCGGCGAGGTCACGTTTGCCGTGGCGCTGGTACTGGCCGATTCCCCGCAACAGTTCGCGGATCTGGCTGGCGATGCCCGTAAACGCTGGCTGGAGATCACCAGTGTCGATGGGGGAGAGGGCGGCGGATCGATGCTCCCCAGTGCCCTGCTCAATCAGAACTTCCCCAATCCCTTCAACCCGTCAACTGTGATTTCGTACAGCCTGAAGCACGACGGCCTGGTTCGGCTGGACATTTTCAATTTGCTCGGCCAGCATGTTCGCACGCTGGTGGATGGCTGGAACTACGCCGGTGCCAATTCGGTTACCTGGGATGGAGCCGATTCCCGTGGCCGTACTGTCGCCTCCGGCGTCTACATGTACCGCCTGCAGACAATCAACGAGTCGATCACAAAGAAAATGACCCTCATTCGATAGGCTGACACATGATGCCAAGACGCACTCATCGCACGATATCAATCCTCCTCGCCATCAGCGCGGCCGCGTTCCTTGCCGGCTCGGCTGCTCACGCGGCGGCGCCCGTTCCCGAGGTTGTCGATAGTTTGATCGCCCAGGGGCGGTGGGCCGGATACGTGAACATGATGAATGATGCCCGTGCCCGTGGCTTCGATGAGCCCGTCGAACGCAAAGTGAAATCGCTGCCCCAATTGGCCGCAGGCGTGGCCGTCTTCGATTATCGCGTGCCCTGCATCCTCGTGGACTTCAGCGACAATCGCGCCGACAGCGGCAAGATCGCGTCGACCCCGGCCATGTTCGACAGTCTCCTCTTCTCGACCAGTCCCAAGAATCCCACTGGCTCCTTCAAGGATTACTACAAGGAAATCTCTTACGGGCAGATGAACGTCATCGGCACCGTTGTCGGCTGGTTTCGCATGCCCGAAACCTATGCCTACTATGTCGACGGCAAAAGAGGGATGGGATCGTCTCCGCACAACGCCGCCCGATTGGTCGAATCAGCCATCGATTCGGCCTCCCATTACCTCGATTTCTCGCAATTCGACAACAATCATGATGGCTTCGTCGATGGCGTGCAGATCGTCTTCCCCGGCCCCGGCTTTGAAGAGACCGGCGATACCAATCAAATCCAATCGCACCGGTTTCACACGACCTTAATCAAATTTTACAATGGTGTCTATGTCAGTGACTATACAATCCAACCGGAAGAAACTGCGCGGCCGGGTGGCGACCTCAATTCCATCGGCGTGTTCTGCCACGAATGGGGCCACATCCTCGGACTCGTTGACCTCTACGACATCGATACGGATCCCGACTCGACTTCCTGGGGACTCGGCGCCTGGTCGCTGATGGCCACCGGCAATTACAACGGTCCCCCGGGGCTCCGTGCCCGCACACCCGCGCATCCCGATGCCTGGAGCAGGATTAAGCTGGGATTCGCCACGCCCTCCGCGCCCGCGACCATCCCCAACACGAATCTGACCAACGTCTCAATCCCCCAGGCGGAGACTTCGCCGACCGTCTTCAAACTCTGGACAGGCGGATTCATCCCGGCGACAAATCAGTACTTCCTGGTCGAGAACCGCCAGAAGACCGGTTTCGACGAATACCTCCCCGGCCAGGGCCTCCTGGTCTACCACGTCGATCCGACCATGGGCACGAATCGTTATCAGTGGATCGAGAACCAAAGTCCGTGGTCGGGCAATCGCTACCTTGTCGCTCTCGAACAAGCCGATGGATTTTTCAATCTCGAATACAACACCGCCAACTACGGTGACGGCGGCGACGTCTATTACTCCGATTCGGCCGGATTCGATGGCCTGAGTTATCCATCCAGCCGCGCCTATGGCACCGGCAATCCCTCGCAGGTCGCCGTCTGGAATATCTCCGCGCCCGACTCGGTCATGACGGCGAACTTCGACGTCGTCTATTCGCGCCCCTTCCTGATGACCCGTCATTGGGTGTTGAGCGATCCGGCGGGCAATAACAATGGCATCGCCGACCCGAACGAAACAGTCCAGCTTGTCTTCGACTTGAACAGTGTCTGGCAGGCCACGAGTGATATCAATGTCACAGTCAGCGCTCCCGGCTCCGGACTGACGTTCGTCGACAGTGTCTTCCACGTCGCCGATATCGGCTCGAACACAACCATGAATAATGCCGGCGATCCCATTCTGATCAGCGTCCCGCCATCGTTCCGGTCTCGCAAGGTGAAGTTCACGTTTACGAGCACTGCGAATGGCGGCGCTTCGCGTTGGGTCAACGACACAACCTTCGAAATCGGCCCCCCCCACGAGTTGATCGTCGACGACGATCGCGGCGGAGCGCGGGAGGGCAAATTTCAGGACGCACTCAACGGCATGGGCGAAGTCTACCGGACCTGGAACGTGTCGGCACGAGGCAATCCACCCCTGGACACCATGCTCGCCTACCCGGTTGTGATCTGGATGACCGGCGACAGCAACAGCATAAGTCCCACACATGCCGCGGTCCTCACGATGAAGTCGTTCCTCGATAACAACGGCCACCTGTTCTTGACCGGACAGGACATCGCTGAAAACCTCACCACCGGGCCTGACTCATCATTCTTCTTCGATTACTTCGGGGTCCGTTATCTGGCCAACGAGACTCATGGGGCCGTGCTCGCCGGTGTCAGCGGCGATCCCATCAGCAACGGGATCAATCTCAATGCCCAGGCGGCCGACGGTGCCGTCAATCAGAAATCACCTGACATCATCGGTTTCATCTCCGGTTCGCTCGCGGTGAAATCCTACGGATACATGTTTGACGGAGGCGCAATGGCCGGCGTCCACATCGAGCGCAATGGTTACCGCGCGGTCCTCTTCAGTTTCGGATTCGAGGCGATCACCAGTCAGCAATCGCAAGCCCAGTTCCCGTTCGCCACACGCGTACAGGCCATGACCCCGATCATCACCTGGCTCGACGGCGATATCGCCACCGATGTCAACGACCAGCCGGGCGATGGGATCGTCGGCGCCGGCGTACCCAACAGTTTTGAACTAGCGCAGAACTACCCCAATCCCTTCAACGCCGGTACGGTCATCCCGTACACCGTCTCCGGCAATCGCCTGCGCCAGGTTCGCCTGGAAATCTTCGATATCCTCGGACGCCAGGTTCGCGTTTTACTCGATGAACCGATGGTCGCCGGACACGGCGAGATCAAGTGGGACGGCACCGATAAGCACGGCGTCCAAGTCGCCTCCGGCGTCTACTTCTATCGCCTGAGCGTAGCGGGCGAAGGCGCCACCGCCAAGCGCATGGTCGTCCTGAAATAGCAATTCCCTCAGTGGCAGCATGGGCATCCTGCCCATGCCGCTTTCGCAAAGTACTGGTGGCCCACCAGGAGTGGATTCACCGAAGGTGAACCCACGGATGGTGGGGTTCTATGCGGCAGGGTGGCTCAGCCCCACCACGATCATGCTCTACCGGGCGTGCTGCCCATGGCCCCTACGCAACTCACAAGTGTTGGCGAAGGAATGTGGCGCAGGCGCCCTCGCCTGCGTCGCCGCGAAGCGGCGAATCTCTTCGCGGGAGATCCCCTGTTACAAAGTGTCTGTGCCAGCCCGGAGAAATCTGCCACATTCAAAGTATACAGAGCGAGGGAGGGCGAGGCTCCTGCCGAGCCTTGATCCCGCGCGCGAATCAGTTGTCCGCGCGCAAACATGGCTCGGCAGGAGCCTCGCCCTCCCATTCGAATGGAATAGTGAACTCGTTGTCCCTGGCCCTCTCACCCCCGCCGCTTCAAATGCTGCACCGACATCGCCCCCGGTGATACGAGCATCGCCTTCAGGGCATTGTCAATCCGCGTAATCTCCGGCCGCGCCGATGCCTCGGCGGCGACTTCTTCCGATGTCCACGTGATGATCTCCAGCAGCGTGTTGGGGTCCTTCTCGTCGGCGAAAACCTGCACCGGCTCCGCGGGCATATACCCAAGCTGCGCCAGTATTTCTCCCCGGGAATTGAGCAGATTGATGAAGTCCTGCCGCCGTTCCTTCGTGGTCGTGTAGTGTGCAATTGTCACAAACGGTTCGAGCTTTGTCACTCATGACTCCTTTGCCGTCGATTCCGTAGTTGCGCGCCCCTCCGAGGTGGCCATGGGCCGTGATAATCCATATCTTCAATTTATGCGCCGCGCGACCGTTCCGGGGTATCGGATTTCCAATCTTCAGGGCTCCACACTGCCAAAATCATGTCAATCGTAATCAAATGGACTCTCGGCATCCTCCTGGCCCTGGTGCTGCTCAAGGCGCTCGTTTGGTGGCTCCAGCCCCGGCTGGCGTTCTACCCGCGCCGCGGACCGACGCCTGCCCCCGGTACCTTCGCCGCTTTTGAGGTCACCACCGCCGACGGCGAGACGCTTCACGGCTGGCAACTCCCTGCCGATACCAACGCTCCCGTCGTGATCTATTTCTGCGGCAATGCTGGGAATCTCGAAGATCGGTCATTCCTCCTGTCCGGCTTCGCCGGAAAGGGCATCGGCGTCGTGGCCCTCAATTACCGGGGAATGGGGGAGTCGTCTGGGTCGCCGTCTGAAGATGGGGTCTACAGCGACGCTGAGGCGGTCTACCGCCATGTTACCGAGAGCCAAGGCATCGATCCCCGGCGTGTCGTCCTGTGGGGGCATTCGATCGGCGGGGCAGTCGCCAGTTGGCTTGCCACCCAAAAGCCCTGCGCCGGCCTGATCCTCGAGTCCACTTTTCGTTCGGCCAAGGTCATGGCGGGCCGCATACTTCCCATTCTTCCCATATCGCCCTTCTTAACGTATCGCTTTGACAATGAACAACATATGGCAGACCTGCGGGTGCCCGTCTTGCTCATCCACGGCCTCTCCGACACGATCATCCCTTCAGGCGACAGTGAACTCCTGTTCACTTTGGCCCACGATCCCAAGGAGCTCTGGCTGATCCCCCAGGGTGGTCACAATGACCTCGCCGAGACCGCCGGGCACACCTTCTACATTCGCATCACCGACTTCGCCAGACGCGTAACCCGGCATTGACCCCACAAAAATTCGTTTGGCGCCAAACTCTTCTTGACAGGAAGCGAATTCGGCCTAAATTGCTAAGTTTGTTTCCCTTAGGGGGAAAGGATTATGAAAACATACATACCCAAACTCGACGAGATCGAACAAAAGTGGTACACCGTGGATGTCGGTGGCGAAGTCCTGGGCCGGGCCGCGACCCAAATTGCGCGCGTTCTGCGTGGGAAAAACAAGCCCACCTTCACACCGCACATGGACGTCGGCGATTATGTCATCGTCGTCAATGCGCGTGAGGTGGTCTTCACCGGTCGCAAAGAGACCTCCAAGACCTATTTCCATTACTCCGGCTATCCGGGCGGTGCGAAGTGGGAGACCGTCCGCCGCCGCCGCCAGCGCAAGCCCGAGGATATCATCCGTGACGCGGTCTGGGGTATGCTGCCCAAGAACCGGCTCGGACGCCATCTCCTCAAGAAATTGCACGTCTACTCCGGCGCCGATCATCCCCACCAAGCCCAGCAACCCGAGGTGATGAAGGTCGCGTAATGCGGCCCGGGGAATTCCGGCAGTCTTGACTGACGATTCGAAGTGTTAGGGAGGATGATTTGAAGGAAACAACATTCTCGGCGACCGGTCGCCGCAAGGAATCGACCGTGCGTCTTATCCTGCGCGACGGCAATGGCCGCTATGTGGTCAATGGCCTTCCGTTGGGCGATTACCTCCACCGTGAGACTTTGGTCACGCTCGTCTCGCAGCCGCTCAAGCTGGTCGAGATGGACGGCAAGGTCGATATCACGTGCAAGGCCGTCGGTGGAGGAAAATCCGGCCAGGCCGGAGCGCTGCTGCTGGCGCTTGCCCGGGCCCTCGAGAAGATGAATCCGGAATGGCGCCTCAGACTCAAGCGCGCCGGGTTCCTCACTCGTGACGCCCGCGAGGTGGAACGCAAGAAGTACGGACTGGTCAAGGCGCGGAAGCGCTTCCAGTATTCGAAACGGTAATCAACAGCGCTGGAGTGGCTACGTGGCCCCTCCAGCGCATCACGCACACTCGTGGAGCGCCGCCGGGTCCCCGAACGGGGTGGGCGGACGCGATGAAGCGGGTGGAAGCTAACCCGAAAGTCGAGGTAACCCCGTGGCAATCGAATTGAAAGACCTGCTCGAAGCAGGCGTGCATTTTGGGCACCAGACGAAGCGCTGGAACCCGAAGATGAAGCCGTTCATCTTCACAGCCCGCAATGGCATCTACATCATCGATCTGCGCAAAACGCTCTTGTCGCTCAACGCCGCCTGCCGCAAGGCGCGCGAAGTCGCCGCCGAAGGAAAGCCGATTCTGTTTGTCGGCACCAAGAAGCAGGCCAAAGGCGTGATCGCCGAGGAATCCCAGCGCGCCAATCAGTTCTGCATTACCGAGCGCTGGATGGGCGGCATGCTCACCAACTTCACCACCATCCGCCAGTCGATCAAACGCCTCCGCGACATGGAACGCATGCGTGAGGATGGCACCTTCGAGAAGATCACCAAGAAGGAACGCCTCAAAATCGACAAGGAAATCGAAAAGCTCGAACTCGTCTTGGGTGGCATTAAAGACATGGGTCGCCTCCCCGGATTGGTCTATGTCGTCGATGCGCGCAAGGAACGGATCGCCGTTTCCGAAGCCCGCAAACTTGGCATCCCCATCATCGGCGTTGTGGATACCAACTGCGACCCCGACCCGATCGACTTCCCCGTCGCCGGCAACGACGACGCCATCAAGTCGATCAGCCTGCTGACCCACGAAGTTTCCTCCGCCATTATCGAAGGAATGTCGGCTTTCCAGAAGGAAGGCATGGCAGCCAGTAAGGGCGATGAGGATGAGGGAGACGACAAGCTGGTTGCCTCCATGGCGGATGATGATGCTCCGGAATTCAAAGGACCGGAGAAGGTCTGATCACCAACGGGAATGAAACTTTACGTGGAGATTTGAATGGCCATTTCTGCTAATGATGTGAAAGTCCTCCGGGAAAAGACCGGAGCCGGAATGATGGACTGCAAGAAAGCCCTCGAGGAATCCGGCGGTGACGCCGAACGCGCCATTACCTATCTGCGCGAAAAAGGCATCGCCAAGGCGGCCTCCAAAGTCGGCCGTGCCGCCAAAGAGGGCATCATCTACGCGTACATTCACCCCGGTGACAAACTGGGCGTGATGCTGGAGATCAACTGCGAGACCGACTTCGTTGCGCGCACCGACGAGTTCCGCAATTTCGTCAAGGACGTCGCCATGCACATCGCCGCGTCCAACCCCGTGGCCCTCTCCCGCGAAGAGATCGATCCCGCGCTGGTCGAGTCCGAACGCCAGATCTATCGCACGCAGGCGATCAATGAAGGCAAGCCGGAGAAGATCCTCGATAAGATCGTCGATGGCAAACTCGACAAGTTCTACGCCGAGTCCTGCCTGCTGGAACAGGGATTCGTCAAGGATCCCGATCAGACCATCACCCAGCTCCTCACCGGCCTGGTCGCCAAGCTCGGCGAAAACATCCTGATCAAGCGTTTCGTCCGCTTCCGCCTCGGCGAATAACCAAGCAAGACACGAATTATCGAAACGTCCTGTCGCAAAGGATGGGGCGTTTCTATTTGCCCATAAATGTTCAGCAAGTCTTGGTGGCCCACCAGGAGCCGGTTCACCGCAGGCGAACCGGCGGATGGCGGGGTTCTTCGCGGCAGCGTCAGTCCGCCAAGAATGGTAGCATGGGCATCCTGCCCATTCTGAAAAACCGGGCAGACAAGAGTGTCTGCCCCACTCTTGGTCATGGAAGTTCTTGTCTCTCGGTGGCGCCCACTCCTGTCCGCGCTCTCGTCTCCAGATGCTGGAGTTTTTCAACACGCCCACCCTGCCTATGCTACCTCCACAACTCAAGGCTCTTGGCGCAAAGCGCAAAGATGTGGCGCAGGCGCCCTCGCCTGCGTTCGCCGCGAAGCGGCGAATCTCTTCGCGGGGGAGTGTGCCGAGCAGAGGCTGCCCGGGCTTCGCCCGGGCACGCGGCCGAGGGCGGCCGCGCCACACCATTCGGAACAAGCCACCATTCTCTTCTCTTGCCAACCAACCTCCATCACCCGATACTGTCCCCCAATCCGTTCCGTCGAATGGAACCTTGAGGAGCCAATGCCAACTGCCAAATCCTCCCCGTACAAGCGTGTCCTGATCAAAATCTCTGGTGAGGCTCTGGCCGGACCACGAGGCTGGGGAATCGACTACAGCGTTCTATCCTCGGTGGCCGAACAGGTCAAGACCGTCAATGACCTCGGCGTGCAAACTGCTATCGTGGTTGGCGGCGGGAATATCTTCCGCGGCCTGGCCGAAGCGGCCCGGGGCATGGATCGTGTGACCGCCGACCAAATGGGCATGCTCGGCACCATTATCAACGCTGTCGCAATGCAGGATGCACTGGAGAAAATCGGCCTCAAGACCAGGGTCATGAGCGCGATCGCGATGGCCTCAATCGCCGAGCCCTACATTCGCCGCCGCGCGGTCCGCCACCTCGAGAAGGGCCGAGCGATCGTCCTTGCCGCTGGCACCGGGCATCCGTATTTCTCCACAGACACCGCCGCTGCGTTGCGCGCCGTCGAGATCGGCGCCGATGCCATCCTCAAGGCCACCAAGGTCGACGGTGTCTATTCGGCGGACCCCAAGCTCGATCCAACCGCCGAGCGTTTCGAACATTTGACCTACATGGAGGTCCTCCGCCGCGGCCTCAAGGTCATGGATGCCACCGCCACATCGCTGTGCATGGATAACGAACTTCCGATCGTGGTCTTCGACCTGACCTGCCCCGGCAACCTGTTACGGGTCGTGTCCGGCGAAAAGATCGGCACGGTCGTCAGCGTCAAATGACATCCTTGGCCACGTCCTCGCCTGACTCCAACCGTACGCACTCGGAGGATGAGAAAGGTTCATCCGTCGGCAGCCTTCATTCGTGTAATACTCAGGTGGACCGGGTGCGGCATATGGCGGGCAGCGCAAGCCACACGGCCCCAGATCGTTACAGGGCTTTCTCTCAGGATTCATACCGCTTTTCCTTGACCAGACGATTCAACCATGGCAATACTAACATTCTGCGGATGGTGTTCAACTCCACGTTGCCGTAGGCCATAGAGGGAGGATCTCGCGATGAGCACGGACCACAAAGCCAACGCCAAAGACAAGATGCACAAGGCCGTCACCGCCACCGGACACGAACTGGCCAAGATTCGCACGGGCAAGGCCACCACAGCGCTGCTCGATGGCATTCGCGTCAACTACTACGGCAGTATGGTCACCATCAATCAGGTGGGAACCATTTCCGTTCCTGAGCCCCGGCTCATCGTCGTGCAGCCGTGGGAGAAACCCATGGCAGCGGAAATATCCAAAGCCATCCTGAAAGCGGACCTTGGCTTGAACCCGATCAACGATGGGACGCTCGTGCGTGTTCCGATTCCGCAGTTGACCGAAGACCGGCGCAAGGAACTCGTCAAGCTCTGCAAGAAGCTCGCCGAGGAAGGCAAAGTGGCGATTCGCAACATTCGCCGCGACGCCAACGAGCACCTGAAGAAGGACGAAAAGAGCAAGGAAATCTCCGAGGACGATCATCGCCGCATCTCCGATGAAATCCAGAAGATGACCGACGTATTCATTACGGAAATCGATGATCTGCTTGCTTCCAAAGAAGCGGAAGTCATGGAAGTCTGATTGGCGCCGACCCGGACCATCGCTGTACCCGAACGTCCGACCGAACATGACAGGCTGCTGGCCCGGATATTGTCCGGCCCGCCGCTCCCGCGCCATGTCGCCATCATCATGGACGGCAACGGGCGCTGGGCCGAGCGCCAGGGCCTGCAGCGAACCGCCGGGCACCGCGCCGGTGTGGCGGCCGTCAAACGCGTCGTCACCGCCGCCGCCGAAGCCAAAGTCGAGGCGCTCACATTGTTCACCTTCTCGGTCGACAATTGGGGCCGCCCCAAACGGGAAATCTCCGCCATCATGCGTCTGCTCTACGAAACCACGCGCAACGAACTGAGAGAAATGGCGGCCAAGAATGTCCGGCTCATCGCGACTGGCGATATCGATGGCCTGTCGCCAACGCGGCGCCGTGCGCTCAAAGAGGCGATTCACCGAACCCGCAACAACACGGGGTTGGTTCTTAATCTCGCGCTCAACTACAGCGGCCGTGCCGAAATTCTCGACGCCGTCCGCCGGGTAGCCAAAGAAGTGCTCGATCGCAAGCTCAAAGTAGCGGACATCGATGAATCGGTGTTCGCCGCACATCTTCAGACCAACGGCCTTCCCGATCCCGATCTTTTGATTCGCACCTCCGGCGAGCGCCGCCTTTCGAATTTTCTGCTCTGGCAGACATCGTACACGGAACTCTACGTGACCGACACTCTCTGGCCGGACTTTGGCGAGGATGACTTCTTCCGCGCCATCCTCGACTACCAGTCACGGGAACGCCGCTTTGGACGGGTCGGCACGCACCGGCCCACCAACGGCAGCGCGCGCGAATGAAATTCGCACGCAACGAATTGGCCGGACTCACGCACACTGTCCGCCGTTGACCTCCACCTGCCATCGATGCGCAATTTCCTGACCCGCCTCTCTGTCGCCGTTGTCGGGATCCCCGCGCTCCTTTGGATTTTCCACCAGGGGGCCATGTGGCTCAATATCCTGGTTGTCGTTTTGACGCTGGCCGCCTGTTTCGAAATCTGGCAGGCCGCGCAACTGCGCGGTATTCCGGTGGCACTTTGGCTGCTCGTCCTTCTGGCGCTATCCCTACCGGTGGTTGTCTGGCCGCGTGGGGGAGACTGGTGGATCATCTGGGCCGCGGCCGCCTGCGTCGGCTCGGCGGCATGGGTGGTTTGGCGACGTGATCCGGTCACCGGAGCGCTGGCCGCCCTGGCGCATATTGCCGGAGCCGTCTGGATTGGCGTCGGTTTCGGCGCGCTCATCGCGCTGCGTACGCTTCCTGCGGGCGACGGCTTTCGCTGGCTGATGTTCCTATTTGCGAACTTGTGGATTGGTGACACTGTGGCTTATCTCGCCGGCAGCCGCATCGGCGGACCGAAACTTTCACCGCAGATCTCGCCGCGCAAGACAATCGCCGGCGCCATCGCCCAGCTTGTCGCATCGATCCTGATCGCCGTCATCTACATTCTCGCGGGATGGATCACCGCCCCTGCGCCGCTCCTCCTGGCGGCAGCATTTGCGATCGGAGTTGTTGGCCAAATCGGAGATCTTTTCGAATCGGTGTTCAAACGCGCTTTTGGCATGAAGGATTTCTCCAGTCTGATCCCCGGCCACGGCGGCGTCCTCGATCGCTTCGATTCGACTCTCTTCGCCGCCCCGACACTCTGGATTCTGATCCGTCTCTGGCAGTATTGAGCAGGCGTGGTAGCATGGGCATCCTGCCCATGCCGTGGCGCGACCGCCTCGGCCCCGGTCGTGCGAAGCGCGACCCCATGTGGCGATCGAAGTCCGAACTCCATGGGAGGAACAGCGACTGGGAGGGCGAGGCTCCTGCCGAGCCTCTTGGCCGCGCGGGTGTTGTCACTGACGTTATTACGGGTATCCGCGCTGAGACATGGCTCGGCAGGAGCCTCGCCCTCCCGTCAAGCGTTTGACCTGATGAGGGGTTCACGAAATGTGACCAATGAACTGGGCCATTCCACCCGGCGAAGATGCCGGACTGAAAGATTCTATCCCATACGATGTGGCGCGGCCGCCTCGGCCGCGGTCGCGCGAAGCGCGACATGATCTCATTGCCAATCGCACATCCGGGCCACAAATTGACCTGCGTGCCACCGACCTTGGTCGGTGGCGCAAGGCGTGACAAGATGCGAATCTTTCAGAATCCGATGCGTTCCTCCGGCCCAGTCACCGTCCACGGCCGCCACACCATTCTCGATTACATCTTCTTCACTCGTCCCGTCCTGATGCCTCCCGTCTGGACTATCGCTCTGCTCGGTGCGCATGGCGTAGCCAGTCCATCGCCGATTCCCATTTGGAAATGGATTGTGATGTTCGTTCAGCTCTGGTGCCTGTTCGGCGCCGTTTATACGCTCAATCAAATCTTCGACGTCGAATCCGACCGCGCGAACAACAAGCTCTTTTTTCTCCCAGAAAGTCTGATTCGCACGCGCGCCGCCTGGCTGTTCACAATCGCACTCAATCTCGCCAGTCTCGGATTGGCGCTGCTCTTTGGGATTGCCTATCTCTCGCTGTCGGCGGCGATTGTTCTCCTCGGCGTCCTCTATTCCGCCGGCCCGCGTGCCTGGAAGAATCACCATTTGCTGGGGCTTCTCGCCAATGTCGTCGCCCATGGTTTGATTGTCTACAGCATGGGAGCCGTATTCGCGGGTGGGCAGTTGAGCATTACCTGGGGCTTCGCCCTGCCCTATGTATTCGCGGTCGGCGGTGTCTATCTCGCCACCGCCGCCGCCGACACCACCGGCGACAGCGCCACCGGCAAACGCACCGTGGCTGTCGCCTGGGGAACTGTGCGGACGATGATCGCCGCGTTCACGTTCATCGTCTTTGCGTTGATTCTTTCGGTCGTGCGCTTCGACTGGCATCTGGCGGCCGCCGCTGTTGCCTGTCTCCCGTTCTTTGCGATTTCCGTCAGTGTCGGATTGTTGAGCGGATCACCGGCGTTTCAGGCGCTCGGCGCGCCGCAAACCTCCGCGAAAGCTGCTGTGGCCGCCCTCACGCTCGCCGCCGTGGTGGCCTACCCGTTCTACCTCGCCTGTCTTGTCCCTGGCTTCCTGCTGACCAGGGCGTTTTTTCACTGGCGCTTCCGGATGACGTACCCTTCTTTGACTCCGGGAAGATAAGGGGAGCGAAGACGATGCAGAATCTTTCTGTGATGCGGTACCCTGATGGCCGGGCCGTGTCCGATTCTGGCCTCAGCCACCGCCGTGATGCGTGGCTATGCGTGTGCGCAGGTTTTACTCTCGCGGTCCTGCTCACAGTGTCCGGCTGTGCCCCGTACCCGATGTACACGCACCGCTCGGGCGAATCGGCTCCCAACGGCGAGTCCCCCAAGACCCAACCGGCCAAGGCGCGCCCTGTCTCCACCCAGGATGAAAGCCGTTTTCCCGACCAGCCCGGTGTGGACCCTGCCATCTTCACTCGGGTCGTGGAACAGTACCTCGGTCTTCCGTACAAGAAGGGCGGCGACGACGAAAAGGGATACGATTGCTCCCATCTCGTCCGCAGCATCTATCGCGACTATTCCGGCACCCGTCTGCCGGCCTCCACACGCGCGCTGTACCAGCTTCCCGAGGAAGTCACCCGTGAGGAATTGGTGGTAGGCGACCTGCTTTTCTTCAGCTTCGATGATGTCACCATCTCCCACGTCGGCATTTACCTGGGCGGCGGACGGTTCGTTCACGCCTCCGAATCACGCGGCATCATCAAATCCTCTCTCAACGATCTCGAATACCGCGACGCCTACAAAGGCGCCCGCCGAGTGCTCTAGTCGCTCTTTTGCCTCATTCTTCCCATCCTTCCCATAACTCCCATCCCCGCTTCTCAACGGGCCGCTGTTGTCGTATTCTATCCGCATGCCGGATGACGCCACTACCAACACCACCCCCCTGGCGGACAAGCTCGCCGCTCTGCCCGACCGCCCCGGCGTCTACATGTTCAAGGATGCCGGCGGCACGATCATCTACGTCGGCAAGGCCAAAATCCTGCGCAACCGCGTGCGCTCGTACTTTCGCGGCGAGGGCTCCGAGCATCCCCGTGTCGCCGCCCTGCAAGAGAAGATCGCCGACCTGGAAATTCTCTCGACCGACACGGAAATCGAAGCACTGATCCTCGAAGCCAACCTGATCAAAGAGTACAAACCGCGCTACAACGTCTCTCTCAAGGACGACAAACGCTATCCGTACATCAAAGTCACGACCAACGAACCGTTTCCCCGCATGCTGGTGGTGCGGCGCATGCGCAAAGACGGCGCCCGCTACTTTGGCCCGTACACAAACGTCAAAGGAATGAGGGAGACGCTCAAAATGCTGGGCCGCGTCTTCCAGATTCGCTCCTGCAATCTGGTGATTCCATCGCCAACCAAGCGCAAGTACCGCGTCTGCCTGGACTATTACATCAAACGCTGCCCCGGACCTTGCGAGGACAAGATCAACGAAGCCGGTTACCGTTCGTTGATCGATGCCGCCTGCCTGTTTCTCGAAGGCAAAGAGGAGACGTTGATCGGCGATCTGACGGCCCGGATGGAAACGGCCGCCGCTGCCGAGCGATTCGAGGACGCTGCCGCCTGGCGGGACAAACTGCGCGCCGTCGAATCAGTCCGCTACACGCGCCAGAAAGTCTCTGCCGGTGTCGTAATTGATCGCGACGTCCTGGCGCTCGCGCGCGCGGGGCGGCTCGTCTCCGCCGTGGCCCTGCAAATCCGCGATGGCCTTCTCATCGGTCGCCAGGCATTCCAGCTCGCCGCCGACGAAAACGACACCGATCAGGAAGTGCTCACCGCGTTTCTCAAGCAGTACTACCTGCACTCGCCGTCGATCCCCGACGAAATCTACCTGCCCGATCATTGCGACGAGGAGGATCTCATCGCTGACTGGCTGGGCAACGAGCGGCGCCGCGCCGTGAAACTGTTCTTCCCGCAAAGAGGGGAGAGGTACGAATTGCTCGAGATGGCGCAGACCAACGCCAAGCTCCAACTGAACGAGTTGCTGACACAGAAGGCCGCGACCGCCGTCCGCATTCCCGATTCGGTTTATCAATTGCAGCGCGACTTGCGGCTCAATTCCCCCCCTCGCAACATCAGCGCCTTCGACGTCTCCAACCTGGGCGAAACCGATCCCGTCGGCTCGCTGGTTTACTTCCGCGATGCCAAGCCGCTCAAGCGGGAGTATCGAAAGTTCAAAATCAAGACTGTCGTGGGGCGCAACGATTTCGCGATGATCGGAGAACTCGTCTCCCGCTATTTCACCAACCTTGTCGAGGACGGCTCCGAGTTTCCCGATCTGGTCTTGATCGATGGCGGCGCCGGCCAATTGAGCGCTGCCTGCAGCGCCCTGGATGCCCTGAATATCACCGACGTGCCCATCATCGGTCTGGCCAAACGCCTTGAACAGGTCGTTCTCCCCGGTGACGGCGGCGAGTCCGGTCCAACACTCAGCATTCCCAAGTCATCGCCGTCACTGCGGTTGCTCCAACGTGTCCGCGACGAGGCCCACCGTTTCGCCCTGACGTTCCAGAAATCACGCCGCAAGAAACGCGTCATTCAGTCCGAACTCGATTCCATCCCCGGCATCGGCCCCGCCCGTCGCCAGGCCCTGCTGACTGCCTTTGGCTCCGTGTCCCAAATCGCCCAAGCCTCGATGGAAGACCTCAAAACCAAAGGCAAACTCCCCCAGCGTCACGCCGAGGCCGTCTACAATCGCTTCCGCTTTCCCGCATAACTCCGATCCTTCCGATTCCTCCCATCGCCTCCCTATACCACGCCCCCCCCCAAAACCCATTGCTTTTCCTCTGCTTTCTGCTACACTCCCCCCACCATGGCCCCGGCGAGCCCACGATCGTTCCATCCCCTTCCGCGCGACTTTTATCAGCGCCCCACGCTGGAAATCGCCCCAGACCTCCTGGGACGGTACCTCATCGTCGAAGAGGGTGGCAAGCTGGTCGGTGGCCGGATCGTCGAGGTCGAAGCGTACATTGGCGAGGATGACCCCGCCTGCCACGCCCATCTGGGACGCACCCGCCGCAACGAGGTCATGTACGGCCCGCCAGGGCGCGCCTACGTCTATTTCACCTACGGGAATCACTGGATGCTCAATGTGGTCACCGAGCGCGAAGGATTCCCCGCGGCAGTGCTGATCCGGGCGCTGGAACCGTCCTTCGACCAGGAACTCATACGGTCGCGCCGCAACGTCAAATCGGAGCGCGACTTGACCAACGGACCCGGCAAACTCACTGCCGCCCTGGGCATCAACGGACACGACAACGGCGCCGATTTGCGCACATCGCGCCTTTTGATTTCCCGCGAAGTCGAAGCTCCCAAAGAAGTCGGCAAAAGCGGCCGGGTCGGGGTCTCCGCCGGGAGCGATCTGCCCTGGCGCTTTTTTGACAGCGCCAGCCCCTGCGTATCGTTATATCGTCTCGGGACGCGGGCATCGCGCCGCACTCCGCGAACAACTCAGAGAAGTCCCGTGCCAGGGGTTCCCCTGATGGGTAAAGAAGGTAGAGGGAGAAAATGACCGACGTGAAAAGCACTGACATTCAAGTCTCGACGTTTGAAAACGCCATGCGCCAGTTTGACCGGGCCGCTGGCCTTCTGAAACTCAATCCGGGTCTGCTGAATATTATCAAACGTCCCCGCCGCTCGATCATGCTCGAGCTTCCCATGATGATGGACGACGGCACCTATCGCCTTTTCAAAGCCTACCGCGTGCAGCATTCCATCGTCCGTGGCCCCGGCAAAGGCGGCATTCGTTATCACCCCGATGTCAACCTGGATGAAGTGCAGGCTCTGGCCGCATGGATGACCTTCAAGTGCGCGGTCGTCGGCATCCCCTTCGGCGGCGCCAAGGGCGGCATTGTCTGCGATCCCCGCAAGATGTCGAAAGGCGAACTCGAACGGCTGACCCGCCGTTACACCGCGGAGCTGATGGACGTGATCGGTCCCGATCAGGATGTGCCCGCGCCCGACGTGAACACCGACTCCCAAATCATGGCCTGGGTGATGGACACCTACAGTATGCACCAGCGCCGCACCGAAACCGCCGTGGTCACCGGCAAGCCGGTCGCCATGGGTGGCTCGCTCGGACGCCGTGAAGCCACCGGGCGTGGTGTCCAATTCTGCGTACGCGCCATGGCCCGCCATCTGGGACAATCACTTCAGGGTCTCCGAATCGCCGTGCAGGGTTTCGGCAACGTGGGATCAGTCGCCGCCGAACTTTTGGCTCGTGATGGCTGTAAGATAATCGCCGTCTGTGACGTCTACGGCGCAATCGCCAACAAGGCGGGCTTGGACATTCTGGCACTCCTCAAGCACACCGCCACGACCGGGTCGGTCAAAGGATTCCCTGGATCCGAGCCGCTCGATGCCAAGGCGATCCTCACTGTGGATTGCGATGTTCTCATTCCGGCGGCCTTGGAGAACGTCATCACCGAGGAAATCGCCGCTTCGATCAAAGCGCGTGTCGTCGCCGAGGGCGCCAACGGCCCGACAACCCCCGAAGCCGATGTCATCCTTGCTGACAAGGGCGTTTACGTGATCCCCGATATCCTCTGCAATGCCGGCGGTGTGACCGTATCGTACTTTGAATGGGTGCAGGATCGCATGGGATATTTCTGGGAGGAGGAGGAAGTCAACCAGCGGCTGGAACTGATCATGAATCGGTCCTTTGGCGAGGTGCTCGCCTTGTCGACCACTC
>JAKAKI010000003.1 GCA_021813505.1 bacterium | reverse complement strand
GTGTCGGCGTTGCCCAACGGCATGATCTGCAGCTTGCCCGATTTGTCCATCGCCAGCCACGCCCAGCCCGATCCGAACAGCGCCGCCGCAGCCGCGGAGAATTGTTCTTTGAACGCATCGAGGCTCTTGAAGTCGCGCTCGATGGCGGTCAGGAGATTCGCGCCTGGCTTGCCGCCGCCACCGGTGGGCGTCATGCAGCTCCAAAAGAACGTGTGATTCCACGCCTGCGCGGCGTTGTTAAACATTCCGCCGCTGGACTTGACGACCAGGTCGCGCAACGGCAGGTCGGACTCCGGCTTGCCGTCGACCAGCGGGTTGAGCTTCGCGAAATAGGCGGCGTGATGCTTGTTGTAATGGTAGTTCATCTGCTCTTCCGACAGGTACGGCTTGAGCGCACTCAGTGCGTACGGCAGCTCGGGAAGTTTGAAACTCACTGGTTGACCCCTTTCTGAAAACGCCTCGGTTGCCGTGGAGAACGCAACGAAGCGGTTAAGGTTCCCTGGGTACAGCGGCTAAGCACTTCGGTGCAAACCACTTTGTCAATATCCTTTTGCCGGCTCATCCATTCCTCGCCTCATCCCGCCGCGCCGGGTATATTGTTGTAACCAAATGCGGATGCGGGCGGAGGATGGGCTGCCATGCGCTTCTTTACGACTCTGATGTCGCCGGGTGTTGGCGGTAAAACGGGATTGGGACGCCCGCTCGTCGCGGTCTCGTTGAAATTCATTGTCATAAACTTTGCCGCCATCGCCCTGGCCGTACCAGTAGGCGCCCAACAGCCATCACCAGCGCCGGCGGTCCCAACCGAAGCGGAGGAGACAGCGATGTATAAAACATACAAAAATGCTCCTAAAACAAGCCTTCCGGCGCCGACGGCGGGAAATATGATCCTGGAGCCGGCGATCCGCGCCCGGCGCTCGGTCCGGAGCTTCGCTGACAAACCGCTGAAACTGGCGCAAGTCTCCCAGCTCCTGCTGTCGGCCTACGGCATCACGCAACGGCGCGGCGACGAGGACCATCGTTCAGTCCCGTCGGCGGGGGCCATGTTCCCGCTCGATTTGTACCTGCTGGCGCACCATGTCGATTCGCTGGCACCGGGACTCTATCATTTCCAGGTGCTCGACTCGACCCTCGAGTTGATCAAGACTGGCGATTTCAGCGAGCAGATTCACGAAGCCTCCAACGGCCAAAGCACGGTCGGAGCGTCACCCGCGACACTGATCATCACAGCCACCTATGGACGGATCACGCCGCGATACAGTGACCGTGGCTATCAATACACGCACATGGAAGTCGGGGCGGTCTGCCAGAATGTCTACCTTCAGGCGACCTCGCTTGGTCTTGGAACCTGCGCGGTCGGCGCCTTCGACGACGACGCGGTCAGCCGCCTCCTCGAACTCGGCCGCCGCCGCGAGATCCCGATGCTGGTGATGCCCGTTGGCGTGCCGCGCGGGGAGTAAGGCCTATCCGGTCGCCCGGTGCCCCACAAAAAGCGGGACACAAGTCAGAACAGAATGTGGTGCCGGCGCCCTCGCCAGCGTCATCGCGGGAGGCTGCCGCATTGTCATCCCCGCGAAGGCGGGGATCCAGGGCGTGTGGGCTGAACTGGATTCCCGCTTTCGCGGGAATGACGTCAGGAGAGGGCGAAGCTCCCGCCGAGCCATGATTCCGCGCGCAAAAGAGGCTCGGCAGGAGCCTCGCCCTCCCATCTTGCCCTCGATGTCTTATTGCCCGAACTTCGCGGGTCCCGTAGCTTTCGACATGACTTGGCGCGTGCCTCGAGTCCAGCATTCGATTCTCGGCCAATCAGGAAACTGTGATGAACATCCTCGTCCTCAACTGCGGTTCGTCGTCGGTGCGATTCCAATTGATCGCGACTGATGCGGCATTAATCGAGCGGGATTCAGACCTATGTCTAGCGCGCGGGCATCTGGAGCGATTTGGACCTGAGTCACTGGTCTCGTTTCGCGCCGAAGGCCAACCCGCCATTGAACGAACCGAAGCTGTCGCAGACCACCGTGCTGCGATTGAGATAATCCTGCGATGGATCAAATCACTGGGCGACATTCACGCGGTGGGCCATCGCGTGGTGCATGGCGGCGAGCGTTTCCAGCAGTCAGTCCGAATCGATGAGGAGGTCCTCGCCGGAATCGAAGCGTGTGCTGAGTTGGCGCCGCTTCATAATCCGGTGAATCTTCGCGGAATTCGTGCGGCCACGGAGCTTCTCGGCACCGATGTTCCCCAGGTCGCGGTGTTTGATACCGCTTTTCATGCCACGATGCCCGACACGTCATATCTCTACGCGCTTCCGCTGGAGTTGTATCAGAAGCATCACATCCGCCGTTACGGATTCCATGGCACATCACACCGCTATGTGGCGGAGCGCTATCAGAAGCTCAAAGGATTGTCGCCAGACGCCGTCAACATCATCACGCTACATCTCGGCAATGGTTGCTCGGCCTGTGCGATCAAAAACGGAAAGTCGTTCGATACCTCAATGGGTTTCACCCCACTCGAAGGGCTGGTGATGGGGACACGCTGCGGGGACATTGACCCATCAATCATCGAGCATCTGGTTGCGCATGCTGACATGAGGCCGGCCGAGATCGATGCCCTGCTCAATTTCGATTCCGGACTGCTCGGGGTGTCGGGATTGAGCAACGACATGCGGACACTTCTGGATGCCGACATTGAACAGCACAATCCTCGAGCCCGGCTCGCGATCGACATCTTCTGCCAACGTGTGAAGAAGTACCTCGGCGGCTACATCGCCGAAATGGGCGGCGCCGACGCGGTGATCTTCACCGGCGGAATCGGCGAGAACTCACCGGTGATCCGCGCCCGCATCTGCAAGGGGCTGGAGTGCCTGGGCTTGACGCTCGACTCAGTCCGTAACTTCGAGTTGCCGCCAAACGGGGGAGAGATCAGCACCCCGGGTTCCTCTCTGAAGTGCCTCGTGATTCCCACCAATGAAGAACTGATGATCGCACGGGATACGTTTCTCGTGGTGGAGAATTCCCGAGCGAGATAATTGGAAGCGTCGAGGGGGAGGCGCCGGTCAAGGGAGACACCGATCAAGGGTGCCACGGACAAGCAGGCCATGCGGCCCTTTGCATGGCCTGCTTGTCCGTGTCTTTTTGAACCCTCGCAAAAGGACACGGACAAGGCCGACCAAGCGAAAAACCGCTTGCTCGTCCTTGTCCGTGGCACCCGTCAAGCATAGCCGCGATTCGCAAAAAACAAAACCGGCAGGGAGCGCTGCCCCCTGCCGGTGTGTGACCTGTACTGTGAGGTTGTTCAACGTATATTGAATGACGTCCGGACGTTGATGATGTAGTCGGACATCAACTGACTCGACGCGAAGTCGCGGTAGATCGGAATCTCCGCCGACGCCTGGAGCGTCATGTTCTTGGCGCCCACATAAATCAGCGACGGCGTGTAGAACACGACCGTGCCGCCGGCATTGGGAACGCGGACGTAGTTGTACGTGTCTTTGTCCATCCAATTCCCATTGAACTGGTTCACGAATTCGAGGTTGCGGTTCAGGCGGTAGGAAAGATAGGCGGAGCCGACGATTTCGTTGCCCCATTGATAATGGTAGATGTTTTCCTTCGATGACATGCGGTACAACCCGGAGAGCCCCCAACCCAGACGGTAATAGCGCTGGTGGTAGAGAATCCCCCCGATAGGATCCATCGTCCCGGTGCCCAACTGCAGATTGTCGGGAAGACGCTGGTTGCGCGAATCGGCAATATCGGTCTTCCCTGTGGGAATACGGGCGCCGAGAGCGAGCGCGAAGATCGGACCTTGATGCCGTCCGGCGTACTCATTCGGACCCGACGCGATATAATCATCGTATCCGTCGTCGCCGGAGGGGTAGTACTCGTCGCCAAAGCGAATCAACCGGCCAAAGTGAATCCGCAGGTACGACATGATGACGATGTCACCGAGTCCCTGGGAACCACGGCGGTCGGTGAAGAAGATCCCTTCGCTGCCGGAGACCAGCGACGAGTCGACCCGGCGGGTGTTGAAAACATACTTGTACGGGACAATCGCATTGAGGGTGATGTTGTCCGAGAGTCCGTACGTGACATCCAACGCGAGAGTATTGTTGAGGGTAAAAGAGTTCGAGCTATTGGTGATCTCTTTTGAGCCGGTGAATACGTTTTTGAGCATCTCGTATTCATACGACATGGCAAATACCCAGTTGCCGGCGGGCACTGTCAGGTACGACTCCTTGGCCAGATTCTCGTTGGGGAGCGTCATGCGCCGCGGGCCGATGTCGACAGCATGAACAATGGCCGGCCAGGCAATGGCGAATGCGATGACCATGACAGAGCGCACGATCTTTTTCATTTTGTTCTCCAAGTCCGCGTGAGCAGTGATTCCTATTCTTTGACCACGGTGCCGGATCGGCGGTCTTCGCCGACGGCCGCCTCCCCATCAGGATTTATCGGCACCCGGTTTCGCTCCTTGACTGCAAGGGGGACATCTTGTTACATGCGTGTGCCCAACGAGTCCATGGGGAACCAGTTACGGGGAGGATGAGATGGCCTGGCGAGGGATCTGCAGAGTAGTTCCGCTTCTGGCTGTGGTTTTGGCGCTGCCGGTGATGGCAGCGGACAAACAGCCAACGGGGATCGTGACCGGTGATGAGTTCGTCGATCAGCTCAACGGTTACCGGTTTGAGAAGCTTGAGAACTGGAAGTTCAGCAAGGTCGACAAGGAGAAGCCGGAGGACCCGCGGCACATCCGCTTTACAGCCACGCAATCGAATTTTGTCATTCCGGAGAACCGGAAGTTCAGCCAGGAGAATTTCAATCCGCCGGAGATCGGCCTCTGGGTTGATACCTCCAGCCTGACGGTCGAGCAGTTTGCCGAAGAACTGAAATCGCGCAAGTCCAAGCTCAAAGCGCGCCGCGACATCGGCGACGCGTTCCGTTTCCTGTCACAGGGTGAGTTTCAAGAACAGCTTAGAATCCAGCTCGATGGCATCGATGGAATCAGCCTGCAGTACAACTACAAATACCAGGCCCAGCTCCGAAACGCCGCGAATGATACTTACAAACTGGTCGATGAAGTGCGGCTGGGTGACCTCTATTTCGTCAAGTACGCCGGCAAGATGATCGTCCTGTACTACTCCTGCGAACGCCCGACCTATCGTCAGGTGAAAGAGGAAGTGGAGAAGATGATCCTCGCGATGAAGATCAAGCCTCCCGTCAAGACGACCGACACCACCGGAAGCGCTGGATGACGGAACTGTTGCCACTTGAGTTTGAAACGCCTGAAACGGACCGCGGTGCGACCAAGCAGCGGTCCGTTGGTGCGTCATCGGCAATTGCGTTGCTCCCAGGCCGCATCGGCACCGACGAGTCGGGAAAAGGCGACTACTTCGGACCACTGGTGATCGCGGCGGCGTGGGCTGATCCCGCTACGGAAGACTTGCTGCGCTCCTGGGGCGTGACCGATTCGAAGAAGTTGAGCGACGGTCGGGCGCGCAGTCTCGCGGCGGAGATGGCCAAGGCGGGCATACCGACCTCCGTCGTAGCGATCGGTCCGGAACGCTACAACGACCTTTACGTCAAGATGCGGAATCTCAACCGCCTCCTCGCCTGGGGGCATGCGCGCGCCATCGAGAATCTGCTGGAGAAAGCCAACGCCACCGAAATCGTTACCGACCAGTTCGGGGATGAATCGCTGGTTCGGAAGGCGCTGCTCGACAAGGGCCGCCAGGTGAATCTCATCCAAATGCACCAGGGTGAGCGAGACATTGTTGTGGCGGCAGCGTCCGTCGTGGCCCGGTCGGAATTCCTGAAACGCATGGACCAACTGTCCCATACCATCGGTGTCGAGCTCCTCAAAGGCGCTGGACCGGGCGTCGATCAAGTCGCCGCACGCATCCTGGCGCGTGGGGGAATGGACCTGTTGGCCACCGTAGCGAAGTGCCATTTCAAAAACACGCAGAAAGCCGAGAAGATTCGCGGCAGCTCGCGTGCCCGATGATCCAGTCCCAATTCACACACTGCCATGGATACCTTTGCGCACAGGTTGACGAAGCTGCGCAATGACCGCCGCTCCGGCAGTTCGACAATCGCCACTCGTTTCTGCCGCATCTGTCTCAGCGAGATCCAAGCACTCCGTCCAAAGCTGACCCGCACCGAAATTACCGATGCCCTCGCTGAACTTGTCGCCGAATTCCCGACCATGGCACTCCTGCGTTCGTTGCAGGACCGTCTGCGCCGCGCGGCTCGGGGTGCATCGCGCGCGCCGGCATCATCGGACGCTGTGTTGACCTCGGCGGTCTTCGAGCAATTCCTTCGCGAACTCACAGAGAACCGCGACCAGGCGGCGCAGAACTTTGCCGGGAGCATGTCCGGATGCGGTTCCCTTCTGACGCTCAGCGCCTCTGGGGCTGTCCTGGCCGCATGCGCGACCTTGAGTTCCGCCCAGGCGGGTCGCGGTCGCAAATCCGACCTCCTGACAATGGTCGTGTGTGAATCCCGTCCGGCTTGCGAAGGAATCGCGATGGCACGCCGGCTTTCTCGAGCCGGCTGCCGGGTGATCGTGATCGCCGATGCGGCCATGGGGACCTGGATCGAGAATGTGGATGCGGTCATCCTCGGTGCCGATTGGATCGACCGCCGAGGGTTCATCAACAAGACCGGATCACGGGCCATGTCGATGCTCGCCAGTGCCAACGGCAAACCGGTTTATGTCGTCGGTGATAGCCTGCGTGTACGCGGCACGGTGTTTCCTTCGTCCCGGCTCCCACTCTCCGGGATTAAGGCGAGGCGCGGCGGTAGGGGAAGCTCGGTTTCGATACTGTCCCCGCTGTTCGAGCGCGTGAAATGGGGGCGTGAGCACAGGCTAGTCACCGAATCCCGAATCACCCATCCTGCCCGGCGATCTGGGCATTAGATTCGCGAGCTCGCGCCCAGCTTTGCCAAACCGACACCGCCTGGAAGCGTGCCATTTGGCCCCGATTTGCCAAGCACTTGTAACCGTGTGACTTCACCGCCCCACGTGCGTGCGGGGACGACCATCCTTGCCTTAAGTTTTGCTCCGACAAGCCGATGCATTGAATGTGGAGTGTGGAATCGTCCCGTGCGCCACGGGCGATCAGGCCCGATGCTCTCATCTGGATTGGTTGAATCCAACATGTCTCTGCTTGGCCACATGATTGACAATCAGGTTGTCTCCACTCTGGCGAACGCGGCATCACAAAGCGTGTCGGGGCAGATGTATCTGGCGACACAATGGGGGGGAAGTCTCATGTTTACGACAGTTGTAACGTGGCTGACGTTGATCGCCGGTATTTCACTGGCGGTCATCTCAATCGGGGCACAGTCGGCCCGGTTGCTCCGCCGCTTGCGGGACATGGCGCTGATCCTGACAGCCGTCTCGACCGGCATCGCCCTGATCATCTGGGGCACTCCCGATGACGCCATGATAGCACCGCGAACTGACTTGGGTACGATGGCATTAGCGGCAGCCATACTTGGCTTGAGCGCGATGTTTGTCGTCTCGGCACGTAAAGAACGCTATGTCGCGTTGCTGGGTGGCGCTCCAGAAACAACGGGCGCCCGCGAGCAACTGCTGGAGTCGGTGACCGATACCATTGCCAGCAAGTCCACCCTCAACCAGATGCTGATGGGCGTGGCCTCTGCGCTTCGTGCGGCGACCGGAGCCAGCACAGCCCTCGTCTACAAATTCGGCGCCGTGCAAAAACGGGCGACGTTCGTGGGATCGGCAGTGGCATCCGGCAAAACTAATGTCAGCGAACTGTCAACGCCTTTCACCATGTCATTGGTCGATCGTTACGCCTTGGCCGGATGTGTTTGCGAATACCAGCCTGACGCCGAATCCTTAAGGTCTGAAGACCGGAAATGGGCGATCATTCCATTAACTTCCGGTGAGACTGTCGTCGCCACTGTCCTGTTGAAGGACTCAATGGTTTCGGTTACGGCACCGCCGGTCAATGAAGCGCTCACCCTGGTTGCCGGACTCACGGGCCGGGCAATCTCGGATTGGGTTGGCGCCAGCGCCGGCGAAGCCACGCGCCGTCTGGCCCAGGGGCTCCACCAACTGGTGACCTCGCTATTGGATGAACGCACGCTCGATCGCGGCCTGCCGGCCATCGCGCATGCCCTTAAGGGAATCGTTCCAGCGGATTACTTGTCCGTCTCCTGGCTGAACAGCGCCCATTTCCACGAAGACCGGGCGAGCATGATCATCGGCCAGCGCCGGGTTGTCGAAAACCGCCACCGCTGGCCCATCTGGGACGGCACGACTCACCGGCTTCTGGGAATGGCCCGGCCGCTGATCACCCCTGATCTGCTTCAGTCACCGGAAGAAACTCCGGCAGACGGCACCTGGGAAAAACGCCTGGGGCTGCGCTCGCGAATCGTGCTCCCGATCCGTGATGGCGAGCGCCTCCTGGGTACGCTGACTTTGGCGCATCGGTCCGTGGCCTGTTACGGGCTGGATGAAACGGGGCCGCTCACCGCCTTCACCGGCTGCCTGGGGTTGTGGCTCAAGCAACTCGAAGCCGCGCGCACCAGCCATCGCTATGGTGAAGTCACGTCGCTGGCCAACCAGTGGGACCATCATACGCCGAAGTCGAAGACTGATTATGAGATTCTCAAGGAAGCGCATCGCACCATCAAGACCTCAGCCCTGCGACTTTACCGGCTGACGCCCGACGGCCAGGCCATGGAGATCGTCGCCACGGCCGGGCGGGTGCACACGTTGCCGAACGGCCAGGAACGAATCCGGTTGTCCGAGACGCCCTGGCACCGATGCTCCCTGGAACACCGGACACCGCACCGCATCGATCAGAGTGATCCTGAAGCGCTCATGGGGAAGTCGGAAGTCGAGCTGTCGATGCTGCCGCGCATGAAGACCGGCTGGATCGTGCCCATCACCTCCGGCGACATGACGGTCGGCTTCGTGGATGCGATTGAAACACGGGATCCGGACCGGCAATCGATGGATCAACCGGAACGACTGCTTCTGAGCAGCCTGGCGCGTGTCTACTCACGCCGGTGGGAACAGGGGCAATGCAAACCCCATGCGCGCCAGCCATGGGACTTCGGTGGTGAACGTGTCTCGGAGTTCAATCACAGCATTATCAATCCGCTGACCGGAATCATCGGCTCGGTCGAATTGATCCGTCACAAACAGCCGGACTTGACCGGTGAATCGCTCAAGTATCTGAATGTCATCGAACGCTCCGCGAATAAGATCCATGAGGCGGCATTGAAATCGTTGGGAACCGAAGCCCTCCCAAAGGTCGAGTCCAGCAGTGCGCCGGCGTTGTCGATTCCCGGCATTTCGACCGATTCAACCGTGAACAGGCTTCAAAGCAACCTGGAAACAATTCGGAAATGGCGGCTTGAAGGGGCGTCCAACGAGACCACCTCGCACTCGAGCGAGAACACGCCAATCGTCCGGTAAAGGGCACTGATACATCTATGACAAGCATGTTAGCAGCCCAGGGGATTAGCCGGCCAACGGCAACAGCCGGCCGGAATATCGCATCGCCGGCCACACCTGGGCCGGGGAGAACCAGCGACCAGCATCGCCTGTCGGTTCTGCTGGAGGCCATCGAACTGCGGCAATCGGCCGATGATCTTTCGGCCGTGCTGCAGAAACTGGTGGAACTGGTCACCAGGGGACTCGGAGTTTCGTCGGTCACCTTGTACCTCGCCGCCAAAGAGGATGGGTTGCTGCACGCCCTCGCCACCTCGGCGCAGCATCATCGCGACCACATTCTAGAATTTCCCGTGGAGTTTGGTGATGGCCTGACCGGGAGCGTGGCTGCGAGCGGCCGGGCACGCATTATCAACCATGCGGAAAACAGTTCCGACGCCGTGCAGATACCCGGCACGCCGGTGGAGCCGGAAAGCGTGATGGCAGTTCCCCTCATGTGTGCGCAGGGAACCACCGGAGTCCTGCTCGCCAGCAGTGAAGGATACGAGGAATTCCTGGCCACCGATCTCGATTGGCTGAAGGTCTTCGGCTGTCTCGCCTCTGGAATCGTGCACGAATCCGCCCTGCAGGCCGTGACAGACGCGGAGCGGCAGAATTTGAAAGACCAATTGCTCCACGCCGAAAAAATGCGGGTCCTGGGGGAAATGGCTTCGGGCGTCTTCCATGACATCAACAACATCCTAGGCGCCGTCATCGGCCGCGCCGAAATGATGCAGTACAAAACGTCTGACGAGGAATTCAAGAAGGCACTCGCGCAAATGGAGAAGATCGCGCTCCAGGGCGCCGCGACCGTCAAACGCCTTCAGGAATTCGCCAAATCGCATCAGGATCAGGAACCGGCGCCAACGACCTTAAGCCAGGTCATCGAGGACTCTCTGGAAGTCACCCGCCACCGCTGGGAAACGCAGGCCCAGCAAAAGGGAATCATCTACAAAATCGTGCGCAACAGTGACGGTCCACGGGTGGTGAGAGGCGTCCATCCGCAACTCGTCGATGCGGTCGCCAACTTGATTCTCAACGCGCTCGATGCGATGCCGCAAGGGGGAACGCTCAAGATTGAAACCTCCGGCGAGGCGTCCACCTGCGTTCTGACGGTTTGTGACACAGGCGTCGGTATGTCCGCCGAACAGATCGGCAAAGTCTTCTCGCCGTTCTTCACCACCAAGGGGCCAAGGGGAACCGGTTTGGGGCTTACGGTTGTCCGCGACATCATCAAACGGCTGGAAGGCAAAATCGATCTCGCATCACAACCCGGCGAGGGCACGACCTTCCGCATTGAATTCCCGAGCGTCCCCGCCGACGGCGCCCCCGCACAGGTGCAAGCCGAACCTGAGCAACCCTGCGGACTGCGGCTTCTATTGGTCGATGACGACCACACGATTCTCGATGTCGTTGCCGAGGCCCTGCAAGATGCCGGCCACAAAGTTGACGTGTTTGATAATGGCGGCGACGCCGTCGACGCCATCACCAGGAATACCTACGACGTGGTCGTGACCGATCTGGGCATGCCCGATGTCACTGGTTGGGACGTGGCGCGAGCCGCCAAACTGCATGAGCCTCGCCTGCCGGTGCTCGTGATTTCCGGTTGGGGCGCCCAGTACGGGGATGATTGCCTCGGCGACACCGGCGTTGACGCCATGCTGGCCAAGCCGTTCCACCTACAGCAGCTGCGTGAAAACGTAGAGCGTCTGGCCAAGGCCAGTAGGACGGCGCCGCAGGCACGCTAATCCGAACGCTGACTTCGTCTTGCCCGCCTCCTGAAAACGATTGACGAAGGCGCTTCACTTCCGTATCGACCGGTCATGATCCGGCCACGGATGATGCTGTCAATCACCGTCGCGGTCGTCGCGATTACCACCGCAATTCTGACCGCCTATTCGCAGGTTGTAGGCGGCGTCCATTTGGGTTTTCCGCTGGCCGGTACGCTGGCGGCTCCGGGCTGGTGGCCGGAAAAAGCCATCGAATCGGCGCTGTCCTGCATTCGGCTTACGCCATCGGATCTTTCGCTGCGGACCGATTATGTGCCGAGGGATTCGTTTCGCTTGTGGGGCGTCGATCAGGTGATGCGCCACCCGGCTGAGATGACCGGGCTTCTATCCACTGCGTCGCAGGATGTCTTCGGCGATTCCATCACGTCGAAGCCTGACGCGCAGCGCCCGACGCGCAACGTGAAATGGGATGATCTGGTCAGACTCGTGCTGGGACCGACAGTCCATCTTGCCCCATTCGAGCCGACCGACTCCGAACTCGCGCGCAATGCTCCGATCCTCACACCGGTTCGCGTCGATTCCCCCTATGACCGGCTGAAACAGGGGAATGCACCTGCGGGCGTCTCACCCGCATGGCAGAAGTTCCTGTCCACGGTCAGCATTGCCTTAGCGGACTCCGGCTGGATCGACACTGTACTCTGCGATCTCAGCAAAGAGGAACGGCAGTTTGTCGTGGCGCGTGTGCCGTTGCTAGTTCAGGATGATGAGACCGACAGGGACAAATCCGAAGAAGTCCTTGATTCCCTTCAAAAAGTCGAAGACGCCGATGCCAAACATTTCGCCGACCTGGGGGCCCGCATCCACTGGAAATGGGTGCATGAGCACGGTGTTCCGCTGGTCGCACACCTATTGCGCGGTATTCCGCTCAGCGCGCCGGCGAACGATAGCCTCTGGCGTGCGCAAAAATCGCCGGTGGTCTATCATGGTCCCTCGGGGGATATCATCTTTGGCACCATCGGCAGCGATCATTACACAGGCTCGCCGGCGATCATCATCGATCCCGGCGGCAACGACATCTATGATCTCCGCGCGCTTCCCATGGGGAGGCATCGTCTGATTCTGGACTACGGCGGCGATGACACGTACAATGCCCCTTCGGGTAACGATCTCGGAGCGGCCCGATTCGGCTGGAGCATTCAGGTCGACTTTGCCGGCGAGGATACCTACCGCGGCGGGGATTTCACGATGGGCTCGGGCTGGTTCGGCGTCGGTGTCTTGATGGATCTGCAAGGGCGCGATGTTTACATCGGCGACCAGCACACCCAGGGAGCGGGTTCATTTGGAATCGGATTACTCTATGACGGCGGGCAGGGGATCGATCAATACACCGCCCGCCTTTATTCCCAGGGATTCGGATTCTCAGGCGGCCTGGGTATTCTCGCCGATGCCGGAGGGAACGATCTGTACACTGCCGGAGGGAAGTACGAGGATGTCCTGCGATATCGTGACCATTACGTCTCCTTGTCGCAGGGTTTCGGCTATGGAATCCGGCCGCACTTCTCCGGTGGCATTGGCCTGCTTTTGGACAAGAACGGTAACGACGTCTATACCGCGGACATCTTTGGCCAGGGCTGCTCGTATTGGTGGGGATTCGGCGGGCTCCTCGATGGCGCCGGTAACGATCAGTATTCAGCCTACCAGTACGCGCAGGGTTCCGCCACGCACATGACCGCCGGCTGCCTCTATGATGTTGCCGGTGATGATCGCTACGAATCGAAAGGCGTCTCCCAGGGATGCGGTCATGACTGGGCCGTCGGCATGCTCATCGATTCTTCCGGGAATGACAGGTATATCGCCACCGATCTCTCGCAGGCAGCAGGCTCCGCAAACGGAATCGGGATTCTGATCGACGGCACAGGGAATGACGGGTATTACGCGACGTCGATGTTGAATACACAGGGTTACGGGAATCCCCGCCGCGAATACGGGTCGGTCGGTCTGTTTCTGGACCTCGGTGGGATCGACCGATACGACGGTCCTGGACATGATGCCGGTATCTGGTTGGGGGAATCGCTGTGGGGTGTGGGAGTTGATGCGGACACGGCATGGGTAAGGCTGAAATGATACGCAGGCTTCCACCACGTGGGATGACCATCGGACTTCTGATGCTGGCAATTGTCCTTGGCGGCAACGCGGTGTCACGTGCGGAATCCGACTCGACGCGCACGAATCGACTGTTCATGTGGGCGTCGTCAGGGGAAGTTCGCTTCCAGGACAAAGTCGCCCCGGCCAAAGACAGTCTTGCGGCGATGGGGGAGAAGGCGGCGAAGTGGCTGGCACGGCGCTTGGATGCCACGGATGCCCGCGAACGCAGGACGCTTGCGGATATCTTCGAGAAAATGGGGCCAGTCGGCGCGCTGCCGCTCATTCCGTATCTTGATTCGAGTGGGATCTACATGCCACAGAATGCGGCGCGGTGCCTGGGACTGGCCAAGGATACCGGCGCCACACTGCCGCTAACCCGGCAACTCGACCATTCGTACTATGCTGTTCGCTCTGAGGTCGCGACGGCGATTGGAAAGATCAGCGACCGCCGTGGTGTGGCACCGCTGCTCAAGCGTCTGGGACACGAGGAGGACGGCGATGTTCGCAAGAGCTGCGTGGTCGCGCTTGGGTTGCTCGCTGATCCCCAGTCGGCGGGGGCGCTGATCGAAGCGCTGAGTGATTCGTTCTTCGGTGTCCGGCAGACTGCCATTATCTCTCTGGGCCAAACCAAGCCTTTCCCCACCGAAGCGCTGATCGAGAGTACCCGCACCCTAAGTGGAATCGCCCTGCATGGCGCGCTTGTCGCGCTCGGTGGAAGTTCCGACTCCAAGGCACAGAAGTTCCTGTTCTCCAAGCTCGAAGACCTGTCGCCGATAACGCGTGCATTCGCCGTTGAAGGACTCGCCACACACCCGGACAAGAAAATCCTCAAACGCGTTCAGAAAACGCGTTCCAAAGAAACCGACCCGTTTGTCCTGGCGCAGATTACCCGTCTTGAAAAGCGCTTCAAACCCTGATTGTCTGAGCTGCAGAGGTGGGTAATGCCAACGGACAATCGGGAATCGTTGAGTGAAAAGCTGGCGCGGTTGTCGCCCCACCTGGAGCGGACAGCACCTCCCGGCCATCCCGGATCGGCTGGTTCTCGCCGCTATGAACCGGTGCGATCACTGGGGCCGGAGGTGGTCGGAGCCACCCACGTCAGCGGCTCGCGCGGTTCCTACTGGCTGCGCCGCACTGCGCACGATCCCCAGGATCCGTGGGGAGAGACACTTCTGACGCGTCTGACGCCGGAGCCAACCGGCCTTGATTTGCGCGTTCCCCTCGATGGCTCCGGGGAGCGGGTGCCACTCTCCCAATGCCTGTTTGTTGACTGCGAAACCACTGGTTTGTCCGGAGGCGCCGGAACGGTCGCCTTCCTAACTTCAGTCGGACAAGTCACGGAGCAGGGATTCCGTGTGGATCAGTACTTTCTTTCCGATCCGGCAGAGGAGGCGGGCAAACTCGACCAGCTCTGGCAAAGGTTCGAGACGGCCGGAGCTCTGGTCACGTACAATGGTGCGTCTTTTGACCTGCCTTTGCTGGAGGGACGATTTCACTTCTGGCGGCTGGAGCCGTCGTTTCGTGAACTCCCTCACTTTGATCTTCTCTGGCCGACTCGCGCCATCTTTCGCCAAAGGATCGGCGAATGTTCCCTGAGTAATGTGGAAGCCCGGCTCTTGAAATTCGCCCGGGTGGAGGACCTCCCTGGCGCCGAAGTTCCGGAAGTCTATTTCCAATATCTCCGCGACGGACACAGTCCGCGGTTGCATGCGGTATTCGAGCACAACCGGCTCGACGTTGTTTCGCTCTTCGTTTACGCGGTCTGGCTGACCGTTCTGGCCGACCCGGAGCATCCGGCGCTTGCTGATCCCGATGATCTGATGGCGCTGGCAGGGTATTGGTTTCGGAAACGGCGGTATGCTGCCGCCCATCTCGCTCTGGACGAAGCCGGCCAGCGGGTCTTAAGCCGCGGCCAACGGGCACATCTCAGTGAGCTGCGCGGACGCGTTCACAAACGGGAGCGCGAATTCGACGCTGCTCACGTGCATTGGGAACACGTCGCGCGGTACCAGCCGGATCGCATCGATGCCGCCGAGGAAATGGCCAAACATCTGGAACACCGCCGCCGGGATTATCAGGCCGCGCTGGATGTGGTTGACCGGGCCTTGGAAAACCTGCGGATACGGGAAGCACTCGGTGATGAAGAGGCCTCCGCCCAGCGCGAGCGGTTGCTTCACCGCCGTGCCCGCCTGCGGCGATTGCGCACGGGCGGTAACTCGTAAATCGAGAGATTCCGTCGCCAAGCCCCGAATTCTACGGCTCCCAGCAACCAGCTTCCTCCAGAATCCTACCTGAAAAGCCGATAATATCAATGAGACTCCCGCCGGACGCGAGTTTGTGGGGGAGTGGTTGCTATTATGACGGACAGCGCCCGGGACAAGATCCTCGCCATCACCGATCTTTGCACGCTCCCGCAAACACTGGTCGAGGTGTTGCGTGTCACCGAATCGCCGGATGCCACGGCGCACGATCTCAGCCGGATTATACTGCGTGATGCTCCGATTACCGCGCGCCTGTTGCGCATGGCGAATTCGGCGCTCTACGGCCGCTCCGGCAAAGTCAACACCGTGCAACAGGCGGTTGTGCTATTGGGCTTCCGTGCCGTCAAGTCGGTTGTCCTCTCGACTTCTGTGTACGACGTTGTCAATACGGGCGCTTCCGGAACCAACTTCGATCTGACGACCTTCTGGCGCCACTCGCTGGAGACAGCCGCCACGGCGCAACTGTTCGCGGCCAAGATCGGGTACCAGCCCCAGGAAGAAGCCTTTGTCGCCGGGCTGCTCCATGACATCGGCCTGATGCTGATGGCACGGGCCTACGGACCCGCCTACGCGAGTTTTGTCGCGCATTTTCCCAACGGCGCCGACTGGGTTGATGGCGAACGGGAAGCATTTGGCATTGATCATGCGGAGGCAGGGAGCATCTTGTTCAGCTCATGGCACCTGCCGGAACGCCTGATCGAGGTTGTCACGCACCATCACGATAACCTGATCGGCCCCTCCGGCCCGACCGTGGACAAGCTGACCCTGCTCACCGCCCTCGCCGACCGGATCGGCCACCATGGTTTGGAGACACGATCCGCGCTGTCGCGTGCCCGGATTGAGGAGAAGCACAAAGCCCTGTCCGCGCTGGGTCTCGGACCGGTTGATCTCAAGAGCGTTGACAGTTGGGTGGCGGAGAATCTCACGTCCATCGCCGGGCATTTGGACATTAAGATCGGCGAACCGCTAGAAATCCTCGCGCATGCCAACCAACGGTTGCACGAACTCTTCCTGGAAATGGAAAGCCTCCTGATCAGCACACCATCCGGGAAGAAAGAGGAACTGGTGCGCGAATTGCTCGACGCGATCTGCGCCACCTTCTCGCATCACATCAACAATGCCACAACAACGATTCTTGGGCATTCGCAGTTGATGGAGCTGGCCGTACAGAAGGGGAAGGTGATTGACCCCGAACGGCGGCTGGCCGACTCGATGCACACGATCCAGAATGCTGTGGCCGTCATCTCCGCAGTCCTGAACGAGCTCAAAGGCACCAGTTGTGTCGAAATCGTCCCCTACCACGACCGCGCCACTATCTTGAACATCGACGATCGCGTAAAGCAACGCCTGGCAAACCAGCGGCTGTAACTCACGGACATCTGAAGAAGTTGTTCGCGTGGGAGGGCGAGGCGCCTGCCGAGCCATGATTCCGCGCGGAATCATGGCTCGGCAGGAGCCTCGCCCCCCCACGCGCTGACATTCATGAGCATACGCTCTCGCCCCACCGTTGCAATCAAGGCCGAATCGGGGTATACTGGCCGTGATGAACAGCACGTCCACAGCAGTGTCGACGGGACAATCCATCATCGACTTGGTAGCGGCCACTGCGCGCACTTGTGGCGATCAGCCGGCGCTTTGGCGCTGGATCGACGGCCACTTCCAGCCGATCACCTACGGCACGCTGATACGCGCCGCCGAAGCGATCGGGAAACAACTCGCCGCCAGGGGCGCGAGACCCGACCGGCGTGTCGGACTGGCGGTGAGCGACCGATTCTCCTGGGCCGTTGCCTACCTGGGCATCGTCTACACTGGCGCTACAGTTGTTGGGATCGACCCCGCACTCAAACCGGGTGAGATCGGAATGATTCTCAACGAATCCGACGCTTCGCTTGTCGTCTACGACGGCAAGATCGATCTCGGCGAATGGAAGTCCCATCCCGGCGTCATTCCTGTACAGGGCCTGATTCCGGAGTTCGAAAGCGTGGCGGGGAATGCGTTCCCGACGATTCCCGCGATTGACCCCGAGACGCTCGCCATGATCATTTTCTCATCCGGCACCACCGGCCAGAGCAAAGGTGTGATGCTGACCCACGGCAATATCGTGGCCGACATTCACGGTATTCAGGAGATGGGGCTTTGCAACGCGCATGACCGGCATCTGTCGATCCTCCCGATTCATCATGCCTTCGAGTGCACCGCCGGATTTCTCTATCCACTGTCAATCGGCGCGCAGGTCGCGTACGCCCGCAGTTTGAAATCGAACGAGATCCTGGCCGACCTGAAGGCGACGAAAGCAACGATTATTCTCGCGGTTCCGCTCTTGTTCGACAACATTGTCAATTCCATCAAGCGCGGAATTGCCGAGACATCGCCGCCGCTACGTGAATTTATCCGGACAATGCTGGCGTTGTCGCGTCTGTCGCGGAAGCTGGGCTGGCGCACAGCGGGACGGCTTTTCCTCGCCCCGCTCCGCCGCAAGGCCGGACTGGGCTCGATCCGGATTTTGGTATCGGGCGGCGCGGCGCTGCCGCCACAGGTGGCGGAATTCTGCGACACCATCGGCCTGCCGCTCGTGCAAGGCTACGGACTCACTGAGGCGTCGCCGGTGGTCGCCGTCAACCGTCCGGGACAACACCGATTCGACACGGTGGGTCCGGCGCTCCCGCATGTCCACGTTAAGATTTTCGACCCGCACCCTGACGGAATAGGGGAGATCGCCGTGGCCGGCCCGATCGTGATGAAGGGTTATTGGAAGAAGCCGGCGGAAACGGCGAGGGTCATTCGCGACGGCTGGCTCCTGACCGGTGATCTGGGAACCGTCGAACCGGACGGTCACCTGCGCATCTCCGGCCGCACCAAGAATGTCATCATCACCGGTGCCGGAAAGAACGTCTACCCCGAGGAGATCGAGGCAACTCTGGGCATGTGTCCCGAAATTCTCGAAGCCGTCGTCTACGGCAAATCGCGCCCCGGCAAGATCGGCGAGACAGTCGCGGCGGTCGTCGTCCCCAATCCCGATTGGTTTGCCACAACCTGCCCCGAAGTCTGGAAGGATGACGCGGCGCTCAAATCACTCTTGTCCGATGTCGTGCGAAATGCGTGCGAAGAACTCGCCGCGTACAAGCGCGTCGTGGATCTCGACATCCGCCGCGAACCATTCGAACGAACCGCCTCGCGAAAGATCATCCGCTACATCGCCATCCCGCCAACCGAGCGCGGACAGAAGCTGATGAACTCGACGAAGGCGAGCTGATCAGGCTCTTCTCTCGTCTTGCCAAGTTTGCAATTATCTACTATCTTAACCGTGGTCGGTTGCTGACTTCCATTCCGACCGAGAAGCAATGCTGCGGAAGATCTGCATAATCGTCTGTGTGGTTTTTCTGGCCTCCACAAGGATGGTGGCTGCTACAACGATTCACGTTCCTGGGGATCAGCCGACAATCCCGACAGGGATCGACGCGGCAGCGATCGGTGACACGGTGCTGGTTGACCCAGGGATCTACACGGGAGCATTCGGTTTCAAAGGTAAATCCATTACCCTGCTGTCGTCTCAGGGCCCAGATCTTACAATTCTGGATGGTGGCAGATTCGCAGACCCTCTTATAGATTTCTCATCAGGCGAAACTAGATCCACTGTACTCGAAGGGTTCACGATTAGAAACTGTACTCGAGCCATCGGATGCTGGGGCGCCTCTCCAACGATTCAGGGGAATGTCATCCGTGACAACTCTGGCCCGAGAGATGGTACAGGGATCATAATAGTCTATGGAGCTCCGCTTGTCCGGCAAAACACTTTCACAGCCAACTCCGCGGGCAACGGCGGAGCGATCTGGATAGCATCGCAATCCGCAGGTACAGCCACCGTAATCGGCAATCTATTCATCAACAATCATGCAACGGCACATGGTGGTGCCATCTTCTCGGGAGATGGTCATACAGCCTGCAAGTTCAATATCTTTGCGGGCAATTTCAGCAGCGCATTGGGTGGAGCTTACGTGGCCACCGTCGGAGCGAACGATTCAATCGTAAGCAATACGATGATCTCAAACAGCTCCAGAGACGGCGCGCTTGCATTGTGGGGCAGCACCAACGATGTCGTGCTTAACAATATCATTGCTTACAGTATTGGACCAGGTGTGCTTCAAGCTGGGTGTGGCAGTTTCAAATTCGCCTACAACGACGTCTACGCGAATTCTGGGAGTGCGTATGATGGATTGGCACCGGGTAATGGAGACATCGCTGCTGATCCTTTGTTGGCAGACACTGCAAACGGAGATTTCCATCTAGGGGCCGGATCACCTTGCATAGACTTAGGGTGCCCTGATTCCCAATTCAATGACTCTGATGGAAGCCGAAGCGACATGGGTGCCAAACCATGGTACCATGAATACCCGTTCGCAGCCTGGCTGAGTCTAGGCACTGAGGACATTCAGAGGGTAATAGATCACACACCAACATTCTTCTGGAGATTCAAAGACTCGACCGGTTCTCAATTCGCCTTTGAACTCGAGGTCGGTAGTGATACTCTCTGGGATAGCGCCGAAATGTGGGCGACCGGGCCGATGTATACTTCGGATACCTCCGTCCTCTATTCCGGCCCCCTCCTTGCCCACGGACTCGCGTATTTTTGGCGAGTCCGAGTCAGCAACGGCATCGTGTGGGGAGGCTGGAGCCAGGGTTTCTTCCACATGAATTCCCTGCCCGCCATCCCTATACCCAACAGACCGGTAGCGGGCGCGTCCGCGCGCGCGATGGGAGTGCGCTTATTCGTCGACAACTCGTCAGATGCAGATTTGGATTCTCTGTCTTACGACTTCCAGGTGTTCAACGATCCGAGTCTCACGGTGTTAGTAGGCAGCCAGACCAGGATACCCCAAAAGGCATCACCGACCGGCTCGAATGCTTTTCCCCCGATGGACCCAGGTCACGAGTATTGGTGGGTCGCGAGGGTTTATGACGGAGATGAGTACTCGCCATGGTCGGAGCCAGCTTCTTTCATCACGCAGGCAGGGCCAATCCGCGTGCCATCAGACCAGCCAACGATTCAAGCGGCAATTAATGCAGCAGTAGATGGAGACAGCATTCTCGTCGCCCCAGGCACTTATACGGAAAATGTCGACATCACCAATTTGGCCGTGAGGCTAATTGCGGAGGGAGGGCTAAGTGCGACGACGCTTCGCCCCTTGAATCCCGCGAGACCTACGATCACCATCAACTCTTGGGTGGGTGGACCGACGGAAATTCACGGCTTCACTCTTGCCGGTTCAGCTTCGAACGCAATTCAGGTGAATAGCAGCAAGGGTGCATTTCTCACGGAGAACCGTTTTCAGAACAATCCGGTGTACAATTGCGTCATCATCTGTAGTGGTTCATCGAGTCCTTTGATTTCCCACAACGTGTTTGTTCGAAATGGCGGAGTAAATTGTATTGGGATTCAATCCGGAAGCGCGAGGATTTTGAACAACACACTAGACCACAATGTGGGTGGGTTCGCAACGTATTCGAATTCCGGGAGTGTTCGAAACAACATTGTCAACAATTCGAGCGGCTATGGAATCAGCGGTCTGTTTTCATCTGTCGACTACAACGACTTCTGGAACAACTTTACGAACTACGTTGGGGTGGGACCAGGCACCCATGACATCTCGGTGGACCCACTCTACGAGAATTCTGCGGCGGGAGACTACACGCTATCGTACCACTCTCCCTGCATCAATGCAGGCGATCCCGATTCTAGCTATGATGACCCAGATGGATCCAGAAATGACATCGGTGCGTTTGTCTGCTCACTCATCGGTCTGCCCATGCCACTCGGGATGAATCTCGGACCCGAGGACTCGTCCAGAGTGGTCAGCCACAACCCAGTATTCAATTGGACATTTCTGGACACGTCCTGGAACCAAGAGGGATACGAGCTTGAGATCGGAGCCGACTCACTTTGGGATCTCGCTGAGGTCTGGTCGAGTGGTCAGATTTCTTCGCCAGATTCACTTGCTGCATATCCTGGGGCAACGCTCATAGACGGTGTCCGGTACTACTGGCGCTTGCGCCTCAAAGATGGGGTGGGATGGGGGAACTGGATCTGTGCATCATTCCGTATGAATTCGAAGCCATCCGTTCCCATCTTGGAGAACCCTGTTACGGGACAGCGAAGTTGTGCAAGCAAAGTACGTCTTTACGTGGTCAACGGCAGCGACCCCGATGGAGATCCACTCTGGTACGACTTCCAGATATTCGCTGATACAGCCCTGACCGATCCACTGAGAAATCTCCTTCATGTCCCCGAAACGGCCAGTCCGACGGGTTCATATCTTACGGCCTTGCCGACGTCACCAGCTAAGTACTGGTGGCGTGCGAGGAGCAGCGACAATCATGAGTACTCAGATTGGAGTCTGCCAGATTCATTCACGATAAGTACTCGTGTGATATCAGTCCCGTCCGATCAACCAACTCCCATGCAGGCGATTGCCGAGACCTGTGACGGCGACACGGTTGTCCTTGCCCACGGTACGCACACGGGAGGGATTGATCCGCAGGGTAAAGCAATTGTAATCACGGGAACTTCCCCTGCCGAGAGTACGGTTGTTACCAATGATTCTGGATTGCCTGTCGTAACCGTGAGTCACGGTGAACGGGAAATCACGGTTATCAGGGAGATTACGATTTCCGGGGCTCTGGCGGCCCCGGGAATTCGCATCTCAGGTGCTTCACCCCGAATCATGGATTGCATCATCAGGTCAAACACGAATTCAGAATCTGGTGCGGGTATTCTCATCGAGAGGGGTTCTCCAAAGATCACAGGCAATCGCCTGACTGCCAATTCCGCGACGGGGACCGGGGGGGCAATATGCATTGAGGATGCCGCGTCGGCTGAAATCGAAAACAACATCATAGAGGGGAGCTCCGCTATTGACGGGGCCGCAATTCTCAAACGGGGCGTGGGCACGCTCACCATCATACGCAATCTAATCGCATCAAATTCCGTTACTGGCCCGCAGAGCGGGATCATCTCGGTTCAACCCGCAAGCGGTGGCCCCTCCATCGTCTTTATTGATCACAACACGATCGTGGGAAATTCCGCGGCACAGCCAGGCAGCGGCGCAATTGCAGTAGGCAATTCATTCAGCGGAAGAATCAGCAACAACATCATCGCCTTTAACAACGGTGCGCGTGGAGTGGCCATCTTTATCCAAGATCAATACTTCCCGCAGCCCGGCTTCAACGATTTTTGGCAGAACACTCCGAGTGATACCTTTGGGGTCTTGTTCGATTCTACGAACATCAGCGCTGATCCGATATTTTGCGATAGGGCCCTCCAAAACTTTGACCTTTCAGTACTATCAGCGTGCGTCGGAGGAGGAGAGAACGGCAGCACCATCGGCGCGTTCGGAGTGGGTTGCTCAGGTCTCGGTGATGTCAATGGAGACGGCTCCGTAGATGTTTCCGATGTTTTTGCCCTTATCGCTTATGTATTCTCAAACGGTGCCCCGCCGAGCCCAGAGAGTCTCGCGGACGTCAACGGCGATTGCTTGACCGATGTCTTCGATGTAATATACCTAATTGACCATGTCTTCAACGGTGGACCGCTCCCGGTGCCCGGGTGTGCCCCCTAGGGTCGCTTCACCATGACCGCCTCCGCCACAATCGAATTCAAGACCCGCGGGGATGGGGACATCGTCAATCTGACCGAGCGTATTCAGGCGGCGGTTGGGGAATCCGGAATTCGTGACGGGATTGTCACGGTTTGCGCGATCGGCTCGACCGCGGCAGTCACCACCATCGAGTATGAACCGGGCTTGAAACGCGACCTTCCTGCGCTGATGCAACGCCTGATTCCCGCCGGCGTGCCGTACGAACACGACGCGACTTGGGGTGACGGGAACGGCTACGCGCACCTTCGGTCGGCATTGATTGGCACGTCATTCACCACCGCGGTTGAGAACGGCCGGGCCATTCTGGGAACCTGGCAGCAAATCGTCTTCCTCGAGTTCGATAATCGGCCCCGATCCCGCCAGGTGCGGGTACAACTCGTGGGTGAATAGAGTCCGCCCGATACGGCGTGGCCGCGATCTTCGGGGCGTGTTGAAGAAGTCCTCGGTAGATTGTCGGCGGTTGCGTAAGGGGGAGGTTGCTTCGTCGCTTCCTCCGCCTTCGGCGGAGACGCTCCTCGCAATGACAAATGCGCCTTTGCCTCGCGAACGGTGAATGTGCTGTCATTGCGAGGCGCGTCTCTTTGCGCCGAAGCAATCTCCCCCTTACAAAACTGCCTCCGCTTTTCGGCGGACTTCTTCAACAGGCCCCGGAGATCGCGGCCACACTCACTGTCGCAGACGCTGGGGAACGCGTTTCCCGGGCTTGAAAATCCATCCTGCTCGACCCCGCGGGACCGTATATTGGGCCGATGTTGCCGACCCGTCGCCCGCACACTCTAAGCACGCTTCTGTTTGTCTTGCTTCTGGCCGAATCCGCCTGGGGCACGAAATACGCCGGAGAGCCCTATTACCTCGGAGTCGGCGCGCGGGCACTGGGCCGGGGAGGGGCGTTTGTAGCTTCACGCCCCGATGCCTCATCAGCGTTCTGGAACATCGCGGCTTTGGCGGCGCTGCAGCGGCCAGAGATCATGGCGCAGCACGCCGAGACATTCGGCTCACTCCTCAATCATGACTTTGTCGCCTTCGTGATGCCGGCCGCCGATTCGACCGGCTGGTCGTGGGGCGCCTACGGGACATACCTGGGCGGTGGCGGGATCCAACTCACGGCGCTCGATTCGATTTCCGGCAGACCCGTCGTTACCAAAACCGAGAATCACGCCGACTGGTCATTGGCGTTTGGACTGGCCCGGCGGACACCCCGCTGGTGGTCGTGGGGCGTGACGCTGAAAACGGTCATGCGATCTTTGCCGGGAAACTCCGCCTACGGCCTCGGACTCGACGCCGCCTGGTGGGGACAGGGGAGAGGCTGGCGTGCCGGAGTCAAAGTGGCCGATCTGACCACGACGTTTCTGGCCTGGGACTCGGGCCGGAAGGAAACCATCGTCCCCCATGTAAACTGGGGCGGTGAGTACGAACTCCCCAGAATGGCGGAAGGGCTCACCACATTGATCGCCGCCGAGGCGGAGACGTATTTTGAAGGGCGTAAGACAGCGGGGCAGTACTGGGCCGGTTCGGTGTCGGTCGATTTGCACTTGGGTTTCGAAGCATCGTATCGCAATCTGCTGTTCGCCAGAGTTGGGTCGGACGCGGGACACCTCGCCTTGGGAGCGGGATTCACGTCCGGACGGTGGGGCGTAGACGCCGCCATGATGGATCACAAGTACCTCGACAATTCATACCGCATTTCGCTACGCTATCTTCTGAGATGACCCCGGCATCCGGTTGCAGGCTGACTTGTATAACATCCTTGAGTTGAATCACCCTAAGTGAGGCTGATACGGAAATTATGAAACAGCAAAACACCCGATTCCGAATGAAAATCGCAGGCGTCCTGTTGCTCGCGGCACTCTGCGCCACAGGCCCGACGGTGCCGTGCCGGGCCGACGATAATCCCGTTCTCGCGACCTTTGCCGGGCAATCCATTACGGCCGCCGAGGTAATCACCAAAGCCCATCAGCGGTCCCTGCTGCGGCATCAGCCGTTTTCGGACACCGCACTCATTCGTGAACTCGTCGATGACGTCTTGATCGACAGCCTGATCTCCAGAATGACGCCGAAGATCGACCTGTCAACCCAATACGCATTCTGGGCGGATGTGCGGCGCGGCGTGACGCTGGCGGCATCGCAACTCTTTCAGAATGACGTTCTCGGCCCCAAGCTGCAGTTTGACTCGTCGCAGATCGCCGCGTTCTATCAGGGACATCTGGCGCGTTACATGGTCCCGCATCAACAGCGATTCGTCCGCAACATCACGATCTACTATCCGATGGAGAAGGTTCCCAAGATCTACAATGCCACTCCCGATCCATTGTACGAGGGATGGAATCCGCAAGCCGTCATCGAGGCGCTCTACGCGCGTCTGGCGGACGGTGAGGACTTCGCGATGCTGGCCGCCGCCCACTCGGAGGAGCCGCGCACCAAGGGCGCCGGCGGCAATATCGGCTGGGTCTCCAAGGAGTCGCTGCCGGACGACGAATTCGGCAAGATGTGTCTGGAGATTCCGCTCTACAAGATCAGCAAGCCGTTCACGTCGCGCATCGGATGGCACATCGTACAGGCCACTGCCATTCGCGAACCAGGCCCCGCCCCGATTGACGGAGCAATCATGCAGGACATCACGACTTACATGCGTGACTCGGCCGGTGCCGCCCTCGGCAAGCAGATCGTCGATTCGCTGACCGCCGCCGGTACACTCCAGATTCTGGATGGCACACTGGGACGCGCCGACTCAACCTGGAAGCCGAACACTGCTCTGGCCATCGCTAACGGCCGTGACACGATCCACGCCGCCGAATATCTCGACAACGTCAGTAAGTTGCGCGCAAGGAACAAGTCAATCCCCCGGACATTGGACGAAAAGCGTGAACTCGTGAAATCGATGTTTCCGGGGTTGTGCATGTACGACGCGATGCGCAAACTCGGCTACCTGACCAGGCCGGAAGTCCTCGCGAAGCGCGCCGCGATTGTCCGTACGCGCGCTGAGGCGGTGGCGTATGCGCAGATGTCGGACCCGCAGTACGCACCGGACAGTGCCGAAGTGGAACGGTATTTCCGCGCGCATGCCGCGGACTACGCCCGTCCGACCAGTTACATGGTGCGCTTCCTGCGTTTCCCGGATCAAACGAAAGCCCAAAAGTTGGCGGACGCATGGAAGGCGGGAAACGCGCCCGACAGCGTGGAATCGCGTTGGGTCGAGAAAGCCGACGTACCGGCGGGAGTATGGAATGCGCTCACGAAAATGTCCGAGGGCGGCGTGACCGACGCAATCGCGGGCAATGGAGACTATTGGGTGGCAACGCTGGCCCAGAAATCCGCGCCCCCATCGGTCGCCGAGGTCGGGGGGGGCATTCGCGCAAAATTGCAGAGGGACCATGACTGGAGACGTCGCCAGGAATGGATCCGAACGACCGGGGCTCCCTATGGAATCACGCGCTATCCGGAACGCAACGCGCGGGTCACGCTGCCATCGGTCAAGAATGCACCCAGACTCGCCAAGCCCGCCAGCGGTGCGGAATGGCTGCCATCCTACTGACATGAGTTGATCGGCCCGGAACGCCAGATGGTCTCACAGACTCAGGAGCAACAGGGCATCAAACCCTCCGCAAAAGACGGAACTGAGTTTGGCTACGACCGCGAGGTCTGGCGCAAGCTGCTCCACTTGTTCGCACTCTCGATTCCCATCGGCTACCAGTTCGCCAGCCAGACGGCGGCGGTGGTGATCGTGTTCATCTGTTTTCTGGGATCGCTCGCGGTGGATATCGCGCGCTTCCGTGGCTGGCCTATCCAGCGTCTTTGGAATCCGATGGTATCCCCAATTGTGAGGCCGAAGGAATCGCAAAACTTCACCGGTGCGACATTCATCCTGTTCTCGGGATGGCTCTGCCGGCTCGTTTTCACTCTGCCGGCAGCGACATTCGGAATGCTCGTCATCATTCTCGGCGACACGAGTGCCGCGCTGATCGGGAGGCGCTGGGGACGCCACCGGACAATCGGAAATCGCACAATGGAGGGTTCAGCGGCATTCCTGGTGGCAGCGGCCATTGCGGGAATCTGCACTCCGGGACTGCCGTTGGCCATCGGCCTGGCTCTGGCGGTACCCGCCGCGTTCGTGGAGATGTTCTCGACACGCGTCGATGACAACTTGTCGGTGCCATTGGTGATCGGGCTGTGCTCTCATCTGGCGCTAACGGTCATGGCCCAGACCAGCGGCACAGTCTAGTCCACGGGTACGAACGCCCCGCCATCCCACCGGAATCGGCGAAGCTCGCCTGGACTGAGTGCGGAAGCCTCCGTTGTAGGAATCACAGTCACATCCGGACGATCCGCATAGATCGCGAACGCGTATTGGAACGAGGTGCGAAATACCCACGCACCGTCGACGTTATCCGGAAGACCCGAAACCTGAATTCTGGCGCCTCTGGGAAAGTCTTTGGCCAGTGCACGCGCGGCGCTGGTGATGGTTTGCGAAACTTGCGAGGCCGTCTCCCAATTGGCAGCCTTTTGCCGCAACCAACTGGCGTTCAGGACGACGAGTATGACAACCAATGCGGCCGCAATGTAGCGTCCCGGGCGTCCCAGCGTTTCCCGGAACGCCACGTGCCATCCCGCGAAAACCGCCGCGATAGCAGCCGCACTGCCAACCGATGACAGATAAACCAATCGCTCGCCGGTGCCACGGAAGAGCAGAATCGGGCCGGCGGCAACAAACATAAAAATCGCCAGGCGCCGTGCGGCACGATTGCCCCAAAGGATCATAGTCAGCCAGATGATGGCGGCCACCACGGCGCCGACGACAAATCCCTGGTGGGACAGAAGAAAATTGGGGATCGCCGACAACTCGCCCGACTTGTACCATTTGTTCCAGTGCTCCAACGCTGTTCGAAAGCCCAGGGGAAACAGGTTTGCGACACAGACAAACAGCGCGTTCTTGATGACATTCCAGCTCAGCTCGATGCGATAGGCGGCCTCGGATGTCGCCTGGGCAATCGCCCCGAGGCGTGTGACGAGATACACGCCTCCCATAATCCAGTACGGCCACAGCGCCTTTGCCCGTACGCGGAGTTCTGACAACTCCGCCCGGATCCAGCCGGGACGTTTCTGCAGGCACTCGAACGCGGTCATCGATGTTGTCGGGACAAGCCACAAGAGCAGCGGCAGCACAGCCGCGTCTTCTTTGGTCATGTATGCCAGGAGCGCCAGTAACAGGCCAGCCCAGCGCGCGGCGCCCCAAGTACGGCCACGGGGTTTAGATTCAACAACCAGGGCCGCGAGAATGAACGTTGTAACAAGGACCGAGGTGCGTCCGGAGATCCAGATGACCGGTTCAGCGTGGATGAAATGAACCGCGAAAAGCGCCGAGGCGCCAATCGCAGCCCAGTGGGATCGCAGAAACCGTCGGAGCAGCACGCCGACCAAAACGGCATTGATCAAATGCAACAACAGATTGGTCAAATGCCAGCCCAATGGATCAGTTCCGGTGAACTGATAGATCAGCAAACCGGACAGCGACGATGCCGGCA
>JAKAKI010000055.1 GCA_021813505.1 bacterium | reverse complement strand
AACAATCGCAATTGTGACCAAGGGCGCCTGAGAGCCCCGTAGGGGCGGAAGCTATGTGCCCGGTCGCACAAGAGCATAGCCCACGGCGCCAGCCGGGGGTGAAGGGGATGAGAATGGCATAGAGCCCCGGAGGAGCGAAAGAAACCGCACACTCGATGCCCCGATCCTCGCTCTGGTCCCGGTAGCTGCGGATGGTGTCACGCTGAGGAGCGGAGCGACGAAGCATCTGTAGTTGTTCCTCCGCGCGGAATCACGCCAAACTGCAGATCCTTCGTCGCTATTTGTCGGATAACAGCGCGAGTGTCGTAAGGCCCGCTCCTCAGGATGGCAACGTGACGTTGCGGTCAGGGATCCGAATGTTGTAACAGAGGTGCCCTATCAACGGCGGCGGACCGTGGGCAGTATGAAAGGTTGTCATGGTGCCCCACGGCTTGCCGTGGGTTGGACGGAACGGCGCAAGTGGTCGTTCGCGTGAAAGCAATGCTTCCCAGGCAACGAAGTATCCCTACCAGTGTGTGACCGTGGTCGGGCTGTGTGGCCGCGATCTCTGATCGCGGGCCGCCAAATGGCGGCTCCAAGACCGATGGAACAGCGGGAGATGTTCGCGGAGTTGGGGAATCGGAACAATCTCTTGGGTCATACTAATCGAAGGCGACTGCTCCGCTCTGCCATCACTCCGAGTCGGCCTCCGGCCTCCCGCGATCAGAACTCGAGGCCACGCTGACGGGGGTGTCTCAACTGTTTACACTCCGTGCACCCGGCGCGGAGGAACGACGAATCGGCCAATATTCAGTGTCGAGGAAGTGCTTGTATCTGGCAACAGGACTATATTACACTTGTTCCATGCAGAAGATCATTCCCCATCTGTGGTTCGACAGGCAGGCCAAAGAGGCCGCGGAGTTCTATGTCTCTGCCTTCGGCGGGGATTCCAAGATCACGAGTCTGGACTCGCTGTCCGATACGCCGTCGGGCAATGTCGAGGTCGTCTCGTTCAGAGTCCTCGGCTTTGACTTCGTGTCCTTCAGTGCCGGACCGATGTTCAAACTCAATCCATCGGCGTCCTTCTTCGTCAATTTCGATCCGTCGCGCAACGGCGCGACGGCGGCGCTGGACTCGTTATGGGCGAAACTCGCAGACGGCGGAACGCCGCTGATGCCGCTCGACAAATACCCGTTCAGCGATCGCTACGGCTGGATACAGGACAAGTACGGCCTGTCGTGGCAATTAATCCTGCGGACCCCTGGCGGGGACGCGCGTCCGAACATCATACCATCGCTGTTGTTCACCGGCGAGGTGTGTGGGAAAGCGGAAGAGGCGATGAAGTTCTACGCGTCCGTGTTCGCCGGTTCAAAAGTGGGGACTGTCGCCCGATACAGCGCCGAGCACGCGCCCGACAAGCCGGGAACGATCATGTACGAGGATTTCGCGTTGGCCGGCCATTGGTTCGCGGCCATGGATTCGGCGTACGAGCACGGCTTTACGTTCAATGAAGCGATCTCGTTCATGGTCTCCTGCGACACGCAGGAGGAGATCGACTATTTCTGGGGCAAACTCGCGGCCGACCCCGATGCCGGACAATGCGGCTGGCTCAAGGATCGATTCGGCGTAAGCTGGCAGGTCACTCCAGCGATCCTGAACGAACTCATGCGCGGCACCCCCGCGCAGCGCGCCCGTGTCACAGAAGCCTTCCTCGAAATGAAGAAGTTCGACATCGCCGCGCTCAAACGCGCCTGCGACGGGACGGCGTAGGCACCGCCAATCAAGAATCGGCCTGGCAGCACCCAGTGCGGGAGCATCAGCCCCGGAGGGGCGAAGGAAATTGCACACTCCATGCCCCGATCCTCATCCTGGTTCGAGTGGCTCCCGATGTCATGCTGAGGAGCGGAGCGACGAAGCATCTGCAGTTGTCCCCCGCGCGGAACCACGCCTCACTGCAGATCCTTCGTCGCTGCGCGTTGGATAACTGCAAGAGTGTCGTAAGGCCCGCTCCTCAGGATGACAACGTGACGTTGCGGTTGGACAGAGCTACAGCCCTTGACGCCATGGTGCCCCACGGCTTGCCGTGGGTTGGACGGAACGGCGCAAGTGGTTGTTCGCGTGCACCTGTAATCCGTCGGTGGTGCACCCGCCGCGTCGGCCAGGACTCCAGACAGCGGCGGTGAGTTGCATGAATCGAAACTGTGGAATAGACTGACACCAGAATAGTATTATAACAAGGGCAGACTGCCGAGGCGTCCGTGACGGGGTTGAGAGCGAAGGCTATGGTACATTCACCAGCGCGCCAGCGAATTTGGATGTTCGCAGTATTTGTGGTGATCTTAATGATCGTCCCCTCAATCGAACCGTCCGTTCACGCGGCGGTCTTCCAGGCGAACGGGTACGTTCGCGATGCTGTCTCGAACTGGCCGGTACCGGGGGCACAAGTAGAACTGCGAGGAAAGAAGAACACGGCAGTATGCGATTCTCTTGGGTACTTCGATCTTGGGCAAGTCGAAGCCGACACCCTCGCACTGTTCGTAACCGCAACCGGTTACCGCAGTGATTGGGGCATCTACACGGACTCGCGTCCGAACCGATTAAGACTCATGCTATTTCCCGACACTGTCGATGCCTCGCAACCGCTTTCCGTGCTCAGGGCCAAATGGCTGGTGGCGTCTCCCTATTGCGCGCTTGGGCGCGAAGCTGCCGACAAAGACATCGCTCGGAAAACTGTCTCACTCCCGTCGACCGGATTGACCTCGGGATATGGAATCGACGATTCCACCGGATTTCCAATCCACCCAATTGCCGGCTGTGATGTAACTGACAGCATCGTGGGATTCGAACAGGGGTATCGGAAACGCATACGCGATTGGGTGCAGGTGAATGGCATCCCCAACTGGTCAAGAAAGAGTTGGATTGAGGACTTGCGATCGGCCTCGGGATTCTTCACTAAATGCTCCAGCGAGAATGCTCCCATCCGGATCGGTTGTTCCGAGGATTCCATCGCCATCTCGCCTAATGGCCGGTGGCGGATCTTCACGTGTCCAGATACTTCTGCGAGATTCAGGAATCAGTATGTTTCACTCATGATCGAAGATTGGGCCGGACCGCTTCCGCCCATGGGATTAATGACTTGCGGCCGCGCTGACAAGATCGAGGCCTGTTGGGGGCCAACGGGAGCTGACGTGGCCGTAATTCACCGATTCGGAGTCTGGAAGCTCGGCAAGGCAACCCACTCCGGCAACCGTTACCTCATTGTGGATCTCCGGACCGGGGCAGTTCTTCGCACTGAGACCGACTACTGAGTATCGTTCAGTCATTCCTCCGGGCAGGGCCACGATTCCGATTTGTCACGGGCGCCCGGCTTGGTCCGAGTGGTTCCCGAAGTCATGGTGAGGAGCGAAGCGACGAAGCATCTGCAGTTGATCCTCGCGCGGGACCACACCTCACTGCAGATCCTTCGTCGCTACACGTCGGATAAAAGCGAGAGTGCCGTAAGGCCCGCTCCTCAGGATGACAACGTGACGAAGCAGGCGGACAGAGCTACAGCCGTTGATGCCATGGTGCCCCACGGCTTGCCGTGGGGAGGACGGAACCGCGCAAGTGGTCGTTCGCGTGCAACTGTAAGACGGCGGTGGCCCGCCCGCCACGGCAGGCGGCGGGCGGCTACTGCTTCACCAGCAGGATCCTCGAAGTTTTGGGTTCTCAGGGTCCCGTCCTGAATACGGAACCTATCTCGCACTCGATACTTCCCATAGCAGAGCTGCGGGGCACCGGGCGGGCGGCTGTTTTGTGATTGACTTTTGCAAAACGACATTCATCATTTCTCTTGCTAGTTAATGGGACGCGGGCTGACCAGTGTCGATCCTCAAGAGAAGGAGCTTGTATGAAGGGGAAAGAACTTATCGCGACAGGCGGTGCACTATTCGCTGCCATTATCGTAGCAACCATCGCGTACTTCACGTCCGGCTATTGGACTTCACTCTTCTTGAATCTTGCGTCAACCTTGATTGGAATTGGAGTGGGCATTGCTCTGATCAATGTCTACTTTGATGTGAAATCCAGACGGAGGGCGATTCAACCGCTACTTCAACTGATTACGCCATCGATAGCTAAGGTCCATAACAGTCTCCTCAGACGGGGCTTCGACAACTTTGGGATGCCACAATTCAAGGAAATTATGGATCGTTATCACGTTAACAATCGGGACCCGCGGGCCTTGAGTCCCGACGAGCGAAACAAATTGTATGACATCGTAAAGTCTGATAAGAATGGAGTGCTTGCCCTCTACGATATGCTAGAATCAGACCTCCGGGAATTGACAATTGTACTCGGATGGTCATTCGACCCCCAGATTCTCGCGTCCGCGTTTGCTTGTCGATATGCCATTACCAAGATGAGATCGGTAGTGTTCGACGACTCGGACCAATGCAAGCTCGATGTTTGCGAACAGTTTCTTGACGTTGATGGGGCTGCCTCATTGGTATTTGCGCGTCTCGTCAAAGTCACTGGCCAAGGGTCGGAAGTTTATACCGACAAGATCTAACTCCGGGTGCGCCTGGCGCAGATAGCAGACGCCGTAGCCCGGATATTTCATGAGCACGCCCATCAACGGCCGACCCTGTTTGGTGTATTGAGATCTTGGTGTGGAGGTGAGTTTGTGACCAATCGTGGAGGGCGCAATGGGGTTTTTGGGCATACGCCCCCTTACCCCCGTTGTTTATCGCGTGCCGGGGACAGCACCCAAGCTTCGCTATCAACCGGACGCCAAACGTGCCACGGTCTGGAAGAACAAGGCCTGCAACGGGTACGCGGACGAGAAGATGAATCGCACGCGCCGGGTGTTGCGCACCACCACCGCGCCGATCTTCAAAAGCTTCAATCGAATCGTGCCGCACTGGGCCTTGGCCAGTTCGGTGCCCGGCAAGGCCAGACGGCGGATCGCCTCCAAAAGCGTGTAGGCCAGGCTCGATAACAGCAGCCGCAGCTGGTTGGGCCACCAGCGATGGCAACTGGTGCGATCAGCAAACAGATCGAGTTGCTGCTCCTTGATCCGGTTCTCCATCTCGCCCCGCGCACAGTAGACGTCGTCATAGAGCGTCTGCGCCTCGCCCTCGAGATTGGTCACCACAAAGCGCGGATTGCTCCCCAGGTCTCCGTGCTCCGCCTTGGCAATCACCCGCCGCGGCTTGTCCCAGGTCAGCGCGGCATAGACCACATCGGCAAACAGACGCTGCTTTTCCCCGGTGGCCATGAAGGCCGCGCGGGCTGACTCCATCAGATCGGCGGCCTCGGCCTGCACCCGGCTGTTCTTTGCCAGCCCTACGATGTATCCCACCTGATGCCGTTCACACCACGCCAGCATCCGCCAGCGGCAGAAATGGCTGTCGCCCCGGATGACGATCTGGACCTCCGGCCACACCTCCCGCAACCGCTTCACCAACAGCGCCAGAATCGCCCACACGTGCCGCGCCGGATCGGCACTACTCGGCCGCAGGCAACTCACCAGCAGTTGTGAACCGCAAAACACATACAACGGCAGGAAACAGTACTGGCTGTAGTACCCGTGGAAGAACCGCCCCTCCTGGTTCCCATGCACCGCATCGTCCGTCGCATCAAAGTCCAGAATCACCCGCCGCGGTGGCTTCTTGTACGAGGCAATGAACTGCTCCACCAGTTCCCGCTGGATGGCCCAGGCCGTCTCCCGGTCCGCCCGGTTCTCCCAGCGGCACAACGTCGGGCTGCTG
>JAKAKI010000085.1 GCA_021813505.1 bacterium | reverse complement strand
CGCCGGATTTACGCCGGGTCCCCTTGGCCACAGGAGCTTCGCGGTCTCTGGCCCGCTCGCCCCGGTTCCCGGCGCCTCGTATCCGGTTTTTGTTCATCGGCCCACGGTTGCGTTCCACGCTTCCTCCAGACGAACGGTCACCCGTCCGCCCTTGCGTTTCCCTTGTGTCGCTGTGACCTGCTTCACAGAGGACTTACACCTCCAAGTCAGTGCCCATGCCGGGCGCACCAAATGCAAAACCCGGCCGAAAGGCGGGGTTTAAGTTTCACTCAGGCGGTCTAAACCGGCCTTACCTCACCCACCCCTTTTTGTCCAATGTCTTCAGCGCTTTGGTCGAAATGCGCATGCGTACCCAGCGCTTCTCCTCCGGGTTCCAGACCCGCTTGGAAACCAGATTGGGGTTGAAGCGCCGCTTGCTCTTGTTATTGGCGTGGGAGACGGTGTGTCCCGAGCGGGGACGTTTGCCGGTAATGGGACAAAGTTTGGACATGGTCTAGGCTCCGTTCTTTCGTCTGCGGGCCGGGATTTCGGACACCGGCCAGACTTGGATAATACAACAATCGGTCGGATTCATCAAGCGGAAAAGTAGCCTCTTGGCATCGCGATTTGCGGTACAGGATACGGCGAATTAGCCCTTACGCGGCCACCGGCCACGCCACAGCCTGATCCGGTCTTGACACCAGTCGGCTGGCTCACGAGTTTCAGCCTATGATGAAGCGAATCTTGGGTGTGCATCTCGGTAGGTGGGTTTTGTCCCTCAGTTTGGTTGCGGGGTTTGTGGTCGGTCTGCCGGGTGGGTGCGGCAAAAATGAGGCGGACAAGACCGCCGAGGGCAAAACGATCGTCCGATTTTGGCAATTCTGGACCGAGCCCAAAGTCCGGGCGGTCATTATCAAGGCGGCCGAAGGCTTCGAGGCCGCCAATCCGGAGTACAAAGTCGAGATCACCGATCTGACCTGGAACGACGGGCACCAGAAGATTGTGGCGGCCTTCGCCGGCGGTGCGGTTCCCGACCTTCTGGAACTCGGCTCTGACTGGATCGCCGAGTTTGCCGACGGCAATGCCCTCATGGACATGACCAGCGAATACAATAACCTGGGCAACAGTTACGTCGGGTGGCTCCCAGCGGTCTACAAGAACCGCTGCTGGGGGTTACCATGGTATGTTTCGACGCGAGTGCTTTATCAGAATGACGAACTGGTTCGATACGCCGGAGCGACACCCAACAATCCCCCGATCCTCTGGGGACAACTGATGGAGCGCGCCAAACGGATCTCACAGGTGAAGGGGAAGTTCTACGGTTACGGAGTCAATGCGGCAGAACGCCACCGGCTGTACAAGAAATTCCTGCCGTTTCTCTGGTCGGCAGGAGGCGACATTCTCACGCCCGATGGCACCAAGTGCGACCTGGTCTCACCGCAGGCGATTGAAGCGCTCAAGTTCCTCGTCGATTTGAGCGAGTTCGGCTATGTCGAGAAACAAGCGCAGCTCGATGAAATGTTCCTGGCCAACCGGCTGCTGTACCACATCTCCGGCGACTGGTTGTATGAGCGCATCAAGACGTCGGGATCGCCCCTCAAGTTCTCGGCCCACAAGATCCCCTTTCCGGCGCTGAATCGGGGCGGACAGGTTTCGTTCGCCGGGGGCGAGTATCTGACAATCCCGAGAGCGGCGAAGCAGCCTCTTGGCGCGATCAAGCTCGCCCGTTTCATGATGAACGAGAAGACGATCTTCAATTTGTGCATCGCGACCGGATGCGCGACCCCCACGCACAAGGGTGTCGCTGAAAACCCGTACTTCGCCAAAGATTCGGTTCGCGAGGTCTTCATCGAACAATTAAAGCAAGCCAAGGCGCCGCCGGTGCATCCGCGCTGGGTCGATATCGAGACCGAATTGGAATGGGGCGTCGAACAGGCCCTCTACAAGAAGATGACCGTTCCCGACGCGCTCAACAAGACGTGCGAGAAGATCGACAAGATTCTCGAGGACTTCGCGAAGAAGTGACGTGAGTCGCCAGCGTCATGGACAGTATGGACAGGAAGCGAGGTTCGAGCGAAGCCAGTCCATGGCTGATGACCATGCCGTGGCTGGTCACGCTTCTGGTCTTCTGGGCATACCCCCTGGGCTATGCGCTCGCCCTGGGCTTCGCTAAATACGACATCTTTTCGCGCACCTGGCAGTGGGTGGGTTTTGCCAACTTCCAGGCGGTCCTCACGAATTCGGATTTCTGGTCGGCGCTCGGGCATACCGCAGTGTTCACCGCCGGTACGGTCCCTGCCACCACGGTGTTGTCTTTGCTGCTGGCGTTGGCGTTGAACCGGCGGATGTGGGGCCGGTCAATGTTCCGCGCCGGGTATTTCGCCCCGACGCTCACGGCCACCGTGGTCACGGCGCTGGTGTTCATCCACCTCTACGGCCAGGGTGGTTACCTGTTCCGGCTGGCGCAATTCACCGGTCTGCCGCTGCCATCACAGGGATTCCTGTTGTCCGAGTCGACCGCGCTGGTCTCGGTCATGTTGATGGATGTCTGGGTGTCGATCGGCTATTACGCCCTGTTGTTCCTGGCCGGCTTGCAGGCTGTCCCTCAGGAACTTGTGGAAGATGCGCAGATGCACGGCGCCAACGGCTGGCAGCGGTTCTGGGCGATCACATGGCCATACCTTCGCCCCACCATGCTGTATGCCATCGTGATCAACTTGATCAAGAGCCTGCAGATCTTCACTGAGATCTTCGTGATGACGCAAGGCGGACCGGTCGGCTCGACCACAACATCGGTCTACCACGTCTACACAGCCGCATTTGAGCGATTCGATCTTGGCTATGCCTCGGCGGCGGCCTATCTGCTGTTTGTGATCATTGCGCTGGCGTCTGTCATCCAATTCCGGCTGCTGCAATTCGGACGGGGGGCGGAGGAATGAGCAAACCCGGTGGCCGGCTACTCCCGATCCTCCTGCTGTTGGGCATGCTGGGAATGCTCTTCCCCTTCATCTGGATGGTGGTGGGGTCCGTTTCGCCGCGTTGGAATGCGGGCTGGTTCAATCCATTCGGCGAATCGGCCTCTTGGGGCAACTACGCCGACCTGTTTGCCGCAATGCCGTTCGGGCGATTCCTCTTCAATTCCGCGGTGGTCGCAGCCGTCGTCACGCTTGGGAATATCGCGCTCTGTTTCCCCATTGGTTATGCGCTCGCGCGCTACCGCTTCAAAGGGCGGCGGGCTCTCTACGGTTCGGCAGCCCTGGTACTGATGGTCCCTCAATACGTGCTCGTTGTTCCGATGTTCGTGCTGATTCACCAGCTCGGCTGGTACGACACGCTTTGGGCGATCACGATACCGGTGCTGGTGAGTCCGCTGGGAATATTGCTCGTCAAAGGGGCGATTTCATCGGTCCCCATCGAGATCGAGGAGGCGGCGCGGATGGACGGCGCCGGGCCGTGGCGCATCGTGTACCGAATCGTCCTGCCCATCTGCCGTCCCACTTTGGCGGTGCTGGCAGTCCAGGTGTTCTGGCTGACCTGGAATGCATTCCTCTTCCCTTTTATCCTGACCGGGGAAAACGCGCGCACGATGCCGGTGGCGCTGGCGATGTTCCGGGGCTACCAGCAAGTCGATCTGCCGCACCTGTTCGCAGCCGCCACATTGGCCACGTTACCGGTGGTTGCCGTATTCGTGATTTTCCAACGACAGATAATCGCCGGAATCACCGCCGGCGCGGTGAAGGGCTGACCGAGCCGGTGAGCGTCTGGCGCTCACGAAGGAAATCGGCGATCCCATCCGCGATGCCCTTGGCAGTGCGCACGACAAAGGCGCGCTGGCCCAGCATTTCTTCCTGCTCGGGAATGATGATGAAGAGGCATTCGTTCAGGATCGACGGGTACTGCGTTGGCCGGATGACCGCGAAGTTCCCCTGATTCAATCCATAGTCATTGAGACGGGTTGCTTGCAGGAGGCGCCTGTGCACCGATCGCGCCAGATCGCGCGAGAACGGATGGTAGTAGTAGACGGCGCTGCCATTGTTGGCATACGGATTCGTGCCGTCCGGTACGGCGTTGTTGTGAACGGACACATACAAATCGGCATGACGTGTGACCGCTATGGCGGGCCGATTGTAGAGCGGAACATCCTCATCGCCGGTCCGCGTCATGACCACGCGAGCACCGCGCTTCGCCAACTGGTCTTTGAGCGCCTTGGCCAACCGCAGATTGGCGTCTTTCTCCTTCAGCCCGGTGGGACCGATCGCCCCTGGGTCGGCGGAGTGCCCGGGATCGACGACGATGGTCAGGCCTTTGACACCGTTCTTGATCACCGGCTGGCGGCGAAGGTCGAGGACGAACTCCTTGTCCTCATAGTGCGCGTCGTACCCCCACAGCGGCTGCTTCAAGGTGACATCAATCTCGTAAACGTCAGGTTGAAACTGCGACCAGACCAGGTTGCTGATCATGTCGTCGGTGGAATCCTGGGTAACCCAGTCGGTGTTTGATGTTGCCCCGAACAGTTGGATGTGCACCCGGGTCAGGTCATCGTTGATGGTGACCTTGAATGGGAGGCGGTCCGACAGACTCACCTCGAGACGCACGCTGGCTGATTCGGCACGAGTGACCAGCCGCTCGATCGAGCTAAACGGCATCGGGGTCCCTTCCGGCAGCAGGCGGGTCTTGGCGGTCTCCACCCAAGTTTCGATGCCGGGCGCCGGCTGCAGGATCGTCCAGATCCCGGCTTCTCCCCACCATCTGGCACGCACCCCGTACGGCTGGAAGATGGACCAGTAGCCGAGGCGCGGCCCCATACGGAGGATCTGGACACTGTCGATCAACTCGGCAACGCGGGGCGGCAAAGAATCGACCGCAACCAACCCGCCGGGCGCCACGGCAGCGGCGGCAGAATCGCCACGCAGAGGCTTCCCCGATCGATTGGCGCCTGCGTCGCGTTTGAGCTCGACTTGAATGCGAATCGTGTCAGGGCGAAGCCCATCGGGGACCAGCCAGATGCCGTGGTACCGGCCACGGGTCACCGGCGTGAGAGCGGCGTCGGGAAGCGAATCCTCCCGTAACCGGGCGGTTCGTTTAAACGCGGCAAAGTCCCGCAGTGATTCCGATCGCAGTTCCGTCATCGGGAACGGACCGAGGGTATCCGGCGACGCAATGACGCGGAACGTGGCGGCGCAGCCGATGGTTCCATCGAAAGCGATGCTGACTTCATCGCCGGCGCGCACCGTCCGGTTCCAAGAGGGCCGCAAGGTCTCACGGCGGATGATGGCACCGCTGTCAAAGGGGATGAGCCGCGTATCGGCGATGGTGACTGGGACGGTGAGCGTATCGGTGCCGTGCACATTGCTCGCCTTCAAACGGAAGGCGAAGTCCCCCGGCCGAACCGGAAGAAAGGCCAGGAACCCGCCGGTGCGACAAACCGGCACTTTCGTGCCATTGATTGTCAGTTTCGATCCGGGAGTGACTGACCCGATGATGAACGTCGAATCGACCGGCCCAATATCCTGCTTGGGGCGGGGATAGACCACCGCCAGCTTGGGTGCGACCTTCGGGCCGGTCTCCGGTGTCTTTCCAAGTGCGGGTACGAACGCCAGAACAGACCATCCCACCAGCGCAAACAGGAGCTTCCCAAGTCGTCCGGAGAAGATCGTAGGGTGGGCTCCGCCCACCATCTCCCGTCTGCGGTCACAGGTCCGCTGACTCGTTTCCTCATCCCGATAGTGCGAGCCTGCCATGTCCGACAACTTACGCAAGCGGTCCAACTGCGCAATCCCAGAAATCGGGATAGGGGCCTCAGGCATTTCCCTGAGGACCCCTCCCACACCACCCGGCATGCGGGTCCGCACCGGGCGGTTCCGAAGGTTGAGTAAACGTGACGAGCCGGGGAACACCCAGTCCGTCATGCGTTCCTGAGTGTTCCTCTTCGT
>JAKAKI010000053.1 GCA_021813505.1 bacterium | reverse complement strand
CGGACAAGTTCTACACGCTCGGATTTGTGACCTCGACGGCGGGGCCGACGGATGCGGATTTGCTCGCGACGACGAAGAAGGCGTGGCGGTACGCGTTCGGGTGGAAGAACATTGTTAAGTACGATACGCTGCCCCCCAACACGCCGATGTCGTACCGGTACGCCGCACTTGGGTCACATGAAAACGGCCCAGGAAGCGGGTGCTGTGGATGCGTTGTATCTGAGATTTCGGATCCATCGAACAAGTTCACCCTTGTGCCCGATCCCGGCGTCTGCACCGGCACGATCACCTTTGCCGGGGCCTCCATACACGGCGAGTTCCTGGCCACGTTTCGTGTCAGCAGCCCGCCCTGTAACGGCACAGTTTATACGGATGATTGGGTGGTCGCAATCGTGGCGGGTGGAGAGGGTAGCTGTCCTCATCAGGGTGATATCAACGGCGATATGGCGATTGATGTGTTTGACATCATCGGAGTGATCGGCATCGCCTTCAGCGGTGATCCGAACGTGCAGGATCCGGGGTGTCCCATCACACGCGGCGACGTCAACAACAACCTCGCGACCGACGTTTTCGACGTGGTCTACCTTATTGACCACGCGTTCAATGGTGGTCCCCCTCCGATCGACCCGTTTCTTCTCGCATCATCTTTGCGCGCTGCTGTCAGAAGCAGTGGAGCGAAGTGAGTCGATCGGCAAGAGCACACGCGATGTCTGATCAACGGGAGTGTCCATCGACACTCCCGTTGCTGTTTCAATCCACCCCGTGCAGGCGTATTGCGATGGCGGCAAAACGGTAGCCAGTGTGGCAAAGAGGTGGGCGGAGCCCACCCTACCTGGGAGCACTCGTCGTCTTTCGCGCGAAAGCTGGAATCCAGTGTGTGAGGGCGTCACTGGATTCCCGCTTTCGCGGGAATGACATTAAGTGGAGCGGGAATGACATAAGAGAGAGCGGGAATGACATCAAAGAGAGCGTGTTGAAGAACTGGGCAGACAAGAGTGTCTGCCCCACTCCTGGTCCTGGAAGTCCACTACTCGTCTTGCGCGTCCGCCCCTCGAGTAAGCGCACTTACGGTTTGAGCCAGCGGGCGAGCCACTCGAATTGGCGTTCGTAGACCCAGCGAAGGTTCGGCAGCTTCGAAATGTTGTGACCCTCGTCAGGGAAATATAGCAACTGCGACGGCACCCCCTGCCGTTGCAGAGCGGTGAACATCTGGAGTCCTTCGCTCAAGTCGAGGCGGTAATCTTTCTGGCCGTGGATAACCATGGTCGGGGTCTTGAAGTTCACAGCGTACGTGGCGGGTGATGAGCGGGCGTATTCAGCGGGATTTGAATACGGCGTGCCTTTGTATTCCCATTCGGGGAACCAGAGTTCATCGGTGGCGCCGTAGTCGCTTACGTGATTGTACGTGCCGTCGATGGTGATCAGGCAGCGAAAGCGATTTGTGTGGCCGCAAATCCAATTGGTCATGAAGCCGCCGTAGGAGCGGCCGAGGGCCGCCATACGGGAGGAGTCGATATACGGGCGGCGTTTGATCAGAAAGTCGACCCCCTTCATCAGGTCTTCGTAGTCCCCTTTGCCCCAGTTCCCTGAGACGTAATCCTGGAATTCCACGCCGTAGCCGGTGCTGCCATGGGGATCGATTTGCGCGACGACGTATCCCTGCGTGGCGACCAGTTGCGTGTTCCAGCCGTAGTAATTGAAATCGCCGAGCCAGCACCATTGCGGGCCGCCGTGGATGAGCAGAGTGAATGGATACTTCTGTGTCGAATCGAAGTGCGGCGGCAGCGTGAGGAAGCCGTGAACCGAGTCGCCCTGCGCTCCGCGAAACCAGAATTCCTCCGGCAGACTCAGATCCAATTCCGCGGTGATCTTCTCGGTGAAATGAGTCAGGCGGGTGAGTTTTCCCGAACCCAGATCGTAGCGGTAGAGCTCGCGCGGTTCGGTAGACACAGTCCGGTTGACGATGAGAAAGTCACCATCGGGGGAGACCTGCAAGCCATCATAGACGGCGTCGCCGGCGAGCAGTTCAATTGTGTGCGACTCGACTTCGATGCGCCAGATCATGTTGAAACCATGTTCGATGGCAAGGAAGTACAATTCCTCGCTGTCAGGATCCCATAGGTATTCACCCACGGAGCGGTCGAACTTTTCGGTGAGGTTGGTCATGGCTTTGGTCTTGCGGTCGTAGAGGATGATCTCACGCTGATCGGACTCGTACCCCGGCCGGCGCGCGGAGAGAAACGAGATGTAGCGTCCATCGGGTGAATAGAGGGGATCACCCTCCAGGCCTGCCAGGTCTGTGATTCGGGCCGGCGATCCGCCGGCTGTGGGGATGGTGTACAAATTATTGTCGACACGGATTGCCGGGACCGAGTCGGTCGACATGGAAAAGCAGACCTCGCTGCCGTCTGGGGAAAACGCGTAGTCGGTGCCGCCGCCGAGGACAACTGTCGGCGCGTTGTATTGGCCGGTCGGCAGCTCGTGGCGCGCGCCATTGTCGAGCGCCTGCACAACCAGGCGATTGACCTGGCCGTCATCCCAGCGGATGTAATGGCGGTAAAGCAGATGGTCGATCAGGCGCGGAGCATTGGGGTTCTTTTCCAGGTCCGCCGCGCGGGCGCGATTGCAACTGTCGGTTGTGCAATCGGGGAAGACGCGTGTCACGGCCAGGATTTCACCGCCGCTGGGAGACAGCGCGAATTCGGAAACCCCGGTTGGAACGGAACTGGCGCTATAGGCTTCGCCGCCGTCCAGGGGCAGGCGCCACACTTGTGTCTCGTCCTTTCGCGAGGTTAAGAACAGGAGCGATTTTCCGTCGTCGGACCATCGCGGCGAGGATTCGCCGGAAGTACCCTGGGTCAATTGGCGCGCGCCGGTGCCATCGGTGTTCATGATCCAGATGTGGCTTTCGCGCGTATTGGCCTTTGGGTCTGTCGTGGTCAGTACGAACGCGAAGTGTTTGCTGTCGGGAGATATGCGCGCATCGCCGCAACGGGGCATTCCATAGAGATCGTCGAATGTCATCGGACGGGCAAAGGCAGACGCGGTAATACTGAGAATCGCGACTGTGAGCAGTAGCCGTTTCACGTTCAACCCTCCTCGAAAGTCCACCTTTGGTTCCCGCAACGCGCACGCACACCGGGTGGATGCCTCGCTATTGGTGCAAAGTCTACGTTAAGCTGACGGGCCGCGGTATGGTTTTCTTATCAGCTGCTGCCGACCGTTGTCAAGCTTGCGCCGGCACCGGATCGGGCTAGATTGTGTCGTGTGCCGATCGAGTCGGCATCACGAGGCAGGCGATTTGCAGAACCAAGAGGGCCATCCCATGCTGGAGGCTTCCCAGTTCATCTACCGAATTCAGCCTACCCGCCCGGCCATTCTGACCGAAGGTCCGACTCCCGAGGAAGAGGCAATCATTACCGAGCATTTCGAGTACCTCAAGCGTCTCACGGAGGCGGACGTGGCACTGGCCGTCGGCCGAACCATGACCACGGATGCGAATACATTTGGCATCGTGATCTTCCTGACGGCTTCGGAAGCGGAAGCCAGAAGTGTCATGGAAAATGACGCGGCCGTTAAGAAGGGGGTCATGAAGGCGGAGTTGTTCCCCTTCCGGATCGCTTGGTTGCATGACGGCTGGCAAATCCCCGGGAGCAGAGTCTAGCAGGCTGCGGAAAAAGCTGCGCCGCTTGCCCAAGAGCCCATTTGTCATGCAGTGGAGCGAAGCATCTGCTGTGTCTTCACAGGGAGAAAAGCAGGTCCTTCGCTTCGCTCAGGACGACAGTCCCGGCTGACGCTCTATCTGTGGGGCTCTGCAGCAACTTGCCAGACCTGAAGTGTAGTTTGCATCTTAAGCAAGTACTCCGACGTCTGTGGCACAATTGCGACACAGCCGTCCGGCGGCGCGCTGTTTTGGCCGTGGTTCGGGATTCGCTGGATTGCCCCTCAGAAATGTCCGGTTTGCGCCGATACTTATCAGGAGTCATCAGGGAGGCGCATGCCGGACAAGAAGAACTGCTGGGAGATCAAACACTGTGGCCGCGAAGTGGGCGGCGCCAAAGTCGAGGAGTTGGGTGTCTGTCCTGCGGCCGCGGATTGGTCGAGCAATGGGCTCAACCATGGCATCAACGCTGGACGGATTTGCTGGGCCATGGCCGGGACTTTGTGCGATGGCCGGATTCAAGGAACGTTTGCCTCGAAGCAATCGTCGTGTGTTGTCTGCGATGTCTTCTTGCGCGTACAGGTGGAAGAGGGGCGCGATTTCGCGGTTCTAAAGCCGAATCAAATGAGCGCGATTCTCCGTGTCGCCTGACGGAATTTAGCCAACATCGATAACCAGGTGATCCGGATGCAGGTCGGTATGGACGGCCTGTTGGGCGCCGGATCCGTGGGATGCGCGCCGATACCTGGCGAGCAGGGTACCGACGGTCATCGTGGCGACACTCTCGCTGGCGATGTATCCCACTCTGCGCCCGTCACGGGATACGCGAAGAACGCCGGCGCTGGTGAGCCGTTCGGCAATGTGTTCAACCAAATGCAAGGGCAGTTCGCACCGGCCAGAGATTTCCGGTGCGGATGGGATCTCCGATTCCGGGGAGGGCGACTTGGCAACGGCGGCCGCAATCCGAACCACGGCGTTATGCTCGTCGTGTGACCGCAAGGCCTCGAGCAATGGAAGTTTGGGCATGTAGGCGCGACGGTGCTGCCAGGCGAAGGTGAATTCGGCGCCGGCATAGAGGATCATCCAGGATGCGTAGATCCAGATCAGCAAAAGCGGCATCTGGGCGAGGTACCCCCAGACTTCGCGGTAGGTCGATGTGGCGAATTGGAAATTGAGATAGGCGTTCTGTGCTCCCGTCCACAGAATCGCGCCGACCAGGCCGCCCAGGATGGCCGATTTGGGTTTGACGGGTGCCGGTGTGCCCAGCCAATAGACCACGGTCAGCATGGACCACGAGAGAAGGTAGGGAGTTATTCGGAAGAGCAGGGGCACATTGGTCAGTGCCCGATAGAGCAACTGTCCCCCGCCGCCCCAGTTGGCGAGTTCCTGCATCCACAGTGTTGTGCGCACCTCGGCGATTGTACCAAAAGCCAAGACCAACGCGACGACCGCGGGAAGCAGGATGATGGCCGCGGGATACAGAAGCAGACGCTGCCAGGTGGAGCGTCGAACCGGCGTGTTCCAAATGGCGCCGAGGTCTTTTTCGAGCCGGCTGACACTGAACACACCCGCAATGATGATCGCCGCCAGGCCGAGATATCCCAATGCGGCCAGATCGAGCCGATCCATCGCCATCACCAGTTTGCGGGCCAGTTGGGGTGCGGTCGGCGAAAGGCTGTTCTCCACCCAGCCCATGAGCGCTTCCTTCCAGCCGAAGCGGGTGGAGACTGCCAGCGCCAGCGCTCCGAGTGGGACGAGATGCAAAAGCGAGAGGTAGCTCATGTATCCTGCATGGAGCCAGAGCCGGTCCTCGTAAAGTCCCCGCAGGATGGTTGTTGCCACGCGCAGCGGGATTCGAACAGGCCCGGCCTTCCTGCTTTGGGAGACAATCCAGGCTCGCCGTTCCAATCCGATCATGAGTTGGTGGATCATGGGGCATAACCGCGAGGGGATGACTGGCGTCCCTCGCGGCTGGGGGAGTGATAATGGCTTGGGCCCCCGACTGCCAGCAATTTGTCAAGGGGGCAGATGTGCGGTGGGACGCGAAGACAACCAGCTTGCATAAGGTCCAGGTGGCAGATACACTGCTGGAGCCGGAAAATCAGCGGACCTTTGCCGCGATACTTCCGGCGATGGAGGCGCGATGAACACTCGGAGCAGTGCAGTACTGGCCTTGGGAATCGTGGCTGGATGTTTCCTGTTGGGACGGTACTTCTTCGCTTCGCGCACCACGGAGCAGAGCATTCGCGTGGTGGGGGCGGCGACCAAGCGCGTGGAGGCCGACGTGGTGAAGTGGCGTTTGGCCATCACCCGGGTCTCCTCCGAGCAGGAAATCTCGGGTGCTTATCAGAAAATACATGACGATGTGCTGAAGACCATCGGCCGGCTGAAGTCACGCGGGATCAAGGACGAGAACATTACTTTGCAGGCGATTACGACCAACCAGATCTATGGTCCGGAGGGGCGGAAGAGCGGCTACGATGTCCGGCAAACGATTCTGGTCATCTCCCGCAATGTCGCCGACCTGGAGCAGATGGCCGTCGATCCGAAGTCGATCCTTGAACAAGGGACGATTCTCGGGCAGTCCGACCTGGAGTACTTCCTATCGGATCTCCCCAAAACCAAGAAGGAGCTTTTGGCAGACGCGATGAGGGATGCCCGCAGCCGGGCGGAGGAAATCGCCGCGGCATCCGGTGTGCGCATCAGCCGGCTGCTGAACTCATCGGTCGGCGTCTTTCAAATCACGGAGCCCTATTCCACCGAGGTCTCGGATTACGGTATGTACAACACGTCGACCAAGCAGAAAGACATCACGGTCACGGTTAGGGCGGGGTACGCCGTTGAATAGGGGGCAGGACGAAGGACTAAGGACGAAGGACTAAGGACTAAGGACTAAGGACCAAGGATTAAAGACCAGGGACTAAGGACTAAGGACCAAGGACCAGGGACCAAGGACCAAGGTGAAAGGCTAGTGGTCAGAAACTCAGTACCAGTGCTGCGACACCGGTCAGAATGGCCGTGCAGAGAATCAGTTTTGGTATGAGTTGCATGTTCGGATTTCTCCTTTTTGTATGGCGGCAAACATCGGGTTTGAAACACTCGCAGGCCGCCTGATTCATGCACTGCAACAAGTTTGCCCACGCTGACCGGTTCTTGGCCAGGTTGTTAATGCCGTGTGTGGCATGGCGTTGCCACGGTATCCGCGGTGGGCTGTTCAAGTTTCGCACACCGCTTGTGCCGGAGACCTACCATCCCACTCTTGGTCTGATCCCATACCGGGAGGGCATCAAGCACGTGCCGACCCCCGCTGCACTGCGAAGATGACGGCCATGAATTTGAAATTCATTATCAGATAGAGCAAGGCCCGGCCACCCAATCGAGGTGTCAATAGCGGACAAGCCGTGGTTAGTTTCGAACGCGGGGTCACGGAAATGGCAATGTGACCGATACTTGGTAGTAGTGGCAAAAAAGTGGCAATGCCATTCCCTGGCATCGCCAGTTTGTCGTCACCACGTTTTCTATGAATCAGACTCGAACCGAACAGGCCAGAGTTGAGGCGGGCTCGATGCCCTCCGACCGCACGGACGAATTTCTCTCCGCATTGCGCCCGTTTGTGGAACAGGAGCAGATTTCGGCCGGGAGCGTGCTGTTCATCGAAGGGGAACCGGGCGAGTGCGCTTATGTCGTCAGCCAGGGCACCGTCCAGATCATCAAGCAGGACGAAGGGCGGCCGGTTGTTATCGCAACGCGAGGGCCGGGGGAGATCATCGGCGAAATGGCGTTGATCGATGACTCCCGGCGATTTGCCTCTGCCGTCTGTGTGGCCGACTGTGAATTGCTCGTGCTTCACCGGCCCCGGTTTTTCGAACTACTCGGGGCGCGCTCCAATATCGCGGAGCGCCTGCTCCGCATGATGACCGCGCGTGTGCGGGAGACTGATTCGAAGCGGCTCCAGGAATTGGAGTCCGCCAACCAGGATCTGCGGAAGGCGCATGGGCGCCTTGAGGCTGCGGTGATCTATCGCGACCGGATTTTGTCCGTCTCGCCGTATCCCATCATCGTGACCAACGCCGACGGGCGCATCAGCCTGCTCAATCCGGCCGCCGAAGCACTGCTGGGCCGGGCGCAGGATGCGGAACTCTGGAAATGCCTGATCCCGCGCGACGGCAGCATACCGGCCAAGGCACTGGATGCGCTGGAGCATGACGGCATCTGGCGGGCCGAGATCGAAGCCGATGGGCCATCCGCCCGAGGGTTGTTCTGCCGGATCGTGGCGGTCGCGATACCGGACACCGGAACGGGACCGGGGGCGCGGCTTTGGATCATCGAAGACACCACCGAAATGAGGACGCTGCAGAAGCAATCGATCGAGCAATATGGACTGGCGATGAAAGGTGAAATGGCCGGCGAGATTGCCCACGAACTCAACAACTATCTGACGATCCTCTCGGGCAATGCCGAACTGCTGCCGTTGCGTCTCAAATCCAAGGACCCGACCGCGGTCGATCGCACGCTGGACACGATCAAGCAGGCGATTGCCCAGATGACCATTTTCACCGACAACTTGCTTCGTTCGCGCCATCCGCAGGGGCAGCGGACCTGGATCAACCTCAATGACTTTCTCGCGAATCTGGTCGCCTTTCTACAGCCGCAGAAACGGTTCAAGGGACTGATTATCAGGACGGATTTTGGCAATGATCTTCCCGAACTGGAATGTGATCCCAGTGGCCTGCAGCAAGTGGTTTACAACTTACTCTTGAATGCGGCCGATGCGCTCATCGAAGCCCGCTCGCCCGATCCGACAGTCTTCATTTCCACGCATCGTGACGCCGGGCGTGCTTGTGTGTATGTGACGGTGGCGGACAACGGCCCCGGGATCCCGCCGGAGGTTGTGCCGCATCTGTTCCGGGAGCGGATTACATCCAAACCGACCGGACACGGATTCGGCTCGATGACCATTATTCGCATAGTCCGTGAACATGGCGGGTGCATCAGCGCGGGTGAACGTCCCGGCGGTGGCGCTCAGTTTGTCATTACCCTGCCTTCAACGCCAACACCTGCCAAGAGGGCTTAGGCCGTGGATCTGATGTGGTTTCTGGTATTGGCTCACCTGGTGGGCGATTACGGACTCCAGTCGGATTGGATGGCCGACCATAAGGGCTCGTCCCTTGCGGTTCTGGCGATCCATGTTCTGATCTATACGGTCACGATCGGCGTGGCCCTCGCCCTGTTTGGAAGTATTACGAACTCGTACCCGTTCTGGCGGTTATCGGTACTCGTCATGCTGGTGATCATTTACGCCGTCCACGTGGCGCAGGACTACCTGAAGAGCCGGTATTTCCATTCGCGCCAGGCGTACTATATCGACCAGATCCTCCACATTTCGGCGCTCTTTGCCATTCGCCTGCTGATCGTCTCATGACCATGATCGAGCCGTCTGCCACCCGCGCAATGCGACTGGTGCCCCGGCGATTGTTGGCGTGGGGCGGGCGACCGGCGTTGCGGCAGTGCGTGGGGAGTATTCTATTTGCGGATATCGCGGGTTTTACCGCGATGACAGAAGCCGCGCGCCGTCGCGGAGGCGCGCGTGGCATCGAGCAGTTGACGTTGCGGCTCAACGGTATTTTCACCGATTTGGTTGCCACGGTTCGCCAGGCCGGCGGCGACATTCTCAAGTTCGGAGGCGATGCTCTGCTGGTCGCGTTTGATGCCACCGACCGGTCCGGTTCGGCGATCGCACGCGCGGTTTGGTGTGCCGACCAGTTGTCGCGCGTCATACGGCATGACCGTCGCTGCCACGGCGGCCGCCTCGATCTCCATCTTGGCATTGCGTGCGGAGATTGGAACGAGGTCATCACCGGCAAGGCTGGTGTGCGGCGGGAGCACTATGTGCATGGGGCATGTATCCGTCAGGCGATGGATGCCGCGTCTGCCGCCGAACTGGGCACCTGCTGGCTGGCCGCGTCCGCCTGCCGCGTGCCCCCGGATGCTCCCGTTCATCCGGCGAGGACACGCCGGGGGAGTTGGCGGTTGGAATTTCCCAAGAAACCGTGGACTCCCAACTTCGAGACCTTGTCGGGCGTGCTTGCGCCATCAGAAACGATGATGGACTTTGTTCCACGGCAACTGCGTTCGCAGTTGGAGCAAGAGACTTTCGATCCGTTGGAGTTCGGCGAACATCGGCGCGTGAGCACGTTATTCACTTTTTGGCGTCCATCACCGCGTGCCGTTGCTAATGAGGCCCTTTGGCGGGAAGTACATTCCGCAGTCAACGAGGTCGCCGACCGCTGCGACGGTCTGTGGGCGCGTTCTGATCCGGGGGGAGAGTATCAGAAGGTTCTCATCCTCTTTGGAGCGACGACCTCGGCCGAGGATGATGTCAACCGGGCGCTCGACTGCGCGCATCTTCTCCGCGAGCGTTTCAAGCAGATCGCTTCGACGGGAAACGTCCTGCGATTTGGAATCGGGCTGACAACGGCCACCGTCTATGCCGGCTGGGTCGGCGGACCGGAGCGGCATGAGTTCACGGTTATGGGAGATGGCGTCAACCTGGCGGCGAGACTGGCGGCGCGAGCGCCCAAAGACGGCGTTCTGGCCGACCGAGCGTCAGCGGAAGCATCGCGAGGGTGGCGATTCGCTCAGGGGCCACAGTTGCAACTGAAGGGTGTGCGCGGATTGGTGACCGGATTCCGTTTGCTTGCCAAAGCCGGCGTCTCGCATGCCGAGGAACAAGACGACGTTGTCCAGCATCCTGTGGCGATGGATGCGGCGCTCCGAGCTTGGGAGGAATCCGCGGACCGCGCGGTCACGGTGGAGTTTCGTCCGCCCGCGGACGCCCGGCCATTCATCAGCCAGTATTTGCACCGGCTCGAACTCAACGATGAAGACGTGCCGCGATTCCGATTCCTTCCCGAGGACGGCACCCACCCTCACGGCGGATTGCGGCGGTTTCTGCTATGGTGCGCAGGGGCGCAGTCTGCAGGTGAGCTTCTCGATACTCTCACCGGAGCGAACAGGGAGCCAGTACGGCCGCAGGTATCGTTGTTGTATGGCCAAGAGCATCGCCTCGCGCGTGTGCTGGCCCAGGATGGTGTCGATGCCTGGGTGGAGAGTGTTGCGCGGTTGGTTGCGAGCCTCGGCGTTTTGGCGGCTTTGCGGAATACGCATCCGATCGTCGTACTGGAGCAGGCTCATCATTTGTCGGACATCGATGCGCGATTGTTCAGCAGATTGGTTTCGTCTTCGGCGCTGCGGCCGAGATTCATTGTCGTCCGCCAGATCTCCGCGTCCACGCCGGACTCAAGGGACTGCAGCGTGGTTACCCTGGGTCCAATCAGCAAAGGCGAGATGCAGCGGTATGTCGAGCAATTGCTGCCTCAGGGTACGCCGTCGGTGCAGCTTTTGGAGTGGCTGCACCAACATTCGGGTGGGATTGCCCGCGTGGCGCGATTGTATCTGGAACATCTCCAGCGCCATGGCCTGCTGACACGCCGGACTGGCAAGCGAACGCTGTGGCATTTGCGCCTGGCGGAATCGTCGCAAATGCCTGATGTTTTGCGCTCGCATCATCTCGGGCGCATCGACGCTTTGCCGTACAATTCCCAATTAGTAGCGCGGGCGCTCGCTGTCATGGGCGATGGTGCGCCGCTGGAAGCGCTTCAGTCGATCTGCGACTCCCATTTGGAACCCACGGCTATTGCCGGAGGATTGAGCACGCTTCTGGCGCAGGGGATTGTCGAGCAGTCCGACGGCGCCGGTGAGCCGCTGCTCTCCTATGCCGACGCGAGCTGCCGGTCATCGATCTATGATACGCTGTCGTACGCCATGCGCGAACAATGGCACCGGCTGGCAGCACGATACTGGCGCGACCGCGGACGAGCCGGCACCGTGATGGCGGCCGAGCATCTCTTTTGTGCCCGCGATCCGCGATGTCTCTCGGTGCTGGAACGCGCCGCGAAGAACGCGCGGCGGTTGTGGCTTTTGGATCGTTCCCGGCACTTGTATCGCTGGGCAATCCTGGCGGCATCGGACAAATGCGATCCAGGGTACGCGCCGGTCCTGCCGCCGTTGCCCCGTGCGCTGGACGAGCAGCACCGGCGCCTTCTGCGGCAGTTTGCCGAGGTGCTTCAGATTCAAGGCTCGTACGATGAAGCCCGCCGGATACACCGCTGCCTTGCGGAGGATGCCGCCAAGCGGCGGCAGTATCTGTTCCAGGGTGAAAGCCTGCTGGCGGCGGCACGCATCGAGTGGCTGTCCGGGCATTACGGCCAGGCCCTGCGATTGACGGGAAAAGTTCTCCGAATTCGCCGTGCCTGCACGGGGTCCCCGCTGGAAGCGCACGCGTATTTCCTGACGGGTGAGATCGCACGCCGAACCGGAGGAATGCGCCGCGCCGGGAAGGCGCTCGAGCGTTCCGTGATGCTTTTCGAGAAGTCCAAGGACGCGGTTGCCCTGGCGGACTCGCTCAATGCGCTCGGACTCGTGCACTGGAGTTGCGGCCGTCTCGATGAGGCGCAGAAGTGTTTTGTTCGTGCGTTCCGCTCTTTACGAAGGGGCCTGCACGCTGCCGATCCGTCAAAGCGCGGCCAGATTGCGAACAACCTGGGTATTCTGATGGAAGAGCGGGGCCGGCTGCGGCAGGCCGAGCAATACTATCTGAAGGCGTTTGCGATATTCGATCGTCTTGGCCACCGGCGCAACCGGGCCTATAGCCAGGGGAATCTCGCGAACTTGTACCGCCACGGCGCCCGATATGAGCAGGCGCGCGCGGCGTACGAGAATGTCGAATTGGAGCTGGCTTCTATCGGAGAGCAGCATGCCGCGGCGTACACGATCGGCAACCGTGGCGATCTGCTGCGCGACTTCGGCGATGCCGACAGCGCGGCGGAGTTGTATCAGAAGACCTATCACTTCGCGCGGCAGGTGGGCGATACCGATCTGATCGCCGAATCGTACTGCCGTCTGGCGCAAATTCAAATCGGCAAACGGCGCCTCGCTGAGGCGGAGCGGCTTGTGACCAATGCGGCGGACATCGCCGAGAAGGCCGGGTCACGGGAGTTCGCCATTCGTGCGCGCTTGCTTCAAGCAGAGATTCAGTTAAACGCCGGAGATCGAGAAACCGCGTACGCCACGTTTGCACGTTCCGAGCAGGAGGCGTCGCAGGCGGGACTCCACTACTATGTTCTCTGGGCCGGGAATGGACTGGCGCGTTGCCTCTGTCGCGACAAGCGGATTAAGGAAGCGGCCCGCCGTGCCCGCCAGGGTCAAAAGAAGGCGCACGCTGCCGGGTACACGTGGTGGGAATTGCGGTTTGCAGCACTCGGCGCCCGGTTGGACCGCGATCTTGGGCCGGGAGGATTGTCCACTACAGAATCGAAACTGGAGCAGGCGATCGAACTGAAATCGGCCATCGAGGCCACGATCGGCGACCCGGCGATCCGAGCTAGGTTCAGCCAGCTTCCGATTATTCAAAGCATCGCAAGATTCGACCGAAATCAGGCCAGCAATCAGCCCGTTCACGAACTTTGAACCTCAGATACGCAAACGCGAGCCCCTTCAATCGAAGGGGCTCGCGGAATTCGGGGGCGTGCGCGATGAATTTCAGCCGATCAGGAAATTCCGTACTTTGAGAAGTGGTAGATGTCGAAGACAACGGTCGACCCAACGGGCCGCTTTGTCTGTTGAAGGACCCACTCCTTCTCCTCGGGGTCGAACCAGTAGAGTCGGACGTACTCAGGCGTTGACGAGCCCAGGACGCTGGCATCAATCGTCATCTTGGCCGATGGCAGAAACTTCTGCCCATCAGGACCGAAGTCGAAGGTCACGATGTTCTTGTCATCCTTCCTGAACGTCGACGTCTTGACCTTGATGATCACGTCCTTCGCAACAGAGTTTGGTGCCACGGCCAGGACATGAATCTTGCCGGCAATACCGAGCTTCACGACGCCGCCGAACTTGGCGGTGACCAAACCTTCAGTCAGGACCACCGTCGAGTCAAGGATGTCGGTGATGCAGCCGGCGGCAAAGTTGTCCTGCCCGCCGTTTTTGATGTCTGCGCCGCCGCCGTTTGTCGTGACGGGCGCTACCGGATTATGCTGCCCGCACCCCGACATCAAAAGGGCGCCGAGCAGGACTGCCGTGAAGGTCAGGGCAATTCCGGTCATCTTTCGTGTGAATGTCATCGAATCGCCTCCTGATTAGTTTCTTTGGCCACCGTCCCCGGCCATCCTGTCATGAGGAAATCGCCGGGGACACTGGCCTGTACTGCAACACTCTTGCCCAGACTGTACCTGGTTTAGGCAGGTGCGTATCAGGTTAATCAGATTCAGGTTAGAGCGTGCGCTCGGAGGGGTGTTCACGAATTGCGCAGGCGGTACCGGTTCGGAGCGGGCAAAGTTCTGGTTTCCGGCCCAAGGTATGGGGGGGAGGCCCCATATCCCTGGGAGGGGGAGATGGCATGAGGGAGGACCCTGGGGCCAGGACGGATGAGGTTGCTTCGGCGCAAAGAGCCGCGCCTCGCCGGGGTGCCCCACAGCTTGCTGTGGGTACGTTCCCCGCGCGAATGACGCGCTTGCGTATACCACGTTTCCCACAGCAAGGGGCGTGTTGAAAAACCCCAGCATCTGGAGACGAGAGCGCGGACAAGAGTGTCCGCGCCACTGAGAGACAAGAACTTCCATGACCAGGAGTGGGGCAGACACTCTTGTCTGCCCGGTTTCTCAACACTCCCCAAGCTGTGGGGCACCGAGCTTTTTCAACCCGCCACTCGTTGAGTGGGCTCCGTCCTGGCCATGTATTGACAGCTAATGTTTGTCCCGGATGGCCGGTGCGGTTAGATTGTTGCGCGGAAGGTGGATCGACAGTGCTCACAGAAGACGCAACCATTCAGACAATCCCGGGGATGAATATGGCGCACAGCACGCCGGTTGATCCGCAGGTCACCGATACGCTCAAGGCGTTGGGCCGGGTGATCGGCAACACACCGCTTCTGGTCATCGAGTTACGCTACAAAGGCGAACCTCGGACGCTATATGCCAAGTCCGAGCAGCTCAACATGACCGGCAGTATCAAGGACCGGATGGCGCTGCACATTCTGGAGAGCGCCTACCGGGAGGGGCTGATTCATCGTGGTGACATGATCGCCGAGGCGACCAGCGGCAATACCGGGATTTCGTTTGCGGCGCTGGGACGGGCGCTGGGGCATCCCGTGACGATCTTCATGCCCGACTGGATGAGCCGTGAGCGTGTGGATCTGATCAGAAGTTACGGAGCGACGATTGTCCCGGTCACACGTGAGCAGGGCGGATTTGTGGGCAGCATCCGGATGGCCGAGGAGCTTGCGGCGACCACGAGCAACGTATTCCTGCCGAGCCAGTTCTCGAATCCGGCCAATGTGCGCGCGCACGAGATGACCACGGGACCGGAGATTTGGTGGCAGTTGCAGTTCAATTCGATGGAGCCGGATGCGTTTATCGCGGGGATCGGGACCGGGGGCACGATCATGGGTGCCGGCCAGTTCCTGAAATCGAAGTGTCCCAATGTGAGGATTCATCCGCTGGAGCCGGCCGAGTCGCCGTCACTGTCCACCGGCGGGCACAAGATCGGACATCACCGGATTCAGGGAATCTCCGATGAGTTCATTCCGGCGATTGTCAATCTCGGCGGGCTGGACAGGATCATCCGCGTCAACGACGGCGACGCGATCCTGATGGCGCAGCAGTTGGCGTCGAAGCTTGGCCTGGGTGTCGGGATCTCCTCCGGCGCCAATTTTGTCGGCGCACTCAAAGTGCAAAACGAACTCGGCCCCAAGTCAGTTGTCGTGACGGTCTTCCCCGACGACAACAAGAAATACTTAAGCACCAGCCTGCTGTCGCAGGAACCGGTGAAGCCCGGCTACTTGACCCCCGACGTCGAGCTGGTCAGCCTCAAAGCCTTCAAGCGTGTCTGCCACTCCTGTTGCGAGATGTACGACTGCTCGCAGCGGGTGCCGGACCACGCGCTGGAGGATGTGACGGAGGCGGTGCGGGTGGAGGGGGCGGGGCAGTAGTCGACTGCACGCCAAAGTTCCGATTGGCGATGGAAGGAACTAATGCATGTGTGCTTCCACTTGGCCCATTGCGTCGGTCTTAATTAAGTAGATGTCCGTTCCGCCGGCTCCGTAGGAGGCGGTTGTGCCCGAGATAAGGAACCCCCCATCGGGGGCCAGACTTACTGAGGAGGTACTCTCGTCCTTCGGCCCTCCGAAGGTGCGCTCCCACACCTTGTTTCCACTGGCATCGATCTTGATCAGATAGATGTCCCAACCTCGGGCACCGAACGACTGGGTAGTGCCTGCGATTACGAAGGCGGCATCACCCGCCCGAGTGATGGCATGTACCAGGTCGGATGAAGTACCACCATAGGTATGTTCCCACATCTTGTTCCCAGTATCGTCCACCCGCACAACATAAACATCGGAGGGGCCTGTGGCTCCTGACAAGGAATTCCCCGCTACGACGCACCCACCATCAGAGGTGACAACAAGTGCCATTGCCTCCTCGGAGTGCGGTCCACCGAACATCCTCTCCCAGATCGGAATCCCTGAGACGCCGGTTCGGACGACGTACAAATCCTGAGAACTTGTGTCTGTAAATCCGGCACCAACGGCCGCAAATCCTTCGTTACCAACCGCAGCAACGTCACTAAACCATAACCCGTCAGGATACTCGCGAGTCCAATTACCGCTGCCGCCGAACTTGCTCATCCGTGCCGTCATTCCCCCAGTCATGACCCACCCCACATGGACCAAGCCTCCGTCCATTGTGGCGCAAATGGAGTACACGGCGTTATCTAAGTCGGACGGGGTGTATACTTTGCTCGACCATAGTTTAGCTGCCGCGGAGTCGATTCCCAGCAGACACCCGAAGGATCTAGGCAGAGTTCGGTCATCATCCGTGTGCCCGGCCAGGATCACCCCACCGTCACCTGCCGAAGCGATCTTCTCCCACCAGCCGTCCACGACCACTGAGCGTCTCCAGTAGAGATTGCCATGGAGATCGACTCTGTAGAACTCTACCGCGTTTCGCGCCGGAAACTGGGCGCCAACGATCCAGCCATCATCGGCTACTGACACTGCACCGACCGCACTCTCGTCTCCCGTCCCGCCGAATTCCAGTTGCCAAGTAGTCGTAGTTCTAAGAGCGATCACGGTAATCGCAACAGTTTCTGAATCTGCGAGGGCATCATCAGATGCGATAAACGTAACGCTGTGGATACCTGCCTGCAACGAGTCGGGTTCGAAGGCGAATCCGCCGCTTCCATTTCCCGAGTCGGCAAAACTGGCATTTTCAGGGAGACCGACAGCGACGAGGCTTGGAACAGTGCTATCCGGATCAACAGCTCGGACTTGGAAGATCAACTCCTCTCCTGAAAACAATCTCTTGGGTTCAAGCGTTGCGAGAATTGGTGAGTGATTAGTCTTGAGCGGTGCCGTGCTCTTGTCGCTGCAGTGGACTAAGCCAACTGCTTGGAGGAGAATGAGAAAAGCAGATGCGACTTGGGGAAGGCGGCGTATCACTTAACCTGTCCAACGACATCGACACTGTCGGCGGCGGAAAGGTTGAACTTGCACCCCAATCCACCGAAGACGCATTATGTATGCCTCAGGGTCGGGATATTGACTCCGACAGTGGCAATGTACTAAGGAAGACTGGGTTGTCAAGTAATCGTTCGAATTAGTCTGAGCGCATTCGAGGACAGGGGCCCTCATTCGCCGCCCGTCCCCTCCGGCAGGCCCTCGAGTTCCTCGTACATTGCGGTCAGGCGTTCGTAGAGGTGGCTGCGTTCGGCGGTTAGGTCGGCGAGGCGTTTCCAGTCGTGGGCGATGGATTCGTCGGCTAGGTCGCGCTCGATGGATTGGACCTGCTCTTCGGATGCGGCGATGTCTTCTTCGAGTTTTTGTTTACGGCGCTGGAGTTTCTGTTCCTGGGCGCGGCGGGTCTTGCGGGCTTGCCAGGTGGCGGCCGATTCGGATGAGGCAGTGGAGGATGTGGAACCTTCGATTGCCAGGTCCCTTGATTCTTCGGCGTGGCGTTCGGCCCAGTCGGAGTAGTGACCGATACTGAGCTGCGCGGTGCCGTCGGCGACATAGAGAATCTTGTTGGCGAAACGGTCGAGGAAACGGCGATCGTGACTGACCACGAGCGCGGTCCCCTCGAATTCGGCCAGCGCTTCCTCGAGTACTTCGCGGGAGTTGATGTCGAGATGATTGGTCGGCTCGTCCAAGACGAGGAAGTTGGCCTTGGTGAGCATCAACTTGGCCAGCGCCAGACGTGAACGCTCGCCGCCGGACAGAGCAGTCACCGGTTTGAAGACGTCATCGCCGGTGAAGAGAAAGCGCGCGAGGTAGGAGCGCAGTTCGCCGGCGGTGAAATACTCGTGCTCGTCCCAGATTTCCTCGATCACACTTCCCTGGCCGGTCAGAATCTCGAGATGCTGATCGAAGTACGCCATTTCGACGCGGTCCCCGAGGCGAATGCGGCCGGTGTATGAATCATCGAGGCCGACAATCGCGCGCAGAAGCGAGGTCTTGCCGGTGCCGTTGGGGCCGATCACACCGACCTTGTCACCGCGTTCGCAATCGAAGCTCACCGGATTGAGAATCACGCGTTCGCCAAAACGCTTGCTGAATTTGTCGATGACCAGCACTTCGCGATACGACACCCGTTCGGCCTGGAATTCGAGCTTCAAGGCGCGTCCGTCGCGTTTCGGCGCGGCGAGGCGTTGGACTTTGCTTAAGGCCAGACGTTTCGACTGCGCCTGACGGGTCTTCTGGCCGGCGATATTGCGCACGATGAAATCCTCGATGCGCTTGATCTCGGCCTGCTGCATTTCAAACGCCTTCTGGCGGCGTTCGAGACGAAGTGGCTGTTCGGCGCGGTAGAAACGGTAGTCGCCGTCGTACTGCTCGAGCTTGCCGTCGACGAGTTCGGCGACATGACCGCCAAACCGCTCCAGCAGGACACGGTCGTGGGAGACGAGCAGGCACGCGACCGGACTCTTGGCGAGAAACTCCTCGAGCCACTCGACGGCGGGGATGTCGAGATGATTGGTCGGTTCGTCGAGAAGCCACAAGTCGGAGGGGGTGAGCAGCAAACGGCCGAGTTCGATGCGGGTGCGCTCGCCGCCGGAGAACAAGGAGAGAGGCTGTTGCCACTGGAAACGCGAAAAGCCGAGACCGGTGAGGACAGTTTGCACCTGTTGTTCGAGTTGATATCCGCCGGCGTTTTCGAGATCGGCCTGCGCGGTGCCGAGGCGGGTCTGCAGTTCGAGGTCGTGGGGCGACTCGGCGACGGCGTCGGACAATTCGGCAACTCGCTGGCGAAGCATCGTGAGGTCCTCGCGGGCGGCGACCAGATAATCGAAGAGCGACGTGTCATCATCCCGGTCGGGAATCTGGCCCATTTCGATGATGCGGACGCCGCGTCCCAGAGTGCGCGTCCCGGAGTCGGCAGCGACGCGGCCGCTGATGACGCCCAGGAGCGTGGACTTCCCAGAGCCGTTTCTTCCGAGAAAGGCGATCTTCTCGCCTGACTTGATTTCCCAATCGACGCCCTTGAGGACGTCCCCGTTGGGGAAGCCTTTGGTGATGTTGTGGAGGGCAAGGAGGATCATGGGATGGGAGTGATGGGAATCATGGGATTAATGCACTGCGGACCGCCTGTCCGCAGTTGCAGTATCGCGCAAAGATGCCGGAATTTCAAATGGCAGGTGCGCAACAGGAAAGAAACTGGCCGCAAGACTTCTCGCGTTCGCGGGAAAGACGTAATGGGAGAAACTCGCGCCGTGCGGACAAGGGGTTTTCAACCCCTTGGCGAATTACGCAGAGCCCAAGGGGCTAAAAGCCCCTTGTCCGCAAGACTTGAGCGAGCGGGAGGCAAGGAGTTGGGCTCCCCCTCCCTTCGAGTGCCTAGTCGCAAAACTCACCTTCGGAAGGGGAGGCTCGCGGGAGGTGGCATAGACTGGAAGTCAATTCGCCTGGTGCACCTAGCCAAGTCCTGGGATTTTGGGTGCCACGGACAAGGAAGGCCGAGCGGGTTTTTGCTCGGTCTTCCTTGTCCGTGTCTTTTGTGAGCCTAAGCTCAAAGACACGGACAAGCCGATTCTCCAAAGAGCCGGAGAATCGGCTTGTCCGTGGCACCCTGCACCCAGGTCGACTTTCCAACACGCCCGGGTGCTGGGTTCCTGCTGTTTAGCCGGCCATTGAGGGACGAGAGGTTGTCCCCATTGACGGGGCTCCGGCGTCGACGGGGATGTCTTTGCGCCGGGTGCGGGCGACGAACATTTCCAGGAGGAATAATCCCATGACCGCCCAGAGGAAGGTGGATCGGATTTCGGTGCCGTACCGAGCCTGTTTGACCAGCTCGGTGAGCGACGCGGAGCCGTTGACAAAGACGAGCCGATACCCCGGCCAGCGGCGCTGGAGCTCTTCGTGTTCGATCCGGTCGGGGGCTGTTTCCAGGGGATCGACATTGACTGAAAAGACGTCGATCGGTTTCTCCCCCGCCGCGAGGGTGTACACGCCGGGACGTTCGAGGGCGCCGATCTTGATTTTGGGCTGGGTTCCACTCCAGTCGACCGCGGGGCGGGAGAGGGTTCCCTCGGGACCGGCGACCTGAAGATCGGTGTTCGCGGTGATCGCGCGCGCCGGTTCACGCTCGATGGGATCGCCGACCAGATAGTCGCTGTGCCGTTCGCTGAGATCGGCGGCAAGGTATTCGACCAGCCGATGCATGAGCGGAACGTAGAGGGAGCGGAGCGGCAGGTCCGTGAAGGGGGCATTGGGCGGCGCCCACGATGCAACCATCTTGCCGGAGCCATCGCGCACTTCGGTCCAGGATGGCCAGTTGCCGGAGAAATCGACAATGGGACGGCCGGTGGAGGTACCGGTGACTTTGAAAATCGAGTACCAGCGAATCTCCGGAATCTTATCGTGCGGCACCTGTTTGTAGACCGCCCAGATCGGATGGTCCCAGGTGAAGCGGTCCCAAACGAAGTAGCGCTCCGGGTTCGGCAGGTCAGGATTGGCGCCGAGATACAGGCCGAAATGCGGCCCGGCAATCAGCCGGTTCCACGCTGTTGTATCGGCATCAATCGAGGGGGCGACAAAGACGCCACCGCCGCCTCGCACGTAGCGAACGAGTTGATCGACCACGGACTGATCGGGTTTGCGCCATTCGGTGATGAGCACGCAATCGTAGTCGAAGAGATTTTCGCGGAGCAAGCCATCGGTGTCGGTCTCTGTGATCTGGAACCGGCGGGTCGAGTCGGGCACGGGCGCAATGGCGAGACGCGCCGATGTGCGCTCCGACGGATAATCCGATGCCAGCAGAACACGAATCTGGTCGGCAATTGAGACGGCGAAATAGCGGCGGTTGTTCAGGGGATTGTCGTCGGCGGAGATCTCGACAAACCCGGAGTGCATGCCGCCGTTTTCGACGGTGGCCAGGAATGGGACGACAGCCGTTCCTCTGGCGTCGACGGTGATCTCACGCTGGGCGACACGGCGGCCATCGATGAAGAGGCTGACCAGCAGCTTGTCCACCGTCTGGCCGGTGTTGTTGGCGATGGTAGCGGTCAGGTCGAACGGCAGTCCGACACTGATCAATTGATCGCCGACTTTGACGTCGGACACCCCGAGATCATAACCGCCCTCTCCGGCCACGTCGACGAGATAGATCGTGACCCCGGACATGTCGGATGTCGCGGGAAGCACGACGGTCTTGGTGAATCCTTCGCGGCGCATGTCGCTGAGCACATAAATTTCGCGATTCAGGTTGCCGCCGGAACCGGCGCTTTTGAGTGCTTCGTTGAGGGCCGCACCGGCATCGGTGCCGGCGTAACTGACCGGCAGATCGGAGAGGCGTTTGACGAGACGGGCGACGTCGGCGGTCGGAGCGTCGGCGACCGGCGCCTGGGGTCCCGCAAAGGGAAGGGCGACGACCTGATCGCCTTCACCGGTGAGCGCGGCGATTTCGTTGACCCGCTTCTGCGCACGTTCATAGGCGGAGCCGTTGACGCTCTCCTGGGCCATCGAGGCCGAGCGGTCGAGCGCCACAACGGCGGTGGTGCGGGCGCGGGAGCCGAGCGCGGCGAACACTCCGCCTTTAAGCGCGGGACGCGCGAATGCCAGAACTGCGAACGCCACGATCAGGGTGCGGATGATCAAGAGCAGCCAGCGGCGCAACTGCAAACGGCGCATCCGTGTCCGGCGCAGATCGCGCAGGAACATGACCGACGAGAACTCGAGGGTGCGCACCCGGCGGCGGTTGAGCAAATGGATGAGCAGTGGGCCGAGTGCCGCCGCCAGTCCTGCGAGTATCGCTGAATTCAGAAAGTTCATTGGATCACCGTTATACCCACATCAGCCCGTCAGGTCAATGCTTGTAGATGTGGTTGATATAATACTGCGCCATCCGGGCATCGTAATGCGTCGCTGGGATTTCGAAGACAGTCCGGTAGGCCTTGACGGCATCCTGACGTTTCCCGGCCAGATCGTAGCAGTTTCCGATATCGACGTAGACCCGGCCCAAGTCCTCAGGAGCGTCCGCGGCGTACGCCGCCAGATGCAGGTATGCCAGAGCATGCTCGGTGCTGTCCGCGGCGAGGAAGGCTTCACCACAGCGAATCAGGGAAGAAAGATCGCCGTGGCTGGTTTCGAAGAACTCCTGGGCGTATTCGCCGGCCCTGCGGATATGGGCGCGCGCGGAATCGGGTGCCCGGCGCCGTTCATAGGACACGAGCCGTAACAGCAGGTCGATCGCCAGGGGACCGTCGCTACGGTTGGCCAGACCCAGACGCCAGAGGGCGGCGGCCGAATCGTGGCGCTGCTGCAGTTGTTGAATGTCCCCCAGCACGAGGTACGCGCGGGCGGCGGTGCTGTCGATCGAAATCAAGCGTCGCAGATGGAATTCGGCATCGTTGGGTTGACCGTTGGCCCAAAGTGCTTCCGCGAGCAGGGAGATGGAGGCTGCGTCGTTCGGGCGGGCTTTGAATGACCCAAGGAAATACTGCACAGCCTCGGGCCACCGACCGAGTTGGGCGGCCGCGCGTCCCATCGATTCATAAATACTGGCGGGAATGGTATCGGCGCTTTTGATGGCGCGTGACAACAGATTGTAGTGCTCGCCATACCGATGGTATCCCGCGGCGCGTAAGGCCCAGCGGTACAACTCTGCCGGCCGGAAATCGCGTTTCTTGAGATACGCAACCCACTCCGTCTCAAGTTCCTTCAGCGTCTTGCCATACACCGACCAGAGGGCACGTTCAACAGACAGGTCGGTGGAACGGGAGTAGACCTCCCGGAACTTCGCCACACTTCGCGAGCTGATCAACCAGCGGACGAACGATGCGGCGTGGTGGACGGAGGCGGGAAACGGCTGGCGTTTGAATGTGTAGGTTTGGGCCAGCGAATCCAACGGGATGGTCCGGCCGCTGTCACGATCCGCGATGACCTCATAATCGGAAGGGGACAGATATTCAGAGGCGCCTCTGGCCAGCAGTTCGGGCGCGTAGCCCCAAGTCCGATACAGCGTGAGCAAAAACGGCGCGGCGGCGTCCACGCCGGAGTATCCCTGATCATAACGGGCGACGATGGAATTCCGCGAGGGATCGATGGCGCAATCGAAGCGAGGATCGAGGGGAATATCGGCGGTGGGGCCCTCGACAAAACGGTAGTCGATTCGTCCCGGCTCGGTAATTCCAAACGAGTCGCGCAGGGATGAGTAGTCTAAATCCAGCGAGCGGCTCAATTCCAGAAAGTGGAATCCGGCGCGGGATCGCGAATCGACGTGGAAGAGGAAATACATGCCGGAAACCGCATCCTTCAAGGCGGTGTCCGCCTGGACAATCACTCCCATCGGCGCCGGGGCCGGATGCGGCACCATCAAAAGGCGATAGATCGATTTCCCTTTGCCTCTCAGGCTTTCGACTACCAGCGGGGTGCCAAACTCGACTAAGGCATCGTCACTGCGCTGGTCCGGCGTCGGTCCGGTGGTATAGAGGAAGTAGCTAAGGCGGACGTGGGACGACTGGTCGCTATTGGCGGGCTGTTTCGCAGTGACGTAGATCACCACATTGCCGATGCGCAGCGTGCTTTCGTGATCGAATGGGACGGAAACACCCAACGTGTCGACGATGGTCGTTTCCGGCGGATCGGACTCGAGGATCTCGCGGAGGGTGAGGTTCAGGCGCACGCCGTCCCCGGTGGCCGCCAGCGCCCGGGGGTTTTTGTGCGGCAGGAACCAAAACGTGCAGACCGCGATCAGTAATAGAGTCAGCCGACGCGTGATCATGTGCCTACGAATTCTCATTTCTCAACCGTGGCCAGTTTGCGCAAGAGCGCGAGATTGGCTCTGTCGTACTTGCCGTCTTCGTCTTTTGGTGTCTCGAGAATCTTGGGAATCGTCGCGAGCTTGGGATCACGCATGAAAAATCCAAAGGCATCTTTCCCGATGAATCCCTTCCCGAGCTGTTCGTGGCGATCCTTGTGTGTTCCGAGATCGAATTTCGAATCATTGAAATGCATGGCCTTCAAGCAGGAACGGCCCAGGATGTTGTCGAATTTCCCCATCGTCTCACGGTAACCGGCCTCGGTTCGGATATCGTAACCGGCGGCGTACACGTGGCAGGTGTCGAAACATACTCCGGCGCGATCCGCATGATCGAGGCGGTCCAGAATCTGTTTGAGCTCGTCAAACGTGGAGCCGATGTGCGAACCCATTCCCGCGGTCGTCTCGAGCAACAGCCAGGTACGGCCATCGGGAATCTTGCCAAGCACCCAGTCCATGGCGGAGGCGATGCGCTCGATGCCCGCCTGGACACCGGTGCCCATGTGGGCGCCGGGGTGAAAGACGAGTGAATCGACACCGAGTTGAACGCAGCGTTTGTATTCGATCATCAGCGCTTCGCGCGATTTCTCATAGAGCTCGGGATCGGGGCTGCCCACGTTGATCAGGTAGGACGAGTGTGCCACGGATGGGCCGATGCCGGTGCGTTTCTGTTCGGCCTGGAACTGGGCGATGTCTTCGTCGGAGAGCGGTTTGGCCTTCCACTGATTGGACGATTTGACGAACAATTGCAGGCAACGGCAGCCGACTTCTTCGGCGCGCGCAAAGGCGGTGTGGACTCCGCCCGCAATCGACATGTGCGATCCGATCAGGAGGTCATCAGTTGTCTTGGGCATGACTGCCTCGGTCGCAGAATCAAAGGATGGTGGGCAGAGCCCACCCTACTAATAGAGACGAGCTCGTTTTGCCAGATATGAAAACAACGCGTAATCATACGGAACGGAGGTATCCATGGGGACATAGTCGACGAACGACTGCCGGCATTCGCGCTTGTACCGTTCGACGTGGGCGGTCATGGTGCGCTGGTACTCCGAGCGAATCTGCCATGGCAATGTCGAGATTTCCTCGCCGGTTTCCATGTCCTTGAACAGCGCCTCTTCCGGGAACGTGAAATCACGCTCCGTCGGATCGAGAATATGAAAGACGATGACTTCGTGTTTGCGATGGCGAAAGTGCTTCAAGCCGGTGAGAACATTCGCCGGATCTTCCCAAAGATCGGAGAGCAGGATGATCAGGCCGCGCCGTTTGATCCGTTCGGCCATCTCGTGCAGGGCGATTCCCGCATGGGTCTTCGCCGCCGGTGTAACGCCGGCCAAGGTCGACAGCAACGCGTGCAAGTGCACCGAAGCGGACTTGGGCGGCACGTATGTCTGAATCTTCTCGTCGAACGAGACCAGTCCGACGGCGTCGCGCTGCTTGAGCATCAGGAACATGAGCGCCGCCGCCAGTTGCGAGGCGTACTCGAATTTGGTGACTTTGCCCGACGTGTAGGACATCGATGCCGACGAGTCGAGGAGGATGTATGACTTGAGGTTGGTTTCCTCTTCGAACTCCTTGACGAAATACCGGTCGGATTTCGCAAAGACCTTCCAGTCGATATTGCGGATCGGGTCGCCGGGCATGTACTGGCGATGTTCGGCGAACTCGACCGAGAATCCGTGGTAGGGCGATTTGTGCAGCCCGGTGATGAATCCCTCCACCACAAGCCGCGCCTTCAACTCCATCGACTTGAGCCGGGAGATGACATCGGGCTGGAGGTATTGGCGGTATTGGGTGGCGGACATGGGGGGGAAATCAGGTCAACGATCGTGATCTTGGGAAATGAGTGATCGGGTTTTCGGCTCCAGTGACGGAGTTCCAGCCTATCGAGTTTGGTGAGGCAGTCGCGGCGTATTACTCCCGCGCGTGTGGTGGGCGGAGCCCACCCTACTACTCCCTTGTGTGACACCAAGTAGGGTGGGCTCTGCCCACCTCAGCGTACTTCCTGACGAATGGTCTTCGGGCTTTTCGGTCCGAGCTGTCAGGCTGGACACCAGGTTGCTGTAAGCTACTTCCAAGGACAGTTCAACCCTTCTCTTTCACATCTCCCAACAACCGGACAATGATGTCGAGCGTGCCGACGCCGTCGGCTTCGGCGTTGAATGATGTCACGATGCGATGCCGCAGGACCGGACGGGCTACCGCGCGGATGTCTTCGACCGAGGGTGTCGGGCGGCCGTCGAGGATCGCCCGGCACTTGGCGCCCAGAACGAGATATTGCGACGCGCGCGGGCCGGCACCCCAGGAGACCCAATCCTTGATGTATGGCATCGGCGAGTTCTCGTTGGGACGGGTCGCCCGCGCGAGATTGACGGCATACGAAACCACGTGATCGGAAACTGGTACGCGGCGGACGAGCTGCTGGAGCGACTTGATCTTGGAGGAGTCGATCACCTTGTGGACATCGGCGATCATGGCCGAGGTGGTTGCCTTGACGATCGTATTCTCCTCGGTCTCGCTGGGGTAATCGACATAGATGTTGAACATGAAGCGGTCGAGTTGAGCCTCGGGAAGCGGATACGTTCCTTCCTGCTCGATGGGATTCTGGGTGGCGAGCACGAAGAACGGCTCTTCGAGACGGAAGGTCTCGCCTCCGGCGGTGACTTCGTGCTCCTGCATCGCCTGGAGCAGAGCCGCCTGTGTCTTGGGCGGAGTGCGGTTGATTTCGTCGGCCAGGACAATGTTGGCAAAGACGGGACCCTTAACGAAGCGGAACATCCGCTTGCCGGTGGTGTGGTCTTCTTCCAGAATTTCAGTGCCGGTGATGTCCGAAGGCATCAGATCGGGTGTGAACTGGATGCGGGAGAATTTCAGATCGAGCACCCGGGCCACAGTCGAGATCAGAAGGGTCTTGGCCAGTCCGGGAACGCCCACCAGAAGACAGTGCCCGTTGGACAGAAGGGCGATCAGCAATTGCTCAACGACTTCGGTCTGGCCGATGATCACTTTGCCGATCTCGGCCTGCAGGGTTCGGTATCCGGATTTCAGGTCCTCAACAGCTTTCAGGTCATTGTCGGACATGGGTAGGTTCGGCTCCTTTGCGGATCAAATGATACGCCTCCGGACCAGATCACGAAGGCGCAAACACACAGTATGGAGACGCAATCCGCATCGAGTCAAACGATTTGCGGCGGCCGCCACGGAACATGGTACGTGGGCGGAGGCGGGCAGTTCCAAGGCTGGGAGACGTCTTAGCGAACCACGATCAAACCGGAATCCAGGTAGAGATAGCGGGAGTACTCTTTGGTTGCGTCGTTCCGCGGCGTATGCACGGAATCGATCTGCATGAAGGGGAGCCACTTCTTGTGGTCGCGTGCCCAGCGGAACAGATCGCTGGAACCCTGACGGACATCGACGGCGAAGCTCGAATGGCCGGAGTCGACCGGTGTTTTGGGGAAGAACTCGATGCGGCTGAGTTTGAAGTGATCGTCCAGTCCCAGGAACTTCAGCGAGGGCGCCCATTGGATCCGTTCCCCTTCGAGCGTGAACGCGGCATCGCGGACTGGGAAGACTTCGAGTGCTTCTCGTCCCTGACGGTCCAGTGACGTGCAGACCAAGCGCGGGGAGCCGGTCTTGAGATTGAACACGGAGATCGTGCCTACGGGGACTCCCGGCACAACCGGGGAGTACAGCCGCAACTGGCTGTTGACCCAGAACGTGGTATTGGCGGTGCCAATCAAGATCAGGGCGGTGAGGAGCACGAATGCCCGGCGCAGATCGACCACCAGACGGGGGAATGTCCGTCTCCGGCCCCGGGAATCGACCTTCATGGCCCGGAAGATATTCAGGATCAGAAACACCAGAATCGACACCCCGACTAAGAAAAATGCGGAGGCGATGACTGGGAGGATGGCTTCAGACAGCACGCACGCCTTCCTAGTGGAGGTTTCCACCCGGATTTCCACACCCGGCGTGGACAACCGCGCCCTCGGCGAAGCCAATCAAATCGTGAAACTAATTGTCTTTCAGCCGCTTAGGCGTTTTTCCACAGATCGTCGGTCGTTTTGAACATTTCTAACCGACGGTCGGAGACCCAAAGGCCCCTTGTCGTGTTTTTTCGGCTGTTTCGAGGGGAGCTTTAGTCTGCAATGTTGACTTTGAGGCGTCAGGGCGTTGTCCGGACGAGGTCGGGACGTTCGGCGTTTTCATGTTGCAATTGCCGTGGAAGACGGCGCCTTGTTCAATCACGAGAGATTTTGTCGTGAGATCGCCGGAAATGTCGGCCTTGGCCTGCAATTCGACGCGCTCGGTGGCGTAGATATTGCCCTTCACCGTCCCGGAGACGACGGCGTTCTTGGTTTTGACGTTGGCGTCGACTTCACCAGTCGGCCCGATCGCGATGGTGTCGGAGACGGAGACTTCGCCTTTGAGCACGCCGTCCACCCGAAGGGTTCCGGCCACCTGTAACGTCCCGGTGAATACCGTGTCTTTGCCGATGAGAGTGTTCACTTTGTCTCCCCCTGCCTCGCTCATGCCTGATTCTTCGTCTTTGGGTCTGAATACGGCCATGATTGTATCCACCTTCCCGTCGCGCGGGTGGCAGACCACATCCTGCCCCCGCTTGAAAAGCTACCATTGTCTTGTTTGCCGCGTCCAGCACAAAATGCCGATCCAATGCCAAATCCCGGCAATTTTACCCTATCGCTACAACGGGCCGTCATACGGTGTCCCCGGCCCATCGATACATACAACCTATCGGCGTTTTTCGCTGAATTCTTCTTTTCCGAATCGCTTGCGGACGTGTGCCACTGACTTTGGTCAGCGGCGGCCATCGAAGGCGGAATTCCCACAGTTTCACGAGAGTCATCGACGCCGCCCAGCCGGCAACCAATCCGCTGCCTTCAACCACTGACCAAGGTCAGTGGCACACAGTCCCACCTCCCGAAATTGATTGCCTTCGTCACATGGATTTGTAATCGTGACGGTGTGCCACTCCGGATTGACCCGGCAGGTTGGGAATTGCCCGCTGCCGTCGAAGAGCCGCTGACTGAAGTCAGGGGCACACATCTTTGAGGCTCAGCAGTCACCGTAATCGTGACCATTGGCACCGGGCATTGATAAAGGAGGTATAGGCATGGACATGTGGAAGTTTTTTGACATCACGCATCGGGAGCACATTCTCTGCAATCCGATGAGTCTGGAGAAACTCGAACAGCTTATCACACTTATGCCTCTGAAACCTGGGGGACGCGTGCTTGATATCGCCACTGGGAAGGGCGAGTTTCTCATCAGGCTCGCAGAACGGTACCCACAAATGAGAGGGACGGGAGTTGATTTGTCTCCCTACTGCATTGCTGATGTCCGCAAGAAGCATCAAGCACGTGTTCCGGATGCCCAACTCCATTTCCTGGAGATGGACGGGGCCAAGTATGTCCCAGAGACATTCGAGAGCTTTGATCTGGCCGCTTGCATCGGTGCGAGTTGGATTTATGGCGGGCATCGAGGGACGTTGAACGCGCTGCAGAAGATGGCAGCTCCAGGCAGTTGGATCGTTGTGGGAGAACCGTACTGGCGGTTTGAACCGGAAAAGGAGTATTTGGAAGCGATCGGAGTGACACGGAACGACTTCGGGACACATTTTCAGAATGTAGAGGCCGGGCGAGAGCAGGGATTGGAAGCTGTCTACACACTCGTAAGCAGCCAGGATGACTGGGATAGATATGAAGGGTTGCAGTGGTACGCGGCGGAGACCTGGGCGATTGATCATCGGGATGATCCAGATGTGGAGACCGTGCTCAAGCGAGTGCGTGGGAGTAAGGCGGCATATCTGAGGTGGGGACGAGAAACGCTGGGGTGGGCGATTTATGTGTTCAAGAAAGGGGGGCATAGCACATTTCAAGTTGGCTAACGCACACTACTGGGCATGCCTGTAGTGTTGCAAACCGAATGAGACTCTCAAGGGCTCATTCCAGGATACCTCTCAGGGCTTCGTAGGGCGTCGGCCTCATCCCAATTGTACGGTCCAATCATGAACCGCTTCGCGGACGCGTAAACCGGAACGTTCGGCGCCGAGAGGATGCTGAGTATGCACGCGGTCAGAATGGTCACGGGCAGCATGAACCGCCTTACC
>JAKAKI010000074.1 GCA_021813505.1 bacterium | reverse complement strand
ATTGCACAAATCCGCCAGTTCGTCGAACATTACAATCCGCACGCTCAACCCTTCATCTGGACGGCCACTGCCGATTCAATCCTCCGGAAACTCCAACGACTTTGTGAAGCTATTGCCGGGACATGACGCTAGGATTCACCGCATCTAACGCCATGATTCGGCGTGACTACTCCCGGCAACGAGGTGAATTGAGAGATGACGATTAATGCAGTTGCCTGTCGCATCACTGATCCGACAATCGTTTCCCGCTGGAAGGCGTAAAAGTGTCTGATGATCGACCGCCATTCGGTATCGGACACTTGGGAACGTGGAGACCCGTACGAGCAATACGTCGGCCGATGGAGCCGTCGTGTCGCCCCCCTGTTCCTCTCCTGGTTGCGGGTTCCAACCGGCCTACGATGGCTGGACATCGGCTGCGGCACCGGAGCGCTGTGCAAAGCGATTGTTGGTAATTGCTCGCCATCCTCCGTCATCGGCATTGAGCCTTCTGAGGGCTTTCTCAAGACAGCGATCAACAATCTCGCGGGCAGCGTGGTGTTTCACCAGGGGAACGCGGCGGAGATCCCGCTGGACAATTCCTCGGTCGATGTCGCGGTATCAGGACTGGTGTTGAATTTCATTCCCGATCCCCAGGCCGCGCTGGCCGAGATGGTGCGAGTCACAGCCCGTGCGGGCACGATCGGGGCCTATGTCTGGGATTACGCGGCGAAGATGGAACTGATGCGGTTCTTCTGGGATGCCGCAGTCGAGCTCGATCCCGATGCCGCAAAACTTGACGAGGGAAGGCGATTCCCACTGTGCAGTCCCGAGGGGCTGGCTGATCTGTTTACCGGCGCCGGGCTACAAATGGTCGAGGTAACGGCCATCGACATCCAGACGCCATTCCCGAGTTGCGAAGACCACTGGCGGCCATTCTTGGGCGGCCAGGGACCGTGCCCCGCCTATGCCATATCCCTCGATGAGGTTTCAAGAGCGCGCCTCCGCGACCGAATTCGGGACCGCCTGCCGGTGCACGCCGACGGCTCGATCACACTGACCGCCCGGGCCTGGGCCGTCCGTGGAACCGTCGCCAAGGAGACGATGCTCGATCCGCGGTGAGGCCGACGCGACTCTTCGACGGCTTTTGGACACCGTGGCACGGAGGTTCTGATGCCTGGGTTCTCCCAAACCGACCCAGGACGAGAAGGCCGCAAGAATTCGATTTGATTGGCACCGTTGGCTGACGTATCATGATAAAATGAGTATGGTTTATAGGCGCAGGAGTTCAAGATGATCGGCCAGACTGTCGGCCATTATAAGGTCACCGCCCGGTTGGGCGCCGGGGGTATGGGCGAGGTTTTTCTCGCGCTGGATTCCAAGCTGGATCGCAAGGTGGCGCTCAAGTTCCTCCCGGCGGCGATGTGGAACGACGGGGAGGCGAAGCAACGCCTGATCCGCGAAGCCAAAGCCGCTTCGAAACTCGACCACCCCAACGTGGTCACCATTCATGGCATCGAGGAATCCGACGAGCGGCTGTTCATCATCATGGCCCACGTCGCCGGCACGACGCTCGACAAGTACCTGGCGAATGGAAGCTATTCGACCGACGATTTGATCGCGCTGGCGTTGCAGATCACCGACGGATTGCAGCACGCACACGAGGCCGGGGTGATCCATCGCGATCTCAAACCGGGCAACATTCTGGTCGATGACAAAGGCCGCGTCCGAGTGCTCGATTTCGGACTGGCGCGCATGCGGGGGACATCACGCCTCACTCACGCCGGGTCCACAGTGGGGACGCTTGCCTATTCTCCGCCCGAGTTGATTCAGGGAAACGATGCCGAGCCCTCGTCCGATATCTATTCGTTCGGCGTGGTGCTGTATCAAATGCTTTCAGGCCATCTCCCCTTCGAGACCGATCACGAGGCCGCCCTGCTCTATTCCATCCTGAGAGACGAGCCCCGTCCGTTGACCGACTACGATGCGGCGATTCCAGCCAAATTGCAGGCCTTGGTCATGCGTTGCCTGGAAAAACGTCCGGACAAGCGGTATGCGAGTTGTGTCATGCTATCCAACGAACTCAAGGAGTGCCGCTCCGATCACATCTCCGGCACGCACGCGAAAGCGGCGTCGGAGATTCCCTCGATAGCGATCCTCCCCTTCGTCAACCGGAGCCGCGACGAGGAGGACGAGTATTTCGCCGACGGGCTGGCGGATGAACTTCTCAACGTGCTGGCCAAGATTCGCGGACTGCGTGTGGCGGCACGTTCGTCGGCGTTCACGTTCAAGGGACAACAGGTGACGGTGGGTGATGTGGGACGCGCCCTCAATGTCGGCACTGTTCTCGAAGGCAGTGTCCGCAAATCGGGAAACCGGGTGCGCATCTCGGTTCAACTGGTGGCGGTGTCCGATGGCTATCACCTCTGGTCGGAAACGTACGATCGGACGCTGGAAGACATCTTCGCCGTACAGGACGACATTGCACAATCCGTTGTCAAAGAGCTGCGAACCGCCCTTCTGGGTGAGGAGGCCGATTCCAACTCCAGCCGTGAGTTAAAGGCGGAAGTGGCGAAAGCGGCCAAGGGGCGCGGACACAACGCCGAGGCGCATCGGCTCTATTTGCAGGCGCGCCATCTTCTCGATCGATTCAGCGAAGGCGACACGGCAAAAGGCATGGAGTATCTGAAGGAGGCGCTGGCGCTCGATCCGTCGCACGCGCCCGCGTGGGTCCAACTAGCCAGGGGCTATTCCACGCAAGGCGGCTTTGGCTGGGTTCCGGTTCTGGAGGGAGCGCGGAAAGCACATGAAGCGGTGGCTCGCGCTTTGGAGCTCGCGCCCGATCTGCCCGAGGCTCATGTGGTACTCAGCAGCATCAAAAGAATCCACGACTGGGATTGGAAGGGGGCTGAGGCTTCCTCGCGTCGTGCGATGGAACTCGCACCCGGAAGTGCCGACGTGCTCGGCTCGATGGCGGCGCTGGCCCACATCCTTTGCCGGTTCGATGAATCACTCGAACTCTACCAGCGCGCCTTGGATCAGGATCCACTCAACTCCTCGACATACGCTCAACTTGGTCACATCTACCGCTCGCTACTTCGTCCGGCCGACGCCGCGCGCGCCTACCGTAAGGCGCTGGAGCTTTCCCCGCAACGAGTCAGCACACACAGCGTGTTGTCAATGGTGCTGGTGGATGAGGGACGGGATGCCGAAGCCATCGCCGAGGCCGAGCTGGAGACCGCCGACTGGGCGCTGCTCACTGCACGGGCTTACGTCAATTTCAAGGCGGGCCGGCTCAACGAGGCGGATGCCGCACTTCGGGAACTTGAGGCGAATCACGCCGTCGATTCGGCGTTCCAGATCGCCGCCATCCACGCCGCGAGAGGCGAAGCGGATGCCGCCTTCTACTGGATGGACCAGGGGTTCGAGCTGCGCGACGCCGGATTTCCCCAGGTCAAGTGCGAGCCGACGTTTCGTACTCTCCACAACGATCCGCGCTGGCCGGCGTTCTTGAAGAAGATGGGGCTGGGAGACTGAGAATCCCGGCCCTTTCGGCCCAACTTCGCTCCTGCAAATCGCTTGCACAATTTCATATTTGCCGCCGTATTACTCTCAGATCGATTAGGGAAGGAGATGGCGAATGGTAACTCTGCTCTCCATTACTGCGGTCGCCTGTATGATCTGGGCCATCGTCGCCAGCTTGATGGCGGTGCGCTACTGCCAGGTGCACGGTACAACCGTGAATCCGGTTCTTCTCCGCCTGGAAGTGCTCCGGTGCCTGAGTATCTACCGAAAACTGACGCGCGAGTCGAGCGGCCACGTCGGTCCGCTGTTTTATCACTACCTGATACCGATCAACGCCGCCCTGGTCCTCGTCATCATCCTGCTGATTGCGAAGATCAATTAGCAATGGATTCTGATCGACCGCCGGCAGGTTGATCATCCGGCTCACTCAAGCGGTATCTTGGCGCTGTTTTCCGCCAGCCAGGCATCGAAGGTCTTCAAGGCTGGATTCAACGAACGTGCCAGCTTTGGGTCGCGGACACGGCAGAACACTTCGTTGAAGTCGCGTTTGAACTGGAACATGTTGCCGAGATCCTCCGCGCCGGGGAATCCGAAGCTGCGATAGACCTCGGGAGGCACCGCGTTATGGCTGACTCTCTGTCCCAGTGCCCGGCCCAGTGCATCGGCCATCTGCGCGCCGGTCAGATGTTCGCCGGCGATTCCAACAGTCTTACCGATGTAGGCGGACCCACTCTTGAAAATGCCGTAGGCGCAACGCCCGATGTCCTCGGCGGCAATGCCCGGAAGCTTCTTGTCGTCCATCGGGAGCGTGAACGTCAGCCCGCCATCACTGCCGCGCTTCGGTCCCATGCCGAAGTAAAGCAGATTATCCCAGTAGAACGACGTCAAGAGCAGCGTCGTGGGCACACCCGATTCGAGGAACACCTTGTCGGCTTCACCTTTGGCGTCGAAGTGCGGGACCTTGTATTTCCCCATGAGTGTCGGCATACGGTCATCCGAGAGCGGCACCCAACGGCGCGTGTCCTCCAGCGTGGACCAGATCACGTGCTTGAGACCGGCCGTCTTCGCCGCCCTGGCCATGTTGGTGGCGTGCGCCAATTCCTTTTCAGGTGAAAAGTGGTCCCAGAAGAAGGTGACGAAATACGCGCCATGCGCGCCTTGCAGCGCTTTAGCCAGGCCGGACTCGTCGTTGACATCTGCCGCCACGACTTCCGCGCCCAGACGAGCCAGTTCCCGCGCTTTGTCGGAGTTGGTGTCCCGGGTGATCGCCCGGACGGCAAACCCACCAGTCGGATCAGACAATATCGCACGCACCAATCCGCCGCCCTGGGCGCCGGTGGCGCCGACCACAGCAATAACCTTTTTCCCGTCCATCAGTATCCCTCTCATCAAGATCGTGTGATTTCGTGACCCGTCACTTCCAACAGCAGAACACCAAAGGGCGGCCCGTGGTTCCTGGCCGGACCGGCCTAACTCCAAGGCCGTCAACTCCATACGGATTTTCTCTTGAATTCGCAACAAAATACTGGAGAAAAACCATCGTCAATCGTATTTACCACGAGGTTAATTAACCGGATGGTTAATCAATGCCGACGACCGACACCCTGAGCACCACCTTTGCCGCCCTGTCCGATCCCACGCGGCGGGCGATCCTCGCCCGCCTCAAGATCGGGGCGGCCTCGGTGACTGAACTCGCCGAACCGTTTGAGATGACCTTGCCGGCCATCTCCAAACATATCCGCGTGCTCGAGCGCGCGGGGCTGGTGGAGCGGGGCCGGCAGGCGCAGTTGCGTCCGTGCCGCATCGCCGCGCAGCCGTTGCAGGAAGTGTCGGAATGGATTGAACATTACCGCCAATTCTGGGAAGATCGTCTGGATCGACTCGACGAGTTTCTTCGTGATCTGCAATCAAGGAGTAAAAACCATGGCCGAAAGAAGCGGTCAAAAGACCGAAACATCCGCCGTTGAATTCGTCTTCTCGCGCGTCTTCGATTCGCCACGGCGGCAGGTATTCAACGCGTGGACACAATGCGAACACCTCATGAAATGGTGGGGGCCCAAAGGGTGCACGATGGAATTTTGCCGGATCGACCTTCGTCCTGGCGGGGTCTATCACTACGGCATGCGCACTCCCGACGGGGGAATGATGTGGGGCAAGTTCGTTTTCCGCGAAGTCAGCGCCCCGGGGCGGCTCGTCTATGTCTCGTCGTTTTCTGATGAACATGGTGGCATCACCCGCCATCCTCTGGCTGCCGGGTGGCCGTTGGAAATGCTCTCAACAATGACACTCACGGAGCACGATGGCAAGACCACGGTCACGATGAGTGTTGTCCCCATCAATGAGAGTGAGTCGGAGCGCCGCACATTTGTGGATGGCCATAAATCAATGCAAGGGGGCTGGTCGGGCACATTGGATCGGCTCGATGCGCACTTGAATGTTGTGCGCATATCAACGTAGAACATCGACCGGCTATTCCACTAGGAGATAAACCATGACTGATCAACCACTATCCGCTGTCGCGACATCTACCGACCATGAAGTGGTGATCTCGCGCGTCTACAATGCTCCGCGTGAACTGGTGTTCAACGCCTGGACCGACCCGGAACAACTGAAACGCTGGTGGGCACCGATGGATTGCACGACACCGTATTGCACAGTCGACCTGCGCGTGGGAGGACTGTTTCTTTTCTGCATGCGGAGGCCCGATGGCCTGGAATTCTGGACGAGAGGAATCTATCAGGAAATTCTCTTTCCAGAACGGCTTGTCTTCCTGGAATCGTTGGCGGACAACACCGGAAAGAAGATGGATCCCGCGGAGCTGGGATTCAGCGCCCAGTTTCCTTCCGAATCGCTGGTGACGGTGACTTTCACGGCTCTGGGGAGTAAAACCAGAGTGGAGCTGCGTCACACGGTTCCGTCGACCACAGCAGAGCGCGAGCAGATGGTGCAAGGATGGTGTGAGATGTTCGACAAACTCGGGGATATTCTGTAACCGCAAAGAGGAGTCTACCGATGAACATGAACAAGGCCGTGCAGATCTCGTACTTCCTGCTTCGGGTTGTGGCAGGACTTCTGTTTTTCCATGCGGGGAGTGTGAAATTCCTGGGCTGGTTTGGCGGAATGCCCGGCGGCATGACCGCGCCGCTGTTGTCCCAAATCGGCATCGGAGGCATGATGGAATTCTTCGGCGGCATCGCGATCATGCTGGGCTTGTTGACTCAGCCAATCGCCTTTCTCTTGTCCGGGGAAATGGCCGTAGCTTACTGGCAATTCCATGCTCCGAATGGCGCCTGGCCGGTCCAGAATCACGGCGAGCCGGCCGTCCTCTTCTGCTTCATCTTTCTCTACATGGCAGCCAAAGGCGGCGGCGAATGGAGCATTGACGCTCTCCTGCGGCGAAGAAAAAGTGCGGCCTGAATCTCTTGCCATCAACGGCTATGCTTCGAATGAGGAATGAATGCTCGTGGGTCGGCAAAGCCCACAATTCAGTAGGGTGGGATCTGCCCACCCTCTTCGTCAGCACGATGCACATTGAACGTCTCAACACATTCCAACGTCCGATGGATTATGACTAAACAAGAGATACTTCTCCTGATACTCGCACTGGCACTCGGCGCTTTATTCGCCTATGTCGACTCGCGCCCCAATTGGGATGACACTGGGGTTGAGGTGGGAGCGATTCTGATCAGTTCCGGCGCCCTGGGATTTGTGGGTTGGAAGCGTCCATGGCTGTGGGCGTTGGCGGTCGGAATCTGGATTCCGCTCGTGTCGATATTGCGATCGCAGAACATTGGAGCCACCTTGGCGCTGGTCGTCGCCTTTGCCGGCGCATACGCCGGGATGGCAATCCGCAAAGGTGTGCGCGCCATGAGTTGATCCACTGCGTGCGCGTGGCCGGAATCTGTGGGGCGTGTTGAAAAGCACCGCAGCCAAGGTCATTGGCCAAAGAGCGCACGAGATTGCTTCGTCCCCCGCTTCGGCGGGAACGTTCCTCGCATGACATTTCACACAACCGATTCCATGACTGCGTCATTGCGAGGCGCGGCTCTATGCGCCGAGGCAATCTCATACGTTCGGACGCTCCTTTCCCCCTCTCTGGCTTCTTCAACACACCCCTTCAATCGCGGACGGCCGGAGGCCGGCGTGGTGTGTGCCCGCGGGATGTAGCATTGTGTGTCCGCATTCCTTGCTTCCAACTAATGTCATACATCAACCACCCCACTTTCTTCTTGACATCTGGAATATCTGCCGCCTTCGTGGGTATGACTGGGTGTAGAGGCGGTAGGCCTGCATTTAAGTATTTAACCGGAGGGAGGGAATCCTATGGTCACGAGGAGTGACCGCGACGGGGTGTCGAGGCGGCTGGCTCAGCACGTTAGCCACCGTCCGGATCTGCCCGGGCCGCTTCGCTCTGCACGGGACTCAGTTGACGTGGCATCGTTCCAGTAGGATCCACAGATCATTCCATGGAGGTGCAAGATGTTTGCTTTCACGGATTCGACCGACGCCGACGCGTCCGGTCATGTCCGCCAAGGAAAGTACCTCAGGCACAGAGCCCGTTTGGCAGGAGGCATCCTTACTGTTCTGGTCTTCTCCCTAGTCGGCACTGCCGAATTGGGATATGCCGCTACAGAAACCGGGTCAGCATCTAAGACCCGCTTGGCAGAGTTCCGTCGGACATACGCGATTAGGAGCCTTCGCATGGGTCCAAGCAATTCCCCGAGTGATATCGAAGGCTCGCTGTCATCCGGATTGAAGTCGAGATCGGCTCAGGAACAAGTCATCGAGTTTCTGGGGATAAACCGCGACGTTTTCGGGATGACGGACCCGTCGTCCGAGTTGAAGTTGCTGGGAGAATTCAAGGAGAAGAGAGGCGGAACGCGCCATTTGAGGTTTCAACAGATGTACCATGGTCTTGAAGTCTTCGGCATCCAACTTCTTGCGCACTTTTCACCAACTGATCAGTTGGTGTCAATCGGTTCAAGTTACCTCCCGAGCATCAACCTCCCCTCGACACCCACGATAAGCGAAGCGGAGGCGAAGCGGATCGTCACACAGGCGGTGGCTTCGCCGGATACGCTGGACCTCTCGCGGTGCCGGCTGATTGTCTATCCGCGAGACACGGCGCTTTATCTGGCATGGGAGATCCTCTCGGTTCCGGGCGGCGAGTATTTCATCGATGCATTGAACGGTCGCGTGATCTCCCATTGGAGCGGCATGTCCGACGTTCCGGGAGGAGGGGATAACCGGCGCGTCTACGAGGTCCCACCCGACGTAGGGAAGCCTCGTCATCCATTGCCCGAGTCGGCCCGCGGATACATGATCCCACATCAAAGCAGTGGCGTTTCCCCGGAATCGTCCCCCCGCAGCCCTGTGATCCGCAGCGGCAAACGGCGGATCGGAGAGGAAGCCAAACCCGATTCGCTCACTAAGGGTCACGGACAGCTCATCATATCACCGGACCTGTTGCCCGCGCCCGTCGACACAACACCGAAAGAGACAGCCCCTCCCAAGACGCAGCAATCTGAAATCTCGGCCAATCCAGGTGACATAATCACCATCATGACAGAGGGTTTCGAGGGCGCTTTCCCGCCTGCGCACTGGAGAATCCTCGGGAGTCCGCCGGGTGCGCGTGGCCGCAATCTCTGATTGCGGACGGCCGGAGGCCGGCGTGGTGTGTGCCCGCGCAATGTAGCGTGTCGGGTTCCAGTTCCGTTCTTCCAACTAATGTAGTACTTTAACCACTCCACTTTCTTCTTGACATCTGGAATATCTGCGGCCTTCGTGGGTATGACTGGGTGTAGAGGCAGTGCGCCGACAACTAAATACTTAACCGAAGGGAGGAACCGATGCTTACACGCAAGACCGCCATCATGGTGCTGTTGGTGCCATTGGCGGCGTTCACACTATTGGCCGCTGGTGGTTCCGGCGGGCCAAGCCGCGAACGAGGCTGGTGGGCCAATCCACAGACCGCCGAGCCATCGCCCGCGGCAGCAAAAGTCGCCCCCCATCCTGCCGCATTGGCAGCCAAGGCGCGGCTGGATGGAATTGCTCCAAGGGCGTGGCATGTTGGTTGGAATTCGCAGACGGGGCTGGTCGAAGAACTTTGGGGGCCACCTGCCGGATTACCGCTGAGTACACCTGAGGAGGCCGCAGACCTGTTCGTGCGGGAGTACCGACCGCTCTTCTCAGGGCTTGCTCCCGATGCTGACGCAGGGGACATCACGTTTGTCCGTGGTGGGACTCACACGATCGACGACAGCACGAAGTCGGTTGTTTATGGGGAGCACTATAAAGGGGTTCCCGTGAAAGACGCCACACTGCACGTACACGTTAGGAAGGGGTGGCGAGTGCTTAGCGCCGGTGGCAGCCCGTATCGCATTGACGCGCTTAATGTTAACCCGGCGCTTTCGGCACAGTTCGTGACCAGTCTGCTTCGTGAGGCACTTCTGCCCGACTCGATGGCGCTCTGGAAATCGCCTGAACTCGTGATCTACCCCGGGAACCCGTTCAGGCTCACTTACAAGGCAATCGCGACCGTTCTGGTCAGTGGCCATCCCTTTCCGAATGAGTTCATCGTGGATGGAATTACCGGTGATATCCTGAATGTGGGACCTCTTTACATAGTGGAAGAGCCGATCTACCCTTCGATCTTCCAGCAGGATACCACGGGGAAGGCTGACTCAGCCGGGAAGTCATCGAGTCCGCCGCCTGGCTGTGACTACCTTGGTCGCGTGCCAGTTCTCGATCTGTCGCCGCGCGAATCAGAGCAGAGACGAGATACTGCCCCCCCCCCCCCCCCCCCCCCCCCCCCCTCCCCCCCCTCCCCCCCCCCCAACCACCCCCCCCCCCCCCAGACAGAAAAAAAAAAAAAAACCCCCCCCCCCCCCCCCCCCCCAGCAAGTTGATCCCCGATACCGCTAAAGCGCCCAACCCCCGCCCCTACAGGGCGGGCACCATCGCCGCAAGCAAGAAGCTTGATTTGCTTTCCCAGCACGGGGCATCGGCGTCGTCACTCCAGCCCAATCACATCTTCAGCGTCTTTGATGCCTGCTACTATCCTCAGGGAGATATCGACAGCGACGGCTTTCAGTGTGCGGGCTATTTGGAATGGGACATCGACACGGATGAGCCGTCGTCAATCATCCACGTTCAAGTCTGGGGGCGCGATTCGCTCTACAGAGAGCGGTTGATCGTGGAGCCCTCAGGGTACAGAATCTATGGCAGTAACGCCGAGTGGTTCGGTGCAAATGTGTTTGTCCCCTATCACGGCCGCTGGGATTTCAAGCTGCTCGTGCTGGACTCCCTCCGATTCCCCGTTGCCATGCTGAACTACGGTTCTGATAGCGATCTCGTGGCGTTACACATGGAATCCCCTGGGGAGGACGCCGCTTTCGGCCTTCCCCTTGCGGCGGTACGCGAGGGGCCGGATGTCGACTTCGATGCATACCGCCGTCATGACACACTTGTCTATGTCGTCGAACCGAGCTACGACAGCACGTACCTCGTCACCGCCCGGATCTTTGCCCGGAATTCCTCGGGACCCGAGTTCTTGCACCTGGTGACCCAGCCGTTCTATATCTACCAGGCTGCATTCGAATTCCAACCGCGCCACGGTGTTGTTGTGGCGCCGGGTATGCACGATTACTGGGACTTCCGAATAGAATTGCGGGATGAAATGGGCGAGATCAAGGGGGGCCAGCCTTATCTGGATCCTGGGCCATACTCCTGCTGGACCAACCTGCAACTGGAGCGATGGAACGAAGATCCCCGCATGAACACAGTTTTCATGCCCAATCCAATCCACTCGTTGAACGATTCGACATTGTGGGATCACGCCGACTCCAATGAGGCCCTGCCCTCATCTGCGTACTGGAGCGCTGGCACGCTGCCGCATCGCACCCCGCCAGGGGATAGGCTGGACGGTGACTACGTTGCCATTCGAAACCTCCATACCCCCAACGTCACGCCGCCTCAATCTGCTGACGGCGTCTTTCCCTTCTTCCGCCACGATCAAGGATTTGAGGCGGTGATGTGCTACTTCTGGATTGATTGGAATCAGACATATGTCCAGAATCTCGGCTTCACAAATGCCTGCCACCGGCAAATTGAGGTCGATCCGCATGGCTGGGATGATGTGCATAACGCACAGTACGGTGCCTCCGCGCCGTTTGGTGACGGGACCATTGTATTTGGCGATGGCGGAACAGATGCGGCGGAAGACGGCGATCTCATTCTCCATGAGTACTGTCACGCGATAATTGACAATATCAACCCCGGCATGACTGTCGCCCCAGGCAGACCAAACGAGACGAGGGCAATCGGCGAGGGTACAGCTGACTACTGGGCGGCATCGGCCTTTGACTCGTTATATCCAACCGCGTTCCCTGCCGCATATTGGGCGGAGTGGTTCAATCGCAGCTCACCTTCACTGCCACCATTTGATCGGCGTCTGAACACAATAAAGCACTACCCGGATTCCCTGCATAACGAACCCCATCTTGACGGCGAAATCTGGTCTGCCTGCCTGTGGCAAATGAAGGAGGCACTCGGCAAGCGGGTTACGGACAGCCTGTGTCTCCGAAGCTTTCAACTGATGCGGGCTGATTCGGCGGCAAACCCGACCTTTCTCGTCGGGGCAAGCTACATCCTTAGATCCGACACGCTCACCTACGCCGCCGCCCACAGTTTAACCATCGCCCAGATCTTTCTCGACAGAGGCATCCTCTCTTGCGACTGCCCACACCAAGGAGATATCAATGCCGACCTCGTTATTGATGTGTTCGACGTGATCGCCGCCATCGGCATCGTCTTCAGCGGCGATCCCGATGTCCAGGATCTAGCGTGCCCAACCACGCGGGCAGATGTCAACAACGATGCCGCAGCCGACCTGTTCGATGTGATCTACCTGATTGACCATTCTTCCAGCGGTGGCCCGGCTCCGCTTGATCCATGCGCGCCGTGATCGCAATTGCGCCAGGTTCCTGATTAGAATTCGTGCTGTTTCACCGTTCACTCTTCATCCAGGGCCATTGAGTTCCATCACCAAGCAGAAACCCGTTCTGCTCCAGTGAGCGGGACGGGCTTCGTTTGACTTGCCGCCAGATTCGCCGGCCTTCCGCCTCACGCCGCCTGGCGGCGTGCGAAGATCGTCTTCTTGAGAATATCCTCCATCAGGCACCATTTGGTGAATGCCGATTGGAAAAGATTGACGCCCACAAATGCGGTAAACAGATACCAGTACGGGCTGACAAACCAGCCCAGCGCAAGGCTGGCAACCACGAATGTTCCAGCGATAGCGCGAATGGCATGTTCGAGTGACATTGGCTGCACTTCTCCTTTCATCAATTAAGACACAGTTGGCGCGGCCTCGGCCGGTGCCGCCTGAATCCCGGCGGCATGGCGTTTCCGATTGCCCGCGTAGTACAAGATGGGAACGGCGACACGGCTGATGAGCAGCGACGCGACCTCGCCGGCCATCAGGGAAATCGCCAGTCCCTGAAAGATCGGATCGAAGAGAATAATACCCGCCCCCACGATCACCGCGCCGGCAGTGAGCAGCATCGGCCGGAATCGCACGGCGCCGGCATCGATCACCGCTTCTGCCAATGGCATGCCCTCCCGCAGGCGCAATTCGATGAAGTCGACCAGGATGATCGAATTGCGGATCACGATCCCCGCTCCGGCCATGAAGCCGATCATCGACGTGGCGGTGAAGAAAGCCCCGAGGGCGCCATGGGCCGGAAGAATGCCGATGAGCGAAAATGGAATCGCCACCATGACGATCAGCGGTGTCAACAGCGACTGAAACCAACCGACCATAAGGATGTAGATCAAAACCAGGACGGCCGCGAATGCGAGTCCCAGATCGCGGAAGACTTCAATCGTGATGTGCCACTCCCCGTCCCACTTCAAGGCCGGTTCCATCGTAGACGAGGGTTGCGACGCGTTGAGAATCTGCAATTTCGCCTGGCTGCCACCCAACGCGGTCATGTCCAGCCGCTCGAGCTTTTTGTTCATGTCCCCGATCGCATACACGGGGCTTTCGTGCGCACCGGCGACGTCGCCAATGATGTAGGTGACCGGCATCAGGTTCTTGTGATAGATCGTCTTGTCAACGATGCCATCTTCGTTTCTGACCAATTCCGAAAGCGGCACCAGAATTGGCGCACCGCCGCTCCGTGGCCGCGGGGATCGAATCTGCAGTTTTAGAAGGTCGGGCGCTCCCGTCTTGCGGCTGCGCGGAAGTTCCACGATCAGCGGGATATCTTCACGCTCATTTTCTCGATGAACGATATCCACCTGCAGCCCGCCGACAGCGGCACGCAGGCTTTGGGCGATCATCTGCGCGCTGATGCCGTGCAGGGCCGCTTTCTGATGATCGATCACCATGCGGAACTTGGGCTGATCCTCCTCCTGATAGGAGTCGATGTCGACGACGCCGGGAGTGGAGGCGAACACGTTTCTGACTTCGCGGGCGAGTTGAGTCCGTGAGGAATCGGTTGGCCCGTAGATTTCCGCGACCAACGTCTGCAACACCGGCGGGCCGGGAGGTACTTCCGCCACGGCGACGCGCGCCCGATAACGTTGGGCGATTTCAGCGATGCGGGGACGCACGCGTTTGGCGATCTCATGGCTCTGCGCCGAACGTTCGCCCTTGGGCAGCAGATTGACCTGGATGTCCGCGACATGGGCGCCGCGACGCAGGAAGTAATGCCGCACGAGTCCATTGAAGTTGAATGGAGCCGACGTTCCCGTGTAGATTTGATAATTCGTAACCTCGGGTTCGGTGCGCACAGCGCGGGCGATCTCCCCAGCCGCCTGCGCTGTTTGTTCGAGCGAACTGCCCTCCGGCATGTTGATCACGATCTGGAATTCATTCTTGTTATCGAAGGGGAGCATCTTGACCTGCACCCAACCGATGCCGACCAGCCCCATCGCCAGTAGAAGTGCTGCGGTGATCAGGACCAGGAAGAGCTGCCGGGTGCGGGAATTGTGGATGAGACGCCCCATCAGCCGGCGATAGACCCTCGTGGTCCACGCCTCCTTCGCATCATTATGCGCCGCCAGGTGAGACTTCCCTGCCTTCCAGCCGAGAACGCGGACGGCCGCCCACGGGGTCACGACGAATGCCACCAAAAGCGAGAACAACATGGCCGCGGTGGCGCCGATGGGAATCGGCCGCATGTACGGCCCCATCAATCCACCGACCAAAGCCATGGGAAATACTGCCGCGATCACTGCCCAGGTCGCCAGGATGGTCGGATTGCCAACCTCCGATACCGCCTCGACGGCCACTTTTCCCCACGAGCGCCGCTGGTTGGCCGGCAAGTGCAGATGGCGTGTGATGTTCTCCACCACGACAATGGCGTCATCGACCAGAATGCCAATCGAAAAGATCAGCGCGAACAGCGTGATGCGATTCAAGGTGAAACCGGCCAGATAAAAGACGAGCAATGTGAGCGCCAGTGTCGAGGGAATGGCCAGTGCGATGATGATCGACTCACGCCAGCCGAGGCTGACCAGAATCAGAATCGAGACGCTGACAACGGCAATCAGCATGTGCCACAGAAGTTCGTTGGATTTGTCCTCGGCCGTTTCGCCGTAGTGACGGGTGATCGTCATCGACACGTCGGACGGCAGCATCCGGCTGCGCAGGTCTTCGATTTTCTCCAGCACCTTGTCGGCAACCATAATCGCGTTGGTGCCGGGGCGTTTGGCAATCGACAGCGTGACCGCGGCGTCCTCTGTCGGTCTGCCCGACGCCGCACCTGTTCCGAACATCACGACTTGCGAGAGCTCCTCGGGGCCATCGACGACCTGCGCGACATCACGCAGGTACACAGGAGCAGCGTTATTGACACCCAGCACGACCTGTTCCAAGTCGGCCGCATCGCGCAGGAATCCGTTGGTCTCCACCACCACCTCGCGGTTCTGCCGGGTGATCGTTCCTGCTTTGGATTGGCTATTGGCCTGCTGGAGAATGGGAATGACACTCAGCGGATCGAGGCCGCGTGCCGCCAACGCATCCGGATCAAGTTGCACGCGAAACTGGCGGCGTAAACCGCCGATGATCGCGGTCTCCGAAACATCCTTGACCTGCTTGACGTGGTCCTCCACCTCGGCTACGAGACGGCGCAATGCGAAGTGATCCTGTGTGGCGCTGTGAAAAGTGAGCGCTAGAATGGGGACATCATCAATCGAACGGGGCTTCAACAGCGGGAACGAGACGCCCGGGGGGATCTTGTCGAAATTGGATTGGAGTTTCTGGTTGAGCTTGACCAGGCTGCGTTCGACGTCCTGGCCGACGAGAAACCGGACGATCACCAGCGATTGTTCCGGCTGGGAGATCGAGTAGACGTATTCGACACCGGGAACTTCCCAGATCAGTTTCTCCATCGGCGCGGTGACGCGCTCCTCGACTTCCTTGGCGGAGAATCCGGACACACCGACCATGACGTCGACCATCGGGACTTTGATCTGCGGCTCTTCCTCCCGTGGCAGCAGGAAGACCGCAAGCGCCCCGAGGAGAATCGACGCGATAATCAGAAGCGGCGTCAGCTTCGAGTTGATGAACGATTTGGCGAAAGCCCCAGCAAGGCCTTCGGACAATGGCGCGTCGGAATGACGGGACATCAGGGACGCTCCTCAATACGGTCGCCATCCGCCAGTCCGGCCGGCGCTGTGTTGACGATGCGGTCGCCGGCATTCAACCCGGCCAGTATTTCGATCTTGTCCTGATAGATCCGTCCGGTTCGCACCAGGCGGAGATTGGCGCGGTTTTCGGGTGCCGCGACGAATACCAGTTCCAATTGTCCGCGATGCACCAGAGCCGAGATGGGAATGGCCACTGATTCACTTCCGCCGGCGTTCAAGAGCATCCGGGCGATTTGTCCCGGGCGGACATTGGCGCTTTCGGGCAAGTCGATCTTCGCAGTGAATGTGCGGCTGGATGGATCGGCACTCGGCGAGATTTCTCCGACAACTCCTGTGATTTGCGCATCCCCAGCCGCAATCGCGACAGGCACGGAGTCGCCGGGACTGATTGCCAGACGGTACGACTCGGGAATTCCGACAACCAATTGCCTTGGTGTGTTATCCTCGAGCACAAAGAGCGGCCGGCCAGGGACCGCAAGGTCACCGACATTGACGGACTTTTCGGTGATCGTGCCGGCGAATGGCGCGGTAATCTGCGCATAGCTGAGCATCGCCTGCGCCTCGGCAAGCGCTGCTTCGGCGACCGACTGCTGCATCTTGGCCGCTTCATAATCCTGCTGGGTTACCGCGCCCTGTTCAAAGAGCCGCTTGTAACGCGCGTAATCCTGAGACACCTGTTGCAGAACTGCCTGCGCCTGGTCGACATGTGCATGCAAGTCACGCGTGTCCAGTTCGACGAGCAAATCGCCTTTGCGAACATGAGTTCCGAGCGCGATTGGAATCCGCTGCACTTGCGCCTGGATCTTGGTTTCGATCCCGGCGCGCTGGCGGGCGGTGACTGTCCCCATCTGCTCCACATATTGAGAGCCCGGCGATTTGCCGGCCACGGTAAGAACCACCGGCTTCGGCGCCCCTTCGGGGGCCGTCTGTGTGTTCGCATCGGAGCTCTGGCAGCCGGCGATGGCCAGCACGCTCAGAGCGGTGATAATGAGAAGTGACCCTGTCTTCATGATTCTATCTCTCCCGTCGTGTGCAGTTCGATACAGTGTGTTGTTCAATGTGCCGTTCATCGCCGATCCGATCTTTGTCCGGCGCCAAGAGTCTATTCCGTTTTCGTGATGGGAAATCCGGCGGCCCGCCACTCGGGAAATCCATCCACGAGGCGTGTAGCGTGCCGGCCTTGTTTACGCAGAAGCTCGACCGCTTCGACCGACAGGAGGCAATACGGACCGCGGCAGTAGGCGACTACATCGAGATCACCCGGGAGCTCCCCGATACGGCCCGGCAGCTCGTCGAGGGGAATCGACATCGCTCCCCGGATGTGACCCGCGTCGTATTCGTGCAATGGGCGAACATCGATGACGATGGCGCGCCCCGATTCGACGCGCTTGAGAAGTTCGCCGTGCTCGACAGTTTCGAATGAGTCGCGTTCGTTGATGAATGAGTGAATCAGTTCCCGCGCTTCGGACGAGAGATCGACAGCGAGCGTGCGCATTGCCCGCCAGAATTCGGCGACATTTTCGCCGGCCAGCGAGTAATGCACGAACAGGCCTTCTTTTCGTGATTGCACCAGTCCCGCCTCGCGCAGAGCGTGCAAGTGCTGTGAAATATTGGACATCGTGGTGCCGATTTCGGTGGCGAGCCGTTCCACCGTGCGCTCACCCTGGGACAGCAAATCGAGAATCTCCAGCCGCCGGGGGCTGCTGACCGCCCGGCCAACGCGGGCGAATTGCCGGTAGAGCTCGGCTTTGTATCGGGTATGGGATGTCTGCTTCGTCATGGTTTAGTAATTAAGCGATTACTTAAATAACCGTCAAGCACAAATACGAGTTCCCGGGAAGTTTGTTTGTGATAGAATCTCGTGAATCTATTAACGCGTTGTAATTCAATAGATTAACGCGTTACAGGGGCCTGGGGAACTGCGGTGAAGACTTAACGCCGAAGGACCATGGAAACGGGCCGATGGCGATGACCACCGGGGGGGGTTGAGGAACCCCGTTCTCTCAAGTCGAAGGCCTCTGTAATCCGGTGCCACGGACAAGGAAGACCGAGCGGCTCTTCTGCCCGGTCTTCCTTGTCCGTGTCTTTCTTCTGTTTGCGAGAAGAAGACACGGACAAGCAGATTCTCCAAAGAGCCGGAGATTCTGCTTGTCCGTGGCACCCCGCTGGTGAACTTGGTTTTTCAACAAACTCCTCCGGTCAGGGCTTGCAGAACTCACCTCACGTGTGGTGGTAAGATGGCTCGCGAAATCGACCGTGGGTTACCGCGCTCCTTCCGGACCCTCATCTTGCCAGATGTACTCTCTGCAGCTCCGTCACATCGGCGTATTCGCGCAACGAATCGCCGATCATGATCTTCATCGCCCATATCCGCTTGAACAATCCGTAGCCGGAGACGTACTCGGTGCACGCAACGTCAATACCCAGCGGGTATTGCCAGTCAATCTTGAAGCAGTCGTATTCCCCGGCTTTGGTAGTCACCTTCTCACGGCCTCGCACCGTCTTGTCTATGTCCCATTTGTATTCCTCGTTACCGGTTATGTATCGCCACGTTCCCTTCAGCGGATACTGAAGAGGTAGCAGAGAAGAATGATGCCAAGCCGTGCTGTCGAAACGGATGCCGCCTGGAAGGGCGTCCGTAGTTCGGAAAGGCGGCGGTAGATATGCGTGGATCGGACTGATCCATTCACCCGCTTTAGGCCGTCCGTAAAATGTCGCGTGCCCGGTGTCCTCCGCTGCCAACTCATACAACCCATCCGCACGATTCTGATAAAGCGTCTGAGCTCCGTATGTAGAGCCATCCTCGAAGAAGGTCTTGGCATCGAGACGATAGGCAGGCGTTGGAGCCGTCGTTGTGTCGATTGACACAACGCGGACCAGAATGCTGCAGCGGATGGTATCGGGACCAAGCTCGCATCCAGCACCAGTGCAGTGAAGTACCCGCCGATAGACCCATTCATTTCCAACTGTCAATGGATAGACAAATGTGTCCGACTCTGGCTTGCTGCTCTTCGAACAAGCCCCTAATCCTGCCAGGACAAGAGCGAGCAACCCCAGGAACAGAAACCTTCTCATCGTTACCTCCGAGCCAGCGTCTCAACCTGGATCCGAGCCAGCTAGTTCTTCGCGGGATACTCCACTCCCAGTTGCCACATGATGTAGGCTAACTGGATGGAATTGTCCGTGATCGTCTTGCCGAGCGGGTTCGTGCCGACGTGGCCGGATTTCATGTCATAGTACAGCAGGATGGGCGTGTCATCCGACACGGTGGCCTGCATGAGCGCGGCCATTTTGCGCGCATGCATCGGATCGACGCGCGTGTCGCCGTCACCGCTGATGAACATCACCGAGGGATACTTCACACCCTTCTTCACGTTCTGATAGGGCGAGTAGGCGCGCAGGTACGAGAATTGGCTGGCCGAATCGGCCGACCCGTACTCGGAGATCCAGTACGGTCCCATGAGCAGGCGATGGTAGCGCAGCATGTCCAAGAGCGGATTCCAGCATACGATCGCCTTGAACAGATCGGGCCGCTGAGTCAGCATGGCGCCAACCAATAGGCCGCCGTTGCTGCCACCCATGATCGCCAGACGTTTCGGATTCGTGTACTTGTTGGCGATCAACCATTCGGCGGCGCCGATAAAGTCATCGAAGACATTCTGCTTCTTGTCCAGCATCCCGTCCTTGTGCCACTTCTCGCCGAATTCGCCGCCGCCGCGCAGGGCCGGCGAAGCCACCACGCCTCCCGCCTCCATCCAGGTTGCGTAGACGGATGAAAAATACGCGCCGCTGGAGACATTGAAACCGCCGTACCCGGTCAGATAAGTGGGATTGTTGCCGTCGAGGACCAGGCCCTTGCGATAGGCAAGGAACATCGGGACCTTCGTCCCATCCTTCGAATTGTACCAGACCTGCTTGACTTCAAAGTTGTCGCCCTGGAACGGCACATCGGGCTTGAACCAGACCTCGCTCTTGCCGGTGGCGACGTCATACTTGTAGATGGAGCCGGGGAGATTAAACGTCGTGAACGAGTAATACCCTTCCTGATCGTCCCAGCGTCCGCTCAGTGTGCCCCCCGAGCCCAGCCCCGGAAGCGCCAATTCCCCCTGCGGTTCGCCGTTCGGACCAAAGATCTTCACCTTATTGACCACGTTCTCCAGATAATTGACGAATATCTTCCCACCGACAAAGGTGAGCCCTGCGATTGGCGATGCCGCCTCGGGGACCACGTCCCGCCAATTCTCCTGTGTGGGTTTGGCCAACTCGGTCACCATGACTTTCCAGTTCGGAGCATTCAGATTCGTTTGGATGTACAGCTTATCGCCGATTGCAGTCCCTGAGAAGATCGCATCGACCCCTTTAACGACCGTTACGATCGGACCATCCGTGGCCGCATCCTTAATGAAGAGTTCGGATTTGCTCCCGCCGGCGCCGTAGCTGACCTGAATCACCAGGGTGCGGCGATCTTCCGACAGTCCCGCTCCGACGATTTCCTCGGGACCGTATCCATCACCGAAGATGTACTTGTCGGTCTCCATCGGCTGGCCGAACTCGTGGTAATACGCCCGGCTGGCGCCGCCTTCGATGCGCTTGACGTAGTAGCACCCCTTATCATCCTTGGTGATCGACATGCCAAAATACACGTTCGGCGGGAAGACGTCGGGCAGATCAGAACCCGTGTCGATATTGCGGAAGTGAATCGCCGTCTCGTCCTGCCCTCCCTCGCGGATCGAATACGCCATGATCTTGCCATCGTCCGAAACGTCGGCCATTTCGGCATTCGTACGGAGATCCTTGCTCATGGTATGCGGATCCAACAAGAGCTGTTCTTTACCGTCCTTCCCCTCACGGCACCACGTGGTCCAGAGTTCCTGGTCGGCATTGCGCCGCGAGAAGAAATACCGTTGGCCACAGCGGAAAGGCGCCGACACACGGTCGATGCGCAGAAGCTTGGTCAGGCGATTTTTGATCCCATCCAACGCAGTGAACTTGGGATAGAACGATTCGGTGTACGCCATCTCGCGCTGCAGCCAGTCGCGGGTGGCCGGGCTCTTTTGGTCTTCCAGCCAGCGATACGAATCGGGGATCGCCACGCCATGGAGCGTGTCGGTCACGAGTTCCATTTTGGTCTCGGGCGGAGCCGCGAACACTGCCTGGGCGGACAACAAGCCGAGTGTGATGAGCGTGAAAACGATTCGACTGATGAGGCGACGCATGATTGACTCCTTAGCTTGTGTGAAAGCACGCGTGGCGGGAAAACTACCTTGCGGCGAATTCCTCTACAAGTGGAAAGCGGACCTTCGCCTCATATCCCTCTGGCAATAGCCATACACCAACAGCACTGGGCACGGCCAACAATCGGATCGGCTCCCCGCGCTGTGTCGAAGTCCCCTCACCGTCATTCCCGCGAAGGTGGGAAACCAGTCGCCGGTGAGTCCCTGGATTCCCGCTTTTCGGGCGTATTGAAAAAGCCTGACGACATTCCTCCGCGTGCAGTGCGGCTGTGGGAGGGCGAGGCGTGCCGAGCCTTTCGCCCGCGCGGATAGGAGGCTCGGCAGGAGCCTCGCCCTCCCCACCGCCGACCCGGTCATGGAGACCGATTGGCCGGGTGTTTCAACACGCCCGATCGCGGGAATGACGAATTGCCGCAAATCAGCTCGTAGGAAGATGTCCCGAATCAAGGCCTGATCCGCTTGCTCCTCCACCCCACATTTTTCGAGCAACCGTGATGTCAGGGTGTTTGTCTATACGGATAGCCACACTCGGGGCAGGCGGCAGGGTCTCGAATCATGCACATACTGATTCACGCATGCAGGAAATCGAAATCGAAAATGTTGGAATAACCAATCCGGGTAGCTTCATATGAAATCGACGATCAGACGGGGAATCATGAGGGTCGTATTGGATGCGCTCTTCGTTGGCGCGATGGCGGGCGCATGGGCGTTCGAGCCTCCCAGGACTCCGGCCGGAAAGCGTGCGGTCGAATACTTTGCTGCCTTCAACGGCGGCGAAGATTCCATGCGGGCGTACTTTCTCAGCAATGCCGCCGAACAGGCGCTGAAGGATCGCCCGGTTGAGGATCGATTGAGCCGTTATCGTGGCATGCGCTCTGAACTGGGAAAGTTGCGGCCGGATCGCGTTGTCAAGTCAGACTCCGCCGCCGTCACGGTTATGGCGAAGTCCGATTCGGGCGGCTGGCTGAGATTCGCCTTCCAGTTCGAACCTGTCTCCCCATGGAAACTCGTCAGCAGTAGCATCGAGCAAACGGATTCGGACGATTCGGAGTCATCAATGAGTCCGGTGACCGAGAAGCAGTTTCTCGACTCGCTCGGGTCGCGCTTGGACAAGATGGCCAAAGCCGATGAGTTCTCCGGCGTGGTGCTGGTGGCCAGAAACTGGGCGCCCGTATTCCAGAAAGCATATGGCCTGGCGAGCAAGGAATTCAATGTCCCGAATCGCCTCGACACGAAATTCAATCTGGGATCGATGAATAAATACTTCACTCGGTTGGCGATCTGGCAGTTGATCGAGAAAGGGAAACTGAGGTTGGAAGACACGCTGGGGCGATTCCTGCCGGATTATCCCAATGCCGATGCGCGCCGGAAAGTGACGATCGAGAATCTGGTCGAGATGATGGGCGGAATCGGCGACTTCTTCGGTGATCGGTTCGATGCGTCGCCCAAAGATCGCTTTCGAAGCAATCGCGATTTCCTGCCCTTGTTCGACAGCCTGCCGCTCGAATTTGAGCCGGGCCGGCAACGGCAGTACTCCAATGGCGGATACATTGTTTTGGGAGTAGTCATCGAAGCTGTGTCGGGGAATTCGTACTATAATTATGTCCGCGACCACATCTTCGTCCCGGCAGGGATGACCGCGACAGATTCGTACGAGGCCGATGATCCGGTCGACAATCTGTCGGAGGGATATACGCGTGAGCCCGCCAAGAATCCAGGTCCATGGAAGAAGAACATCTACTCCCGTCCCGCGAAGGGGAGTGCCGCGGGAGGCGGATACTCAACGGTCGGGGACTTGCTCAAGTTCACGATTGCCCTCCAGGAGAATCGCCTGCTGACACCGGCCAGCACCGAGTGGTTTCTCACCGGTGTGCGACCTGGCGATTCGGATGCCAACGCTTCAAACAAGGCGTCGGCGGGCAGGCCGCGACGCATCGGAATCGCCGGCGGTGCCCCGGGGATCAATGCGAGCATGGAAGCGGATTTCAACCGCGGCTCGGTCGTAATTGTCCTCGGCAATTACGATCCACCCAACACAGAACGGGTAGCGCGATTGGTGCGGCACTGGCTTGAGGTGGCGACGGACTAAAGCCTGTACTAGCACCGAAAGGTAATGCTTGCCCAGATCGTTCTTGGCGCAGATCATACAAGTGTGGACCTCGCGGACATCCGACGGACAGCCATTTCGGCGCTCTTTTCAGATCCCGTGCTTTACCAACATTTGGTCCTCAAGGGCGGGAATGCACTGGAACTGGTGCATGGCGTTATCTCACGAGGGTCTATCGACATCGACCTCTCAATCAGTGGACAGTTCGACGATGTCGAGGACATTCAACAGCGAATCCATCAAGCGCTCCGGCGAGCATTTCAAGCACACAACCTCATCGTTTTCGACTTTAGTTTCAAGACCGTACCACCAGTGATTGGAACCGATCTTCTGCCCTGGTGGGGCGGGTACATTGTAGAATTCAAGATAATCGATAGTGTGAGTCACGAGCGACTAAGGGAAGACTTCAGCGCACTCCAGCGCCAGTCGATACCCATCGATTCGAGGCAGGGCCGCAGATTCCACATTGACATCAGTAAACATGAATACTGTCGGGACAAGGTCCGCGCCACTGTCGCGGGACAAGTGATTTTCGTGTATTCGGAAGAAATGTGCGTGTTTGAGAAGTATCGCTCAATTTGTCAGCAGATGCCAGACTACCAGTATGCCCTTGATAAGAGCGGGCATCCCCGCGCGCGCGATTTCTATGATATTTACACAACGATAACAAGTCGAGGCATCGATGTTGGCCTGCCGGAGAACTTGCTCCTATGTCGGGCTATCTTCGAGGCAAAGCATGTTCCACTCAGACTCATTTCGGAAATCGATCGCGCGCGTGAATTCCATCGTCCAGACTGGGACGCCGTGAGACAGGCCGTTACATCGGAGGTTTTCGATTACGATTTCTACTTCGAGTTCGTGGTGGATGAAGCTCGAAAGCTAAAGTCCCTTTGGGTAGAATAACCGCCAACGTTGATCGTACTCTCGCTCGCGCATGCCGTGCAGAAGGTAGAAGTCGAACTTCATCTCCAATGTTCGAAAAGGTTTGATATCCTCCTCCGCCCAGGCCGCCTTCTCGAGCAAGAACCCGATCGATTGGTGATAGGGATAAACGTAGTCAAGCTCCTTCAGGACTCCTAGCAACCGTTCCCCCGCTATTCTCCCCCGCGCACCCCTGTATGCCTCCAGAACCTGGGAGACTCCACCCGCGTAACCGGACCGGACCGTAATGTCTACAAGGGTTCGTGCGATCGATGTGGCCTGTAAGAGCTCTCCTGACGGTCCATCGACACTCTCCACTTCGAGCCGTCCAGTGTGCTTTCCGCTCAGAACCACGATACGATGCGACGCGATCCTGAACACATACTTGGAAGTTCTTTGTCTGCCAGAGAAGGCCAGGTCAATTCGACCCTGTGTAAGGCACGCTGAGGATGCCGCTTTGGGTCGCTGCTCTCGGTTCACATAGATCGTCTTCGGTATTTGATCGGTGAGTCCATGCAGAAACACTGCCGTGCTGTGTGTGAGGTAAGTATCAGCTGCTAAAGAAAGTGCTACTTGGTACGGCGTGGCGTCTTCCCGCGTGAATCGCCTCTTGGCCGGATACGATTCCGACTCAACCCTTGTTTCTCGAAGGATTTCATTCGAAAGCAGAAATTCAACGAATCGAGAACCAAGGGTCCATGGTGCGATTTTCCACTCTGCGCGTTTGTATTTGAGGATTGCACGGAGTTCATACTCTGTATAGACTCTGCTGGCGTTTTGGCTGAAGTACACCTGAATCCTTTTAATCGCGTGTTTGAGAGTGTCCGTGCTTTTTAACATTTCACACCTCATATCGCCATGTCATAGGTATATATACCTATGACATGGACGAAGTCAATGGAGCGTGACCAAGAAATCTGCTTCTCACTGAGACCAAGGTATATATACCTTGGTCTCGCGTGGAATAAAGCCGCTAATCATCTGTCTTGCAATGGATTACCGAGATCCCGCCAGGCAAGTACAGCTACAGCGGAGACCGCTGAAAGCTCACTGTCCACTCACTGCCCGCTTCAGCTTCTCGTCAAAGAAATTCGCAATCGCGTGGTAGGCGTGCTTCTTCATCGCCGGCGTCGAGAGCCCGTGCTTTCCGCCGGGATAGGTCATCAACTGGAATTGCGTTCCCTGGTTTTGCAGAGCGGCCATGAGCTCGGTGGAATTGAGGAAGAGTACGTTGTCGTCGGCCATGCCGTGGACCACCAGTAATGGCGAGGTGAGCCCCTTCAGTGAACTGAACACGGCGCTGGAATCATAACCGTCGGCGTTCTCCTGCGGCCGGCCGAGAAACTGCTCAGTGTAATGCGTGTCGTAGACGCGCCACTCGGTCACGGGAGCGCCGGCAGCACCGGCCGCCAGTTCATTGGAAGCCTTCGCGAGCAACATCAACGTCATGTACCCACCGTAACTCCAACCGAACACGCCGATGTGCGCTGAATCCACGTACGGTTGCTCTTTCAGCCAGCGAATCCCGACGAGTTGGTCGCGCACCTCGACATCGCCCATCCTGTGGTATAGCGCATCGGAGAATTTGCGCCCACGGCGCGGGGTGCCGCGGTTGTCGAGCGTGAACACGACATACCCCTGCTGAGCCATGTACAGATTGAATAGGTCGCCCCAGCTCCGCGTAACCATTTGTCCACCGGGACCGCCATACACGGTCAGGAACACGGGGTAGCGCTTCGATGGATCAAACCCGAGTGGTTTGGAGATGCGATACGCCAGCGCCTGGCCATCCTCGGATTTCAACTCGCCGAACTCCGGCATGATCAAATTGTCTTTGTAGGGCCAGAACGGATGCCGCTCATCCAACTTGTTCTCCTCGATCCAGGCAAGGTGGCGGCCATCGGGTCCGTGAATGCTCGTCTGCGGGGGAGTTTGCGGATTCGAATACGAATCCACATAGAGCGACACCTTGTCGGCATCGCTTGCGAACGAGGCACCGTGCCAACCGTCCCCTGTGCTCAATCGCAACGGCACCTGCGACGGGTTGCCATCGAGGCGCACTGTGTAGATCTGTTTGTCGATCACGGTGTCGCGGTTTGAAGAGATGTAGATCAGGTTCTTCGATTCGTCCACCGCAAGCACGCCGTCGATATTCCATTCGCCGCCGGTCAGCGTGCTGATCACCTTCCCATCAAGACCATACAAATAAAGATGCTTGAAGCCGCTGCGCTCCGATGCCCAAACGAACGCCGGCTGCTTCTTGAGAAAATGCAGATCGTTGTTGAGATTGACCCAGGTTTCGGAGGTCTCCGTGAGCAGAGGCCTTTGCTCCAGCGTGGCAAGGCTGACCGCAATCAGTTCCAGGCGTTTCTGATCCCGGCTCTGGCGCTGATAACTGACCGTCTTGCCATCGGGCAGCCACTCGACACGCGGCAGATAAATATCGGTGTTGGCGCCCAAGTCGATCCAGCGCACATCGCCACCAGTGGGACGAATCAATCCAAGACGGACAATCGCGTTGGAATCTCCCGCCGCTGGGTAACGCTGCTCGATCACTTCGGTGCGGTTGGGATAGATCTCATAGCGCCTGGTGATCGGCACGGGCGATTCGTCGTATTGCTTGAACGCGATCGTCGAATCGTCGGGCGACCACCAGTAGCCACTGTGCTGCCCCATCTCCTCTTGAGCGACAAACTCGGCTTCGGCATTGTGGATCGTCCCTTTGCCGTCGGTGGTAAGCTGGCGCTCCTTGCCGGTCTTGAGGTCCACGACACAGAGGTTTTGATCGCGGACGAAGGACACGAATCCACCCTTCGGCGAAATCTTAGGATCGATCAGGCCTGCGCCCTCGGCCACTTTGCGCATAGCGGTGCTGGATTTGGCATTGAGGTCATAAAGGTAGAGTATGTCCCCCAGCGGGAAGAGGAGCTTGCGCCCATCGGGCGACCAGTCATAGTCAAGAATCCCGTGCAATGAGGCAGTGCGTGACCGTTCACGCCGCGCCTTTTCCGCATCGCTCAGATTCTCTTCCGGCAGAATCTTCTTGGAATCGACCAGCATCCGGGTCTTGCGATTGTCCACATCGTAAACCCAGAGATCAAGCTGGTACTGGTCGTCATCGCGGCCCCGCAGGAACCCGACCTTGTGCCCATCAGGCGAGATCCGGACACCGTGCGGTGTCCGGCCCGAGAGGGACTTGCCGCCGAAGATGAGGTCGATCGAAAGTTTCTCCGCCATGGCATCCAAGGGTAAACACATCAAACCGGCGAAAACCAGAGTCATTATTCGCAATGTAGCCTGGGCGCCGTTCGCCGGCCGCCATGTACCTCTGCCCACTATTGATCTTTGAATCGTCATGGTCACTCCGTGATTGGGAGGCTGAAGAATCCCGCCGACTCTTACATAATCAATTGAATGCGCAACTGTCCACATCAATGTCCCATCCTGAAGCGCAGACGATTGCCCTGACAGTACTCTCACCTCGCCGGTGTGACGGTTTCCTAGCCGCGAACTGGCGAACGAGCGTACTCAAGACGCACTGGACTGTTGAAAAGCCAATCCCCCAGCAGGGTGCCACGGACAAGCAGATTCTCCGGCTCTTTGGAGAATCTGCTTGTCCGTGTCTTTTCCTCTTTCACTTAAGCAGAAGAAAGACACGAACAAGAAAGCCCGAGCAGAAAAGCCGCTCGGTCTTCCTTGTCCGTGGCACCGGAATAAACAGGCCTTCGACTTGATCGATGCTTGTTTTTCAATAATCCCGCACGCCCTCGGAGCAAACACGCAAAACCCTCCAGCCCTGCAGGGGCGACAGAAGTGATTGTCGAATCCCCGCCGATCTCCGTTTCCAAAATTAAGACACCGTCCAACATTCATTTTGTCAACCCGGTGACTGCGCACCCCGCATCTTGTGCACCGAATGAACGCCAACCAAACGAGGGGCTGGGCATTGAATCCGCGAACGAAATCAACAATTTGCTGGCTGATCGCGATTGTGCTCACTTTAGCGCTGGCGTATTTCCAACGGCGCACCGGGCCAACTCATCCGGTTTCGGGGAAGATCACAGTTGCCGGGCAGAGCATCGCATTCACACTCCCCCGCAGCCACGCCAGGGAAGGTGACGCTGAGATTTCCATTCCGGTCGCGGATGCAACCATCACCGGCGAAATCTCCTACCGCAGATACAAGAGCACAGACGAATGGCAGCTCATGCCCATGATCGCTGGTGACGGCCGGCTGACAGCCTCGCTGCCGCATCAGCCATCGGCGGGCAAGATCATGTATCATGTGAATCTCGCTGCGCCGGGGACCGATCCTAGACCGCTAACTTCAGAGCCGGTTGTCATCCGTTTCAACAGCGGCGTACCGCTGGGGTTCTTGATCCCGCACATCTTCTTGATGTTCTCGTCGATGCTGCTGTCCACGCGCACCGGGCTGGAGGCGCTCACTCGCGGCACCGCCGTCCCGGCGATGGCGTGGTGGACCGTGATTCTGCTGTTTCTCGGCGGGTTGATTCTGGGACCAATTGTACAGAAGTACGCTTTCGGAGCATTCTGGACCGGATGGCCGTTCGGCAACGACCTGACGGACAACAAGACAATCGTGGCCTTCGCCGGCTGGCTTGTCGCCTGGCTGCGCATCCGCCGGCATCCGGACCGGCGCCTAGGGGCAATAGTCGCTGCAGCCATATTGCTCGCCGTCTATCTCATCCCCCACTCAGTTCTCGGCTCAGAGATTGACTACACGCAATCACCACCCGCAACCGGCGCAAGTACACCTTGAGACAAACGCTCGTGATGTCATCTTGAGTCGCGAAGCGGCGAAGGATCTGCTGTTTGTCCCCCGCGCGGACAACACGCACTGCAGATCCTTCGTCGCTTAGAGTCAGGCCAAAGGGAGTGCGGAGCACATGCCGCTCCTCAGGATGACATGGGGTGGTAGTTCGAGCCCGGCACGCGTGGCCGCAATCTCTGATTGCGGAAGGCCGGAGGCCGGCGTGGTGTGTGCCCGCGCGATGTAGCGTGTCGGGTTCCAGTTCCGTTCTTCCAACTAATGTAGTACTTTAACCACCCCAGATTACTTCTTGACATCTGGAATATCTGCCGCCTTCGTGGGTATGACTGGGTGTAGAGTCAGTGCGCCGACAACTAAATACTTAACCGAAGGGAGGAACCGATGGGCGAGAACCAACGATCGTGAACAAACCCGGCGTCTGATGTCTCGTTGTGTTGGATTGAGGTGTCGTGAAGAAAGGAGAACCTCAATGAAATCAGATGGGATGTTCGCTCCACGTCAAAGCGGAACATTGTCTTGCGATGGCTCGTTGCGACGGAGATGCCGCCAGTTGAACGGCAGCATCTTGCTGCTTGCGGTTGTCATCTCTCTCGTATCCACCCACGTCTGCACCGGGGCCGATGCACCGGCTATCGTCTCAGCGAAACGGTTGGCCGCGTTTCGCGCGGAGTACCCACGAGTCAGGATTCGATTCGACGAAAAGGGTACACCGTCTTCCATCAGCGGCGATCTCGGCAGGGGCCTGCCTCCGGGTTCACCCCTTGACGTGTTCTACGGCTTCATGGACCGCAATAAGGATCTGTTCGGGCTTTCCGACCCTCGCTCTGAATTGCGGATAGATCGAGGAGACGCGCTCGACAAAAAAACCGGGACGCGCCACCCTTACTTCCAACAGATGTACAAGGGTCTGGAGGTGTTTGCGGCCGGAATCGGCGCCCACTTCAATCGCGAAGGTGTTTTTGACGACATCAGCGCGGGTATCTACCCCAACATAAACCTCCCCTCGACACCCACGATCAGCGAGGCGGAGGCGAAGCGGATCGTCACGCAGGACGTGGCTTCGATCGATTCCCTGGATCTGTCGCGGTGCCGGCTGATTGTCTATCCGTGGGACTCGGCGTGTTATCTTGCGTGGCAGATTGTGTCCGTTCCTGGCGGCCGGTACGAGATCGATGCCCTCACAGGCAACATCATTTCCTGGGACCCGCGAGGCGCGTCGCCCAAGGTGCGAGAGATCGAGCCGGAACCACCGATCCCCAGGGAACAACGCATTCCAC
>JAKAKI010000033.1 GCA_021813505.1 bacterium | reverse complement strand
TCTGTGATTGTGACCGGATCAAATGTCGAACGCAGTCTCGCCGCCGAGATCATCGGGCGGGAAAGCGGCCGCGCAATCTCTGTCGCCGGAGCAACCGAACTAGACCAGTTGGCAGCCCTGCTTCAACTAGCCTCGGTCTTTGTCGGCCCATCAACAGGGCCCATGCACCTCGCCGCCGCTGTCGGCACTCCGGTCGTCGCTCTCTTCGGACCAGTGCGCAACACCGGCCCCGATCGCTGGGGGCCTCTGGGAAACGGGCACAAAGTCTTCCAGCCGCCGGTAGATACTTGTAGGTGCCGAATTGAGCATTGCCAGTTGGGGGACTGTATGGATATGATACCGGTAGAGGATGTCGCGACGGCGGTCTTAAGCGCCGTCCGCAAGAAGGCACTCCAGCCCCAAACGAATTCTGGCGATTTGCCCAAGAGAACCTCGCGGACTTAACTCATGGCCGATTCGCTTCCACAGACCAAGGTCAGCACCCAGCGGCCCGAAATGAACCTCGCGGAATTCATTATTCGTGTCGAGGCCGAGAAGGCCAATGTCGACATTGAACTCGTCCGCCGCGCCTATGAATTTTCCGATGGGGCACACCACGGGCAGAAGCGCGAATCGGGCGAACCGTACCTGAACCATTGCGTCGCCGTCGCCATGATCCTCGCCGAGCAACGGCTCGACTCGGCAACGATCGCCGCCGGGCTCATCCATGACGTCGTCGAGGATACCCCCTATGGCCTCGAAGCCATTCGCACCCGCTTTGGTGAGGAGATCGCCCAGCTCGTCGACGGTGTCACCAAAATCGGCGGCGTGAAGTACCAGAGCCGCGCCGAACTCCAGGCCGAGTACTTTCGCAAGATGCTCCTGTCCATGGCGCAGGACATCCGCGTCATCATCATCAAGCTCGCCGACCGACTCCACAACATGCGCACGCTCAAGGCGCTCGCGCCCGACCGGCGCAAACGCATCGCTGAGGAAACCCGCGACGTCTATGCCCCGCTGGCCCACCGTTTCGGCATGGCGCGCCTCAAGTGGGAGCTGGAGGATCTGGCTCTGCAGCACCTCCAGCCGGATATCTATGACGATCTTCACCGCAAGGTCGAGCTCTCCCGTGAAGAGCGCGATGCCTACATCGAAGAGGTGAAGAAGCCCCTCACAGAGGCACTGGTCGGCGAAGGCATCACCGCGACCATCACCGGGCGGGCCAAACATTTCGATTCGATCTACCGCAAGATGATCAAGCGCGGCAAGAGGTTCGAAGAGATCACCGACCTGATTGCCATCCGCGTCATCACCAATTCAGAGCGCGATTGCTACCATACTCTGGGTGTCGTCCATACGCTTTGGACACCCGTCGGCGACCGGTTCCACGATTACATCGCCACACCCAAGACCAACATGTACCAGTCGCTGCACACCACGGTCATCGGACCACGTGGCCGGATGGTCGAAATCCAGATCCGCACCCACGAAATGCACTACGCCGCCGAGTACGGTATCGCCGCCCATTGGCTCTACAAAGAAGGGAAGCGCGAGCTCGACCATTCCGACCGGCAGATGAGCTGGCTTCGTGAGGTCCTCGAGTGGCAGAAGGAAACCCACGATCCCAAGGAATTTCTGGATTTCTTCAAGACCGACCTGTTCCAGGATGAAATCTACGTCTTCACACCAAAGGGCGATCTGCTGCCTCTGCCGCGCGGCGCCACGCCCATCGACTTCGCCTACGCTGTTCACTCCGAAATCGGCCACCGTTGCATCGGGTCGCGCGTCAATGGCCGCATTGTTCCGCTCCCACACGAACTGGCGTCCGGCGATGAAGTCGAAATCATCACCGGCACCCACGCGAACCCGTCACGTGATTGGCTCTCGATTGCCAGCACCGCACGCGCCCGTGCCAAGATTCGCCAGTTCCTGCGCAAGACCGGCTACGAGCAATCTCTGGAGTTGGGGCGGGACATTCTCACCCGCGAATTGAAACGCCTCCACGTTCCGATGCCCAGCGACACCGAAATGACCGACCTGGCCATGTCGCTGTCGTTTCCGGACACCGACTCCATGATCGCGGCCCTGGGTTCCGGCACCCTCTCGATTGTCGTCCTCCGTCATCGCCTGGTTCCCGAAACCGCCGTCCAGAAGCGCACCTCCGTCGTCCAGCGATTCGTCGACCGGGCGCGCCGCCCCCATGGCATCAAGATCCAGAACATGGACAACATGATGTTCCGGTTCGCCAACTGCTGCCAGCCGGTGCCGGGGGAGAAGATCGTCGGGTTTATTACCCGGGGCCGGGGCGTGACCGTACACAGCGCCAATTGCGTCAATGTCGCCTCGGCGGACGATAACCCCGAGCGGCGTCTGGCGGTCGAATGGGACGTCATGTCAGATCAGGTCTTCCTGGTCCGGCTGGTTCTGGGCCTGGAAAACCGCAAGAACCTCCTTCGCGACGTCACTCAAGCCATTTCGGAGACCGAAACCAACATCTGCTCCGCCTCGGTTGACGGCGACCGATCCACCGGAACCGGTCGATTTGTGATTCAAGTGAAGAATCTTCGCCACCTTAATGAAGTTGTCAGGAAGATTCGGGGGGTGCCCGGTGTATTATCCGTGGAACGATCCTCGGATCGCCAGGGAATGGATGAAGGAACCGACGCTGCTGCCGACCGGCCCACTTGACCGCACAGGGTATCTGTCCATCCCGCCAGGGGTAATGGGCGCCGATAATTCCAAGTGGCGCCGCCACGTTTGCCTGCGCAAACTCAGAAATGGCCGGCAATCGATTGCCCGCCGCAAGGCGCCTGAGTATTTGAGTCTAGCCGCATGAAATATCGCCTTCACATCGCAATCTTCTCTCTGGTCATCACGGCTATGCTGTGTGGGGAAGCCTCCGCACAGTACTACTTTGGGAAAAACAAGGTCCAGTTCACCAACTTCGACTGGATGGTCCTGTCGACCAAGCGCTTCGATATCTACTTCTATGATTCCGAGCGCGAACTCGCGCAGGTGGCCGCCGAAGCGGCGGAGCGCACTTACGATGTTCTCGCCGACCGCTTCAGCCATCACGTCGAAGAACGGATCCCGCTGATCATCTACTCATCTCCGGGATTTTTCTCTCAGACCAACATCGTTCCCGAACTGCTGCCCGAAAACGTCGGTGGCTTCACCGAGTTCATGAAGGGGCGCGTGGTTTTGCCGTTCAACGGCTCACACGCGGAATTCCAGCGGGTGCTCCAGCACGAGCTCGTCCACGTCTTCACCTACTCGAAGCTCACCGCCGTCGCCCGGATGCACAAACAAATGCGACCGGCCAACCCGCCCTTGTGGTTCACCGAGGGCCTCGCGGAGTTCTACTCCAGAACCTGGAGTCCCGACGCCGATATGGTGGTCTCTGATCTGGTCCTTTCCGGACGGCTAACCAGTATCGATGCCCTCGAGGAATACTCCGGCACTTACCTGATGTACAAAGGCGGCGAGTCGTTCTTCCACTTCATTTCCGAAACCTACGGCACCGACTACATCCTCCGCCTGTTCGAAAACTGGTGGCGCGGCAATGATTTCGAGGAGATCGCCCGTGCGACCTTTGACAAGCCCCTCCACGAAGTTGGCGTCGCCTGGGGCTACTGGCTCAAGAAGAAGTACTTCCCCACGATTCAACACGCGGAACTACCCGACCGTCTCGCACAACGCGTCACCGATTTCGGATACAACGTCAAGGCCGTTCCCTTCCGGCTCAATATCGGCGGGCGGCAGGAAGACCGGATCATCTTTAAGGGGAACCGCCTCGGCTACGCCGGACTCTACATGACCGATGGCCCCGGCCCTCGGCAGCGCTTCGAGACCCTGTTGAAAGGGGAGAGGTCACCACAATTCGAATCGCTCCATCTCTTGGGCTCATCCCTCGACGTCGCCGCCGATGGCCGCGTCCTGTTCGCCTCCAAGCGTCAGGAGCGCGATGTCCTGTATGTTCTCGATGCCGCCCAAAAACGTGTCATCGCCGAATACAGGATGGATTCACTCTATGTCGTATCCTCCCCCGGTTTCTCGCCGGACGGTTCACAGGCCGTCTTTTCCGGCTGCGGCATGGACGGCATTCACGATCTCTACGTGTTCGAATTCGCCATTCGGAAACTGCGCCGGCTGACCAGCGACCTGTACTACGATGCCGATCCTGTCTTCACGCCCGATGGCACCGCGATTCTCTTCTCATCCGACCGGGGACGCACCGGACAGCAGGGGTACATGAACCTGTACACCTACCGTCTGTCCGATGGCACAATCACCCAGGTGACAGAAGGTTCCTTCAACGACCGTAATGCTTCGTTCGGTCCCGACAGCACCTCAATTGCGTTCACCTCGGATCGCGATGGCCGTTTCAACATCTACCGCCGCGATAAGACCGGCCGGATCGACCGGCTCACCAACATCGCGACGGGAGCCTTCGATCCCCGTTACATGCCCGACGGCAAGGGCATCGTCTTCACCGGTTACCAGAATTCTTCGTTCCAGATTTTCAAAATGGCGATTCCCGAAACCACCGTGGTTGTGGCCGCGGCGGCGGTGCCCGATTCTGCCGCCCGTCCCATCTGGGCTCCGGTGAAAGCGTCTGGTGAACTCGCTCGCGGTGCCGTCCGCTACCGCGACCGTTTCTCGTTCGACATCGCCCAGTCCGCCGTCTCCTTCGATGGCCTCTACGGGACCGTCGGGGGCTTCCAGACAGCGCTGACCGATGTCCTCGGCAATCACCAGTACTATTTCCTGCTGTCGAATAACGCGGAGACCAAGGACGATTTCTTCAAGAGCTTCAGCGTCGCGGCCACTTACATCAATCAGGAACATCGAATCAACTACGGCTACGGTGTATTCCACCTGTTTGACCGGTACGTCGATCCTCTCGAGGGTGATCTCTCCGAGCGCCTCTACGGTGGTGTCGGCTACCTCGGTTACCCCTTGTCGAAATTCCGCCGGATCGAGGCGTCACTATTCTTGCGGCAGTCCGAACGTGAGGTGCTCGCGCTCGGTGAAACCCGCAAGGCGATCTTGGCGACGCATTTCGTCTCGTTCGTTCACGATAACTCGCTGTGGGATATCTCCGGGCCGATCGACGGCGAGCGGTTCATGGTCTCCGCTGGCTACACGGCCGACCTCTCGCGATTCCGGTCATTCAACCGGCTCTTTGTCGTCGATGCCCGCAAGTACTTTCGCCTCGGGCGTTACTCAGCCTTCGCAACCCGGCTCATGGGCCACTTTTCGGCTGGCCACGAACCCCAGCGGCGATACCTGGGCGGCAGTTGGGACTTGCGTGGTTACCCACGGCGCGGTGAGTACGCGCGCAATGTCATCCTCGCTTCGAATGAACTGCGGTTCCCGTTCATCGATGCCCTGTTCGTCGGACTGCCGATCACCAGCATCGGACTTCAGGCGATCCGCGGAGCGGTCTTCTTCGATGCGGGCAACGCTTGGGAAAAAGACTTTGGGCGTATGCAGGGTTCGATGGGTGTTGGCGCACGCCTGGCGCTGGGATATCTTATCGTCTTGCGCTTCGACTGGTCGCGCCAGACGGATTTCATCAAGATCGCGCCCAGAACCAATTTCGAATTCTTCTTCGGATGGAACTTCTGACCCGGCCCCACTCCTCACAACCGCCCGGTCGCCCCGCAGCGGCCCCCTCCTTCCGAATGCCTCATTGCGTTCCCGGTCGCGGGCGTCACTGGTTTCTTCCGCTCGTTCTGTTGGCGATCCTGCTGGCATCCGGGTGCGGACTTCAGCGCACACGGCTGCACCCGGGTCCGCCATCTCCCGGCGACTGGCCGACACTCGGAGGCAATCCCGCAAATCAGGGCGTCAGCACCGATCAAAGAGCCCCGCTGGTTATCGATACACTCATCTGGCGGCGCAAGGTCAGCGCCATGGCCGCTGCCGAGCCGATGGTCCGCGACGGATTCCTGTATTATGGGAGCGCGGACGGACATCTGGAGATCCACGACGCGCATAGTGGCGCGCGACTGGCCCGTACCGATTTCAAAGGCCCTGTCACCGGAATCCTCTTTGATGATTCGGGATTCGTCGTCTCAACCGACCAGAATGAACGCCGTATCGTGTGGATGCGCTACAACCCCTTCGAGCGGCGGCGCGACATACGCATTCCGAGCTCATCCGTGAGGCCATGCCGTCTTGACGATGGAAGCATGATTGTCGCGGCGATCAACGGCACACTGACGCGATACGATACGCTGGGGAACACGCTCTGGACCATCGAGACGAAAGCGCCGATCACCGCCTCGCCAATCCGTGCCGATTCACTCATCCTGATTCCCTCGGGCCGCAATATGGTCGCGCGCCGCATCAGTGACGGGAGCCAGGTCTGGTCGCATCAGGCGTCCGGCGCGATTCTGGCGGCCGCGGCCCTCGATGATCGTGCGTACTTCGGCTCGACCGATTCGCTTCTCTACGCCGTGAATCTCAAGACTGGATCGATGGAGTGGTTCTTCGCCACGCATGGCCAAATTGTGGTCTCGCCGGTCATCGGTCGCGATCGCATCTACGCTGGGTCGAACGATTACCATGTCTACGCGCTCAACATGGCGAAGGGCGACACGATCTGGTCATACGACACGGGCGGTCCGGTCACCGCAAGACCCACGCTCGCCGGGGACATACTCTATGTCGGAACTCAACTCGGCGAGTTGCTGCTCCTAAACGCCGACACCGGTGCACTCCTGAAGTCTTTCAAGCTGACCGACGCCGCGGCGACGCCACCGATTGTCGCCAATGGCCGTGTCTATATCGCCGACAACAATCGCCGCCTGCACTGCTTCGGCCCGGTTCCTGCCAACCAACAGTAATCAGCCAATCTGACATGTCATGTTGGCATCAACTGCCATTTAGGCAGCATTTACTGCCAATTTGTGCGCCAGTTCTCAGCTCTTCGCATAGGTCATATAAGTCCTATATGTCCTATTCCTTTTTCTCTCAACGCCTTACATGTCTAGCCAGGAGTTTGGCACGCCCGATGCTAAGAAGCATGTCGGCCAAGGTGGCCATAGCAAGCAATCAACGACTCAAAAGGAGGAGCAAGCCATGTCAGTTAACAGATGTGAACCCAACCGGAGTGTCATCCCGTTCTCGTCGGCCATGACCAGCGTCTTCGATGAATTCATGCCCGGCTTCATGCGCCACTGGGACATCCCGACCGTCGCCATTCGCCCGGCCGTCGATGTCGTCGAAGAGGAAAACCAAGTTGTCGTCAAAGCCGACATGCCGGGTTTGGACAAAGGTGATGTCAAGGTCGTCGTTCACGACGGTCTGCTGAGCATCGAAGGTTCCCGCAAGGAAGTGCGCGACGAAAAGCAGAAGGGAGTCACCCGCTCGGAAAGATTCATCGGGACGTTCTCCCGCTCGTTCAATCTGCCGCCGTGGGCCGACTCCAGCAAGATCACCGCGAATTACAAAAACGGTGTGCTCGAGGTCGTGATCCCGAAAACCGAGACCGCGCGTCCCAAGGAGATCGAAATCAAGATCGGTTGACCGCGCGCAGTCACCACGCGCCCGACGGCCCCGTGGGTGACCATGGGGCCGTTTGCCTGCGCGCCACGTCAGATGGCCACGCTGAGATGAGGAAAATTGATTTGAATTGGCCCACTGCTCATCCGTATAGTAACCGATTGGCTCGTCGGCTACGCCCGGCGCCCAACGGAGGAACAACTCGCGATGCCCACGTACGAATACAAATGCGCCGCGTGCGGAAACCAATTCGAAGCATCTCAGCCGATCACCGCCGCCCCGCTGACCAAATGCAACCTCTGCGGTTCCGGCCCGGTCGAACGGCTGATCTCATCCGGAGGCGGACTGATATTCAAGGGATCCGGATTCTACATCACCGACTACCGGAGTTCGTCCTACAAACGCGAGGCAGGCAAGGAAAGTCCCAGCACCGCCAAACCAAGCTCAACCAAGAAGCCCGACTCAACCCCTCCGAAGCCACCGACCACTTCCGGCGACTGACCCGACTTCCAATATCACCCAACAGTGGCGATCCCGGTCCACTCCCGGTCCACGCATTCGATCAGATTCGGCGGCAGGCCAAGCCACGGAGGGGCGATCCCGGTGCCCTCCCGGCATGCGCATATCAACTGAATTGGCGGCAGACCAAGCCCAGGAGGGGCGACACCGGCTCACTCCCGGTACGCGCATTCCATCCGATTCGGCGGCAGACCAAGCCCCGGAGGGGCGACAATATATTAGCCCAGGGCGAAGCCCTGGGTCCGACGACCCGTATCTTTCTTTTTTGGAGCCCCGCAGGGGCGATAGAACAAAACGAAACCAAAGGCACAACCCATGTTCTCACTCGACAAATGGACTGACAACGCCAAAGCCGCCCTCCAGGCGACTATCGAGCTGGCCCAAAACGCCGGCCACCCCGAACTCCAACCGGCACACCTGCTCTCAGCGCTCTTGCGGGAAGAAGGCATGGCGCGCACACTGATGGAAAAGTGCGGCGTCGATCCCGACCAGCTCGCCGGTGAAACCAACGCGGCCCTCGGGCGTCTGCCGGTCGTCAGCGGCGGCGCGCAGCCCGCGACCTCGCCCGCACTCGCCGCGGTCTTCTCGGCGGCCCAGAACAAAGCCCAACGCTCCGGTCACGCCTATATCACCGCGGCACATCTTCTCTGGGCTCTGCTGGAGAAACCGGACAGTGTGATCCGTTCGGCCTTCACCGCCCTCAGCGTCGATCCCAAACGTCTGCGCGATGCGCTGGACCAGATGCTCGCCGAGAAGAGCGCCGGAGAGGACGGTGCCGAAAGCCGCATGATGGCGTTCGACCGTTTCGGCCGAGATCTGACTGCCGCCGCTCGTGCTGGTGAACTCGATCCCGTGATCGGCCGCGATGAGGAAATCCGCCGCGTGATGAAAGTCCTGTCACGCCGCACCAAAAACAATCCTGTTCTCATCGGCGAGCCGGGTGTCGGCAAAACCGCCGTCGCCGAGGGATTGGCTCGCAAAATCGCCAGCGGCGATGTCCCCGAATCGCTTAAGGACCGCCGCGTGATCGCGCTCGACATGGGCGCCCTGATCGCCGGCGCCAAGTTCCGTGGAGAATTCGAAGAGCGGCTCAAAGGCGTGCTCAACGAGATTGAAGCGTCGAATGGCCAGATCGTCCTATTCATCGACGAACTCCATACCGTCGTCGGTGCGGGCGCAGCCGAAGGCAGCGTCGATGCCTCCAACCTTCTGAAACCAGCGCTGGCCCGAGGCCGGCTCCGTTGCATCGGCGCCACGACCTTGACCGAATACCGCAAGTACGTCGAGAAGGATGCGGCCCTCGAGCGCCGTTTCCAGCCGGTGATGATTTACGAACCGACCGTCCCGGAGACGATCTCGATTCTGCGTGGCCTCAAGGAACGCTACGAGGTGCACCACGGCGTGCGCATTCAAGATGCCGCGCTCGTGGCGGCCGCCACTCTCTCGGAACGGTTCATCGCCGACCGGCAGTTGCCCGACAAGGCCATTGATCTGATCGATGAGGCCGCCGCGGACCTGCGCATCCAAATCGATTCCCGCCCGACCGAGCTCGATCGTCTCGACCAGCAGATCATGCAATGTGAGATCGAGCGTGAGGCGGTCCGCCGAGAGGCCGATGCCGCCGAACGGTTGCGCCCTATCGAAAGCCGTCTGGAGCAATTCACCGCCGAACGCGCCAGTCTGGAAACACGTTGGGCCGCCGAAAAAGACTCCGTCCAGAAGATTCGCGGCGCCAAAGAACTCATCGAAAAGCTCAAGGCCGGCATGGAGTCTGCCTCGCGTCAGGGCGATTACGAAACCGCTGCCCGGCTTCGCTATCAGGATATTCCCGACCAGGAACGGCTGATCAAAATCGAAAACGCTCGCCTGACCGAGATGCAGAAGATGCACCGCATGCTCAAAGAGGAGGTCGATCCCGACGACATCGCTGCCACCGTGGCGCGCTGGACCGGTATTCCCGTCGAACGCCTCTCGGAAACCGAAATGCAGCGCCTCCTGCACCTCGAAGACGAACTCCGCAAACGGGTGGTTGGCCAGGATGAGGCGATCGCCGCAGTTGCGGGCGTCGTGCGCGCGTCACGCGCGGGACTGGCCGAACCCCACCGCCCTCGCGGTTCGTTCATCTTCCTCGGGCCCACTGGTGTGGGCAAGACCGAATTGGCCAAGACACTGGCGGCCTCACTCTTCGGTGCCGAACAGGCCATGGTCCGTATCGACATGTCCGAATATTCCGAAAAACACTCGGTTGCGCGGCTGATCGGCGCGCCGCCGGGATACGTCGGCTATGACGAAGGCGGCCAACTGACCGAAGCCGTCCGTCGCCGCCCCTACTCGGTGATCCTCTTCGATGAACTTGAGAAGGCACACCCGGAAGTCTTCAACGTCCTCCTGCAGGTCATCGAGGATGGCCGTCTCACAGACAATAAGGGCCGGACCGTATCATTTGAGAACACGATCCTCGTGATGACCTCCAATCTCGGTGCCGAAGCAATCGCCGGCGCCGCGGCCGATGCCCTGACCGAAACCGGGCGCCGTGAAGCCATTTACGATGGCGCGATGGAAGCACTCCGTCACTCCGTCCGGCCGGAGTTTCTCAATCGAATCGACGAAATCGTTGTCTTCAATCCACTGCTGCCCGACTCGATCAAGCAGATCGCTGCGATCCAGTTTGCCGAACTCCAGTCCCGTCTGGCCGAGCAGGGGATTACCGCGACGCTTACGCCCGCCGCCACCGAGGCTTTGGCTACGCAGGGGTACGACCCCGTCTATGGCGCCCGTCCCTTGCGCCGTCTCATTCAAAAAGAGATCGCGCACCGGCTCGCGACATTGATCCTCCAGGGAGAATTCACAAACGGCGACAGCATGGCCATCGACTTCGACGGCTCTGCCTTCGTCTTCACAAAACAGCCTGCATCTACACGCGAGGCCGCCGATGTTCCCAGCCTCTTCAATCCACTCCCAAACGTGACCTCCAAAGCCTAATTCTGAGGCGACCTTCAAGCCTGGCCCCAAGCGAAGTTTGCGCCGCCTGGGCCGTGAACCCATCCGTCCCCCGCGTGGCGGACAAGGGGCTTTCAGCCCCTTGCGCTTTGGTAACACGGGCATCCTGCCCGTGGCTGTTAACGGCAGGCCAACAGATTCGCCCGGCTCGAAAGCACTTCCATGACGTTCAAAACCCCACTTCTCGGCGCTAAATTCCTGCCAATCAAGGTCGATACAAGGATATGAAGCCTCCGCCGGGCGGGCGGAGCGACGTTTGGCGTGGTATTTGGCCGAGTTTGGCCGCCACGGCCGGCAGGTTCATAGGTTTCGGGCAAATTATCGATCTTGTTTTCGGCTACAAAAAGGAGCGGACAGATGCAGGGGATCAAAAGGGCGCGTGCATTCAACTGGATGGCTGTGGCCAGTGGCTTGCTGCTTCTCGTCATCGGCGCATGCAGCGGGCCGGTCAACAACGATAAGGCCGTCATCGTGCGCAGCATCACCGTCACACCGTCGGTCCTCCAGGAAGGCGATGTCGCGGTGGTCGAAGTTCTCGTCACCAACGGGGCCGGGACCGGACTTGCCGACAGAACCGTTTATGTCGTCGCCGAGCCCAACACCGGCGGCTCCTTCTCCGGCAGTGTTCTGCAGACCGGCGCCGATGGTGTCGCCACGGCGACCTTCACCGCGACCCAATCCGGCTCGGTGACGATCTCGGCCCGAGTCGAAGGTAACCCGGCGGCGATGAACGCCAACGTCACCATCGAGACGAACGCCGCGACCAACGACAATGGTCAGATCGTTCTGACCATCGCGCCCGCCCTGATGCAGGCCGATGGCCGGTCGACTGCCACCGTCGTGGCCAGAGTTTCCAATCAGACAGGTACTCCCATGCCGGACTCCACACCGGTCCGGTTTGCCGCCGGTGAGAAGTTCATCGATGTGAATGGCGATGGCATGTTCACGCAGAATGTGGACTCGCTCAAGTACGATGCCGATGGGAACGGTCGTTGGGATCCCATTGGCACAATCGATCCGATTGTCTACACCAGATCCGGTCAGGTCGCCGCAACCTACACCGCCGGCAATACCTCCGGTCTGGTGTACATCAAGGCGACCATGGGTCAGCCTGGGCATACCGTGGCCGGCGAAATCTCGCTGTCGCTGACCTCCAATGACTCAGTCTATTCGATCAATCTGACGCCCGATTGGCAGCGCATCCAGGTCCGTGGCACCGGCGGAATCGAGTGGGTGACCCTGCTCGCCACCGCGTTCGACGCGCACGGTAATACCGCTCCCGAAGGGCTCGCCATCGACTTTAACATCACAGCTGGCCCCGGCGGTGGCGAAGCGATCAACGGCGATCCGATCGGTCCCGTCACCGTCCACACGAATTCTCTGGGCCAGGCGAGCGTGACCCTCAACGCTGGGACAATTCCCGGTACCATCCGTGTCCGCGCACGCGCCGGCACAGTTGTGTCGACCGCGACCCAGGTCACAGTTGTCGGTGGTCCCCCGGCGTACATCTCCGTCGGTGCGTTCGAATGCAATGTGCCGTCGATCGAACTCGTCAATGCCAGCAACAAGATCGTCGCCGTTGTCTCCGACCAGTGGGGCAACGAAGTTCCTGATTCCACCGCCGTCCACTTTGGCACCGAGCAGGGCGAGATCGAGGGCGCCGCTTCCACCCAAGCCATCATGACCTATCGTGGCGTCGCCGAAACTTTCTGGCATTCCGGAAGGCCCAAGAATGACGGTTACGTCTGGTACTGGGCAGAGACATCGGGCGGCCGCGTGGCCGATACCAGTGTCTTTATCGAGTCGGGACCCGCCGCCGAAGGGACATTCCTGCAGTATCCCGACACGCTGCCGGCAAACAACAATGCACACGGCGAAGTCATCATCCAGGTGCTCGATGGCAACGGTGTCTTCGTGAATGCCAACTACCCGATTGATGCCACCGCCGACCATGGTGTGATCGGTTCCGGTGTCGTCAATGACGGATGCCACAGTTCCGTTTACATCGGCCAGTACTACGCCGAAGTCCTCAACCAGGACTTCCATTACACGATTCCTGACGACGGAATCGGCGCCATTGCGACCATCAGCGTCCGCTCCGGAGGCATCGGCGGTTATAATGGCACTGCGAAAGTGGTGCTGACGACCAGCCGTGCCTTTACGAAAAATTGCGCCATCGACATGCAAACCACGATGACGTATGGGACATCGACGCCGATCGAGATTACGATTCGTGACCGCAACGGCAACCCGCTGGGCGGCCACCTCATCCAAATCACCGGCGACGGCTCCGGCGGCACAGTGAGCGGTTCACCACAGTACACGAATGAATACGGCGTGGCCTCCGGCTTCACGTTCACCGCGACCACCAACACCACGGTGACAACGGCGTTCATCACCGTCACGGATCTCGATGCCAATTACGGCGGCATCAATATGGCTGGAAAGGTCTCGTTGCAGAACTAGCGCTGGCCCGCACAAGGACGTGCTCGTCTGCAGGAACCGGAGAGTCGCCTCGCGACTCTCCGGTTCATCTTATTGGCCCCGCATTCACCGCCTGTAGGGACGGCCCTGGGTGGCCGCCCGGATTCGGCGCGGGACGCGGGCGGCCACCCAGGGCCGCCCCCCTACCGAGGACATCCAATCATCGTCCGTAGGGGCCGCCCTACGTGGCGGCACGGGATTCCGCGCGCGATTCCCCATCGCGGACAAGGGGCTTTCAGCCCCTTGCGAACTACGGTAGCGCAGGACATCGACCAACGGGCCCAATGCCCGCGATCCCACGCCCCTATGCGCCAACGCACCCCGGCTTCAACGCCGCCCCGCCGCGGAAGATGTAATTGATCATGATAACCACGTCGATCAGATCGAGCCGGCAGTCGCCGTTCACGTCGCCATTGCGTTCGTTGATAATTGGTCCAGCGGCGTAGAGGTAGTCAATTAGGATGATCAGGTCAAAGAGGTCGACCGCTCCGTCCCCGGTCATGTCTCCCGGCGTGCTGCTCGTCCAGCCCAACTCAGCCAACAGCCGTGCAACCAGATCGCGCCCCTGGTCTTCGTAGGTGTACGAGACTGGGAACGCCAGAACCGCCGCATGAACCCCATCCACCTTCGAGATGATTCCCACGGCTTTCCCGTGCGACACTGAGCCGCCATCGCTCGAGACATACCTGTAGATCACGCGGGCGCGCGACGTATCCACTTCGAGATACCCCACAAACGGCACCGCCGGTCCGGGCAGTGGCAGCGCTGGATTCAGTCCCCAGTCAGTCCTTGACGGATCCACTTGAACGTCCCGCAAAAGCGGGTCGGTCGAGAGTGCGCCGACAAACTCCGCATTCGGACGAGTCGGGTGGGAGAGAAGAACTCGCGGGTAATAGGCCGCGGTGATTCCGAAATTATCGTACACCCAGTTCCCCGGACCAAATTGAATCCAGCCTTCGGTGATCGCCCCATCATTGAACAAATCTCGGCCCGACAGAACCGCGATCCCACCCGCGTACAGATAGTCCGACAACTGTGACCCCGTCTCCGGGCGCGGAGCGAATCGGCCGTCCGATACCACAATCGTCGCCGGATGAGGATCATAGACTTCCAATCCAAATGGCGGTGTCGTCACTGGATCGGCATCGCGATAGGCGCTGCCCAATCCGGCGACCATCGTCATCCATGCCGCCGCAACCGAATCCTTGTCGGTCAGCGACGTCGCTCCCGAAAGCGTGTGGTCAATCACCATCGGCGGACCATTGAAGGAGAACGAGAGCCCCACCACTGGGAGCGAGCGGTAGCTCTCCGTGCCCAGTGCCGACACCGCCGTGATCCCGTAATCGTAGATCACGCTGTTGGTAACGGTCGAATCGACAAACGGCGGCGGCAGCGCCGACTGTCCCACCAACGTCCACGCTCCTCCGGTCTCACGGCGGTAGATCCGATGCGAAGCAATATCCGGTTCGAGCGGCGTCTGCCAATTCAGGCTGAGCTTTCCTTTCGCCCCATGCGCACTGAGGAGGACCGGCGTCATTGGCCGGTCAGGAAGTACACTGAGGACCGGCGACGTTGCCCCGAAGCGGCCCAGTGAATCAAACGATCGCACCATGTAGTAGTAGGTTGTCAGCCGCTGCAGGTTCCGATCCCGGTATGAACCGCTGTCGCGGGAGAGGACTGTGAGCGGCAGAGGTGAAAACGAATTCGAATCCAGCGACCGGAAAATCCCGTACCCCCGAAGCCGCTTGGTCCCACGTTTCTGCCACGCAAGTTGCGCACTGGAATCATCCCATCCGGCCACGTCGAATCCTATCGGCGCTCCGATCGAGGCATCATGAAAACTGTTATCCCAGAGAATCTTCATGCGTGCCAAACCCGTGTCCAGCGATCCGAATCCGAGGCCCGCGAGGTAAGTTTGCGGGGCGAGGTAGTCGTACGTGTCGCGGAAGTGCTTCGGCTGCGTGTGAAACCGCGGGGCCACAACCAATGCCCACACCGCGGTAATCGAGTCCCCCGGCGCCAGGTCGACCGCGCCGTGACTTTCGAGAAAACGCGTATCGTATCCGTCGGCGAAATCATGCGCGATGAGTGAAGAGGTCGGAGGTACCCACCCGTCGGCTGTTTTGTCGACCGCCGCGTACGCCTGATCGTAGTCGATCTCCTGACTCGACATCCGGCGATACTTCATCACGTCACCGATTGCCCGTCCGATGCCGCCGTGGATATTGGTATCCGCCGGAGCACGCGACGGCCCCCAGTCGTACGCCCGCGAGAATCCCGCATTCCACCAGTTGAATGATTCCGCGGGCAAAGACGGCGAACCACCCAGATACATCATCCCCAGGGCGCCCGTTAAGGAGTGTGCGTCAAAACTCCATGTGTTCGTGTCGGGGTCGCCGTCATTGTCGGCCGACCACGCTGCGCTCACATTAACCGCATGCCCATCGACATTGACGCTGCTTGTACGATGTCCCGAAAGATCGTTGATCCAGCTATTGGGACGGGCCGGATGCCGGATGTCCGAATCGACATACCATCCCAGCCACAGGCCATGAATCGGCTGCGATCCGATATTCCGCACCACGACTTCGATTATCACTCCGCCGTCGTAGGTGGTATCAGCCACAATCCGTGTGGTCTGCCGCACGGACACTGGGAGAGGCCGGTGTACCCCATCGACTTCGTCTGTCCGCACCCGACCAGGGTCAGTCGCCGTATCGGCGAAATCGGCGTGGTACTCCTCGTCCGCCAGTGAGTCGGAGTAGGGGAGGGGATCGCCCTCGCCGGGCGGGTGTAGCTCATACGTCACCGGATAGTCTGTTACCCCAACTGAGACCAGGGTATCCCCGCCGACAATCCCGCCGATCCAAAGCCCCGCTTGGTATAAATAGTCTATTCTCGAATGCGACGGCGATTCCAGCCCCGGCGCCAGCAAGGTGTCGGCCAACCCCAGAGTCGTGGAATCAATCAACGTCTCCGATGGATTGCCGAGATACCCCCAATTGGTGACCGTCATCCGAATCCGGCCATTGCCGTGAATTCGATACGATGGCCCCGCAGCCGCACTGGCCGACTGGGCGCTGGTAGCCAGCGAACTCACGTCTGGTTGGTCGGCTGAATACGCAACCATCCCGGCCAGGAGTCCGAGCATCGCGGAAAACATGGTGAGACAACGTCGCATCATAGCTTTCTGACCTGGGGAAGGGTCCCATTCAGACAGCGGGGCTACCGCACTAATCTACCACAATCTTCATTCTTGTCAATCCACCGAGGAGGTTGTGTTGGGGTTGTCACATCGCATTGGTACCATGGGCATCCTGCCCATGGCCCCTACGAGAGACCTTCCTTTTGGCAAGCAAGCAAGTAGGGTGGGCTCCGCCCACCGCTCCGCGTGAGAGTCTGGTACGTGGCCCCCCCACAGAAGTGATTGCTTTTCCCGCTCCCAATTTGTATCCCCGCTTTGGGGGCAGGCCAACCCCGGAGGCACGCCTATGATGTTCTCTCACAGCCGTCTTTCCACCTACGAGAACTGCCCGCGCAAATTCGCTTTTCAGTACATCGAAAAGCCGGATATCCAAAAGCGCGACTCCATCGAGGCCTTCATGGGCTCCTGCGTTCACAAAGTCCTCGAACGCCTGTACGCCTCCGTCCAAATGCAGCGCGTCCCCAAATGGGAGGAGACGCGGGACTTCTACGATGACTACTGGGCAAAGAATCTCAAGGACGATGTCCTCATTGTGCGCACCGAATACACCGCTGAAGATTACCGCAACGTGGGCCGCCGCTGTCTCCAGGACTACTTCGTCGCGAACTACCCCTTTATCAACGGCCGCGTGCTGGGACTCGAAGAACGCATCACCGTCGATCTGGACGGCACCGGCAAGTACAAACTTCAGGGGTTCATCGACCGGCTCGATCAGATCGACGACGGCACCATCGAAATCCACGACTACAAGACCTCACGCCGTCTCCCCACTCAGCAGGAAATCGATGCCGAACGGCAGCTCGCGCTCTACCAGATCGCGGTGCAGGAACGCTGGCGCGACGTTCCGGGTGTGCGCCTTGTGTGGCATTATATGCGAGCCAACAAGAACCTGGTCTCGGTGCGATCTGCCGAGTCATTGGCGCAACTCAAGGTGGAGACCGCGCAACTGATCGACACGATCGACGCCGCCATCACCCGCAGCTACTTCCCGCCACAGGAATCCCAGCTCTGCGACTGGTGCGAATTCCAATCGATCTGCCCCGCCAAGCGCCATGCCGTGGCGGTTGCGGCCATGACGCCCGAGCAGTTCTCCGCTGACCAGGGTGTCCAACTGGCCGATCAGTTCGCCGCCGCCCGTGCCCGCTCCGATGAGGCGCAGCAGGAACTCCAGTTTGCCCGCGATCAGATCGTGGCATACTCCCAACAAACCTCGCTGTTGAGGCTTCAAGGCCACAGCATCAGTGTCCGCGTCGGAAGGCGCATGGAGCAGACAATTCCCAACGCCGATGATCCCAATCGGAAAGTCCTGGAAGCCGTGGTGCGCGCCAGCGGCCAATGGGAGAAAGTCTCGGAGCTCTCGCGCTTTAAACTCCCCAAGGCGGTCCAAGGCGACCTTTTCGATCCCGCGACCAAACAAAGGGTCGCCGAACTCCTGATCGAGCGTGAAACCTACACGGTCACCGCCAGCAAACTCCATGACGACTCCACCGACGACGGCCCCGACTTCCGTTAAGCGCTCTACGGCTTCGCGCAAGCAGTAGCGTGGGGAGGGAGATCCGCCGCGGCGGATCTCCTCCCCCATATTCGTGAGTGGGCTAGGCCCGCCGTTTTCGGCAGGTGGTGCCGGCCAGGCGTTTCCCCGCGAGTCTAGATGCGCCGCACGGCCCGTGATTTGGGCTTGACACCGGCAAGCCCTCTACTATAATGTACAGTTGAATAGCAAGTGTAATCATGCGGGCCAAGGGCACCCAACGAGTGAGGCCGGGATCTGCGCGGTGCCGGGATAAACCGAGGGTAGGCGGGCGCCGATTCCTGAGGAATCCGATGAACTCCAGACAATTATCCTCCGTTTCAATATTGCTGCTTGCCGTGCTGGCTGCGAGTCTGGCGACCTGTTCAAAGAAAGCGGTCACCGTTCACCCGTATCTCATACTGGGCACAACGAGGCTGAGTTTCAGCGGTGTCCAAGACGGACCACTGACCACACCCCAACGGACGGTGGTTACTTTCGCGCCAGCCGGCCCGCTCGACTGGTCGGTCTCCGATGATGCACCGTGGCTTGATGTGACTCCAGCGTCGGCGAACGGCGCTGGAGAATTGAGTGTGTCGGTCAATACATCCAGCTTGGACGTGACCCGGCACGAAGCGAAGATTACCGTCCAAAGCCCGGAAGCAGACAATAGTCCACAAACGATCGATGTTTTCTACGCGATCGTTGCTCCGCCGTCTCGTCCCCAACTCATTGTGAGTGCGGCCAATCTCACTTTTGAGGCATTTCGGGGCGGGGCATTGCCCCACGGCGGGATCATTACGATTGGTAACGGCGGCGGCGGAACGCTCAATTGGGTTGCCAGCACCGGCGGTCGATCCTGGCTGGGAGTGCATCCCGCAGCCGGAAATGACAATAGTCATGACGTCGCGGTATCGGTGCTGACAACCGATCTTGCCCCCGGTTCCCACAATGCCACGATCAGCATTTCGAGCGATAACGCCGATAACTCCCCGCAGGCCGTCGGTGTGAGTTATAACGTGTCTTCTCCACCTGCACACATCGTCATCAGCAGAACCCAGCTCACCCTTTCTGCAGCGAAAGACGGCGTTCCCCCGCCGAAGGAGAGTTTCACGATCACCAATTCTGGAACCGGCACGATGGCTTGGAGTGTCGCCGATGATGCGGCGTGGCTCGACGTATCACCGGCCACGGGGATCGGCAATAGTCAGGCTGTCTCAGTGGCCGCCAATACAACCGCGTTGGAGCCTGGCGGATATCTCGCGACGATCTTTGTGTCTGCGATCAACGCCGATAACAGTCCGCAGGCACTCCCCGTTACTTACTTGGTTGCTCCCCTGGGAGCACGGTTGTACATCAGTCAGTCCAATCTCTATTTCAGCGCGAGGCAGAACGGCCCGTTGCCGGATAGCCAGACGTTCGACGTTAGCAACATCGGTGATGGGACACTCCAATGGAGCCTGTCGGACAGTGACACTCCCTGGTTGGATGAATCTCCGCAATCTGGCGAGGGGAATCTCCAGACGGTCGTAATAAGAGTGAACACGACCGGACTAGACCTCGGAACTCGGGCCGTACGAATTTCGGTGTCGAATACAGGATTGGAATTCAACACTGAGTTCATCTGGGTCACCTATACCATCACGCCCTGAATCCCCGAGCGAACGCCCTGCAATGAAATGGCAAAGTGGGATCTGGTCGGCGTCTCCCGCCGAACCGGTAGGGTGGGCTTTGCCCACCATCTCGCGCCGGGGACAAGAGTACGCGCCATTCTTCAGATTCAGTTCGTCCACAGTACCACGCCTCCGCATCAAAACAAAACCCCCGCGAGGATTACTCCGCGCGGGGGGCAAATCAATCTGATCTGAACTTTAGCCCTTGCGATCCGGGTTCGTCGATAACAACCGCGCGTACTGATCCTTGTGCGTCAGAATCTCGATCGCCTTGCGCACGTAATCGTCATCGGTCAGCACGACGCCTTCGTAGAATCCGCGCTGCCCGAACTGCTTGGACAGAATCGCCCGCTTGATCTCCCGGCGGATGAACTGCTCACTCTCTGTGAACTCCAGTTCCTTCTCCTTGTCGATCAGCGAAGCGACCTGATCCAGGCTCGCCTTGTAGATCGCCTGGCGCTCGGTGTCGTTCTTCATCGCATCGCGAATGTTGTCCACCTCGACCTGCGTCTCGGTCTTGTACTCGAATTTCTTCTGTTTGAGATACTCACGGAATTCGCCTACGACCGCATCGTTGACATCCAGATTCATCGGTGCATCGCCATGGACAGTCGTGTAATGCACGGCAAAGTTGAAGAACACGCCCTGGCGCCACAAGTTGATTTCGAGTGGTGTCCAGGTTGGTTCATCAACCTTAACATCCGGCACGATCCCGCCGCCGCCGTACACCTTGCGGCCTTTGTTCGTGTAGAAGATATCCTTGCCGTTCGGTTCCTTGGCCACCACTTCCACGGAGTCCTCTTCGTCGGCCTTCGGATGCTTTGTGCTGCGCGACGGCTTCTGAATCGAGCGGCCTGACGGCACATAGTACCGCGCCGTGGTCAGCTTCAGCGCCACGTCGTCGCTCTCCGGAAGCTGGAAGATTTGCTGCACCAGCCCTTTACCGAATGTCGTGTTGCCCACGATGATTCCGCGGTCCCAATCCTGAATCGCACCCGAGACGATCTCCGAGGCCGAGGCCGTGCCGCCATCAACCAGAACCACCAGCGGGCCATCTCCCCAAATCGGCTTGTCCGTGGAGAAATACTTCCGCTGCGATTCCGGATCGCGGCCCTGGGTGTACACCACGAGCCGGTCCTTATCCAGGAATAGTCCTGATGTCTTCACCGCCTGATCCAACAGACCGCCGCCATTGGAGCGCAGATCGAAGATCAAGGATTGTGCACCCATGGCCCGCAGCCCCGCCATCGCCTCACGAAGTTCGCTGTCGGTGCTTTCGGAGAATTTATTCAGGCGCAGATATCCGATCTTCTTCTGGGTATCAGCCATTCCGTAGTACGGCACCGATTTCAATTCGATGAGGGCGCGCTCAACCTCGTAGTCGAGTGGCTCGTGCAGCCCCGGCCGCATGATCCGCAGCGTGACCTTCGTTCCCGCCGTTCCGCGCATCAGTTTCGACGCATCCTCGGTCGACATCCCGTCGGTCGATTTGCCGTCGATGGCCACAATCCGGTCACCGGCGCGCAACCCGATCCGCTCGGCCGGTGTGCCTTCAATCGGCGCCACAACCGTCACGGTGTCCTCGCGCAGATCAATCTGCATTCCCAGGCCCTCATACTTGCCCTGGGTCGATTCCATCAGCCGGTCGTAAGATGAACGCTCCAACAGCACGGAAAACGGATCAAGCACGTCCAGCATGCCGCGAATACCGGCGTACACCATCGACTTCGTGTCGATTGTGTCCATGTAGTTGGACTGGACACGATAGGAAATGTCGTTCATCAGCTTGGTGTACTTGTACAGTGTCTCACGCTTCAGCCGCGACCCCTCGGGCGCCACGTCCTTGGGGGTGGCCGCGTCGGTCTGCGCGAGCATCTCGACCCGTTCGGGAGTCGCCTCACCAGACCCCACGACCCAGATGACGCCGGTCGCGATCAGGGCCAAAAAGAGCGTGTAGAATCGGAAACGCCTATCCTTGCTCATTGAATCCTCCACGGCCTTGGCGCAGTTGCGATGTAATCTGGCTCGGCCACATCACTTATGTACGTCGGAGCTTCGGCTCCACGGTTGCAACTATTATAACCCGCTTTGCAGATATCGTCCAATTCTGTCTTCATTTTGGCGTCCATGTCCACTGTTAAGCAAGTGTGCTGCCGTGTGCGATTCAAGCGGGTATTGTCCGCTGCCAAAGGCGGCGTCCCCAAGTCGCTGGTACGCAAAGAACACGTCCAGTGTTCCCGCCTTGCCCCCGACATTTGCCTACGGTTCAAGGAATTGGCGCAGATACCCCATGGTAGAATCCTGGGGCGACCGGCGCAGATACTCAACCGCAGCCGCTTTGGCCGCCGCCCGATCCCCCGCATCCGCGGCCAGGTATACCAACTCCAGATAGGGGAGGGCCAAAGCGGTGTCGTTCTTCGAAGCCGCGATCGCCAGCTCTTTGGCAAACTGCGGCTTATTGAGACTCCGATATGCGGTGGCCAGGTAGTACATCGCCAGCGCATTGTTCGGTTTGAGCGCCAATGCCCGGGTGAGCGCCGAAGCCGCCGATTCGTATTGTTTCAAGACCAGGTAGGTTGTCCCCGCCATGAACGGCGCTTCAAATGACTTGGGGTACGCTTGTTCCCAAAGCCGCGTGATCTCCACGGCCCTCTGAGGCGTCTTTGACCACTGGTAGATCTGCGCCAGCCGCATGAACACCTCTGCGACGCGCCCACCGCGAGCGAGGCTGGCTTCATAGTCCTGAATCGCGCCGGCGGTGTCGAAGAGCATTTCACGTTGCGCTCCGCGGTAATAATACGCGTCAAACCGGTTCGGATTGCGCTGGATCGCCTCGTCCAGCACTCCGCCCGCTTCCTCGGGGCGCAGCATACGCATACAGGCAACGGCCAGCATGCAACGGCAGTCATACGCCGTATCGGAGAGAGCGACACCCTGCCGGAATTGCTCATGGGCGCCGGTGTAGTCTTCGATCCCCAATTGGGCCATCCCCAGTTGATACCGGAATTTCAACGACCTCGGCTCCCGTGTGACAGCTTCCTTGAGGCATACCGCCGCACTGTCGCTCCGATGCGCCAACTGCCAGGCCCCGCCCAGATTACTCCACACCTGCGCATCCGAATGATCGTAGGAGAGCTGCCTCTGCAAATGCTCGATGGCCATATCGTTGCGGTTGAACCGGAGCTGCAAAACCAGCGCCCAGGGCCCCAACCTCTTCCCGGAGAAGAATTCACTTGAATAGTGGATATCCTCCCGGACCAGCCGGTCCACCCGCATCATCGACTCTTGAGGGTTTTGCAGAGTGGCCACGAAGCACCCCGCGTGCACCAGTGCGAAAACACCCATCATGGGCCAGACGGCCGGTTTGCCGATCGCAAAATCCTTACGATTTGTGATGAGACTCCCCGCCCAGAGTGAGAGCGGAACGCCGAATCCGGCCAGCAGGTCCCAGTCGCGGAACGCGCCCAACAGGGGATCGACCCAAAACGCGAAGTACCACAGCGAGGCCGCGGCAACCGCCAATACCCCATGTCCGGCTTTCCGATCGAGTGACCCACCGCGCTCACTCACCCAGATGGTGATCCCGATCAAGGCGACCGGCGCCAGAAAGAGGACCAGATTGAAGACATCGCGCAAATGAGCCCAACCGAACGCCGTGTATGTCGAATTCGCCGTGGCAAAGATCGGCACGAAAACGTCGGGATTCACCAAAGAGTAGCCAACCGATGCCGCCAGCCATCCGATAAACCCGATCCCCAGAATGGCGGCGCGTTTCCCCGCACTCAGTTCTTTCCACGGACGGCGCAAACTGCGCCAATGCGCCCACACAATCGCCGGTGCCAACACCACCGCGAGTTGATGAAAAGCAGCGGCAACAATCCAGGTGGCCCATGCCGCCCAGATGCGCTTGCGTTTCTCCTGCGCCTCAATCGCGAACGCGATCGACCACAAAATCCCCGCATTCACCAGGGCGTAACTCTCGACATATCCAAACCACAACACGATGGCGATGCTCGACAATCCGGCAGCCACGATCAGCCGCCGCGCCTCCTTTGATGTCCCCAACGCCCGTGCAATCCGGACGATGGCCCACACACCCAAAATCCCGGCCACTGGGCCGAGGATCACATAGCTCGACTCCACCGGCCATCCCAACGGCATCGCGATGCCCCGGTAGACGGCCCAGTGCGCCACCAAATCCAATGCCTGACTGCTTAACTGGCCGGAGAGCTTTGGAAACGCCCCACCCGTAAAGTACCCGGCGAAGGAATAACCATCGCCATACACGTAGACGCGTGAGCGAAACACGACAAAGAGCACACCCAAAATCGGCAGACAGAGAGCACCACCCCACCACTCCTTCGCCAGCTTGTCCGCCAGCAATCCCGCCCCGCGTGACAGCGGCGCGAACCAGGCCGCCGCCAGCGCGAGCAGCAACACAACCCGCCACGCGATCGGGATGCTCGACCAGTAGTCGATGCCCCAGACGCTGATCCCCGGACTAAACGAGAGTGCCAGGTGCGCGAGGCCAAGAATCAGAAGCAGCGCGGCGACAACGCGCGACTGGTCCAGTCCTGTCCGGGTGGGTTTCTGAGTCTTGTCAGGGGGCATGGTGGCTTATCCGAACAAAGTCGCCGCCAAGGTAACCTGAACAGCCTCTCGCGGGCAAGCCTGAATCAGTGCGCCCGAGGGAGTCGGATCTGCTGCAAAAGGCCGGATGGGAGCATCCAGCCTTTCGCCAGCACATGGGTTGTGGGATGGGCTCTGCCCACCACTTTCATTGCCCGATGGCTTCTTCGCCTACGGAAGGCACGGATTCACCGGTCCCGGGCCGCCGCTAAACGCCGTTGCGATCAAGTAGATGACATCGAAAACATCACAGACTCCATCGGCGTTGACGTCCCCGCGAGTCGAGGAACATTGCGGGTCCTGTATATCGCCAGAGCCGCTGAAGGCTATTTGAATCGCACCGAGGACGTCGAATACGTCAATTTCGCCGTCACCAAGGATGTCCCCCTGATGCGGGCAATCGCAACTGACCGTGATCGTCCCCTTCGTGAAAGCCGGCAGCACACCGGTGTAAGGCGGCGCGTCATCCAGTTTGAACAACGGATGATTACTGGGATTGACGCACGTCGTATCGATCTCGAATGTCCCGTTCCCCGTGACCAAAACCGACAGGACAATCGATCCCAGCGCGTCGGCGCCCGGCGGCAGGGGAGGGTCGGTCGTAACTCCCCGTACAAGCAGGATCCCTTCCGGCGAACTGCCCACGGTGACGTCGGTATTGGGTGGGATCATCGAGGTCAGCGTCTTGTAGCCATTGGTCGTCCACGTCTTGCAATTGCCATCTGGCGATGCGTACTGGGAGGCGAGGTTGATGCCGGTGAGATACGTTGCCAGCCGCTCGGCATATCCCACGCGCAACCGTGAGATAAAAGCCCCTCCAGTCACCGAGCGGAATTCCAGCGGCAGCGTGATACTCCGAATCGGCGCATCATTCATCAGCTTGATATGAATGGGCACCAGATTCGGACCGGCCGTCACGGATTTCGACTCGACCTGCACCGACGCCAGCAGATGGTACACGGCCGTCATCGTGCAGGAGCTGTCCAAAGTCACAGTTACCATCGCTCCGCCGGGATAATCGATCCCATTCCGCCGCCAGGTCAGGAATGGATTGCCGAACGATGTGGCGGGCGCTGTCAGAGTCACACTACTACCGGTCGTGTATGTTCTCGCAAACGGCGGTATCCCGTCCCCCTGGCCATCCGCGTCGGCGGGACTCACTCCGACGATGATGTCACGAAGATTGTTGGCCGCTTCCACCGTCAGCGTGCTCATACGGTAAACGGCCATCATCGTCCGGGTCGTGTCGAAGTTCAGCACGATCGATGGATTCGTGGAAAAATCGATCCCGTCTCGCTGCCATTTCAGGAAGTCGTTCCCATTAAATGTGGCGGGTGCCTGAAGCGATATCTGGGTTCCGGTACAGTAGAGGCGGGCGAATGGCGTCGCGTCGCCGCCCATGGAGTTCTGATCCAGCGGGCTGACCGTGATCGGCACACCATAGTCCGGGTGCTGGGAGTAGACAAAGAGGTCACGGCAGGCGGCTACGGTAATCGTGTTAGGCGCACTCGGCGCGCTGATGCCACAGATATTCGCCGAACGCACCTCCACGGTATAACTGCCCGGCGTCGAATGGATGAAGCTCCATTGAATCGCCGCCCCGGTATTCTGCCAGGTGCCGCCGTTCTCACGGATCTCGTACCAGGACGCGTTTGCCGCAGCATTCCAGCGGACCGTGTACATCGTTCCAAGGCAGACCGGTCCGGCGGGGATGAACGTGGCCTGATTCGGGATCGCCGGGGACGGCAGCGATTGCAGGGTGATGGATACCGGCGGGCTCGGCGCACCGGAGCCGCACTCAGATAATGCGCGGATCTCATAAGTAAACGTGCCTTCGGTGGCGTGGCTGTAACACTTGGTGCTGTCGCCGAGCGTGTTCTCCCAGGTGCCGCCGTTCTCACGAATCTCGTACGACGTTGCGCCCGGTAATCCGTGCCATTTCACGCAGTATGGCGTGCCGACACACGATGGGTCCGCCTGATCGATGTGAGGTTGTTCAACGGCCACCGTGCAGGCAAGGTACACCGCTGTCATCGTACGGTTGCGCTCGGCGCTCACCGTGATGCTTGCTCCTCCGGGATAGTCCACGCCATCCCGTTGCCATTTGGAGAAACTGTGCCCGCCGGCAATCGACGGGGCCGTCAGTGAAACCGAAGCAAACCGGACGTAACTGCGCGTAAACGGCGTCACGCCGGACGCCAACCCGTTGGTGTCTGGGGGACTGACCGTGATCGCCACGCCCGATGATGGATTGGCTGATGCCAGCCGAACATCGGCATGCGTTGGCAGGAATGGTGTAAGTGTCGAGTCCACGGCGCGCAGGCACACGGCGCAGAAGCCATACTCGGAGACGCGCATCCGGCAATTGAACTGGGGACGGTAGGCGTCGCAGTGGTAATAGTCCGCTCCTTCGTAAAGTCCCACCGTCGATGGCGGAAGTGGATTGCCCTGCGGATCGCACTCCAGGCAATTCGCATTGATCGTTGTCGGAACCGGTGTCGATGGCAAAATCAGATCCCGCCACTTGACCAGCGCCCGATTCGACTCGATCGTCGCATTCGGCGCGCCCGGCTCGTAGTTGGGATGATAATTCGCGTCCGTGTCATAGCCACACCCCGCCCAATACTCGTACTCGTCGGCCAGGCCGAACGCGCTGTGTCCCAGCTCATGCACCACGACCGCGCCCCACCCCGGTCCTACAGACACCACCGAAATGAAGCCGCCTGTCCCTCCGTACGTCGTGGTGTTCACCAGAATAACCGCCTGATCCCACTCCGGGATCCACGTATTCAATACCGACGCACACAGACCGACGTCCGCCACCAGAGCCCGGTGAATTCCCCCGCCGCAAAACGTCGCATCAAAGTACGTGTTGACGGTTGCTCCCGAGCCGCCGCACTCCAGCGGATCATCCGCACCTGCTTGGGTAGAGGCTACGTTCAGTCGCAGGACGTTGATCCCCGGCATGTATGGGTCGAGATCCGTCGTGCTGACCAAACGGTCGGCAAGAATCTGCGCATACGAATTGAAGCTTCCCTGCTGGGCCGCCGTGAATCCCTCTGCCACCACAACAATGTTGTACCGAAGGGAGGTTGGCCCATTGTCCAGAACCACCGCCGAACCGAGGACGGTGCCGTCCCCCGGTCCGGCGAGGGCCGGCTGAACCAGCAGCAAGAGCGACGCCACGGCGCATCCGACCGCCGCGAGCGAGGTCCGCCACAGTAGTGGCACCAGTCGACGAATCTCAGAAAGAGGATATCCATCCACGGTCGGCCCCGATTCTCTCATGCCATTCGTATTCATGATGCGCGTGTCTCCCCAGGTTAACGAAGGCTGATTGACCCTAATAACTGAGTGCCTGCACGCTTCCCCGCTGCTGCCACCGGCGGACCATAAAACGCCACCTGAACCGCATCATCGCGCAGCGGCACCAGCAGCACAAATGTGCGGTCGGGGACTGTGGCCTCCTGCCGGACATACCGCCCCGACGTGGAGTCTTCCAGCGCTTCCACATAGATCGTTTGCGGCGGCTGCATCATTCGCCGGTACAGATTCGCTCCGGTGGCCGACTGCAATTCAAACCACGAGCCCGAATGCTGGATCGTCGTATCCGCGAACGCGATGGAACCCGGAAGCACTTTTCGAATCGTCATCCGGCTCACCAACTCGAACGTTCCGGAGTGATAGTGGATCACCAGCCGTTCCGCCTTCTGCAGCCCCGCTGCAGCGCCTGTGGATGTTGCGCCACAAAAAGACAACATGACAGCCAGCGACAAACGGATCGCGGCTTTAATGCCCTGACTTGGTCTGAGCATGTTCTTTCTCCCGATGGATTTCATCTCTTCCCGCGGTTACTGCGGGATGTGATCTCACTCTTGAAGGCGCATGCCACCACGCCTGTCATTCGAATTCAAAGCCCTCGGACCTGCAACCGTACTGGGCCCGACCCAGCGCCGTTGGGCGTGTTGAAATAGCGCCGTTGGATCGTTCCCGCGAATAGCGGTGGGCGGAGCCCACCGACGAATCCCGTGAGAGCCACGCAAGGGTGGGCTCTGCCCACCTTCTTTCTCCGCCGTTCGAGGATATGCAGGCCTTCCAACACGGTCTGTTGGATCGGTCACAGGCACGGCGCAATCCCTCCGCTAAAGATATAGTCAATGAGCTGGATAACGTCTAAGACATCAAAGATGCCGTCGCAGTTGATGTCTCCGAGTTCTTCCGGAACGGGCGAAGGCCCGCCCGCGAATACCAAATCGATCAGCGTGGTCAGGTCTAGGACGTCTGTCGAACCATCAACATTCAAGTCGCCAATCGTCCCGGCCACCACCAGGGTTCCTGCCAGAAAGTGCGGTACATATGTCAGCGTCGGCGTGATCGTCTGGAACGAATACGAACCCAGCGGCCCGACGTTTACAACCACAGAATCGTTCTTGGCCGCACTATTCTTCAAGCGGAACCACACCCGCGCAATCGGCCCATAACCCGGTGCCAGCGGCGGGGAGCCGCCGCCCGCGTTGGCAATCAGCCGGATCGCCTTCTCGCCGAAGAATGCGTTATCGAAAACGACGGTCTCGCTTTCGAAATACGACGTCCGGCACCCAGTGGTGACGACCGAGTCCATGAAAGCAACGTCAGTGACGTGGCTCACAACCAGCGGCAGCACAATCTCCGAAAGCGGCTGCGTGTTGCGCCCCCAAATCGTCAGCATGCACTTGCGCCCCGCCACCGCGGTGGTGTCCTGCGCCGTCATCGTGTCCGCCAGTGCCGCCACGAAATTCAGCTTTGTCCGTGTCCCCGTTCCAATCGCCGTCTCGACGCGCAAGGTCACGGTATAGGTGCCGGGCGTGATGTAGATGTGAACTGGATTCTGGATCTGCGACGAATCGCCATCGCCAAAGTCCCAGTGCCAGGCGGTCGGCGGTGTCAGCGAACTGTCGTTGAACTGAACGGTCAGGGGAATGTCTCCAAATGCCGGCAGGGCAGCGAAGTTCGCCGAGGCGATGCCCTGAGTGCTCCGCGCCGCGTTGATCCTGCCGGAACCGAGCATGCCGGCATAAGTGGGGTTCAGGGCGTCGATGTTATCGGCATTGTTCACGATCAGGTCGACAACTTCCTGCCGGGACAGCAATGGATTCAATGACCGTATCAGCCCGACAAGCCCGACCACGTGCGGAGTTGCCATCGACGTGCCGCTATAAACGGTATATCCCGGCACGTAGTGGTTCGAAATGGTACTCAAAATGCCGCTGCCTGGGGCGGAGACGTCCACCGGCGTGCCGTAGTTGGAGAAACCCGACTTCAAATCATTGCTGTTCGTCGACGCCACACAGATCACGTCGGGCCGCAGCTGCAGGTAACCGAATGAAACCGAATTGCCGTCGTTCCCCGCCGCCGCGCAAGTCACAACGCCCTTGGACACGGCGTAATCCGTCGCCGCCTCGATGCCACCGCCGCTCGATGAGCCGAAGCTGTAATTGATTGCCACCGCGCCGTTGTTGGCCGCATAGCGAAACGCCTCCGCAACAAAACTCATCTGCGTCCGGCCGTTCTCGACGCCGCCGTCATTGAACGAATATCCCATCCGCAAACACATCAGTCGGCAACCGGGCTCAGTTAGCGGCCCGAATCCCCCTGCCACACCCGCCACGCCCTTACCGTTGTTGCTCACTGCGGCTATTGTCCCTGAGGTGTGCGTCCCATGGCCATTGAAATCCTTGGGATCGTTGTCCTTTGTCCCGCCGTCCTCACCTGTCCAGACGGCCGATCCACCCGCGACGAAGTCGTAGCCGACGAAGTCGTCAACGTAGCCGTTGGTGTCGTTGTCGATTCCGTCCGCGTCGTCGGCATCCATCACCACGCCGTCGTGATCCAGATCCTCCCCCGGATTCACCCAGATATTGTCTTTCAAATCTTCATGTGCATAGAGGGTCCCGGTGTCGGTATCCGCGAGAATGGTCACAGTATTTCCCACCGTGCTTTCCCACGCTTCCGGCGCGTCGATGTCGTGGTCGGCAGCCTGATTGAGTCCCCACATTTGCGAAAACGATGGATCATTCGGCGTACGCATGATATAGGCGTAGAAGTCGTACTCCACCGACTCGACATTGGGATCACTCTGATACTCGGCGGCCGCCAAGTCCAAATCGATGGACGGATCGAATTCCAGAACATGATACCCGCGCATCTCCGGCTCATTCGATGGCGCGGCCACCGGTTTGGCACCGGGGAACAGAATGCGATAGTCCTTGAGCCGCCAGCGGGCATTCAGTGCATCCACAGTCGCAATCGCCATCACCTGATTCCCGGATCTGGCTTTCGCCGCCCTGGGGATCGCGCTGACTTTGAAATTGACGATGAGCACACCCGGAACACGGTCGTCCCGCAGTGGATTGGTTTTCCCATTGGGGAGCACCATCCCCCATCCTTGCACTGAAAGTCCGAAGACACATACTGCGGCAACGAGCAAAGATGGAAGCATCCTCGGACGGCGCATCAACACCCCTCTTCGATTTTGCGGGCGATCCCCACAGAAGGATCGCAGATCAGACCAGGACAGGAAATGAGCGGCTCCGTTGCGATCTTGTCGCCAAACGAGGCCACTCGCCACCTGCGTAATGTACTATAATAATCTGCCTTGTCAACAGTAAGTGTTTGGAAAACAAGCTGTTGGAGGGGGGGGCTGTTCTCCGATTCACTTGCGAGGTGCTCGTCTGCTCGTGATCGGCCACCTGCAGACTTCTGCAGCTTTTGGCGTGCCGTGTTCCGGTTTACTTTTTGAAAGTCAGGGAGTCTCACCGGTGGTGGCCGCGTAACTCGGTATAACTCATTGATGGCCAGCACCCATGCAAAAACGAACTCAGCATGGCGGCCAAATTGCTACTCTCGACAACGCAGTCGGGATGCGGTCGGCATCAAGACCCCATCCGAAACCACATGCGCTGTCACCGCTTGCGGCAATGTCGGCAGTTCAGTTAGAGATTGACATGACCGGCCCTAACACGTTAATTGGCCTTGGCCTGCGGGCTGTTTTGCGATGGACATAACGACGACGGACAGGAGGTCTTAGCGCACCTTATCGATTGGTTGTTGCACACCGTGTTGGGTGTGTAGGTAAAGAGACCGGGGGGAATCGAACCCGCCTATGGCGGGGAAGGTAAACGGTGCGCGTCGTCAGTCGGTCCGTCGCTGTTGTAGCTCTACTGCTTCTGCTCTCCCGGCTATCGTT
>JAKAKI010000066.1 GCA_021813505.1 bacterium | reverse complement strand
GGGGGGGAAAAGATGGGGAGGGGGGGGGGGGGGGGGGGGGGCATGTCAAGCGGAAACTGTGGGCAATAGTAGAAAAGTGCGCTGAAGTTCCCGGAACAAAAGACGCAAATCACATTGGCGCTAGGCATTTCAGACACTGAACCCAATCCGATTGCATGGCATTGCCTGCCAATACCATGCGGGCGCTACGCACTTGCGCGGGCAATAGCGGACATTATGCCGGGCGTTCGGCGACCGCCCATTAGCGGCGAATCGTGATTCGCCGCGCCGTTGTAGTCGTGGTGGACATCACTTAGAGCTGGAAATGGTGCGGGGGAGGCTCCTGCCGAGCCGCGCCCTCATGTGGTTGAGACGTCGGGAGATATTGATGGGTGCCACGGACGGTTTGCGGCGCCCTCACCCCCGACCCCTCTCCCAGAGGGAGAGGGGAGTCACCTCCCGTTAACACAATCCATTCGCTTCACGGCAATCTCTCCCCTCTCCCTCTGGGAGAGGGGTCGGGGGTGAGGGCCCTTCCGCGCCGAGCTGACTGCTACACCGGCAACGCGGCTATCTTGTTGATTCCGGCCAGGGCGGCGACTTTATAGCACTCGGCCAGCGTTGGGTAGTTGAAGACGGAGTTGACGAAGACGTCGATTGTGCCGTTGTGCGCGAGCACCATCTGGCCGATGTGCACCAACTCGGTTGCGCCTTCACCGATGATGTGCACGCCGAGAAGCTGGCGCGTCTCCTGATGGAACAGGAGTTTCAGGAAGCCGGTCTGGTCGCCGATGATCTGCCCGCGGGCGATCTCGCGATACGGTGCAACACCGACTTCGTACGGGATGCAGTCGTGCGTGAGCTGCTCTTCGTTCTTGCCAACGTAGGAGATCTCCGGAATTGTGTAAATTCCGTAGGGAAACAGATGCGACATCGCCTCGGAGCCGACGCCGAGCGCCGCGCACGCGGCCAGGCGGCCCTGCTCCATCGAGGTGGAGGCGAGCGAGGGAAACCCGATCACGTCACCCGCGGCAAAGATGTGCGCGACGCTGGTGCGATAGTGGTCGTCCACCGGGATGCGCCCCCGGTCGTCGGTAATCAGCCCGGCGGAACCCAGGTTGAGTGCGTCGGTGTTGCCAATGCGGCCGGCTGCGTACAGAAGCGTGTCGGAGACGATGGTCTTGTTACTCGCCAGGCGGGCCACGGCGTGTCCGTTGTTGTCGATGGTCACACCGGACACCTCCTCGCCGAGGCGGAATGTGGTCTGCATCGAGCGCATGTGGTAGCAGAGCGCATCGATGAGTTCCTTGTCGACAAAGTCGAGGACGCGTTCACGTTTCTCAACAAGGCAGACTTGTACTCCCAGCGCGGCGATCGCGCAGGCGTATTCGATGCCGATGACGCCGCCCCCGACGACCGTCGTGGTCTTGGGCAACTGATCGCGCCTGAGATCCCACAACTGGTCGGTGTCGAAGATCACTTCGCCATCGAATGGGATGTGGCTGGGCCGCGCCGGGCGTGTGCCGGTGGCGATCACCACTCGTTCTGCTTCAACGTCGAACGTCTCATTGGCACCCTTCACGCTTAGAAGGTGTGTGTCCTTGAAGGATGCCTCGCCGGTCAGGACTTCGACACCGTTGCGCTGGAAGTGGGAACGAAAGACATCGATCTCATGCCCAATCACATGATCGACGCGAAAGCGCAGGTCGGAGAAGGTGATCTTGTCCTTGACGCGATACGAACTGCCATAGAGTCCGCGCTGGCGAAAGCCGGTGAGGTACATGACCGCCTCACGCAGGGTCTTGCTGGGAATCGTCCCGGCGTTGAGCGCCACGCCGCCGACGGTGTTGCGGCGTTCGATGATGGCGACGGTATTGCCGAGCTTGGCGCCCTGGATGGCGGCGTGGTGTCCGGCAGGACCGGAGCCGACAACGACCATATCATATCGACGCATGGCGATTTGCCCCCCTATCGCAATTGCAAATGGTCTTCATGTTCATAATTACGGGGTTTCGGGAGCGGGGGAACAGACAAAAGTGGACCCAGTGGCCGGAGTGGACCAACTGGACGGCGCGAACGCGACAATGGATCAGCCGCAGGCGTCGAAGCACTTCGCCACCAGAAGGTCGCGGATGCGGCGGGACGACGCCAGGACTTCCTCCGGCGGGTATTTCATTTCGCTGGTGTAGTATTGCGCGAGATTGGTGATTCCCAGGCGTTCCATCTCCTGCGCGATCTCGCCACCGAGCGACCGGTAACGCTCCCACCCCTTCACCTCGCGGTCGGCGTAAATGCGCAGGAACTCATCGTCGGCCACGTGCTGGTATTTCTCGTCGTGGATGTAGGCGGCCAGCGGCAACCGGTCGCGTTTGACGGGTGTCTCGTCGGGCACACCGACGACGACGCTGGTCACCGGGAAACACGTCTCGGGAAGCTCGAGGAATTTGGAGATTCTGTCGCAGGAATCCAACGTGGTCCCCAGGTAGCAGATCCCCATTCCGTGTGACTCGAATCCCAACGCCACCGACTGGGCGAGGATGATGGCATCGAATGCCGCCACGAGGAACCCCTCGAAATTGTTGAAGTTGTCGCGCGCGCCGCGAAGTCTGAGCCAGCGGCGTGTACGGTGGACATCGGCGCAAAACGTGATCAGCAACGGCGCCTGCTCGATCATCGGCTGATCGAAATGCATTTTGCAGAGTTCCGCTTTGCGTGCCCTGTCACGGGTGAGAATCAGAGCATACCCATTGAGATTCCCCGATGACGATGAGCCCGCAATGGCATCCCGCAGCACCTGATCAATGAGTTCCGGGCTGACCGGATCGGACTTGTACTTCCGGATCGAACGATGCGAACGCAGGAGCCGGGAGAATTCGTGTGCAAATGAGTTGTCCATTGGGGCCTCGTGACTGGGAGAAGTGTTTGCCAAATCAGGCACAACAGTCGGAGAAGGTACTGACAGGGGTTCAGATTCGCAATGGTGCGGCGACGCGGTGCGGCGACGCGTCGCCGCACTCCACAAACCTGAGGGTTGAACACCATTTTCCAGGCGTGGAGGGATTGACAAGTCAAGTGGTTCGGAGTATTATTGGGAGGATAACGATTGACCGTCCCCTTTGAAGGAGAAGATGCCATGTGGGGGAAGAAGATATTCATCGCAGGATCGCTGGCAGTCGCAGTGATGGCGCTGGGCGCAACCGCGTACGCACAGTGGGGTGACCCACTTTGGGACCTTAAGTACGGCACACGGCCGGCGTGTCCATTCGAGTGCGATTCGGTGACGTTGCTTGTTTCCGGTTCGGTCAGCAGTACTAGCTGGCAGATACCCAAGCTGATGAGCACCGAGCGTGTGGGTGATTCATTCTGCGTGCGATTTGATGTCGTCTATAATCCCGATCCCGCATTGCCGGTTGTGGTGCCGTTTGACCTGAAAGTGCCGCTCGGCATGTTGCCCGAGGGGAAATACAAGGTGATCTACATCTTTTACCTGGACAATCCGCTTTCCACAATGCCGATGATCCCCACGGTCGTGGATACGTTTCGGTTTTACGTCGCGCCGCCGGGGGATCAGAATTGCGATTCAACCGTCGATGTGCTGGATCTCACGAACCTGATTGACGTCGTCTTCAGCGGCCACCCGGCGCCCGATCCCAAGGACCGGGACGATTTGAACTGCGATGGCGCCGCCGATGTCATGGACGTCATTGGTCTCATCAATTACTCGTTTCTGAATTCCACAATCTGTCATCCCTGCCGGGTGGGGCCGCGGCCGCTCGCATCTGCCTGGCGCTGGGTTCGGGCGGTCGGCGGCATTGCCGGTATGGTGCGGACACCTGAATCTGTCGGATACAATCAGACCAACGTCTACCGTACGGATATGCAATTCGAAATGTATCACGACAGCACGCTGGTGGTTCGCACACCCTACTCGGTCCAATTCCCGCAGCTCCCCCCCTCCCCCCCATGGTTTGTAGTTCATTACCAGGACTCTAGCCTGATACCACAGATCATCGTGCGCCTCACGCCCGACTCACTCACGCTGATGGATATGTGCATCGATTGCTTCGAGTGGACATTTGTGCGGGTGAGATAGGCGCAAACCAGAATGGTCATCAGATAGAAGTGTGCAACTGACGTAAGGGCGTGTTGAAAAAGGCCGGACAGGAGTGTCCGGCCCACCAGATTGTAGCGATATCGGTAGGCCGGACACTCTTGTCCGGCCTCTCGAATTAACACAAGTGCAGGTCTTTCAACACACCCTTCAATCAGTAGCACACGGATTTCGCACCGGGAGATCTCGATCCCGGCGTCCTGTTCTGGCGCAGGGATCGAGGACCACTCGCTGCAGCTACTGGTTGTACCGTTCCTTGTAGGCTTTCCGCAGCGCTTCGGCCTCGGCCGGTGACAGTCCCTCCATCCAGCGGTGCTCTGGCTGCGTGAGCATTTCCGCCACGCGTTGCGCGTACTTTTTGCCCAGCGCTATGCTTCGCTTCTCCGCAGCTTCGACGGCGGCCGGGAGGAACTCGGTGTAGAAGTGCTTGGACACTTCGTACATCCCATGCCAATGGGTATAGTCCGGACCCATCATGCTGGCGCCGTGCCGCGCACGGCGGCCTTCGTGGTGCCAGAGTTCCCAGAAGACCCATTGCACGCGATGCTCGAAGGGCGCTTCCGCTCTCAAAACGCTGTCCGCTTTGAGGTCATCCATCATCTTCTGCGCCGGGATAGCGAATTTCGTGTTGTAGAGTCCGACCAGACTGTCAAACTGCTGATAGAAACCATCGACAAAGGTGCCGCTGTGACAGTTGGCGCATGCCCCCTTCATGTTGGCGCGGCGATTCTCCCAAGTGATAACCTCTGCCACGGCGCGCCGGACGGTACGCGACGCGAGCTTCTCGTTTTCAACGAATTTCTCGATCGTCGGGATGGAGTCGCCAACCTTAGGCAGTGCTCGAGTGGCTGGGATGTCCTCTTTGAACCCGTCCTTATAGATGATCTGATTCAGCTTGGTGGAGATAACGGGACGCAAAGTCCAGCTGATGCGTTCGCCGACGTCATGGTTGTTCGCCTTGACCTCTCCATCCGGTGTCATATAGCTGGAGGTATGGCAGGTGGCGCAGGTCGGGGCGGCCGAATAGTCGCGTCCGAGAACCCAGTCTCCCTCTTTGTCGAGGGCCATCTTGTCGCGATTGGCATAAAACGCGATGCCATGCTTCGATTCGTTGTAGATCTCGATCTGAGGATGGTCGGGACCCATATGGCACTTGCCGCAATTCTCCGGTGAGCGCGACAGCTTGGCTTCGAACGAATGCCGGGAATGGCAGGCATGGCACGATCCTTTGGAACCATCGGGATTGAGCCGCCCCATCCCGCTGTTGGGCCACGTTTCCGGACTGATCACCGGCTTGTTTTCCTTGCCGGTGCGGACGACCTGACCATTGGCATCGCGGGAAAATCGAACGATGCTCCCGTGGCACTGAAGACAGCCGTTGACGGCATCGGCGTTGTTGTCCGGGAGACCGGCGATTTTTTCGGCAAGGATATTGTCGAGGCTGGCAAGAATCTCGCCGGCGCGCGCATGGTGGCTGCGCGAGAATTCGGTCACCTCGCGTTCGTGGCAGGTCCCGCAATCTTTGGGTGTCACCAATGCGGAGACCCAGGTGCCTTCATGTTTCCACGCATCGGGCTCGCCCTCACTCGCACCGTGGCAGTCGGCGCAGCCGATCCCCTGTGCCGCATGGCGCGACCGCTCCCATTCCATCACCAGCGCCGGATTGTTCTTCTTGTGGCAGTCGATGCAAGCTTTGCTCCCGGCGCTGACTTCGGGCGTGGCCTTCGTCTGCGCTCCAAGCCGGCTCGATCCGACGGTTAGCGTGATCGCCACGATCACTGGAATTCCGACCGCGGCTGCTCTGAAGACAAATCTTCTGGATTGTTCCATGACCCCTCCTTGAGAAGCTCGTGATCGGGTAAGTCGGATGCTCGGGCGTTCCTCGAAAATAAACAGTCGCCGACACCGGCCCCCGATTCCGCGCCCCCATAAGTTAGAGCAATGGGATTCGGCCCAAAACAGATTTCTGCCGCCCAGACATCCCACGAAGATCGAGCACAGTAAAAATCGTCACCCATGGACAGACAGCACTCTGCAATCGGGATAGGGGCCTCAGGCATTTCCCTGAGGACCCCTCCCACACCACCCGGCATGCGGGTCCGCACCGGGCGGTTCCGAAGGTTGAGTAAACGTGACGAGCCGGGGAACACCCAACCCGTCGAAGTAGGCATTGGGCAGCGCGAT
>JAKAKI010000037.1 GCA_021813505.1 bacterium | reverse complement strand
CTCCGTCTGATTCCGCCCCGCCATTTTCTCGGGCGATTCCGCCCCGTGAAGCACCGCCACCGACGGGAGCCCCAACAACAACGCCAACGTAGCCAAGCGCCGACGCGCCCGGTTTTCCCCGGAACCCATTCTCGATTCCATTTCCACCTCCCCGGATAGGGGTTGTCAGTCGGATGATGTCTTGTCTAACATCTGCCGGTGCATTGTCCAACTGAGAGTTGTCGCCAGCGGGGATTCACACTATTCAAAATACAGGGACACAACATCTTGTCAATGCCATTCTTTCACGATTGCGGCTGTCTGTATGGTTGCCCGCTACTGGAACTCGCTGAACATCTTGCGCTTTCCACCGGCATCGTGTGCTTCGCACCGTACACCGCGGCAATCTGTCCACTCCCCTCCTGCGCACCCCAACCTGCGGCACCGCAAGAGGTAAGCGATGTCGCCCAATGTCTGCTGAATCCCGTTTCAAAAAGATCCCATCGTTATTGATTTGCCCTCACATGCGCACGTATCGCCGCCGTTTCCGCTTGCGACTTAATCTGCGCGCGAATATATTTCCAAAGTCATTCAGAGTTGCCGTATGCCTGGTATGCCGCGAAGGCGGCGACCTGGAGGGGAGGTTTCAATGGCTACCGAAAAGAAGATCAAGACCGATGGTCCGCGTACGCTGCACATGCCGGCCGGCCGTTCGGCCTCAAGCACATCCCGAACCAATAGCAATAATAAGAAATCCATGAAATTCATCCTCGAAGCTCCGGTCGCCCGCGAAGTCGCCATCGCCGGCTCCTTCAACGACTGGACCCCGAAACCGATGAAACGCGACGCCAAGGGCGTCTGGAAAATCTCTGTCTCCCTCCCACCGGGATCTCACGAATACAAATTCATCGTCGACTCAAAGTGGATGGAAGATCCCAAGCGCACCGAGAAAGTGCCTGCCCCATTCGGCGGCTTCAACTCGATCTGCGTGGTTCCATCGCCAGCGTCGGAGTGACATCGCCCGCAGCCGCTTAACGTCCATCGCCGATCCTGCCGATCACAAAATGTAGGTGGAGTATCGCCACGGTGGACTCATGCAGACTGCTCATGTCGTGCCCGCACGCGCCGGGATTGCCCATACCCATCGCACACAGCGCGCGCATTTCCGGACTGATTCCCCCAGGACCAAAATGGATTTGAGTACCCGTGCCAGCGGCGTTCTCGCCCACCTGACATCCCTGCCCGCCCCTCACGGAAACGGCGATCTCGGACCGGCCGCGGTTCGTTTTGCCGACTGGCTCGCCGCGGCTAGGCAATCGTGGTGGCAGATGCTGCCCATCAGTCCGCTGGGATACACCCCGTCACCATACAGCGCCAGCTCCGCCTTCGCCGGAAGTCCGCTGTTGATCAGCCTCGAACTGTTGGCTCAATCCGGAATGCTCAGCACGGCGGACACGGCCCCTCTCTCGGAATTGCCGGCCCGTCGGGTCGATTATCGCCATGTCCGCATTATGCGGGAGAAAGCTCTCCGGAAGGCGTTCGCGGAATTCAATACTCAACGGGATGATCAGACCCGGTCCCGGTTCGCGGAGTTCTGTCAGCGGCAGCGATACTGGCTCGACGATTACGCGCTCTACGCGGCCTTGAAACACTCATTCAACGGACTCCCCTGGTACCGCTGGATTCCCGGCCTGCGCGATCGCCATCCACAGGTGATCGCCGACGTACGCCGCGAACTCGCCTCCGAGATCGCGTATCATCAATTCCTTCAATTCGAATTCGACACACAATGGTCGCGATTGCTCACGCATTGCCACAACCGTGGCATCGGGCTGATGGGCGATGTGCCGATCTTTGTTGAGCATGACAGCGCCGACGTCTGGGCGCATCCGGAGATCTTTCAATTGGACGCTCGCGGGCGGCTGACCGCAGTGGCGGGAGTTCCCCCCGATTATTTCAGCGCCACCGGCCAGCGGTGGGGAAATCCCCTCTACCGCTGGGATGTCCTGCGCGACCAGCGTTACGGCTGGTGGATCGACCGCCTGCGGGTCACCTTCGAACGTTTCGACGCCGCGCGTCTGGACCATTTCATCGGCTTCCATCATTGCTGGGCGATCCCGCCTCAGTCACGCACTGCGGTGACCGGTGAATGGATCAACGGCCCCGGCGCCGATTTCTTCCGCACAGTCCACGCGACCTTGGGTAAACTACCGTTCGTGGCCGAGGATCTCGGGTTGGTCACGGCGGAAGTCGCCGCGTTGCGCGATGAGTTCCACTTCCCAGGACTGCGCGTCCTGCAATTCGCCTTCGGGTATGATCCCACTGATCCGGACGATCATCCACTGAAATACCCGGCGCGCTCCGTCATCTACACCGGCACCCACGACAACGATACCACGGTTGGCTGGTTCGCGGACACCGCCACGGACACAACCCGTACGGATTCGGCCAGAGCCGAAGAACGCCGGCGCACGCTTGCGTATCTCGGAACCGATGGCCACGAAATCCATTGGGACTTGATCGGCCTCGCGATGAAGTCGCCTGCGAATCTGGCGATGATTCCGATTCAGGATCTGATGGGATTGGGCTCCGAGGCCCGCATGAACCGTCCCGGCACCAACAAAGGGAACTGGGAGTGGCGCTTCGAGGACACCGATCTGCAGGATGCGATCAGCCAAAGACTCGCACAGCTTACCGAATCAAACGGGCGGAAGCCCGCCTAGCAGTTCCGTTATTGAGACTGCTGGCAGGTTATTGAATACACTGCGCCATTGACCCAAAAGGTCAAGTGTTATGCTGAGCGCAGCGAAGCATCTGCTGTGTCTTCGTGGGTAGAAAAAACAGGTCCTTCGCTCCGCTCAGGACGACAATTCCGGCTGACGCACCATCTGCGGGGGCGTTGAGCAGCCTGCTACACTTGGGCCGTCTCGGCGGACAATAGCGTAACTGTCCCCATCAGCTCGTCGATCTGATAGACGACATCCAGTGCCGGTGTCCGCTCCCACGGTCCTTCATCAGTCCGGACCGCCCACAACCGCGAGGCGTCATCCACTTTGTTGAACTGCCGTGGCTCCCTGGAGAGCACGTAGACAATATCCGCTAGCACATCGGCGCCGCGCGGGTGTTCGCGCTCCAGACGCTGCCAATTGGCGTCAAAGGGATGCGAACTGGCCACGCGCCCCCATGACATCGAACTGTCGCTCACACCCTTGTGCGCCAGCCGCGCACGCATCATGGCGCGTTCCACCGCATCCGCGGTCAGAATATTGCGCCGTCTGATCCAGACGGTGTGATAGGGAATCTCCGCACCCAGCTCTGCCATCCGCCAGCCCAAATCCGAACTGGTGATGCCGGCGATTTCTGTGGTGGAGTACTTGCAGAAATGATTCAGCACAAAATCCACGATCTCCAGCTCGGATTTCGCAAAGAGCGCTCGGTCCGCGCGCCCGATGACAATCGGCACGCGCTTCGGCGAATCAAAGCTCAACTCCTCGCGCACGCGCAGCCGGCTTTCGGCAACCAGTTCATCCCAAGCCGCTGTCAACGCATCCTCGGCGGGAACCGGACCATGGCTCTCTTTGATGTAGCGCACCCCGGTGATGGAGCGGCCGCTTGTGGCGTAATGGATGAAGTCGGCAAAGTAGAGGATGGTGTTGAGGGCCGCTTCACCAACGATCGGTTTGTGGCGGCACAAATCGAGAACGTAGATGATAATTTCCTTCAGCTTGGGAGCCGGCGTCGCGCGCTTGATCACGCGCTCCGTCTTTGACAGCGCCACCTCAACCATCTGACCCTCCCCAGGACTCAATCCCATTCCGGCCAGGATTCCCTTCCCGCCACTGACGGATCATGACCTTTGCACCTCATGTTTTATACGTCGGCACCATTTTGGTGTTCTCTTTCTTTTTTCATCCGGCCGAATTGCGTGGAGGATTGAACGTGGCGTGCATCATGAGCGCGGCTTTGGAATAGGCGGGACGCCTTGTCGCTTGCCTTTCAACAGGTTGCAATCATGGCCACGCGGCCGCCGCGCACGTCCCCACTGTTCGTGGTTTTGACACCCGGCGTCTGATGAGCTTGATTTCCAACCGGATACTGTGCATGCGGATTTTCAGCCAGTGCTGAACACACCTTCGCTTGTCACGCACCGCTTTCCCGGCCGGAATCTCCGTACTGCAATTGCCCTTGAGTAAAACCCTCCTGTGCCGCTCATTGGGATCACCGCAGCGTACCAGAGAACCATGCGGGGGGGATGTTGATTGGAACCGGTTGCAGGGACGTTGACCGATGAAGTGCTTCATTGCCATGACCCGCACGCATCCCGCCCGGCGGCCACCCGGCCCAGCCGGGACGAGTGTGGCAAACTGCCGATATAAGCTTTGTGGCCGGAACGTAGGGCCGGGGCAGGGGAATGGGTTGTTCCCGGCGCCTGCGCCGAGCGCTGCCGGCAGAACCAGACGGGGAGACCATCAATGTCCACCAGGACGGCACCAGCCATGGAGGCTCCGGGGTCCGGGGTACACCACGAGATGACCAGACTCACTAATGACGATATTTACCTGTTCAACGAGGGAACGCATTACCATCTTTTCGACAAACTCGGCGCGCATCCCGATACCGCCGCCGGCGTGAAGGGAACGCGGTTCGCCGTCTGGGCGCCCGACGCCGAGCGTGTCTACGTCATGGGCGATTTCAACGGCTGGAATCGCACCAGCCACGCCCTCCAGGCACGCGCAAGCTCCGGCATCTGGGAGGGTTTTGTCCCCGGCGTCGGCCGCGGTGCCAACTATAAGTATCACATCGTGTCGCGGTATAACGGTTACCGCGTGGAGAAAGCCGATCCCGTTGCGTTCCTCTACGAAACGCCCCCGAAGACCGCCTCGATCGTCTGGGACCTCGAATACACCTGGGGTGATCAGGCGTGGATGGCCGCCCGCCTCAGCCGCAATTCATTGAACGCGCCGATGTCCATTTACGAAATGCACCTCGGCTCCTGGATGCGGGTGCCCGAAGACAACAACCGCTGGCTAACCTACCGTGAGCTCGCCCCGAAACTTGCAGCGTATCTCACCCAACTCGGCTTCACCCACGTGGAATTCCTCCCAGTTATGGAGCATCCGTTCTTCGGCTCCTGGGGATACCAAACCACCGGGTACTACGCCCCCACCAGCCGCTTCGGCTCGCCTCAGGATTTCATGTACCTGGTGGACTACCTGCACCAGCAGGGGATCGGCGTCATCCTCGATTGGGTGCCGTCGCATTTCCCCAAGGATCAGCACGCCCTCGGCTACTTCGACGGCACCCACCTCTTCGAACATGCCGATGACCGGATGGGACTCCACCCCGACTGGGACAGTTCGATCTTCAATTATGGCCGCAACGAGGTCCGTTCTTTCCTGCTCTCCAGCGCGCTTTTCTGGCTGGAGAAATACCACGCCGATGGGTTGCGTGTGGACGCGGTCGCGTCGATGCTCTACCTCGACTACTCACGCCAGCCCGGCGAGTGGATTCCCAATCAGTACGGCGGTCGTGAAAACCTCGACGCGATTTCCTTCCTGCGCCAGTTCAACGAGGAAATCTACCGGCGCCATCCCGACGTCCAGACCATCGCCGAGGAATCGACCGACTGGCCCATGGTTTCGCGGCCGACCTACGTTGGCGGCCTCGGCTTCGGACTGAAGTGGGACATGGGCTGGATGCACGACACGCTGGTGTACATGGCGAAGGACCCGGTTCACCGCAAGTTCCACCACAACGAGCTGACCTTCCGCATGCTCTACGCCTTCTATGAAAACTTCGCGCTGCCGCTGTCGCACGACGAAGTTGTCCACGGCAAGAGTTCGCTTTTGGGGAAGATGCCCGGCGACGACTGGCAGAAATTCGCCAATCTGCGGCTGCTCTACGGTTACATGTATGCCCAGTCCGGCAAGAAACTTCTCTTCATGGGCGCCGAATTCGGTCAATGGCAGGAATGGTACCACGAGGTCTCGCTCGACTGGCATCTGCTGCAATACGCTCCCCACTCGGGGATTCAGAAGTGGGTCACTGATCTGAATCGGACCTATCGCTCCGAACCCGCGCTGCACGAGCTCGACTCCGAGCCGTCCGGTTTTGAATGGATTGACTGCAGCGACAACCAGCAGAGCACCCTGGCGCTGTTGCGCAAAGGCAAGACAACGGGACAGATGGTCCTGGTGGCCGCAAACTTCACACCGGTGCCCAGAACCCGATTCCGCATCGGTGTTCCCTTCGCCGGCTACTGGCGTGAAATCCTGAACAGCGATGCCGGCGAGTATGGCGGCAGCGGCATGGGCAACTCCGGGGGCGTCGAGGCACAGGCGATCCCATACCACGGACGGCCCTTCTCACTCGAACTGACCCTGCCTCCCCTGGCTGTTGTCTGGTTCCGCAGCCCGGATTGAGATCGGCCATCCATGACCCGCCACGTCTGCATCCATGGCCACTTCTATCAGCCGCCGAGGGAGAATCCCTGGCTGGAGGCCATCGAGCTGCAGGATTCGGCCTACCCCTACCATGACTGGAACGAACGGATCGACAGCGAATGCTACAGCCCCAACGCGGCATCCCGCATTCTCGATCAGGACGGCCTGATCAACCGCATCGTCAGCAATTACGAGAAGATCAGCTTCGACTTCGGCCCGACACTCCTGAGTTGGATGGAGGAGAAGGCACCGGAGACCTACCAGGCGGTGCTCGAAGCTGACTTCGAGAGTCTCAGATCTTTCTCCGGCCACGGCTCCGCGATTGCCCAGGCCTACAATCACATGATCATGCCGCTGGCCAATCGCCGCGACAAGATCACGCAGATTGCCTGGGGGCTTCGTGACTTCCAGTATCGCTTCCGCCGGCCCTCCGAGGGGATCTGGCTGCCGGAGACCGCCGTCGACCTGGAAACGCTCGACATCGCCTCAGAGTACGGCATCCGGTTCGTCATCCTCGCCCCCCATCAGGCGCGCCGAGTGCGCCGGATCGGCGAGCGCGAGTGGCAGAATCTCCCCTCCGGCGGCATCGATACGACCCGCCCCTACCTGCTCCGCCTTCCCTCGCGGCGGGAGATCGCCATCTTCTTTTATGATGGACCCTCATCGCGGGCGGTGGCATTCGAACGTCTGCTCGACAATGGCATGTATTTCGCCGACCGGATTCTCGCCGGGTTGTCCCCCAACCGCTCCGAGGCCCAGCTCGCGCACATCGCCACCGACGGCGAGACGTACGGCCATCATCACCGTTTTGGCGACATGGGACTTGCCTACGCGATTCAGCACATCGAATCGAATAAGCTCGCCACCCTGACCAACTATGGTGAGTTCCTGGAGAAACACCCGCCGGCCCACGAGGTGGAGATTATCGAGAATACGTCGTGGAGTTGCGCCCACGGAGTCGAACGCTGGCGGAGCAGTTGCGGCTGCAACACGGGCGCCCACCCGCGATGGAATCAGGCCTGGCGTGAGCCGCTGCGGCAGGCACTCGATTGGCTGCGCGACACAATCGCACCGCTGTTCGAAAACGGCGCCGGGGAGCTGCTGCGCAGTCCGTGGCAGGCGCGCAACGATTACATCGATGTAATTCTCGACCGTTCCAACGACAGCATCGATCGCTTCTTCGCCCGCCATGCCGCCCATCCTCTCAATCCCGCCGAGACCACTGCGGCCCTGGCGCTGCTTGAGATGCAGCGCAACGCCATGTTGATGTACACCAGTTGCGGATGGTTCTTCGATGACATCTCGGGAATCGAGACCGTGCAGATTCTGCAATACGCGGGTCGCACGATTCAAATCGCCGAGTTCGTATCCAGCCAGCCGTTGGAATCACAGTTCCTGGCGCTCTTGGAGAAAGCCCCCAGCAATCTGCCGGAGCAGGCCAACGGCCGGCGTATTTGGGAACGAAAGGTGCACCCGGCGGTGGTCACTCTGGCGAAGGTCGGCGCTCAATACGCGGTGAGTTCACTGTTCGATGGCGCCCAGCCGGACGACAAGATCGCCTGCTATTCCACCGAACGGCTCGAGGCCACCGACCGTCAGAGTGGAAGAACCCGCCTGGCGACAGGCCGCGTGCGCGTGACCTGCGATCTCACCCGCCAGTCCGCCGTCCTCGGCTACAGTGTGATCCATTTTGGCGGCCCCAACATCGCCGGCGGGGTCTTGACCAATCCCGATCCCCAGGTCTTCATGACCATCTCCCGCGAAATGACCGTTGCCTTTGCGCAGGCCGACTACGCGCTGATGTTGCGGCTGCTGGATCGTGAGTATGGCCAGAGCGTTTACTCGTTGCGGTCACTCTTCCGCGATGAACAGCGCCGGATTCTCAGCATCATTCTCGAAAACACCCTGGCTGAGGCCGAGACCGTCTATCGTGACTTGTGCCGTGACCACGGGTCACTCATGCAATTCGTCCGCGAGATGGGAATCCCCCTGCCCGTCGCCCTGAAGACGGCAGCCGAGTTTGTCTTGCACACCGATCTTCGCCGGACATTGGGCAAGCCGGAAGTTGATCTCGATCAACTCGACGTTCAATTGAGCGAAGCTCGCACGGCCGGTGTCGCGCTCGATGCGCCGGGGCTGGCCTACGCGTTTCGCCGCTTACTGGAACAGATGATCGAAGATTTCTTCGAGAGCCCTGCGGATCTGAAACTCCTCGAGAAACTGTCGCGCGCGGCAGCCATGGCGAGAACACTGCCGATCAGCCTTGATCTGCAAAAGGTGCAGAATACGTTCTGGGAACTGCGCCAGTGGTCGTACCCGGAATTCCGGCAACGCAGCATTGCGGGCGACGCCAATGCTTCCCGTTGGGTGGAACACTTCGCCGCTCTTGGCAATTCGCTGGGCGTCCGCGTCGGCTGATCCCCACCGCACCGGCTACTCCGAGGACTCGGACTCCTCGTCACCCGCATTGCCTTCGGAATCTTCGTCCGTCTGCCCAAACGGATACTGTCCGTGCGCGGCCAACAGCTTGAGACTGGCGTCAATCCAGGCAATCATCGAGTCCCGCTCAGCGTCGCTGGGATTGGCATTCCAGTGCATCAGTCGATAATTCCACGGCGGCATTTCGTGGTCCTCAAGCTCGCCTTTGATCCGCGACAGATCATCGGCCGGTGGTCTCTTGGCGCCGAACGGAAACCCGGCAGACATATCCAGCCGCTTGCGCGCATCCCGAACGTCCTTGTCGATCAACTGCTTGATCCCCGGGACGGCGTGGTACCACGGGTAATGAGTCTGCTTGCTGTGGCAGTCGAAGCATCCCTTGCGGAAAATCGGCTCCAGCTTGACGAACCCTGACGCGATTTCCGAATAAATCGCGCGCCAGTCAGTCAGGGTATCTGTCATTGCGTTGGCCACCGGAACACGGTTGGACGCATCGTCAGCATGAACTCCACCGGACATGACCGCCAACCCGGTAAATCCAACAAGCACCGCGACGGCTGCCACCTGTGCGCGAGGCAGCGCAACGCGCCTGGCGATCAGCATAGCCGCGCACTGCCAAAAACCTGTCAAGAGCATTCTGATTGGTCTCATGAGTGTCAACAATAGCGCATGCCCCCCGCGTTTATCCAATGATTTTGTTAACATGGTGTCATCCTTACTCTTACAGCCAAGGCTCCGGACGTCCTTCGGCGCTCATCCCTTATCGGGAGAGCCCGTATGGCGTCAACGCGGCCACGTCACTTTTTAACACCAAAGTGCTGAAAAAGGGTTGACAGCCACTCCGCCCCCCCTTAAGTTATCTAACGGACAGTAGGTTGACATCTTGAACAAAGATGTCATGAAGCAGCGACCGAAGTTACAGGAGATTTTTCGAGGCCAGATTCTTAAGCGAATCGAAGCCCATAAGCCCCCGGGAGAACAGCCCTCTATGGCCCAGGTAGTGTCTTCACACATGCCCTACTAGCAGTATCCAGAGGTTGTTCTCCCCCTAAATGGCAGAAGGCCCCCCGCAAAGCGGAGGGCCTTCTGGTTTTTGGATTCCGCACACAGGCTAGACGGCGCGTCCGTCCAAGACGATTCGCGCATCGATGGCCCGCGACTTCGCGCCATCGGCACAAACCACAAACGGATTGATGTCCAACTCGCTGATCAGCGGGAAATCCTCGACCAGCCGGGACAGAGTCAACAGAGCATCGGTCAGCGGTTTTAGATCCATGCTCGCGGAACCGCGATACCCGGTCAAGAGCCGCTTGGCCTTTAAGTGCTGAAGCATCTCCAGTGCATCTTCCTCGGACAGCGGCGGGAGTTTGAACGCCACGTCCTTCATCACTTCGACAAACACTCCACCCAACCCGCACATGATGAGCGGTCCAAACTGGGGATCGCGCACCATGCCGAGCACCATCTCCACGCCGCCCTTGACCATCGCCTGCACCACGACACGCGCCCCGGCGATTTGCTTCTCCTCCGCGCGGCCCATCAGTGTCTTGTAGTGCTTGCGCAGCTCAGTGTCATTGCGGACATCCGGTATCACGCCGCCGATTTCGGTCTTGTGAACCAGTCCCTCCGCTTCCAGCTTCAGGACAACAGGGTAGCCGACCACTTCCGCCAGATTGAACGCCTGTTCCATATCCTTGGCCGCCCAGAGCGGCGCCACCGGGATCCCGCATTTGGAGATCACATCCAGCGCTTCCCCGCCCAGGACCATGTTCTTCCCTGCCTCCGACATCTTCACCAGCGACTCCCGCACTTCGGCGACGCCCGGTCCCGCGAGCGGGAACGTTCCGGCCGGACTCTTCTGCCAGGACGAGTACTTCACCATCATCTTGTAAGTATTGGCGATGGCCTCGGGGAAGGTGTACACCGGGATACCGGCGGCCTTGAGTCGGTCCGCCCCTGCCGAACCTTCGCCGGGACCCATGAAGCAGGTCAGATACGGCTTATCCGTGCGCGCCCGAGTCTTGATAATCGCGTCGGCGACGCCCATTTCATCGATCATGATCGGCGGCACAAAAACAACAATCAACGCGTCGACATTCTGATCGGCCGACAGGCTGTCCAGCGCCATCTCAAATTGGTCCGGCGTGGCCGAGGCAATCATATCCACGGGATTCCCCGTCGCCGCCTCCGGTGGCAGATTCGCCTTCAGAACTTCGATCGTCTTCGGATCGAGCCGCACGACATCCAGCCCGATTCCCGCCGCGGCATCGGTGGCGAGAATCCCCGGCCCGCCGGCGTTGGTGAGAATCGCCACTCGATTCCCCTTCGGCACCGGCTGCTGATCAAACGCCTTGGCCAGGTCGAAGAGTTCTTCAATCGAGTTGACCCGCAGCACGCCGCATTGATCAAACAAGGCATCGACTCCGATGTCGTATCCGGCAAGCGCACCGGTGTGTGACGCGGTGGCGCGCGCGCCGGCGGTGGTCTTGCCCGATTTTACGGCGATGATCGGTTTGATCTTCGTGATATCGCGGGCAATCTTGGTGAATGTCTCCGGTGCGCCGAAGCTTTCCAGATACAACAGAATGATCTGAGTTGCCGGATCATCCCGCCAGTAGTCCAAGAGCGCATTGCCCGAGATGTCGGCCTTGTTGCCCACCGACGCGAACATCGAAAACCCGATGCCGAGCTTGCGCGCGTGGTTCAAAATCCCTTCACCCAGCGCCCCCGACTGCGACATGAATCCGATCTTCCCCTCCAACGGCGCCGTACGCGAGAACGTGGCGTTCATCACAAAATCAGGATGCGTGTTGATCACCCCGAAGCAGTTCGGCCCGATGATGCGCATACCGTAGTGGCGCACCCGTTCCATCAGCGCCTGTTCCCGTTTCAAGCCCTCGGGCCCGACCTCCTTGAAACCGGAGGTAATCACGACCACGCCGCCGACACCCTTCTGCCCGCATTCTTCAATGACATTGAGCACCAGATCTTTGCGAACCACAATGATCGCCAGATCGATTTCATCGGGGATGTCGAGAATCGAGGGGTAGCACTTGATCGAATGGATCACCTCGGCCGCGGGGTTGACCGGAAACACTTTGCCGGTGAACCCATACGAGATCAAGTTGTGCGTGATCTCGCGCCCGATGGTCCCCTTCCGCGCCGTCGCCCCGACAATCGCAATCGATTTGGGGCGAAAGATCTTGTCCAGGCCTGCCGAGAGTCTCATTGTTCCCCCACTCATTTCTTTATTGGTCCTATCTATCTTGTAGGACCTATCCCCCGACAATCGATCTCTCCAGATGCCGTGGCAGCTTCCGCGCGGCCTCGCGCAGCAGGCTGTTGACCACTTTGAACTTGTACGGCATGAGGAACTCCGCGGTCTCGTCGGGCGCCACCGCGCCCGCTTCACGAATCACCCACGCGACCGCGGTGCGGACATGCGGCTCGGTGGCGAGCATCAATGGACGGCACATGTCGAATGTCTCGGCGGTGTGAATCCGCCCGCCGGTATTGAGCGGCAGCATCGCCATCACCGCCGCCCGTTGCCGCCAGAAGTTGTCGGAATTGAGCCACAGTTTTAGTTCATCGATGCGTTTCCGGTCACTGACAACCATTTCGCCCAAAACCCCGACGGCGATGGCATCCACGATTTCCCAGTTGTCGGTTTCGTCAAGCCAGCGAATCCCCTGATCCCAGATCGCTGCCGTAAACGGTTTGGGTGATCTCGCCAGCAGATAGACTGCCAACAGCCGATGTTCTTGTGTGTGATATCCCCAAAGCGCTGTTACCGCTTCAGTGCCACCGTCCCAGTCTCCATTGCTGATCCACTCTTCACCGATCTCGGTGGCGGCCAATTGCAGCACGTCCGGCCGGATTCCCAGGAATGGCCCTTTGGAATCGTAATACTTGGCGGCTTTTGCCGCCTCGTCGGGATCAGCCATGGAACGCAGCCGTGCATCGAGTGCGATCGCCAGGTTGCTCACGCCTTACGTCCTTTCTCTCGTCAGATCCGCTCGAAGATTGCCGCGATTCCCTGCCCGCCGCCGATGCATAACGACGCGCAACCATAGCGAACCTGGCGGCGGCGCATCTCGTGCAAAACGGTCAGCGTCAACCGCGCACCCGACGCACCCAGTGGATGTCCTATCGCAATCGCGCCACCGTTGACATTGGCTTTCTCGCGCGGCAGCCCCAGCGCCCGCTCGCAGCCCAGATATTGCCCGGCGAACGCCTCATTGATCTCAACCAGATCGATGTCCTTCAACTCCAGCTTGGCTTTCGCCAGCGCCTGCTTAATCGAATCGACCGGTCCCAGTCCCATTACATCAGGCGGAACTCCAGCGATCCCATATGATACCAGCCGCCCCAGCACCTTGAGTCCGTTCTTGGAGGCGGCCTCATCAGAAGCGATCACCACCGCGCACGCCCCGTCGTTGATACCGGAGGCATTCCCTGCGGTCACGCCGCCGTCTTTCTTGAACACCGCCCGAAGTTTCGCCAGTTGCTCCATCGACGTTTCCCGGATGTGTTCATCGTAGTCGAGAATCTTCGTTTCCCCCTTCTTGGCAGGCAACTCGATCGGCTCGATCTCTTCTTTCAACCACCCCTTATTCTTGGCATTCAGCGCCGCGGCGAACGAACGGTGCGCGAATTCGTCCATGTCCTGCCGGGTGACGCTGAACTTCTCGGCGACCTTCTCGGCGGTCAGTGCCATGTTGAGCTCGCAGTATGGGTCAGTCAATGCTGCCCAAAGCGCGTCTTCCATCTTTCCCTGTCCGAGTGGCAGCCCCCACCGCGCGCCCCGGATGACATGCGGCGACTGCGACATGTTCTCCATTCCACCCGCCAGGACAATGTCGGCCTCACCGAGCTGGATAAACTGTGCGCCGTTGACAATCGCCTGCAGCCCCGAGCCGCAGATTCGATTGACCGTCAGTGCCGGACTGGCAATCGGCACTCCCGACTTCAGTCCCACGTGCCGGGCGCCGTAGAGAGCATCCGCCGACGTCTGCATCGCGTTTCCCATCACCACGTGATCGACTTTCTCCGGAGCGACACCGGCGCGCTTCATGGCCGCTTTGGCGGCGATGACGCCCAAATCGATCGCAGAAATGTCCCGCAGCGATTGGCAAAATTCGCCGAATGGAGTTCTTGCTCCCTCACAAATCACAACGTTCTTCGACATCGCTCCTCCTGAGTGGTGGGAAGTTGGCCAGTTCTGCCGCTGGGCGGCACCGGTTTCGAAGTTAGACGCCCTGCATTTGGCCGATCAAGCCGTTTCGCCCCGAAGGAACCAAGTCTTGACACCTTCTATCCCGTTAGTGTCGTGACGGCCAGCAGGATAGTGGGAACTGCGCCGAACGCCCGCAGCCCCTGCGCCCTGCGTAACCCATTGAGCAACAACGTTGTAATCTGCGACAAAAGAGGTTTGAATTCCTCGCCCACGCAGGATATGCGAAGGTCTCGATCAGTCGCCCCTGTGCGCATCCGCACGCGATTTTCTAACCTGTTAATTGACAATACAATAGGAGCAACCTCCGGCACAGAGACCTTTTGGCACAGTCTTTGATACAACAGTACGACGGCTCCGGGAGCGGAGCCGTCAGCTAACAAGCGGTGTAGGGGCGCTGACGGGTGCGGTGTGAGGAGTTCCTTTGTGAGGGAGGAACTCCTCGTTCTTTGTGGGCTTCTTGTGACGGCGTGGGGCAGAGTGTTCCGCTTACAGACTCACGGGAGCGAAACTGCATCCGCTAGACTGGGAATCGGTGACGATCTAGTCGCCGGTCTGAGTTGACATCCCCCTCCTTGCATCGATACTCTATCAACTGTTCAGTGGGATGGCCTTGGCGTCGCGGATCCTGTATTCTAAAGCGGTTGCCGTCTAGCCTCATACTTAGTAGCTTGGGTGGTACTTGCGTCCGACTTGTCCTGCTAATGCACAGACTATGACAAGGTTCACCTACGAAGGTACGACGTTCTCCGGCCAGCCCGTGTCGGGGATAGCCAGGGCGCTGGATTCGGAGGCACTCTGTGCGCAACTACGGATTGAAGGTGTACTGCTAATCGAGGCACGGCCCGTTCCCACAGGGGGCACGTGGTCGCGGCTGTCCTTGCGGCATGGGTACGACATGGCGATCACCCGTTTCTTCCGGCACCTGGCAACTTTGGTTGGTGCGGGCGTGCCTTTGTCCAAGGCACTCGATGGGTTGGCACAGCGTGCCCAGGGGCGGGCGTGGGCACGCACTCTGACGGATATCGCGGAGAGGGTGCGAACAGGATCGTCTCTGGCGCAGGCGCTGTCCGCCAGCGGCGGAATTTTCGCCGGTGTTGCGATACCGATGATTGCCGCCGCGGAATCGGGCGGCACGCTGGCGGAAGTGCTGGATCGGATTGCCGGCTTCCGTGAGAAATGGGAGGCGGTCAACCGCAAGGTCCGCGGCGCCCTCGTTTATCCCGCGGTGGTCTCGATTATCGCAGTTGCCGTGGTCTGGATCATGCTCGCTCATGTCGTCCCGGTCTTTGCCCAGATGTTCGCCAATCTTGGCGCCGATTTGCCTCGCCCAACCCGGATTCTCCTCAGTCTGTCCTCATCAGCCAGGATCTGGTGGTGGGTGATCCCGGTTCTGGCGGCTGCGGTTGCGCTCGGGTATGGGGCCGCCAAGCGCCGGCCCGGCTGGCGGCTGCGCTTTGCTCAGTGGGGTTTGCGATTGCCTCTCCTCGGCGATATTCTGGGCAAAGTCTCGGTCGCGCGCGTGTCCCGAACGGCGGCAACACTGCTGGAAAACGGTGTACCCTTGCTGCCGGGCCTTCGCACAGCGGCGAAGACGGCAGGAAATGTTGCCATAGAATGCGTGTTCCTCGACGCTGCCGATGCGGTCGAGTCAGGGAAACCGCTCTCGGAACCGTTGGCTGGAGTCCGGCAGATTCCACCGCTGGCGAGCCAGATGCTTTCAACGGGGGAAGAGTCTGCCAACTTGGGACGGATGTTCGGCAGGCTGGCGGATCTCTATGAGGCCGAGGCAGACGCGGCTGTCACGGTGATAACGGCCGTGATTGAGCCGGCGCTGGTGGTTGTGATGGGGATCATCGTCGCGGCCATTCTGATCGCCCTTTACTTGCCGATGTTTGACGTCTTAAGCCAGATCGGTGGCTGATTTGGCACCGCCGTTGAGTAGGGTCATGCGAGAGATCAGGTCTCACTCGCAGTGCGCGTCAGAGAGGGAGCATCATCACTCTGGCGGGCAAGCCAGCTGTCCGTGACGCTTGCGGCCCAACCGCATGACATCGTTCTTGCGCGTTCAGCGGGTCGCGTCATTGGAGATCGCTTTCAATTCTCCCGTCTGGTCGATTGTCCACTCATCGGGGGTCTCGTCATCGTCGAGATTGCGCGCGAGCGCACGCGCCACAAATCGGTCACGATCTCCGCTGATCGAGTACTCATAGCGGGTCTGCGAGGTCAACTCAAAGCCGAGTTCGGCGAAGGCATCTGGTTTCTCTTTGCTGGCGACAGCCCCATCGGATGGAATCCAGTACTCGTCGTTCTCGATGCGATAGGACCGCTCCAGCGAATAGATTTGCTGGAGCATCTGTTTGGCTTCCACCTGCTTGGCCTTGGTGGCGGCATGCATGAACTTGGGTGTGGCCAGCCCAATCAAGATGCCGATGATGACAATGACGATGAGGATTTCCACCAGAGTGAATCCGCTCGTATTCGTCCACCATTCACGGGTGTGTTTCAACCATCTCACAACTGCCTCCTTCTGACCTCCGGTTTGAAAATCAGGTGCCTGGTGCCCGCCTGAATAGGGGGAAGAGATTGTCGAAATCCAAGCGCCGCCCCTTGTGCGCCATAGTGATCTTCACTCTAATCCGCGCGCAGATTGATGCGTGTTTCGACCCGTCACCTCCTTCACTCTGTCCGTTGGATGAAATGAGACTAGTATCCAATTCAAGCTTGAACTCGCGAACCGTGAATCGCTCTTTCACTATCCGTGTCGAATCGCGCCAGACGGTCGAATCAGCAAACCGGTATTGAATCGTTCCTCCCGGCCAGGTCTGTAGCCTCCAGTGCGTCCCTGCAAGGTCCGTCAAACTTTCGCTCTCTGAGATGTCCGCGCGGACCGTCTGGAGAACTAGGCGAGATTCCGTCTCAAGGGCGGCACCGTCCATGAAACGCTGGGCCAGACGGGTCACGAACGCCTGCCCTTGCATCACAGCGACAAGCAGAATCGAGCTGATCGCCAGGACGATCATCAGTTCGGCGATACTGACGGCACCGGCGTTCCGCCTATTCAGGTGGGCGGTAGGCTCTAGTCCATAGCGTGGCATACGTTCTCTTATCCGACTGTCCCCGCACGGCAATCTCAATCATCCACACATTGCCCGGCAACTCCTCGACGCTCTGCTGCACCTCCCAGCGGATGCGATTGGCAATCACCGTACGCGTAGCTGGCAGGAGCGATTCAGCCTTCAAGGCCTCTTCCATGGCGGTCTGCGCAAGCGTAGTCGCCGTCAGGAGGCGAGAGCCGGAAAAATCGGTAGCGGCACGGGCAAAGAGGGTCACAATGGTTAGGAACACCGTCGCAAACACGGCGGCGGCGACCAGGACTTCGACCAATGTGAATCCCCCCCGGGCTCCTCGGGAGATCTTCGAGTGAAGGAACTGATGGGCGACCTTACTCAAGGCGTACTGTTTCCCGGCGATTCTGGCCTCTTTTCAAGACTCGCTCTTGGTGAGACGAATTCAGCAAATGTCCAGGAGCCTGCATCGGCAGCGAATGCCGGGAGGGCGGCCCATCCATCCCACGCTTTGCGATCAATGACAGCGTCCAGCAACCAATTCAGGTAGATCGTTGGCGGATCTTCAACACCCAGTAGCTCCGCCTGCACCGATCCGGCAACCTCGCCCCCAATCACCGCTTTCCCGCACACTTCCAGATACCCAGTCCATCGTGATTGAGCATCCACCAGTAGCTCTCCGGGGGGCTGATGGCTGCGGTTTCGAATCTCACCGGCGCCGGGAGAAATCCCTGCGATCCCGGCGCATGGTTCCCTGCTCGTCAGCCGTAGCACGGGGGCCGCTCCTGATTTGCGTGAACCAGTCACCCACAAGAGGGACGGGAAGACGGTCACGGCGCGATCCTTCACCTCCAACAGCGTGTCTGCCAGTGCTTGTCCGGAAAATCGAGCGGCGTCCCGAATGACGATCCGCGGCGCATGGAGCACGACACCGGAAACACGAGCGCTGTCGGCGACCTCGATGCTGCGGTCAGAAATAATCGCACAGCGCGCATCAATACAGGTGCTTCCGGCAATCAAGACCGGCCCTGAGGCGATCAGGATCACGGTCGACGTCTGCGTCACCAAGTCATGCTGCCGCCTGACCGTCACGGGGGCGTTGACAATGATTACGCTGTCTCCGGGTGTTAATCGCGTCGTGTCGTCGACAATCAATGTGCGGTCAGTTCGAATCGGAATGCTGCCGCGGAGTTGTCCGATTCGATCCTGGAACGCATTCCAGACCGACCAGTCCAGTGTTGGTGCTCGCGGCTGAGCGGTGGTCACCACCTGCCCGTTGACGAGGACCGAATCCGTGCGATCACGCCCCCGGAATCGCCCGGCCATCACGCCGGCGGTGCCGGTTGCGACATCACCGCGAATCTGCGATTCGCCGGCCAGGACGAGAGGATAGGGGGGACCGAACAGTTTCAAAGCAAGATTGAAATCGGCGGGGGGATGGCGGCCGATTAATGCGTCGATTGTGTGAGTGAATTGGTGACTCTTACCCGTGCAGACAGCCCGCCAATAGCATCCCCAGGGAGCGATTGCCGCTCGCCAGCTCCGGCGTCCGGCAAGAGAGCCGGCGAGGATTTCACCGGCCAAAATCTCCCCAGATGCGCCTTCTCCATCCAAGCGGGCACGAACTGTTTCGAGAGCAGCAATTGCGAGATACTGCCCTTGCGTTTCGTAGAGCAGACGGCGGTTCTGGGTCTGGTGCCACGCCCCGTAGAAGACCACTGTCGAGAACAGCAGCGACGTGACCAGCAGGACGGCAATGACCGCCCAAAAGGCCGAGCCGTTTTGATCAGTGAGCGGATGCACTATTCTCCGGTTGCAGCGCCAGTTTCCATGAACGCCCCTGGTGGCGAAGCCAAACATGCGACTCATCAATCCGTTCGATCCGTGTTGGGCCGAGTGTATCACCCCGGGCTACCACAATTCGCTGACTGCCATCCAGCGAGGTCAGTATCGCTGATGGAGATTTCCGGTCCCACACGACACCCGCGAGCATCCACGGCGGAGGCGTGGGTGCAGGAGGTGTGGCGAAGCCGGACCGCCTGATCGAAGAGTCAGCTGGGCGGCGGGATTTGATGACTTGAAGTGGAGGTGCAAACGGATCATGCCACAATGAATCCGTAACGCAGGCGGACGTGAGCGAGTGACGCTCAATGGATGTGCCCAGCAACCCACCGGATTGCGCATCTGCGTTATCCCTGGTTTCTGTCGGCAAGAAGAGGACAAGATTACGGCCCCAAATCGCCAGTGCAATGATCGACATCACAAGCAAAATCCACCTCTGTGCTCTCTGTGGTCTAACGGATTGGCTCATAGTCTTTCCGCATCCTATTTCGGGATGGTCAGTAAGATCTCGCCACGCACTTGCGCATCGAGCCAACCCTTCGCGGACCACGTGCCCGACACCACCCGCGGCGACACTCCGTATTCGTCGAGGCGTGCGAGGAACAGTCCCCATGCCTGTGCTGATCCGGCGGCCACCACCCGCCAGCGGCCGGGACTTGTTGATCCGCGCCCGATCCCCGGCACCAGGGAATACTCAAGGAGCGTGAGCCCGTTCGCTGCGACTTCTTCGGTGAGATCGCCCAACGCCATCGGAGTCAATGCACCCCTGCCCGGATGCGAGCGCGAGACGATGACCATCGAGTCGACCTCCTGTGTCAACCGCAGGCACTCCGAACGAAGACGCGCAACATCGTTCGAGCTCAATGAGAGTTCAATGCCGGTTCTTACGGGACCGGTCGCGAAGAGGAGTGCACCCGACAGTGCAGCAAGTCCAATCACTGCCCATGTGAACGCTAATACCGGGCGGCGCCAATGGACAGGCAACGGACTCAGGCGGGATTCAGAATGCGCGTTGGTCACCATGCACTCACCGCTTGATCTGAACAGCAAATCGAAACAGGTCTCCCCGTAGTGCATCCGGGATGTCGCGTGATGTTGACCGGTCGACTCTTTCCAATCGCGTCAACTGCACCTGCCATTGCCCATGCTGCGCCAATTCAGTGACGTACGCCTGAGGAGCGGCACGATCGAGCGAGAGACCCTCAATGTTCCAACTGGATACTTTGCCTGATAGCCCGTCTGAATCCCCGAGCCGGACGACGCGGAGCCATGCCGATTTCGGTTTTGCTGCGCCGACACCGTACCACAATCGCCCGATCAACGGATTCTGATGATCTTCATTGCGTGGCTTCTCGCTTAACCGATGAGCCAATTCAGCATGTTCAGCGAGAAGTTGCACCCGTCGCCGATCAAGCAAAGCGACCTCATCGAGAGACTCGCCTCTCAGAGTCGCGATCATATTCGTCAAGCCATAACCAGTCAGTCCCGTCAATACCAAGATGATCGTGGCCGATGCCGCCCAGCGGAGTAGCCAATGAGCCCAGCGCTCGAGCGCAAGCGGTAGCGGCGAAGTGTGATCCGCAACAGTTGCGGCAACCCTACGCCCCGGCGCGACTGAGGGAGTCCTCCAGCGCGATCTCCGGCCTGCCGGCGGAGTTGGCTGGTGGGGCGGCACTTCCCATGTCGGAACCTGCTCAGGTTCGATTGCCAGGAGATTCTGGATCCGTTGGCTGATTCGTCTTTCCTCGAGGGATTCCTGTACACCTTGATCATCAGAATCTCGAATCTCGACAAAGGCCAGCACATCTCCACCCTGACGAAGCCAGCGGCCTTCGGATTTGTCGCCGCAGCGATCTACGATCCAGCAAGATTCCGTGCAACCTGACTCAGTGGCTTTCCTAAGCACATCAAGTGGACCGGCCACCACCCGCTCAAGCCAGCAGCCAACCCGCAGCAACTCAGCCGCGATAAGTTCCGACGCTGAGCGTCGGGCGAGACCAACCGCCAATACAGAGGATGTCGGTCCGTGAATGATGTCCCATGTGAGTTGGATGTCACCGGTCATTGCTTGCGGGAGGACCTCCTCCCGATGCGCCGCGATCCAGCGAGCGGGATCTTTGGCATCCTGCGCTGTGATGGTAAAGGTCTTGACCACGGCCAGAGGGGGGTTCAACAACAACTCGCATGGCAGACCGATGGCACCGGCTTCCTTTATGTCCCCGGCAAGGTTTTCCGGCACGTTCCCGCGTGACACAAGGAGGCGTTCTCGCTTTGCGACGAGACGTTGAGTCCCTATTCCGATTTCCCACAGACTGACCCGCTGAACACCACGGCCGATCTCGATTGTGATCAGACGCTCCGTTCCACGCCAGGCATCCAGCGCGGACCTGCCAACTCGAGAATTCGACAAGACACTGCGTCCGAGATTCCCCCATCTCAGAAACGTCGGAAACAGTCGCTGCCAGTTCCTCATGGCTTCTTGATCGAGGCTGGGTCAACGGCTCCTTCGGAGCCATAGTACACGTGCGGTGTGAGATAGATCACCAGTTCTGATTTCGTTTCCACTGACCGCCGATTCTGGAAGACCCGCCCCAGGATCGGGATATCTCCCAGCAGTGGGAACTTTCCGATTGTCTGAGTCTTCCCCGTCTGAATCAACCCTCCAAGTACGATCGTCTCCCCGTCCTTCAGGCGCACGGTGCTCTCCAGGACGCGACGGTTGATCGTTGGCGGAACGTTGGGATCGAACACCCCCTGTGGTGTCGTGAACTCCGGCCGGATATCGACGATGATTTCCCCCGTGGCCGTCACCCAGGGTGTTACCTCGAAGGAAATGTCGGCATTGATCGTCTCGAATCTCTGGGATACCTGAGTGGACACCGTCGGCTGACCGGAGGCATAGACTGTTTCCGTCTTGAGCAGGTAGTATTGCGTTGTCCCGACATGAATCGATGCCTTGTGGCCATTCAAGGCTGCGATTTGTGGACGGGAGCGAACGTTTGCCACTCCTTCCTGCTCCAATGCCCGGAGACGGATATAGAAGTCATCCGACAGCCGTCCGATGTTTCCGATACCCAAGTGGCTGGCCCACTCCTGAACGCCACGCTGCAACTCCGGTCCGGTTCGCTCGAATGCCAGATCAGGGAAGTACCGGTCGCTGATGTGCGTCGTGTCTCCCGGTCCCCTTTGCAGAGCTGTTAGGCTGAACTCATTGGACTCCGTCGTGGCGTAATCCACCACCATCGCTTCGATCAGAATCTGAGCCGGCGGAACATCCAGTGGGCGCAGGTACCTGGTCACCTCATGCACAGCCCCGTAGGGTCCGCTCACCATCAGGCCGTTTTGTTCGGTCGCCGGCTTGATCGTCACCAGCTTGCTCAAGTTCTGGGGGATTAAATCGATCAGATCTTTCGCCACGACATGATGAAAGGGCACAAACTCCGAGGAGTTGATCTCGTCAATCTTCTTGTCTCCGATGAAGAAGACCCCATCCTCTCGCTTATAAGTATAGGAGGTGCCGTTGAGAATATAGCTGAATACGGCTTCGGGCTCGAGGTTGCTGCAAACCGCCGACACCCGTCCTTCAATCGTTCCGTAGACGAACATCTGCAGGCCACAGGCCGAGGCGATCTGCTGAATCAGCGCATACAGGTCGGCGTTGGCCACTGAGATCGACATCTTCCCTTCTTTGCATTCGGCTGAGACCTGGGTGCGGCGCCCCGGCGTCGACTGATCACCAGCAGGGCGGAGTATGCGGTAGATTCCCTCCCACTTCTGCAGTGCGAAACCGTTCCCTTCCAGGACCGCTCGCAAGCCCTTCTCCAGTTCCACGTCCTTCAGATGAACGGTGAGTGTTCCAGATACGCCAGATTCAACAACCACATTTTGGCCGGTTGTTTGTGTGACCAGTGTCGCCAGATCCGTAATCGGAATCTGATCGGCATCGATCGACAATCGGCCCTCCGAATACTGAATCACCGGTGCCGGCGGGGCTTCATGGGGGCGAGGGAAGATTCGAATAATGCTCTGGTCGACCGCGTATTCGAGGTTGTAGTTGTGCAGAATGAAGAGCAATGCATCGTTGAGGGTCACCCGAGTCAGACGAATCGTGATCGTGCCGCTGACTTCGGGGTCAATCCACACGTCAATCCCATGAGGACGAGCCAGGGCTTCCAGTGCTTCCCGAATGGGAGTGTCGCGGAAATCAACACCCGGCAACACAATCGCCGTATCGACGAGCACGGTCGGACCGGCCTGCAACCCGGATGATCGCAGAGAGTCGTAACCCAGACTGTCGGCGAGAAACTCCGCCGAACACGCGTCCGAGATCCTAAGACCAGTGGCTGCAAACATGGCCACCAAAGCCAGTGTGACTCGCGTGAACCTGAATCGCCGACAAGTCTGGGATGAGCCGGTGCGCCTGTTTATATCACTATCCGCGTTCGGGGCTTTCCCGTGAATAAGGAGCCCGATTCCGGTAACCTCTGCGTGCCACCCGATGAGCGACGGCTCACTCCTTGTCATTTGGATGTCCAATCTCAATCTCAATCTCCTTCAGCGCTGTCAAACCCGCCCTCCATTTCACCATGGCGTCGTCGATCAACAATCGCATCCCTCCCGCGGAAGCGGCCTGGCGAATCCGCTCCGCAGGCGCGCTCTCATGAACCAAGTTCCTGATGCCATCCTCCACCGTCATCACTTCAAAGACCCCCACTCTGCCTCGGTATCCGGTCCCAAAGCACCGGGGGCAACCAGCGGCGACAAACGTTCCAGGTTCAGCGCGCGAATCCGGTACCCGGCAGTCCGGACACAATCGGCGCACGAGACGTTGTGCCACGATCAATGACAAGGATGAAGCGACGAGGTAGGGTTCTGCCTCCAAGTCCAACAGGCGGGTGATGGTGGTGGCCGCGTCGTTCGTGTGCACCGTGGACAGGACCAGATGTCCGGTCATGGCCGCTCGCAACGCGATCTGCGCTGTCTCGGCGTCGCGGATCTCGCCGACCATGATGACGTCAGGATCCTGACGAAGAAAGGCCCGCAGGGCGTTGGCAAACGTGTAGCCGATCTCCGGCTTGACCTGCGATTGATTGATCCCGTCCAAATGGTACTCTATCGGGTCTTCGATCGTGACGATGTTGGTGCCGGGATTGCGGATTCGTTTGAGCGCCGCGTACAGAGTGGTTGTCTTGCCCGAACCAGTGGGTCCTGTGACCAGAATCATGCCTTGAGGTTGTGTGATGGCGGAAACAATAGTCTCAAGCTCGCGGGGTGAGGTCCCCAATTCCTCCAGTTCGAGACTCAAGGCCTCCTGGTCAAGCAGCCTGAGAACGATCTTCTCGCCGCCTCCGGCGGGCACCGAGGAGACACGTACATCAACCGTCCGATTCTGGAATGGGAACCGGAAATTCCCGTCCTGCGGCCGCCGCTTCTCAGCGATGTCCATATCACATAGCACCTTGACGCGGGACAGAAGCGCCGGCGCCAGTTCCTCTGGAATCAAAGCGACTCCTTGCAAGATTCCGTCGATTCGAAAGCGCACCCGACACGATCTGTTGTGCGGCTCGAGATGAATGTCCGAAGCGGCTGTTTCGACCGCTTTAGTGAGCAATCGATCCAACACCACGGGCGCGGACTCTTGCACACCGAACTTCAGACCCCCGCTCGATGCTGGTTCCCCTACGTGCGTATTCCGTGCAATTGAATTTGCCCGAGTCTTGACGTCCTCTGCCGATTCCGTGTTGTCTTCGAGAATCGCCAGGGTCTCCTGCCCATCTGGAATCCGGCCCGTAATCAGCATTGTATCCGCAAGGTGATTTAAGCGCTTCAGGGCTCTCTCACGGAGTAGCGCCTGGGCAGGACTTTTCTCGGCTCCCGGCATCACGTATTCATATCCGCTGGACGTACTGCTCGCCATCAATCATGCGAATCGGTTCGCCTTTGCTGAGGAGATCGATAGGAATCGACTGACTGAATACCGCCTATTAAAATGGCCCCTGACTACGCAAACAATGTTAGATGTTTTGTATGGCCGCTTCCGCGATACTGCCGACGAGGCATTCGAACATCCTCAGCATAGGCCTTCCCCCCGTCTGGGCGTTTGAGAATCGAGGCTCTCATGCCCCCACACCACCCGGACAAGACGTACTCAACTCGCGGTTGACACAACCGCGCTTCGGCACCGAGACACTTTCACGATACCATCCACACGCCGGCACCGTGACGCGGTCTTAGGCCAACTGCTGCGAATTCCTATTTCTACTGCTCCGGCGATTTGGGCCATTTCCGTGATCGACGCCGGACGTAGCTCTCACTGCTGATGAGCATTGCAGACACGACTAGCCGATGTCAAGTGAAATATTGCCACTTATGAAGTCGTGACCAGGTCAGGGCCGGATGGTGAACCTATGTGACCGACTGTGCTTCGATAGTTTGTCCCTGAGTGACACTTCGACAACTGGATCTGAGTTGAACCGCTGCGTGCTGCTCGGGTTTAGAGCCAACCCGTTGAGTGCCATAGCCCTTCGAATGTGGACCTTGTTAATCCGCACCGAGGCCGCATTAGGAACTCTGGTGCTCATCGTTCAGACAGCACGTCCTTGACATCGGCCTCGAGGGAAGTGTTGGAATTGGGCGATGCTAAGAATGGCGATATCTGGCATAGCTCAGTGTTGATTCAGGATCTTGCCAGTACCTCGCGCCTTGGGTTTCCACCGAGGGGGAACCGCATATCGACCCGGTTCGTCTCATCATGCTGGACAATCGTCTGAATTAGAGACCGCAGCAATGCGTCCGACTTGTTGCAGGCCGCAAGGTCTCCGCAGAGGCGATTGGCGAAATGTTGTGGCTCAAAGGCAGGAAAAAGGGCAGGCACCCGTGCCTGCCCCTCCAATCAATACTGTGGGAATGATTCACCTCATGGCCTACAACTTCACCAACTCCACCCGCCGGTTATTCTGACGGCCTTCCGGCGTGTCGTTCGAACTGGCCGGCTTGGTGTCGCCGAATCCCTTCGATTCCAATCGGGAGCCATCGATGCCGAATTGGCCGGTCAGGGCTGCGAGGACGGCCGCGGCACGCTTCTCGCTGAGCGTCTGGTTCCCTGCCTTGTCACCGGTGTTGTCAGTGTGTCCTTCGATCAACAGCCGCAAATCGGCGTGATCCTTGAGCATCTGGCTGATCAGCTTGAGCGTCGGCGTCGATTCCGGCCGGACCCGGTCCGATCCGGAATCGAAGAAGATACCCTGAGTGGCGACCCGGCCTTTGGCCATGAGCGCGTCGTACATCTTCTTGTCGCTGGCCGCGATCCGGAAATTGGCAAACATCGCGGGCCGCTCATCCTGGGCGGCGACTTCGAAAACGAGCTTGTTGGATCGCGGATAATTCGTATTCGGGAAGTTGGCAACTCTGGTATCGTTCACATAGACCTTCATGTACTTCCCGTCCGCCATCACCCGGCAGTGCATCACGGCATCGATGACGCCCTCGGCAAGCCTGGTCATCGAAACTTCCGCCTTGCTGCTTTCGCGCCGGATGCCGGCAGACTGCCCCCACGTGGTAAAGAACACCTCGTCAAAGTTGGCATCCTGTGGTTTGTCCGCTACTTCGCACCGTACCGCGACCTCAGGCCAGTGTTCGGGGCAGTAGAAATCGAATTCGATGGTGAATCTGTCCGGAAGAACCTCAGGCAGTGCGATCGAAAAATCCGCGTAAGTCGGGGTACGCAGCCAGCGCGATCCCTTCCATTCGGCAACTTCCATATTGCCCTTGGCCAATTCCAGCCGCTGCGGGAAATTCCCAACTTCGTCGCGGGTCAGATCATCCAGGAAGAGCACCCGATCGCCTGGGACGAAATCATACTTTAGCCAGACTCCCTCTCCGAGCTTCTGCCCGGAGGCATCTCCCGACGCTGTCCCGGCGTCTTCCTTCGTTCCACTGCTCTCCTTGGCTTCTGTGTTTTCGGCGTCTTCCTTCTCTGCTTCCTCCGACTCTCCCTCGGTGGCGTTGTCAATCGCCTTCTCGGCCTTCTCCGCGGCCTTGTCCTCAACTTTCTGTTTGACGCGCCGCTTCAATCCGCCCAGTTGCGCATCGGCGGGAAACGCCAAAACCGCAATCAATAGCATCGCGATTCCGCCAACCAGCCACCACTGCAAACGCTTCATCGCATTCCTCCCCTGTGTGTCGCCGCACAGATTCCTGAGTTTCAGTGAGTTGACCTGCCTTCCCCAGAGCTCCCGCCAAGGCGGGTCCGACTGGGGAAATGCGAAACATGGACAGGATATATTGGCGAATTAACGCAGGCAAGCTGCAAAACGCACACCAGCGAATCGGCTGGCCGTGTCGGAGGAGTCCAACGGAATCCCTCAGGATTTTGACAGGACACTGTCAATTGGCTGCCACCACGTCATACATCTGCGGCATTCTTCATCGTACATTTCAGTCTGCTCGAGGGAGGTATTCAGCTTTGTCTGATTTCGCAGTTTCGGAAGGAGATCCACAATGACACAGGCAATTCCACCTGCCACATACGCATCCGCCAAGCCCGTCACCCTGCCCCGCCGCGGCCGATTCCATACGATCTCAGCCGATACGCCGGGAGTCGCAACCGCGTGTGACACACGCGCGCTAAGCTCCTGGGAACGGATCGATCTGATCTACCGGTCGTTGTGCGGCATTCTGTACAACTATGTGCCCACCTCCGGCCATCCCGGGGGCAGCATCTCGTCCGGCCGCATCGTGCAAGCATTGATCTACCAGAACATGGTCTACGACTTCACCGCGCCGGACCGCCCTGACAACGACATCCTCTCCTACGCTGCCGGCCACAAAGCGATGGGCCTCTACGCCAACTGGGCTTTGCGCAACGAACTGGTCCGAGTGGGACGGCCTGGGTTGCTCGCGTCCGAAAAACGCCAGTTGCGGCTTGAGGATCTTCTCGGTTTCCGGCGCAATCCTACCAATGAAACTCCGCTGTTTCGAAAACTGAACGCCATGCCACTCGACGGCCACCCGACGTGCTTTGTCCCATTTGTGAAGCATGCTACAGGCGCCAGCGGTGTCGGTGTCCCCACCGCCTTCGGCTTGGCCGCCGCGGCTCTCGACATCTACCGCGATGATCCGCCGCGCGTTCATGTCCTCGAAGGCGAAGGTGGAATGACCCCGGGCCGTGTGCACGAAGCCCTCGCATTTGCCGCGACCAACGGACTCCACAACATCATCCTGCACGTCGATTTCAATCAGGCCTCCATCGATTCGAATCATGTCTGCCGCGACGACAAAGGACCGGGCGACTACGTTCAATGGAATCCCGCCGAGCTGACGCATTTCCACGATTGGAACACGATCGAAGTCTCCGACGGCATGGATTTCCGCCAGATCATCGCTGCCCAGCGCGCGGCGCTCGCCTCCGACAACGGCCAGCCAACCGCCGTCGTGTATCACACCGTCAAGGGCTGGAAATACGGAATCGAAGGAAAGGCATCCCATGGCGCCGGTCACAAATTCGGCTCCGATGGATACTACCAGTCGCTGGCCCCCTTCGAAACCGAATTCGGCGTGACCGCACCGCGCTACACGGGGGACAAATCCCCGGCGTCAATCGAGCAATGCTACTTCGATACCCTGATGCTTGTGCGCAGCGTAATCGAGAAGAACCGCGACCTCGCGGAATTTGCCGCTGCCGGCATCACCAAATCCGGCGAGACACTCAACACACGCAAACGTACGCGCCGCGCCACCGCACCGAAACTGCAGACCATTCACACCGACCTCAACATCCGGCCGGACAATCCGCCTGAGAAACTCTGTTTCAAACCGGGTGACGCGATCACTCTGCGCGGTGCGCTCGGTCTGGCGCTTGGTGATCTCAATCAACGGACCGGAGGCGCGATCTACGCCGCCGCTGCCGATCTTCTCGGCTCGACCAGCGTCAGTGCGATCGGCGAGGGATTCCCCCAGGGATTCTATCATGCGCGCCACAATCCGGATTCCCGGTTGATCGCCCTCGGCGGTATCTGCGAGGACAGCATGGGCGCGTTCATGTCGGGACTCGCCAGTTTCGGCGAACACATCGGCGTCTCGTCATCGTACGGCGCCTTCATCGCCGCGCTCGAACATATACCCGCCCGGCTCCACGGCATCGGCCAGCAGGCCCGTGAACTCGCCACCGGACAACCGTACGACACGTGGATCATCGTCAACGCCCACGCCGGCGTCAAAACCGGCGAAGACGGTCCCACGCACGCCGATCCGCAAGCGCTCCAGTTGTTGCAGGAGTGTTTCCCCGGCAAAGTGATGATCACACTGACACCATGGGACGCGCGCGAGATCTGGCCACTCATGATCACCTCACTGCGCCACCGGCCCGCTGTGCTCGCGCCGTTTGTGACCCGCCCCGAGGACAAACTCGTTGATTGGGATGCGCTGCACCTGGCGCCGCTCACCGATACCGTCAATGGCGTCTATGCTCTGCGGCACGCCGATCCGAAAGCGCGTCAGCAGAATGGCACCGTGATTCTTCAGGGGAATGGCGTCGCCTCGATCTTCGTCAGCGACGTGTTGCCGCGCCTCGACAAAGCCGGATTCAATCTGAATGTCTACTACATCTCCTCGGTGGAGCTCTTCAATCTTCTCGATGAGAGCCGGCGCGAGCAGATACTGCCGGAACGGCTGACGTACGAGTCGATGGGAATCACAGATTTCACACTGCCGACCATGTATCGGTGGGTACGCAGCAATGACGGTTTGCGCCGCACCCTCCATTCATTCGTCCACGGACATTACCTTGGCAGCGGCCAAGCCGCCAAAGTTCTCGAAGAAGCCGGCATTCACGCCGAAGGCCAATGGGCAGCAGTGAAAGCCTTCGCCGAATCGCGCGAAGAGACGGCCTGACCACATTACCAACTCCGCGTCGAGTGTAAGCAGCACACATCACGCCCATCAGTTGTCCCGATGGGCGTGATTCTTTTGCGCCGGCATCCTCCGAGGCGGATGCCAGATGAACACGCTCAATGTCACAACAGCCCCGAGCCCTGCAATGATGGACAGCAATTCCGGTGAGACATCGAGGAAGAGGATGTCACGCAACCAATGGCGCAGAAACGGTTCCGATGAGCCCGACAGTCCTTCTCCCGGCGACGACCGCAGTTTCCACTCCCAGGTTGTCAGCGGGCATACACCCGCCGACCAGATCGGAACCGTTGCCGTCCCCAAAAGCGCCAGCAAATGTGCAATGCGAAATACCCGCCAAGTCCAGAACCGTGGCCAGCGAAACCCCGCAATCGCGAGCAGCACTCCGGCAATCATCCAGAGAGCCCAAACAAAATGGATGGCCAGGATCGTGTCGGCCAAAGCCCAAATCCTCCCCGTTTCTCACAGTATAATGTAATGGCATGGGAAAAGGGCCCCAACGGATTGTGCTCGCTGTTGCTGTTCGGGTCTAATCTTGAAAAAAGTTGTCATGATTCGCCCTCCGGGCAGAACCTCCAGCGCCCGGAAAGGGTATTAGATATGGGACAACAAGGGTACCCGTAGACGTTCAAACGGAAGGACAACTCATGATGACACCCGAAAAAGTCCGACACTCTCTTCGCCGCCTCAAGGCGCGCCTCGCCTCAAAGCGCCGCCGTCACTTGGCTTTCCTCCATCGGCAGACGGCGCGTTTACGCGCGGCTTCGACGGCGGTTCTGAGACCGCCGGTTCGACCGGCGACAGTCGAACCGGAACTGCGCCACAGTGTGACACGCCGCCCCACACGCCAGGAAATGCGTGTGGACGCGGAGTTCCGTGATTCCATTCAGGAACTGGAGATCGTGTAGACGGCTCCCGGTGCCTCGGACGGCAACACACAAACTGGCGCAACAAACGCCCCGTCTCCCCCGACGGGGCGTTTCTTTTTGCGCATTGTCATAGGAAAGGAAAAGATGTTTGATCGGTTGGATTGGCGACAGGAGCCCGGTGCCCCACCCGCCAGAGTGTGTTGAAAAAACCTCCTAAGCGCATTCTAGAAAAGGGAACGTTAGAGATTGCTTCGTCGCTCCCTCCGCCTTCGGCGGAGACGCTCCTCGCAGTGACATGTGGCACAATTCGCTCCGGGATACTCGTGAGGTCATTGCGAGCGGAGCGAAGCAATCTCCGCCTCACTGCTGCGACAGCGCCTCGATTGCTCGGGGTTTGTCCACACGCCCGTTAGGGTGGGTCAACCGCAAAGCCTGCTCACGTTCGAATTCACAGCCCGGACTATCAGCGGAACTCCTCGGATCGTCCTCGTTCATACATCATCAAAGTCGATCCTACAAACCTCCACCCGAACGGGCGTCGGTAGCGCGTAGCCGCAATCTCTGATTGCGGAAGGCCGGAGGCCGGTGTAGTCCGCTCGAGCATCCCGCATCGTTCGGAATCCTCACTCAATCCTGCTAACTAACGTAATACTTTAAGCCCCCGATTTCTTCTTGACATCTGGAATATCTGCCGCCTTCGTGGGTATGACTGGGTGTAGAGGCAGTGCGCCGACAACTGAATACTTAACCGAAGGGAGGAACCGATGGGCGAGAACCAACGATCGTGAACAAACCCGGCGTCTGATGTCTCGTTGTGTTGGATTGAGGTGTCGTGAAGAAAGGAGAACCTCAATGAAATCAGATAGGATGTTCGCTCCACGTCAAAGCGGAACATTGTCTTGCGATGGCTCGTTGCGACGGAGATGCCGCCAGTTGAGCGGCAGCATCTTCCTGCTTGCGGTTGTCATGTCTCTCGTACCCACCCACGTCTGCACCGGGGCCGATGCAGCGGCCATCGTCTCAGCGAAACGGTTGGCCTCGTTTCGCGCGGAGTACCCACGAGTCAGGATTCGATTCGACGAAAAGGGTATACCGTCTTCCATCAGCGGCGATCTCGGCAGGGGCCTGCCTCCGGGTTCACCCCTTGACGTGTTCTACGGCTTCATGGACCGCAATAAGGAGCTGTTCGGGCTTTCCGACCCTCGCTCTGAATTGCGGATAGATCGAGGAGACGCGCTCGACAAAAAAACCGGGACGCGCCACCCTTACTTCCAACAGATGTACAAGGGTCTGGAGGTGTTTGCGGCCGGAATCGGCGCCCACTTCAATCGCGAAGGTGTTTTTGACGACATCAGCGCGGGTATCTACCCCAACATAAACCTCCCCTCGACACCCACGATAAGCGAGGCGGAGGCGAAGCGGATCGTCACGCAGGACGTGGCCTCTCCCGACACGCTGGACCTCTCACGGTGCCGGCTGATTGTGTACCCATTGGGGGGAACGTGCTACCTCGCCTGGCACATAGTGGCCATGCCCGGAGGCGGGTATCTGATCGATGCTCTCTCAGGAAATGTCCTTTCCCGGCAACCAGAAGGGGTATTCCCCAAGACGCAGGTCATCGAGCCGGGTCCGCCCATCCCCCGAGAAATGCGCATTCCGAGAGGCATACCGCCATTGGACTCACTTGACAGCTCTCATCACCATAATGCCTGCTCACGTTCGAATTCACAACCCGGATGATCAGAGGTCGTCCTCAGATCGTCGTCGCTCCCACAGAACCACAGCAGACCCTGCGTGAAACTCCCACCCCTGCGGGTGGTGCACCGGAATATTACGGCGCCGAAGTGCCCTCACCCCAGCCCTCTCCCTGAGGGAGAGCGAGCGGGCTGCCGTGAGGTGATCGGATTGTACACACGGGAGGCAACTCCCCTCTCCCTCTGGGAGAGCAACTGTGTTTCCGATCAGGCCGCCATGGCCCGGGTGTGTTGCCAATGGACGCCGTCCCGGACCATCGCATTCAAGATAACGAGCAATTTGCGCATGCAGGCCACGT
>JAKAKI010000090.1 GCA_021813505.1 bacterium | reverse complement strand
CGCGGTTGCGTTCCACGCTTCCTCCGGACGAACGGTCACCCGTCCGCCCTTGCGTTTCCCTTGTGTCGCTGTGACCTGCTTCACAGAGGACTTACACCTCCAAGTCAGTGCCCATGCCGGGCGCACAAGTAGAGAAGAAGGTGGGCGGAGCCCACCCTACTGACATCCTTCGCGATTCACGGGGAATAGCTCCAACAGACATATTGACAAAGCTGCTGTGGGACAGGATATTAGGCGTAGTCGACGCGCTGCCATGCCCGGCGGCACGGCGGCAACGCAGCAGCAACTTGAAGTGCACCGAACGTGCGGAGAGGATTTCCGTGCGGGGTGGTCTCTGTTTGGAGCGAAGTCTCGAGAGTGACAGACTTTTCACCGCAGACCCTACGGGGAATTGAGAGGAGTGAACGAGATGAAACGACTGGCTATCGGGTTGTGTCTGGCCGCCATCGCCGGGCATCTGGCGGTCGCTCGGGCGGAAGTTGAAGAAGTCTGCATACCCTCGGACGGCGCCCAAGTCAGTGCGGGCAATTTTCTGACGATTGAATCGAAAACAGTGGGAAAGGGCAAGCCGATCACGGTCGGCCTCTCGGTTACAAATGATGTCACGCTAAAGTATCTCATCATTCCTCTCATCATTCGTTCCGTCGATTCGGGTGCTTTTACCACAACGCTGCTTGCCCAAAAGACCCCGGGGGGACGTCTGCAGTCCTGCCTGTCCGATGTGGTCATTTTCAACTCTTATCGGAATGAGGACGGCCACTGCAAAGGCGGCCAACCCGGTGGATTTGGCTCCCCTGATATGTCAGATGGTTATTCTGACGGCATCTCACCAGAAGGCGTCGGCATTAAATGTGGAGTTATCCTCGGTTCGACCCTTCCACCCGGCACCGATGGCACGACTCCCTCACTCCAGATCCTGCTGACGACCAACAACACCGTCGGTCGGTTTGAGATTGATAGCTCCTGCTGTGATCCGGGATGCCACTTGGTCTTCGTCGCCGCCTCTGGGCCGCCGGCTTCACTCCCGACATTTACCAAGGGCGTAATCACGATTGTAGACTGCGGCTGCCCTAATCAGGGAGACATCAACGGAGACGGCGTGGTCGATTTGTTCGATGTTCTGGCAATGCTCGAGTACCAATTCTCGGGCGGACCACCCCCGCCGATCGATCCAGGCTGTCCGGCGGCCGACCGGGGGGATGTCAACTGCGATGGCGACAACTTCCGCCTCTTCGACGCGCTCTACCTGATCGAACACATCTTCGTCAATGGTCCGCCGCCGTGTAATCCGTGTGATTGTGCCGCGTATCCGACGGATTGTCCACAGTGACCGGTACGCCATTGAGTACAGCGCGGACAGGAGTGTCCGCGCCACTGAGAGACAAGAACATTCATGACCAAGAGTGGGGCAGACACTCTTGTCTGCCCGGTCTTTTAACACGCCCTGAAGCGCAGGGTTAATTGACAGCGGTCAGTTCTACTAACACCGCGCTTCAGCGCGGTGTCGCCGCCGCCCTTCCCTCTTCGCAAGAGTACCAACGAGCGTGTGGAGGCAATCGCGAACCGGCGATGCCGCGCGACCGGTGCAAGGGGGTGAAAGCCCCTTGCCCACGACTCTGTCGCCGGTAGGCGGACACGCCGCGTCGACTCGCATGTGAAGAGACCTGCGATCCGCGAACTAACAAGTAGAAAAGGTGGGCAGAGCCCACCCTACCTGCTATGTGGAATCGTAGGGTGGGCTTCGCCCACCATTCCTGCGGGAGTTCCACTACGATAGGTGCTCACCCCGTGCTGAAGCACGGGGTTATTTGACGGCAGTCACCTCTGCTAACACTACGCTTCAGCGCGGTGACCGGCCGCGCGGCCCTCTTCGCAACCGTGCCAACGAACGTGTGGAAGCGACCGCGAACCGGCGATGCCGCGCGACCGGTGCAAGGGGCTGAAAGCCCCTTGTCCGCGACTTTATCTCCGGTTTGACCGGCTCAGACGGCGCCGGTGTCGGGTTTCTTGTTGTGGGACTCGTCGGCCCAGGAGACACCGGGGATGTCGTGCTCAGGGGAACTCGGCGGGACCGGCGGGTATGTGTCGCGTACCCAGCGGAAGACGTGACGGGAGAGTTCGAGAGTCTCCTGGAGCGAGCGGGTCAAACGCTCGAGCGTGCGCTCGTCCGGGACTCCGATGCCATCCCACTGCGCCTGGGGAAGCTGCGATGACGATCCGGCGCCGGCACGCCCTTTTTCGATGGCGGTCACGGCTTCGGAAACATCCTGCGAAACCCGGGTGACACGGGCAACCAAATCGAGAATATCATCGTTCAGGCGGGTGCGGCCCATCCCCTGCTGTTTGAGCTTGGCGGCGATCACCGCCAGGTTCACGGCGAGGAACCGGGCGCGTTCACCCAATGCCTTAACCGCATCCACAAGTTCGCCCACCGCCTCCGGCGAGGGCTCATGCTCCGGTGTGCTGTCCGGCCGTTGCGTGCTGTGAGTGATTTTCTGTGTCATGGCTCTGCGCACCTACTGTGGATGGGTGACGGGGTGGATCACCGGATCGGCGGTCTGCGCCTCCGGTGATTTTTCTACTCTGGCATTGCGCTGGGGTTCGGCAGTAATCGCGGCCAGACGCGGCGAACGGAACACGTCGGAACAATAACCGGAGATGATGGCGGCCGCCTGCCAGTCGAGACGGCGCTGCCGGTGATGGAGTTCGACCTGATCGTTGTTGTAGTACGGGTCGAGCGGCTCATCGTCAACAACCTGCCAGGTCGCATCGCCGCGATCCGACAATTGGAGCCGTTTGGAGCCAACCATCTCGCGCAACGCGGAATCGTAGATGCGCACATCAAAGAAGACATGCTCATCGAGACGCCGATGATTGAACAGATACGGGAATGACAACAGGCGTTTCGGCTGGATGTCACGCGAGACGAGCTTGACCCACACGACCCAGCGCGCCGAACAAGCGTGAGCCAGTTGCTGGGCGGTCGCGGGTACAAACGAACTGCGCGGTCCGAGCCCGAGGGCCTGGACGGCAGCGCGAACAGTCAGCGGATCGACCGAAATGCGCTCGCCGGTCGCTCCCAGGCGATCGGCCAGAAACTCCTCCAGATCGCCGGCGGGCTGCATCCCTGCTCCATCGGCCATCCAGCAGAGCACGGTCTGCGGCGGTGGAGGCGGCAGTGCCGGCTTCACCTTCTTCGCGTGGCCGGCCGCCGGCGCGAGCAGCAGGAGAAACGCCGCCGCCAATCCCAAACACCCGGCAAGACGGGCGCACGGCACAGAATCGCATCGGTGATTGTGCATTGGCCTCTCCCCTGACTCCATGTCGCAACGTCGCTGGCTCATTTGGACTTCGGCTCTGTTTCGACCTGGCGCTGGAACACAAAGCGGGAGATCAGGCGGCGCAAGCTGTCCGAGAAGCCGAGGGGATTATCAGAGAGCCGCGACAGCGAGGTTGCCAGCACCGGGTCATCGACTTGTTCCGGCGTGAGAAATTCGATTCCCACCAGCCGCTCGCCGTCTTCGCATTCCTCGACGCGCTTCACGCGGCCAAGGACACTCGTGAGGGCATCGAATCCCTTGATCTCGAAGGTGAGCAGGACGAACTCATTGGCGAGGACGTTGTCGGTGGTGGAAATCAGGACGCCCCCTCCGGACAGATTCAGCAGCAGCCCCGCCTTCTTGGCCGGATGCCGGCGGGCGCGCTGCCCTTCCTCGGTGACGATCGAGTAGTAGCTGACCGGAGAGAAGATCTCCAGCCGCACGTAGCGGCGCTTCTGCTCCAGCGGAGCGTGCTTGTCTTTGCCCTTCGGATGGGTTGTGGGCGCCGTCGTCTCTTTGGTTTTGGATTTGGTAGTCACGTGTGCCTCCCTATGGCAATTCCCGAGAATCGATTCCCAGGCAGCTCAGCGAGCCGCCGCCAGTGTTTCGCGGATTGTGTGCATTTGTTCAACGGCGAGATCCACGACGTGGCGCGCCAGCGCCGACTTGGTCGGGTCATCGCCCATTTTGTGAAGCCACTCGCGTCCAGTGCGGATCGCGAGGTTGAAGTACTGTTGCGCCGCCTGATATTGGCCCACACGCCGGGCCAGTTCGCCGATCATGTAGGTCAGTTGAATCTGCGCGTTGCCCGCGGGGATGTCGCGCGCCTCTTCGAAGGATTTCTTGTAATGATCCAGAGCCAGAGTCAGAGCGTCCCATTCGTTCGTGGGAACCAGCGGCCATTTGGTGCGCAGTTCGCCGAGGAACGCCTCGTATGAGGAGCTCTCGCCAAAAGTCTCCGCGGTGCCGGACGCGGTAGGACACTCGGCGTCCCCCGAGTTCAGACGATCCTGGAGCGATTCGACGCCGCTCGTGATTCCGTCGAGATGATCAATGATCCCGGCGACCGCGCGATGGCAACGGTCGGGACCGTCGGTGTCATCGGGCCGCGATGCCCCGGCATCCGGATTCGCGTCGATCATCTGCTTGATATTACTGACCTTGGCAGACAAGCGGCCAATGTCTCCGGTCAATTCGCGCAGGGCGGTGCTCATCCGGCTCATCGTGAGTGCGCGCGGCGACGGACTCGCGGTGTCTCCCGGACCCTGTTCACGGAACAGCCAGCCGATGCGCAGATACCAGCGGCCAACGTCAAAGTGCGATGGCTGGTCCAGCATCAGCTCGTCGTAGACGCCCAGGATCAATTTGTTGATGGCGGTCGGGCCGGGATACGAGCCCGGCCAGAGGGCCGCCCCGAGCCGTTTGAGCAGGGAGTCTTCCGAGGCGAGCTCATTGAGATGCCGCTGGCGAACAACCTTCTGGCGGTAAGTCTTGAAGGCGGCATCATCCTTCCATTCGCGGAACTTGCGATTGAACTCCCGTGTGTAGAAGCACGAGGAGCAAGTCACCATGAAGTAAAGCAGCGGATTGACGGCCTGGTATTTCCGATTGCGCCATTCGCGTCCGGTCGGACAGAAATCGGTGTCGCGTCCGGATTCGTTGTACGCCCCCATCTTGATGGTTTCGAAATCGTTGATCGTCTTGCAGACGGGGCATTCGACGCGCGTGATGTAGAATGGTGACTCGTCGGTCTTCATGAAGGAATCCTTTCCATCGCGCGACGCTGCACGTATTGCATGAGCCGGTCATGAGTCACATTGTGCTGGGCGCCAGCCACGGCCGGCACCGGGCGAGGTTTGAGGTTCACGAAAGACGGTTCTGCGGGTGCTGGAGCGGGCACCGGTTCGATGCGGTGGCGCGGCACGGCGGATGCAGTGTATTCCACATTGCGGGGCGACGACGCCAGTCGCGTGCGATTCACCGCCATCCGCGCCACCCACACCACGGCCGCCAGGAGCGCCAATTTTGCGGCGGCCGCGAGCCCCACCTCTCCCCAAAACGTTGGATCCATCAGCACTTCCATTGTGGTCACTCCTCATCCGTGAGTTTGCGAATCCTCACACTGTGATATCGAGCACCGGCGGCGGGAGTGGCGGCTCCTCATCTTTGGGAGGAGGAGTATTGCCCGCGTTCTCGTCTGTGCCTTCTTTGTGTGCCTTGTCGCCTTTCTTTTCCTTCTTCTTCTTTTTCTCCTCCTCCGTGTTCCGGTGGAGGATGACTTCATCGGGATGTACGGTCGGGGTTGCTTTGTGCTGCGCCTCGCTGGCCTTCTGTCCGGCGATCAGGAGCGATTGCCGCTGATCGTTTTCCGGACTCGCTTTCTGCAGCTGAGTGATTCGTTCCGCTGCCTGCGTCTTAGCGAGCACGTCCTGCAATTCGACCGGCCGGACCATTGCCCATCCCCTTACTCAGAGTCCGAAGCGCTCCCGCACCATGTGCCGCAGCCGCCCCACTGACTTGGTGTGGATCTGCGAGACACGTGATTCGGAGATGTTCATCACTTCGCCGATTTCCCTGAGTGTCAGTTCTTCGTAGTAGTACAAAGCAATCACGAGTTTTTCCTGTTCGGTCAGATCGGACACCGCGTTGATCAAGAAGGCACGCAGCTCCTGGCGTTCAATGTCGCCGAGCACGGTGTCACCGCGCGGCGCCTCGAGTGTCTCGACACGCGGCACCTGGCGGTTGTCTTCTTCGCGATAGACGAGTTCGTCCAGCGACAGAAGTGTGGTGCCGGAAACATCCTCAAGGGCCGCGGCCAGATCTTCCATGGAGATCTTCAGATCATCCGCGAGCTCTCCCCTGGTCGGAACACGGCCGAGGCGGTTTTCGAGGCGGACGGTCGAACGGTCAATCTCGCGGGCCTTCGCGCGGGTCGAACGCGGCACCCAGTCGAGCGAACGCAGTTCGTCCAAAATGGCGCCGCGAATACGCGGCACCGCGAAAGTCTCGAACTTGACGCCGCGTTCGGGGTCGAAGTTCTTGAGCGCTTCGATCAGTCCGATGACGCCTGTCGATACCAGGTCCGACACCTCCACCGACTTGGGAAACCCAAGGGCCATGCGGCCGGCGACGTTGCGCACCAGCGGCAGGTAGTGATTGAGCAACTGCTGGCGCACGTTGGGATCGCCGGAGTGCCGGTAGGCTTCCCATTGGCGCTGAACCTGAATCGGCGTGGTTCCGCGTTTGCGGGTGGCAGTTGCGCTGTTCGTCGTTGCCGCAGTGGCGCGGCCGGTAGTGGTTACTGTCGGCATGTAATCAGCTCCAGGTTATATTTTGATATCGGCAAGAATGGCCGCGTCGATCATTCGAGGTTGATTGTGCGCCAGAAGCAGCGAATCCGTCTGAGACGCCGCCAACTCGGCACCGCCCGGCACCCATTTGGCGACCGCGGCTGAACGGCGCGATTCGGGTCCATCCGGGACCACGCCGATCAGCGGAAACGTGCGCCCTAAAAACGCGTTCGTAATCTGGTCAAAGCGCTGGCGGAGGGATTCCACGTGCCCTGGGTCGGTCAGGTGATTGAAGACCAGGGCCAGGCGGTCACCCCAGCCAAAGTCGAGCAGATGCCGCATCAGCGCATAGGTGCGCGACACGCATCCCAAGTCGTCATCGATTACCACCGCGAGAATCGCGCATGACTCCCAGGCAGCGCGCGCTCGCCGCGGGTCGGTGTGCCCGAGATCGATGACGCATTCCGCCCAGATTCCGGATTGAAGTGCCTGCATGAGCTTCGTGAGCTTCGCTGGATCATCGCATCCGTGAACGGCCCACTCGTTGCCGGCAGCCAGCACGTCGAGATTCGATCCGGCCTCGACCGCGGCGGCAACTGGGGAAACGGTTCCACGGGCTGCATCTTCGGTGAACTGCCTCGGCGACACGCCGGCCATCCAGGCCAGATCGCCACCGGCGATTTCCAGGAGCAGAGTGTGCTGCCCACGGGACGCGAGCGCGCGCGCCCAATCCAGACTGATCGTGCTTTGTCCGACGCCACCTTTGGCGGCAGCAATTCCCGTAATCCGGAGATCGGAGGAAGTTTGAGCGCTATGGGCGATCATTTCCCCTCCTTCCGGACGGTGTCGCCGTCAGAGGAACCGAGCGAATGGGTCACGTAATCGGAGATGCCGGCCTGGAGTTCTGAAGGTGTGAAAGCGTCGATTTCGCCAAACGCCTCGAAGCCACTCACCCGGTAGGCCAGTGGCAGGCGGCTCTGTCCGGAAAACATGATGGCATCCCACCACGGCTGGGCTTCGTCCCAATGCGTGAATGCCAGATGAGTCGGTGCAAGGATTGCGAATCGGTTCAACTGCTGGCGCCAGATGGACGGCGCGACCGTCGCATTGAGCACGAGGACGACCACGTCGGGTTTCAATCCGCGGCGGATCAAACGCGCGTGGGCTTCACAGTCGTCGTTAACCCGTCCGCCGACGTACTCGGCGATGACGTTGTCACTCGAATCGGAATCGAGGCGAATCCGGCGGGTCTGACCCAGCGCGAACGCGGAGCAATCAACGCCGCAGCCGATGCTGAGTGCGTGCATCCGTTCGTGGCCGTGTTCCGGGGAGACGCTCAGGATCACGAGCGACGGCTTCCGCTGAATTTCCTGCCAGCGCGCGGCGAGCGCTTTGAATGCGAAAGTCGATTTCCCCGCGCCGCGAGCCCCGACCACGAGCACGCTCTGGCTGCGTGAAGGGGCATTCAAAAACGAACTGTAAGGCGGAAGCGAATCGATCAGGTGGGTCACAAAGGTTTCAATGATGCCGGCAGCTAGTGAAGGCTGGCCGGAAAGCCAGTGGCGCATCGTATCCCACAGCGCTTCGTTGCCGTTCCCGTTTCCGTTCGCTGAGGATGAATGAAATGCCCGGCTGATGGCCTGGAGTTCGCTCAGCACCGCATCGAACTGCTGTGGCATCGGCGCGGGCGCCGGTCGTGTGGCTGCGGGAATCGCCTCTTCGACAATCTGCGGTGGATCGATCTCAATGGCGGGGGCAGCCGTCGCAATTGGCGCCGGACTATCACCCAGAGATCCCTTGAGATACAGCGAGCGCGGACCATCGGCCGCCGGCTGCGGCGGGCGCTGTGGCTCGGCCGCCGCGGTGATGACCACTCCCCCCCGGGAGATCCCCAACTGGCGCGGGCCGCCTTCATCCATGCGCGTCTCGAGAATCACCGCGTCGGCGCCGAAGGCATCACGCACCATCTGCAGAGTCTCGCGAACGGATGGGCCTGTGAAGGTTTTGACGATCATGTTAATGTCCCCAACTACTCAGCGTTCGCAGTCATCCGTCCGCTTGTGGCGGCCGGCGACATCAGTTTCACGCCGGGCGATGCCAGGCGCACCACGTGCACGATTTCGATCTTGGTGTTCGGTAAGAGGTCGTTGTATGAGAGCACGACCAATGACGGATAGCGCGGCTCGACAAAGCGGCGGAAGAGCAGCCGCAGGTTCGGCGCCACGAGGGCAATCGCCGCCTGGCCCTGGGCGACCATGCGATCCACGGCTGCACCGGTCGACGAGAGAATCTCCTCGGCGACATCAGGCGGAACGGCAAGATGGAATCCCGCGGGCGACTGATTGACCGACTCAGAGAGCACTTTCTCGACAAGCGGGTCGAGCGAGAACGCTGTAACGGTGGCCGACTGATCCGAGTAAGTCTGCGTGATCGAGCGTTTCAGCGAGCGGCGTGCGTACTCAGACAGGACATCGGTGTCTTTCGTCAGTGCCCAATAGTCGGCGATCATCTCGAGGATCGTGACCAGATCTTTGACGGGGATGCGTTCCCGCAGCAGGTTTTGCAGCACACGTTGAATCGGGCCGGCGGAACCAACTTTCGAGAGCGCTTCGTCGACCAAGACGGGATAATCGTGCTTGAGATGATCAAGCAAAGTCTGGACGTCCTGGCGCGACAGGATTTCGGCGGCGTGCGCACGGATGATTTCGGTCAGGTGGGTGGCGAGTACGGAGGCCGGCTCAACGACCGTGAATCCCTTTAGTTCCGCCATCTCCCTGGCGGCCGGTGCAATCCAGCGGGCCGACAGTCCAAATGCCGGTTCCATTCCGGGGATTCCGCCAAGTTCGTCTTCATTGAGCCCGCCGGGGTTGATCGCGAGCACGTAGTTCATCATCAGCTCGCCGCCGGCAACTTTGACACCTCGCAGCTTGATCACGTACGTCGAAGGATCGAGCGAAACGTTGTCGCGGATGCGTACGGGCGGGACAACGAATCCCATTTCCTGCGCCATCTGGCGGCGGATCACGGCCACGCGGTCGAGGAGATCGCCGCCGGCGTTCGTGTCGACGATCGGAATCAGGCCGTAGCCGATTTCCACTTCGAGAATGTCGAGGCGCAGAAATTCTTCCGGCTTCTGGACGGGAGGCGGCGCCACCTGCTTTTCCACTTCGGTGGCGGCCTTGATTTTTTTCTGCGAGCGGTCGGCAGCCAGCGCGCCTGCGCCAACCATGAGGCCCAGGCCGAGGAACGGAATCGTCGGCATACCGGGCACGAAGCCGAAGAGAATGAGCATCGCGGCGGCCACGCCCAATGCGCGCGGCTTGCTGGCGATTTGATTGCGCAGATCAGAACCGAGATCGGACTCCGCGGCGGCGCGGGTGACCAGGATACCGGAGGAGACCGACACGAGAAGCGCCGGAACCTGGGTGACCAGGCCATCGCCGACGGACAACAGCGTGTACGCCCGCGCTGCATCCGAAAGGCTCATGCCGCGCTGGAGCACGCCGATGATCAAGCCGCCGATGACGTTGATGACGGTGATGATGATGCCCGCCACCGCATCGCCGCGCACGAATTTGCTGGCGCCGTCCATGGCGCCGTAGAAGTCCGCCTCCCGTGCGATTGTCTGGCGGCGTTTGCGGGCATCATCATCACCGATCAGGCCGGCGTTGAGATCGGCGTCAATCGCCATCTGCTTGCCGGGCATGGCGTCCAAGGTGAACCGGGCCGCGACTTCCGAAATGCGGCCGGCGCCCTTGGTGATGACCACGAATTGAATGACAACGAGAATCAGGAATATGATGAAACCGACCACGTAGTTGCCGCGAACGACGAAACCGCCGAATGAGCTGATGACGTCACCGGCGTAACCATCGGCGAGAATCAGACGGGTCGATGCCACGTTGAGCGACAAGCGAAACAAGGTCACGATCAACAGCATGCCGGGAAACACCGACAGCTCAAGCGGTGCCGTGACGTAGAGAGACGCCAGCAGCACGACGAGCGAGAACGCGATATTGAAGGCGAGCAGGAAGTCGAGGAGTTGCGGGGGGATCGGAATCACCAAAACACCGATTATTCCGATCACCCCGACAGCGAGCATGATGTCGGCATTCATCCCGAAGGAACTGCGTGAGCGGCGTTTGGCGCTCATGTGGCCTGCCCTTCGGTGGCGACTTCAGCCGTGGCGCCCGGCGCCGTCTGGCCGCGCAGGCGGTAGACGTAAGCGAGCACCTCGGCTGTAGCCTTGTAGAGTTCCGCCGGAACCACGGCGCCGATTTCCACCGACGCGTACAGGGCACGCGCCAGCGGTTTGTTCTCGACGATGGGAACTCCGGCGTCGCGTGCGAGTTCTTTAATCCGATCCGCGATCAGACGGGCGCCCTTGGCGACGACGGTCGGGGCGCTCATGGTTTCGGAATCGTATTTCAGCGCAACCGCGAGCGAAGTCGGGTTGGTCACGACCACGTCCGCCTTGGGGATTTCCTTAGACATGCGCATCCGTGACAGCTCGCGCTGGACCTGGCGGATGCGGGACTTCATCTGTGGCGAGCCTTCGTACAGTTTGTATTCTTCCTTCAATTCCTGCTTGGTCATGCGGATCGAGCGTTCGTATTCCCAGCGCTGGAAGGCGTAGTCAAAGAGCGCCAGAAGCAGGAGCGCGAGGACGACCTTGATTGAGACACGGAAAAGCGCCCAGGCCGTGATCGTCAGAATTCCAGCGGGTTCGGCGTCAGTGAGAACGATCAGGCGATCCAATTCCACGCGGACGGCGTACCACGCAACCCAGCCGATGATGACCAGCTTCAGAAGGTCACGGAACAGCTCGATTAGCGATCGCCGGGAGATCAGGCGTTGCAGACCATTGACGATATTGAGTTTGTCGAACTTTGGTTGCAGAACCTCGGCGGAGGCGCTGAATCCAACTTGAGCGACGTTGATTAATAGTCCCACGCAGATCAGGGCGACGAATACCGGCGCCAGAATCACCAGACAGCGAAGGCTGAGGTGAGTCAGCAGCCGGTTGTAGTTCTCGACGCCTCCGGCAATGGTGGTCACGTTGGTCAGCAGTTCGCGTGTGAGCTGCGCCATCTCGCGAACCATCGTGGGGCCGGCAAAGAGCAGAATCAGGACACCAAAGAAGAGAATGGCGAAGGAGTTCAACTCCATCGAACGCGCGACCTGCCCCTTCTTGCGCGCCTCTTCACGGCGGCGTGGGGTCGCCTGTTCGGTTTTTTCCTGGTAGGACTCTTCTGCCATTGTTGGATTTGCCGGGAGTTATGGATGCGCGAGTGCGGCAATGACGCGCTGGGTGTCCAACTGCAATTGCCCCAGCGAGCGTCCGAATACCTGGGTTAGGAACGGCAGCGAGGCGGACAGGAGCAGAAACCCCATGCCGATCTTCAGCGGGAAGCCAACGATGAAGATGTTCATCTGCGGCAGCGTGCGCGACACGATGCCCATCACCACGTCGGTGAGCAAAAGCGTGATCATTACCGGCGCGCCGAGCTTGATGGCGGTGACAAAGGTGCCGGCCGAGACGCGGATGACGGCATCCAAGGTCAGATTGCCGAACGTGCCGCCGCCGACGGGTGCGACCTTGTAGGTGTCGATCAGCGCACCGATCATCAGGTGATGGCCATCGAGAATCAGCAGGATCAGCATCGCCAGGATGTATTTGAACTCGCCGATCAGCGAGACCTGCTCGGTGCTGGACGGGTCGATGACGTTGACGATAGAGAAGCCCATTTGCAGACCGATGAGGTCGCCGGCCATGCGAATCGCCCAAAAGAGAGTCGCAAAACAGAAGCCGATGAGCGCACCGATCACGACTTCACGCAGAGCCCACCCGCCCGCCATCCAGAGCGATTCGGGCTGCACGGGACCGAGCCCGGCCACGATCGGGCCGATGGCGACGGACAGGGCGAGGATGACTGGAATCTTGATTGCACGGGGAATGGCTGCATGACCCCAAAACGGTGCCAACAGAAAAAAGCCGGTGACCCGCAGGAGGGTCCACATGACGGACCAGATCCAATCGAAGCTGAAGGGTATTGGGGGCGTCATCCGGCGTCTCAGGTCTCCGAAACGGGCGTAGATCGTCCGTTTCGACAAAACCTTTAGCAATGTTGGTGCCGGGTGGCGGAGGGGTGGGCCGGAACGTTGTGGGACAGCGACTTAGATGAAGCGAGTGCTATTTGAGGCTGGGGGCCAAGGCGAAGGGGCGGAAATTCTTTCCGGAGTCGTGGACGACATGGACGTGGTGGTCGGAGTGGACATAGTGGACGGAAGTTAACCGGTTAGCATCGGGATATTGGTGAAGAGGCGGGTGGTGAAGCCTACGAGCAGATTGATGATCCAGGGCAGGAATAGCAGGAACGCCAGGGTCACCACGACGATTTTGGGAACGAAGGTCAGAGTCATTTCCTGAATCTGGGTCACAGCCTGGAGGATGGAGATCGCCACGCCCACAAGAAGGCCGAGCACCAGCATTGGCGCAGAGACCAACAGGGTCAGGGTGATCGCCTCGCGTCCGAGGCCCAGCACGAATTCCGTCGTCATTGCAGTCTATCCTTTACGGGGCGACACATCCGCCGTCAATGGAACGAGGTCACCAGCGACTGGACCAGCAGGTACCAGCCGTCCACGAGCACGAACAAGAGTATCTTGAATGGCATGGCCACCATGATGGGCGGCAGCATCAGCATGCCCATCGACATCAGCACCGAGGCCACGACCATGTCGATGATCAGAAACGGAACGAACAGCACGAATCCGATTTGAAATCCGACGCGCAGCTCGGAAATCATGAATCCGGGAATGAGCGCACGCAGGGGAACGTCGGCCGGGGTGGCCGGCTTGGGAAGGTTGGCCAGATTGACAAACAGCGCCAGGTCTTTCTCCCTCGTCTGCCGCAGCATGAAGTCGCGGATCGGCGCCATTGCCTTATCGATGGCAACCGTGCGGTCGATCGTGCCGGCGGAGTAGGGTTTCAGCCCCTGCTCATAGGCCGTCATGAAGACCGGCGACATGATGAAGAAGGTGAGGATCAACGCGAGCGCGATCATCAATTGCGACGGCGGCATCTGTTGGGTGCCCATCGCGTGTTTGAGAAACGAAAGGACGACGATAATCCGGGTGAAAGACGTCATCGTGATGACAATCGACGGCGCCAGCGACAGGACCGTCAGGACCATCAGGATCTGAAGCGTGGTCGAGAGGTCTGCCGGATTGTCGCTCTTCTCCACGCCGATGGAGATCTTGGGCAGACTCTGGGCGTGGACGAACGCCGGCGCCAGAAGCACCAGGGCGACGATTCCGATTACGAGCCATTTCGTGTATGATCTTTTCGGCAGCATTACTCATCCATGAGTTGCAAATCGTGTGATCAGGCTGCGGGTGGCGATTCCACGGGGGTCATCCGCGCCGACCGAAAGAGGTCTTGCATTCTGGTGCGTGCCTGACGGAGCAAATCGCGCTGTCTTTGTTCCTGGGTCTGGGACAGCGTTGTGCGTGCCGCGACGCTGTTGGGCGCCGGAGCCAGATCGGCGGGTGTGAGTTCGGTCAGCATCGAGATCTGATTCTCGGTGACTCCGAGCACCAGCACGCGATCGCCAATCGTTACGACTTCAATCGATTTCTTCGGCGCAAGGAAGAGCCGTTCCCGGACCTTGAGTCCTGCTTCGCCGCGTCCGGTAACCTTTCCCTTCAAGAATCGCCGCGCCACCCAAAGCGTGGCCCAGATCAATCCAATGACGAGGGCCAGGGTGATACCAAGCCGGCCGAGCGATGACCACAACTCGCCAGTGCCGAAGGATGTCAGCGAGGGCAGTGGATCCTTGGCGGGAGGCGTCGCGGGTTGTTGGGCGCAGGCAGTGGCGACAGTTCCCACGATGGCCACGGCACTGGCTGCGGCTCTACGGATCAGTTGGGAAATATTCATTGGCATCCTGCCATTCTCCTGACGCGACGGGCTAGAGGCTTTCGATGCGTTCCTTCGGCGAGACGAGGGTCGTGATGCGCAAACCGAAGTTCTCGTCAACGACGACAACCTCTCCCCTTGCCACCAGCTTGTTGTTGACCAGCAGATTCACCGGCTCGCCGGCGAGCTTGTCGAGCTCGACGATCGTCCCCTGTGCCCAGTTGAGGATGTCCGAAATCGGGAGTACCGTCCGGCCCAGCTCGATTGACACGGGAAGCTTCACGTCGAGCAGAAGATCGATGTTGCCGGCCGGGTGCGGTGCGGCGCCACCGGTCAATTGAGGGAATTCGGCCGGGTGAACGAGCATGGGATCGTCGGCCTGCGGCATGGCGCTGGTGAAATCCATCGTCGGTTCTTTGATCACCTGCGACGGTGTTCCAGACGCTTCCTCGGCTCGCAACGCGGCCACGTCGCTGAAGACATCGGCGATGGCTTCGCTGCCCAGCGGCGGGATGGCGCCTGCAGGCGTGGTTTCCTGCACCGGCTGCAGACTCGGAGCTGCAATCAAGTCGTCATCCGGCGGCGGGACGGGCGTTGCGCCATCGGCGTTTTTCTGTTCGTCTTGTTCTTCGGCCATATCGTTCCTCTGATTCCCAGGCTCGCGGGAGCCTTCGTCTACTTTTCCGTTTCCACAGCGAGTATTTCAACCGCCCGGTGGCGGCCACGAAGACCGGGACGGGCCAGAAACTTTCCAACTCCGGCGATCCTGATCAGCGAGGGTTCAACCGATTTGGTGTCGGTGAGAAGCACGTCACCGGCGCGGATGTTCAGAAAGTCGCGCACACTGATTTGCGTTTCGGCAAGCAGCGCGACCGCACTGGTTTCCACTTCCAGCAGGTTATCGTGGAGCGAAACACGGTCGCTGTCGCTGGCAGTGGCCCGAGCCGAGTCGGTCCAGTTCTGGCCGAGCAGTTTGGTGATGATCGGCTCCAGCGTCATGTAGGGGTAGCACAACTTCAGAATGCCGGAGGTCTCCAGGACATTCAACTGGAGGGTCGTCACCAGAACAGTTTCCCCCGGGGGAACGATCTGGATGAATTGCGGTGTGGTCTCGAATCCCGCGCTGACGACTTCGACCTCGGCGACGCGGTTCCACGCAAGCGCCAATTCGCGCCACGCGCGATTGACGATCTTGTCGACGACGCTGAGCTCGATGCCGGTCAGTTCCCGGTCGGCATCCATCGATTTGCCACGTCCCCCGAACATGCGGTCGACGAAACCGAAGGCGAGCGCCGGGCTGATGTCGGCGACACACAGGCCCTCGAGCGGCTTCATTGAAAACGTGTATGTGCACGAGGGCGAAGCGAGCGACATGAAGAATTCGGAATAGGTGATCTGATCGACGCTGACCAGATCGACGTCAACGACCGCCCGGAGGATTCCGGACAGGGCGGAGCCGAGGTGCCCCGCAAAATTGTCGTGGATATTCTCGAGAGTGCGGACCTGGTCTTTCGAGATCCGGTTCGGGTGCTTGAAGTCGTAAACGGCGGCACTGCGCTGGTTCACCCGCGAACCGGCATCGGGATCGACCGTCGTGCTTCCCACGGTAGACAGCAGGGCGTCGATTTCTTCCTGGGTGAGGAATTTGGCCATAGGGCTACTGCAGCACGTAGTCCACGAAGTAGACCGCGGTTAACTGCTCGCCTCCCATTAACTGATTGAGCCGCCCGAGGATTTCCCGGCGCATCTGTTCGCGTGCCTGGGAATTGGTGAGTTCATCGACTGTCCGCGACGACAGCACCAAGATCAAGAGGTCCCGCACCTGCAAATCACGCAACCGCATCTTCTCCAGCACCGCCGGGGATTTCACTTCGATGCCGACTGAGGCCGAGAGATAACGCGTGCCGCCGGTGCCCGTGGGGTTCACCAGCAGATTCGAGACGAGATAGACTTCGGCCTTATTTTCGGCGCCATGCCCGGCGTTTTCCGCGGGCTCTTCCTCCTTGGGCGCGGCGGTTTCGACCGCATGCGGGGCCATGGCAGGCTTGATGACCAGCTTGGTCACCAAAAACGCCGTGGTCGCCATGAACACGACGACGCCAACGAGGATCAGGATTGGTTTCATGTCCGCGTCAATGCGTGGTGCCGGGCATTTTGGCCATACGGCACAGGCGACGGTACTCCGCCGTCAGCCTCACGATCTCCTCGTCGGACTCACGCACCATAATCTTCTTGCCCGTCGTCAGACTGACAAGCGTGTCCGGCGTCTGTTCGACAAACTCAATCAGATCGCTGTTTACGACGATCGAATGTCCGTTCAACTGAGTGAGTTTGATCATAGTTTCGGTGGGGCCGTTCCGGTCACGGGACCGGAACGGCCCGCGCCTGCTATTGCTTCAGGTTGACAAGTTCATTCAGCATCTGATCCGAGGTCGAGATCACCCGGGCGTTGGCCTGGAAACCACGCTGTGATACGATCACATTCGTGAACTCTTCGGCCAGATCCACGTTGGATCCCTCGAGCGCTCCGGAGGAGATGCTCGCGTTAATTGTCGCGCCCGCCACGCCCCGGACCGGATCGCCGGAGTTTGCGGATGCGGTAAACATCGTGTCCCCCGCCTTCAATAGACCGGAGGCGTTGTTAAAGTCCGCGAGAATGATCTGCGCCAGGGTGCGCGAAACACCGTTGGTGAAAATACCGGTGATCACACCGCGGTCGTCGATCGAGATCTTGTCCAGCATACCCATGCCGTAGCCGTTCTGATTCTTGGCAATCGCCGAGAAGCTGGCGGCAAAGCCCGTCAGGCCGTCGAAATCGCCGCCGGTGCCGGGGAACAACTTCATGTCCATGACCGCGGCGCCGTTGTTGGGATCGATCGACAGGGAGCTTGAAAGATCGTCAAAGGTGAAGTTGGACAGCGAGCCGTTGCTGTTAAAGCTCAGCGTACCTTGATCACCGGACCGGGCGATTTCGTTGCCGGCCATGGTGGCCTTCCATCTCCACATATTCGGCGTCACTTGCTTGGTGAACGTGAAGACGACCGTGTGTTTGCCGCCCTGCGAATCATAGACGGAGATGGAGGTGGCGTGTTGCGTATCAGCCGTTCTGATGACGGCAGTACCAGCGGCCAACTGCGAGGACGAGATGATGCTGACCCCGCCTTTGCCAAGACCGGAGATCCCGGTGACCAGGCCGGTGGTGCTGTTGAGCGTTACGCCCAGGTTTTGGGCCGGCAACGGCGAGAGGCCGCCATTGGGCTGGAACACGTCACTGACCACAAACGTGTTGGCGGTGCCATTATTGATGGTCAACGCCGAACCGACGGCGGCGCCGAATATCCGGCTGGCAATGTCATTGGCGACCGCAACGTTGGTTGTGATGTTGTAGGCACTCCCGGCGCCCGCGTACGAACGCGTTAGTCTGATTTGCCCCGATGCGGTGATGAAGCTTGATTCCACGCCTTTGATCTTGCTGATCGCCGCAACCAGGTCGGCCACGGTTGAGGTCAACGTCAGACCGGTGATAGGAACGGACGTGCCGCCATCAACCGACAGAGAGAAACCGGCGTCGAGTCCCGCTTGGGTCACACCGAGCGCGGTGAGGGTCGTCGTCTCGGTTGTGCCGGCCGCGAGGGCGGTGGTCATGGTCGAATTCGTCGGCTGGACACCGGTGATGGTCAGCGTATGCGTGCCACCGGCGCCGTCGGCGGCGAGACCGGTCACGCTATCGATGTTGGTCGAGCCCGCGGAGAAGAGCGACGCGGCTGACGTCGTGGCGGTGGAGTCGAGGTTGTTGGCCAGGAACACCTGAGTGGTCGATTTGGCCGGATCCTGCTGGCCGAACGGGAGCATGATATTGCCGATCGCGGTGGTCGCCGGGATCGTGCCGTCCGTGTTGGCCATCTTGCCCTGGACAAAGAAGCCGTTCGCCGGATTGACGAGATTGGAATTGGCGTCCATGTTGAACGCGCCGGCGCGCGTATAGTATTCCTGCTTGCCGTCAGAGAGGATGAAGAATCCCGATCCCTGCAGTGCGAGGTCGGTCAATTGTCCGGTCGTTTCCAATCCGCCCTGGGAGAAGCTGTTGTCAACGGTGGCAACGTTCATGCCCAAGCCCAATTGCACCGGGTTGAAGCCGCCCGAGGTTGCCGAGGGGCGACCCGCACCGCGCAGAGTCTGCACGAGCGCTTCACGGAACGTGACGCGCCCGGTTTTGAAGCCAATCGTATTGATGTTGGCGATATTATCGCCGACCAGGTTCATGCGCACCATGTGATTGCGCAGCCCTGATACACCCGCGAACAGCGAGGCCATCATAGCGGTAATCCTCCATGTAGGATCGCAGCCCCCCCGTTTGGGGTCCGGCCGATCGATCTGGATGACAGGTTTTCCTGTTGATTACTGGTTGGAATGGGCCGGGGTTTCGACGGCAGAACGATCGCGGCGTCGATATTGGTGAAAACTCCGGCTTCGAGCGATTGGCGGTCCATCGCGGTTTTCACGGTGCGATTCGGCACCGAGGCGATGACCGCGAGATCATCGAGCAAGAATAGCGCCTCGCGAGATCCTTTCTTCTCGGCGAGGTCAAAGGCCGTTTGGAGTTGATCGATCGTTGCATCATCCGGGACCAGACCACGCCTGATCATGCGGTCGGCCGCGTGGGCGGAGACCGCGATATGCTGCTCGTCGAGCTTCGTCCGCAGCATCCGGGCGAATTCACCGCTGGGGGCAGACGGTGCTCCAGGGGCGTCCGTCGGACGTACCTGAAGCGCCTGCGCGGCAGCGGTGCGTACTGATTGAACCAGGCTCATCGTCTCACACTTTCCTTAGGAATGAATTTCCAGCACGTCGCTCAGCGGAATCAGGACGCTGCCGACCGTGAGCATTCCCGCACCGTCGACGTAACGCACGCCATCCACCGTGCCGTTGAAGAAGGCATGGGCGGTGATCGCGTTGCCGTCGGCATCTTCGGCGACAATTGTCAGGTTGTATTGGCCCGGGGCGACCTTGCTGCCGTTGGCATCCAGGCCATCCCAAGCGATGTTGTTGGCACCGGCCGAAACCCCATCGACGCGTAGAGCACGCACCAGACTGCCATCCGAGTTGGAAATCTCGATGGTGACATCCTTGGCCGGCTTCTCCAGTTCATAGGCGATGGTGGCGGTACCTTTGTCATCAAGCACAACTGAGTTCGCCTGCACGCGGACGGTGCGCCCGATAAGCGAAGTGGCCATCGTGTTGTTGATTGTCTGCGACAGCACCAGATCGGCACTCAGCGCCTTCTGCAAGTTGTCGTTCATGTTGGTTAGCTGTTCCAACTGGGTGAACTGCGCCATTTGGGCGATAAACTGCTCGTCCTGCATGGGCGACATCGGGTCCTGGTTGGCCAGACGCGTGACGAACAGGCGCAGGAAGTCGTCTTTACCAAGGGCATTCTTGCCCGTCGCGGTCTTGGCGGCGGCGGTCGCACCGGCGGTGATTTGATCATATGTGGCAGAAATTGCGCTCATGATTCCCACCTTCCCTTAGGCCACGAGATTGAGACTGGAGGCCATTTTGTTCATTGCCACCCATGGCGACTGCGGGGCGCCGGTCCATGCCGGAGTCTGACGGTGGCTGCGCTCGCGCTGGTTATATGTAGGTCGGTCGCCGGGCTGGTTGTTTCTCCCCTGGCTTTGTGTGTCACGCTGCGGAGCCTGATGGTCCTGCGGTGTTTGCGATGACATGCCGGAACGTTCGTTGGCCGGCGAGACGCCGACGATATCCAGGCGTTCGACGCGGATTCCGGCATCGGACAAGGCGCGATGCAATTGGGTGATGTCGCGCTCCACGGTCGAGCGGACCGCTTCAGAGCCAAAACGCAATCTGGCAATGATGCCGTCGGTGCCGCTTTGCAGGTCAATTGTGAGTGGCCCCAGATTCGACGGCTCCATACGGACTGTGATCTGGCCCGGCACTCGAATCGGCTTGGGGTCATCGACGATGAAACGGGGCGCCGGAGCGGATTCGGTGCGATCGGTGACGACTTCCCGCGTGACCGAGGCGGACTGGACAGATGTGTCCTGCGTCTGCGTCGCTGACTTTGCGACTGGCTCCGCCGAGCGGTTCGATTCTATCTGGAGATGCGAATCGGATTTCTTGCGAGCCGGCTGGCTAATAATGGCCGGGCGGTCGTTGTCATTGTCGCGCTTTGACGGTCTGGCGGGCTGCATGACTGGCGGAGAGTCCTTTGCTATGGTGCGGACGAGTGCACTGTCATCAAGAGATGAAAGAACGCGCAGCGGTTCGGCGGACTTGCTGTTTTCGCTGCCGAGGCGCACCGAGAGGCTTTGGATACCGAGTTCGGATGCTTTGCTGGTCAGCGTCCGCATTTCCGTACTGCCGTTTCCGATAGTAACGGGATTGAGAATCTTCGTGTTGAGCGTTTGATCGGCCTTGCGCGCAATCGCGGCGTTCTGCAACTGGATTTGCGGCGTTGTCCCGTCGGTCTTGGTTGGCACCGTTGCGCCAGTTACATTCGGTGTCACAGACTGATTCAGGTCGATTTCAGTCGGAGTGACGGGTAGAGTTACGCCAGACTGCTTCGAGACCACGGTTCCCTGCGGAATTTGAGATTGCGGCGCGACATCCAAGCTGGGTCGCGAATCGCCCGCTTTCGTTACCAGTGACGATCCCTGACCTGATGGCTCTGCCGATGGTTCGCTCGGTTGATCTGCGACAATCAGATAGTGCGGCTCGAACGGCAATGGGACCGGCAGGAACTCACGTTCCACCTGGCTCACCAGCGGATCTGCCGTAGAACCAATCGTCGTCGGAGTGACACTTGAATCGCTTGTGGTTTCCGGCAGCGTCTGTGCCGGCAGGTTCAGTGACGGCAACGCGAACTGGAGGGGACTGGTCGAGGCCAGCAGGGCCGGATCGGTTATCGAAGTTGCGCCGGTGGGCGCATTTGGATTCACGGACGGTTTGGTTGCGACCGGGAGTTCCAGTAACGAGTCTACCGGGACAGACGTGATTGTCGTCTCGATTGGGGGATCTGTAGCTACGACTCCAGCCGGCTGCGGCATCAGGGCCATCAGTGTCGCCAGAGCGGAAGCTTCGGCAGGCATGGGTAGGACTGCCTTCGCGTCCGACTCGGGTGTCGGAATCGCCAACGCCGGAACTAGAGTGGCTTGCGAACCGGCCGATGCCGTCGCCGGCTGCCCCATGAGCAAGAGCGTCGCCAGATCAGTTGCAGTGGGCGAATCACCACCGGACGATGTCGGCGGCATTCCCGTCAGGAGAAGTTCCAGAGCAGACGCGAAAGCCTCATTGTCCGCCAACGCCACATCAAGGCGAACGGAACTACCGGGTTTCAATGGAGACTGACCCAGTAATTGAAGAAGACTATCGGCCGCCAAAGATTGCATCAGGTATCCCTTAGGGCTCCGTGTTCAGTAGTTGGGTGGTGAGTTGGGCCGCGCGATCGGGCGGCAGGATCGCCAGAATCTTGGAGGCGTTGGCCGGTTTCATACTGGGCAGAACGGCGAGGATGGTCTTGTCATCGAGCTTCGCCATCAGTCCGCCAAGTTCGTCCTGCTTCATGCCATCCAGCAGTTTCGCCAGGTAGAGGACCTTCTCCCCGGCAATCGCCTTCTTCTGGGAGAGCAGTTGCTCGACTTGGGCCTTAAGGGCGGTCAATTCCTGCATCTCGGCCTGCAAGCGGGCTTCTTCGGCGGCGATTTCTTTGTGGCGCTGATCAAGTTCCGAGAGCGCTGAAATGGTATCGATACCGCTCTTCTGTGCTGCTTCGAGACCGGCCGCGGCGCGTCCGAAGTCAGACACGAATTGCTGAGCCTCGGCTTCCGGCTTGGTGGAATCGGCCGCCGGATTCTCACCGGCGGGCGCTTCGGCTGTCGGGGCAGGCTTCTTGTTGAAGATACCCATCATGTAGCTGAAGACGGCGAGGAAGACGACAAAGGTCACCAGGCCAATCACAATCAGCATGACCGGACTGAACTTCTTGCCTGTCTTTTCCGCGGGTGCCGCCTCGGCAGTTCCCGCGTCCTTTTCGGTTTCTTTCCCGGCATCCTTGCTTGGTTCTTTGGCGGATGCTTTCGGCTTATCTGTCGCCGGTGGGGCCGCTTTTTTTACATCCTCTGCCATAGCTCCTGCCTGGTTCGCCACATGGGCAAACCAATCCGACATCCGTTGTGCAACTCCCGTGCCGCGTGCTTAAACGACCGCCGGGTTTATGTCAAGTCGTTGTGGTTATTGGGATTGGTCTTGCTGGTTGCGGCGCGGGACTTGGGAGGTTACCGAATTCGCGTTTAGTCCCGGTTTTGATTTCCAGATCGATCGGCAAATTATTCCGTCAAGCTATCGCTCGGTCGCTTTGGTCTCGTGGCTCGCGCTGACGCCGAAGCGGGTCACGGCCTTTTCGTCATTCTCTTTTTGCTCGCTGCGTTGATTCTCCAGCGCGTGTTCCCGCCACAGGCGGAGCCGGAGCCGTTCGAGGGTTTCGAACTCGCGGGCCTTTTGCACGAGCCTCTCCCTCGCCTGCTCGACCTGATCGGCAGCACGCCGGACAGCATCCCTGCGGCGAGCGACATGAAGCCCCGCCGCGCCCAGCGCGAGCTGCGCGCCATCCCACATCCGCGCCTCGGTCGGGCGATTCGAGAGCGAACCGTACAGTTTCAGCACCTGGACGCGTTCCGTTTCAGCGCGCCCCAGGTCGGCCTCGCGGGCGCGAAGGACGCTCTGTTCCTGGGCGAGCTCCGCAGCGCGCTGCTTTTTCTCGGCATCTTTGAGATGCTGCAAACGAGCGAGGCGGTAGCGGAAGGGTTTCATGGGGTTAGTCGATTCGGGTTAGTGTCCCGGGGAGGAAATAGCGCGTGTGCGCATATACGACGCACCTGCACACACGATTCCTCCAACAGCAAGGGGCCTGCTGAGAAGCTTGTCCCCAAGATCGTGGCAGTTGTGCAAGGGGGAGGTTGCTTCGTTGCTCCCTCCGCCTTCGGCGGAGACGCTCCTCGCAACGACAACTGTGCCTTTGCATTGCCAACGACCAATGAGATGTCGTTGCGAGGCGCGGCTCTTTGCGCCGAAGCAACCTCACCCTTACACAACTGCTGCCACCTTTCGGAAGGCTTCTTCAACACGCCCCAAGCTGTGGGGCACCCACCACCACTCTCTCATCCACAACGAAGGTTTCATTGGTCAATCGGGTCAGCACTCTTGATTCACCAGAGCAAGACCTTACGCAGCGGTTGCTGTTGCCTGTGGCTGTGTCGGGGTCTGAGCCAACGCGCGGAGGCGGGCCCATGTGCCGGCTTCATCTGCGGTCTCACGGATGTCCTGTTTCAGGAACGAATTCAACCCATCGATGAGATCGATGGCGCGATCGATCTTGCTGGAGGCACCGCGCTTGTATGCTCCGACGGCGATCAGGTCTTCGGCTTCACGGTAGGTGGCCAGGATATCCCGCACGTCGCCGGCAAGGACACGCTCACCCGGATTCAACACATCGGAAGTCACGCGCGAGACCGATTCGAGCACATCCACGGCTGGGAAGTGATTCTGCGAAGCGATCCGGCGCGAGAGAACCAGGTGTCCGTCGAGAATTGCGCGGCAGGAGTCGGAGATCGGCTCGGCCAGATCATCGCCCTCGACCAGCACAGTGTAGACACCGGTAATCGAGCCGCGTGAAGATCGTCCCGCGCGTTCGAGAAGTCGCGGCAGCAATGCAAAGACGGATGGCGGGAAACCGCGCGTGGTGGGCGGTTCGCCGGTGGCCAGTCCGATTTCACGTTGCGCCAGAGCCCAGCGGGTCACCGAATCGACCAGGAGCATGACGTTGGCGCCGCGATCGCGGAAGTACTCGGCGATCGTGGTGGCGGTCAGCGCCGCCTTCACCCGCAGGAGGGCGGGTTGATCCGAGGTGCACACGACGGTGACGGACTTCCGGGCGCCGTCGGGGCCCAGATCGCGATCGAGAAAGTCGCGCACTTCCTTGCCCCGCTCGCCAACGAGAGCGATCACGTTGACATCGGCAGACGAAGTTCGCGCGATCATGCCCATCAGAGTGCTCTTCCCGACACCCGAACCGGCAAACAATCCCATGCGCTGGCCCTTGCCCAACGTCAGCAAGGTGTCGATGACGCGCACACCGGTGGTGAGCCGGTCGGTCACGCGGGGACGCGTCAACGGGTGGGGCGGAGTGCAATTCAACGGGCGGCGGATGGTTCCGGCGACCGGTCCTCGTCCGTCAATGGGATTGGCGAGGGCATCGACGACGCGGCCCAGCAGGTTTTCGCTCACCGGGGCGGTCAGTGATTCGCCGGTGGCGCTGACAACCCAGCCGGGGCCGATACCATGATGATCGCCGATCGGCATTAAGAGAACGTGCCCGCGGCGGAAGCCGACCACTTCGGCAGGTATCTTCTGGCGCGTCTGAAGTTCTTCCAGCATGCACAGGTCGCCGACACGGGCGGTCGGCCCATCGGCTTCAATGGTCAACCCAACAAGTCCGCTGATTCTTCCGGTGGCACGCACAACATCTGAGGCGCCAATCAGCGATTGGTATTTGTTCCAATTGACAGCGGGAATCGGAAAGCGGGCAGACAATGGGCGAAGCTGCCGCTCGATGGCCGGGTCTGAAGCTTCACTCCACGGGTGAGCCATTGCCCACCTCCGGAAGTTCGGCTTCGCCGTTGATATCGGTCGAGGTCGAATTGGCCGCTGCGGTCGTGAGCATCCCTTTGAGGATCACCAGTTGTTGCTCAATGCGGGCATCGACAACACCCAGTTCCGTTTCGACCAGGCACCCGTTGACGCCGACTTGTTCGTCGGCGATGACGCGAATCTGCCGGAAACCGGCAAACTCGTCCAGCTTCTTCGCCAGCAATTCCTGAATAAACGTCAGGTCGCTGGGATGGCAGCGCAAGGTCACGCGGTCGCCGCCCGTCAGCCGGTTGAAAGCATCACGCAAGGCATGCGCGGCGCGTTCCGGAACCTGCGGGCGGTCGCCCAGAATCTTTTCGAGTGCGCAGCCGAGCAATTCGATGATCTGCTGTTCGTAGGCGGCGTACCACTCGGCGCGAGTGCGCGAGAATTCCTCACCCATGGCATCAGCGATCGCCGCGATACGCGCGATTTCGGCGGCGGCTTCGGCTCCCGCCATGCCGGCGCCATCCTGGTAACCATTGCGGTAGGCTTCCTCGAGCGCCGCCTGGTGCTGATCCTTGAGGCGTTTGATTTCGGCTTTGAACTTTTCTTCGGCCTCCTGGACTGTCAACGGACGCGTGTCGATCGGATTGATGACGCCGCGTGTGGCGTCACCGATCAGGTAACTGCGGGGAGACAGGGAGCTGCGCCGAAGGACGCGCTCAGACGATAACATCTTCTTTGCCTCCGCGACCGCTGATGATGATGAGACCCTCTTCTTCGAGCCGGCGGACAGCCTCGACAATGCGCTGCTGCGCGCCTTCGACGTCCGACAGGCGCATCGGACCGAGGAATTCGATTTCCTCGCGAATCATCACCGCGACACGTTCGGAAACGTTGGAGTAAATCTTGAATTTGACTTCCTCGGAGGCTGCCTTCATGGCGACGGCCAGATCCTTGGTTTCCACTTCCTTGAGGACGCGCTGCATCGAACGGTCGTCGAGCAGTACCAGATCCTCGAAGACGAACATCATATTCTTGATCTGATTGGCCAGTTGGGCATCCTCGGCTTCCAGGATCTTCATGATGCGCCGCTCGGTGGTGGTATCGATGATGTTGAGAATATCGGCCACCGTTTTCACGCCGCCCGAAACGGACAAGTCGCGCGACTGCCCTGTGTCGAATTGCGTTTCAAGGACCTCTTCGAGTTGATGCAGAATCTCCGGGGAGATCTTTTCCATCGTGGCCAGTCGCAGGGTGACTTCGGCCTGCAGTTCCGCCGACAGTTCGGCGAGCACGGCCGCGGCGTGCTGGGCGGTCAACTGCGTCAGCAGCAGCGAAATCGTCTGGGGATGCTCGTTTTGAATGAAGTTTGTGAGCTGGCGCGGCTCGATGTTCTTGAGCATGTCGAATCCGGTCTTGTGGAGGCTGCCTTCCAGATTCGAGAGAATCTCCACGGCCTTCGTCTTGCCGAGCGCCTCTTCGAGGAGTCCGCGTGCGTACTCGATACCTCCCTGGGCGATATACTGCCGCGCCATGAAGATGGTGTGGCATTCCTTGATGACGTTTTCTTCAAGGGTCGGCGAGACTTCCGGGAGGTTGGCGATTTCGACCGTGAGTTTTTCGATTTCGCGCTGGCTGAGATTCTTGACAACCTCGGCCGCGACCTCGCGGCCCATGACCACCAATGAGACCGCCGCCTTTTGCGTTGGCGTCAATTCTTTCGTGGCGGTTCCGGGAGCGTCGGCCATGGGATCAGTCCACCATCATGGTTTTGATAACCCGTGCCATTTCGTCGGGACGGTCTTTCGCGACCTGCACCATCTGATCGGACAGCCGTGCCTTGCGCCGCTCCGGCATGATGGCCGGGGCGCGTTCGTCGATGATGGCGGGCACACTGCCGACGTCGAGGTGCGGCCCCCGCGGCTCGGCCAATGAACCCAGGAAACGCATGAACTTCTTGATGATCTTCAAGCCGATGAAGAGCGCGGCCAGGATGGCGAGGCCGTAGCCGACTTTGTACGCGATATCGTAGTAGAACTGCCGCTTTTCCAGTTTCTCCAGTTCCTTCTTCTCTTCCTGCATGCCGGTGTTGTCAAAGGCAACGCTGACAACCTCGATGTGGTCATTGCGGTCGGGGACGATGCCGACGGCGGCCTTAACCAATGCGCCGATGCGGTCGAGTTCCTCTTGCGAGCGCGGCGTGAAGGTGGCGGGTTTGTCGTCGGTGGCGCCTTCCGGCTTGGTGTAGATCCCGTCGACAATCACGGAGACGGTCAGGCGCTGAATGGTGCCCATCGCACTGACGATTTTCTGAACCGTGTGATTGACTTCGTAGTTGGTGACCGTGTTTTCTTTCGTGGTCTCCCCGCCCGACTTGCCGCCTTCGGGGTCGGTGCTGTTATCGGAGGTCTTCTCGGTTGTCTGTTCCTGGGAGACAATGGCGAGATTGTCGGGATCGTACTGGTCGACGGTCTTCTCGGCCTGTTCGAAGTTCAGCGTGGCGTTGACGCGGACAATCGCCTTGCGCGGGCCCAGCACGCCGTCCAAGAGGGACTGCGCCTTGTCCTGCAGGTACGATTCGACATTCTTTTGAATGTCGAGCTGGCGGCTGCTGGCAGCGCCGAGAAACGTGTCATCCTGGGCCGCAGAGAGCAGATTGCCGCTCTGATCGAGCACGGTCACCCTCGACGCATCGAGACCCTCGACCGCCGAGGCAACCAAATGGGTGATAGCCGCGACCTTGCCGCGGTCCAGCGAGCCGGAATTGACTTTGACGATCACCGACGCGGTGGTCTGCTTCTGATCCTGGGCAAACAGGCGGTTTTCGGGAATCACGATATGCACCCGCGCCGCGGCGACCTCGCGCAGGGACGATATGGATTTGGAGAGTTCCCCTTCAAGCGCCCGGCGGTAGTTAACCTTCTGCAGAAAATCGGTCATCCCCAGATTGGTCTTGTCGAAAATCTCGAAGCCGACTGACCCGGTGCGGGGAAGCCCGGCTGCCGCCAGTCTGATGCGGACGTCCGGAACCTGGCTGGAGGGGACCAGAATCGATGAACCGCCGTCCGAAACACGGTACGACACCTTCATCTGGTCGAGCTGGTCGATGATTTGTCCCGCCTCCTCGGCCGGCAAGCGCGAAAAGAGCACGCCATATGTCACATGGCGGGCCCACCAGCCGATCACGATGACGGCCGCGATCAGACCGACGGCTGTCGTCACCGCCAGGAACCGGCGGTTGGGATCCATCGCGCGAAACGCTTCAAAAAACCGTGCGAACATTCAAGCCCTCCAATGGCTCACGCACAAGACGTCACAGAACCATTCCCACATCGCACGCCTCAAATCTGCATGCGCATCAATTCCTGATAGGCCTCGACCAGCCGGTTGCGCATTTCGACCAACAGGTCGAATGCGGTGCCGGCTTCCTCGGCCGCGATCATGACACGGTGCAATTCCACCGGATCACCTGCGTACATGCTTTCCTGCAATCCGGCGGCCTGCGCCTGAATCTGATTGACCTCGTCCAACGCCTTGGCAAAGACATTCCCACCCTCCTGCGGCTGCACCGTGGCCGAGAGGCTTTGCGTGGGACGATCCCCAAGGGGTAGCCCCGAACCCAGCTCGGGGCGAATCGTGTTGATCGTGGTCATGCGATCACGTCCAAATGGCGCCCAAGATGCGGCGCGAACTCGTCATCGGGGCCTGTTGGTGGCCGCACCGCATTGGCGGTTGGGATTGGCGCCGGATTCTTGCCGAAGAGGCGGGCCATCAGAAGGCGATCATCCGCTTCATTCTTGGCCACTGCCGCCGGGCGGGCATTGGTCTTCGCCGCCGGCGCCGGCTGCCAGGGGCGTATGATGCTGGTCTCGTTCATTCCGTGTCGCTCCATCCAGTTCGTCAAACATCAAATATCACCGACGGGCGCCGGAACAATTTGCCTGGTCCCGGCTGCCCGCCGATGATTGCAGTGGTCCCCGGAGAAGGGAGTCACATTCGTCGCAGAGTTCATTGATGCACCGCGTTCAGATTCGTCGGCCTTCGCGATGCAAGATGTGCGTCGTGGGAGGGCGAGGCTCCTGCCGAGCCTCTTGTTCGCACCGAGACAAGGCTCGGCAGGAGCCTCGCCCTCCCACTTGCCATCAAGTGAAAGAGTATGCCGCGTCTGGATTCCCGCTTTCGCGGGAATGACATCTGATGGGACACGCTGGCTCGAAGACTGAGGCGTCATTATGATTTCGTTTCCATTCTTTCGCTAGCTTAGATATCCAGTGCTTTGTTGACCATTTGCTTGACCGATTCCACTGTGGTCGTGTTGGCTTCGTAGGCGCGCTGCGCGGCCATCATGTCGACCATCTCGGTGATGATGTCGATGTTGGGCATCGCAACGTAGCCGTCCTTGTTGGCATCCGGATGCGTGGGATCGTAGACCATCTGCGGCTGATCGGTCGGATCGATCTTGTCTTTTGCGATGAGGAACTGGCCTTCCTTCCGCACCGCAGCCGAGCCGGGCGCGGACGGCCCACGATGTTCGTCGTGCGTGCGGCGCATTTGCAGATGAGCGGCTTCGAGCGCAGAACTGAACGACGTCACCTGGCGCGGCGCGGTGAGCACGACGCGCTGGCGGCGATACGGTCCGCCCTCCGGCGTGCGCGTGGTCTCGGCGTTCGCGATATTCTCCGCGACAACGTTCATCTTGTGCCGTTGCGCGGACAATCCGTCGGCCGCCACGGCCAGCGTGCGAAAGTTTCCTATGCTCATACTTCTCCTATGTCCGTCCGCGAATCGCGGTCCTCAGGGCGTCGAATTTCTGACGCGCCAGCTTGGCCGCCACATTGTATTCCATCTGGTTCTGCGCGACATTGACCATCTCGCGGTCGATGTCCACACCGTTCTTCTGGCCGGCCGGGATCTTGTCTTCATTGACTTTCGGCGAGCGTGTCTGAGCCGTGGCGCCGAGATGGCCGGGGCGCGTGGTCTTCATTTGCAGGTGGCCGCCGGATCCCATGGCCGCCTGTAGTTCCGCCTGGAAATTGATGTCCTTGCGTTTGTAGCCGACCGTTTCCGAGTTGGCCACATTCTGAGTGAGGAGCTTCTGCCTTGCCGCCGCCAGGTCGAGCGCGTTTTGCAGGCGTGGTACGCCTGTCTTATCGAATAGGATTTTCTGTAGCTGACCCGGCATATAGTCTACTCCCCCGCGTTGCGGTGAGGCAAAGGGCGTGCCGGGTCAAGCGGCGCGGGACTAAGGTGCGTGATATCAATACGTTCTGAATTTCATACTGGCACCCAGTCAGGACAGTGTGATGCGGAGACGGAAGTTTTTTCCGGATTCGTAGTAAATAATAGTTCGTCCTGTGAGAGTCAAAGCCCCGAAGGGGCGATCTAATCCAGCCCAGGCCGCAGGCCTGGGTAACGAGATGCAAACATATCCAAGCCCTGAAAGAGTGTCCTAACCTCCCACGGTTAGAACGCCCGTTCAGGACTTTCATCTCACTTCGCTTCTGACCCAGGCCTGCGGCCTGGGCTGGATTAGATCGCCCCTTCGGGGATCAGACATCCCTGGGGCTCGGACATCGTAACTACGACTTTAGTCGTGAGTCGTGCCCGCGAGGGTGGAATCGTGGGGCTGGACTACGGCTTCCGGTTCGGAGAGGCTCATCTGTTGGGAGAGCAGGACGATATCCACACGGCGATTAGCGGCCATGTGCTCGGGTGTATCGTTGACCACGGCGGGACGGTACTCTCCGAATCCCAGAGCGGAGATTCTTTGCGGGGCACAGCCGGTGCTATCTACAAGGTAGCGGAGCACAGATGTGGCGCGGGAGGTCGAAAGCTCCCAATTGCTCGGGAATCGGGCCGTGTTGATCGGGCGCGGATCGGTGTGGCCTTCGACACGCACATGATTGGTAACCGCGCTGATTTCTCTCCCGATCACACGCAGTACTTCCAGTGCGCCCGGATTCAGGTCGGCTTTGCCTTCATCGAATAGAGTGGCGTCTTTGACGGAGATGACCAATCCGCGTTCGGTGACCTCGGCGGAAATCGTACTGGACATACCCGCATCGCCGACTTTTTGTGAAAGTTGTTGTTGCATCAAGCGCAGTTCGCCGGTCTTGAGCGGCCCCCCGGTATTCAGACGCCCCATGACGTCGCGCTCCCGCTGTGCAAGATCGACTCCTTTGAGCGCCCCGGTCAATGCCGAGGTCATCGCGCCGAACTTCTTGGCGTCGATGCGCGACATCGAGTACATCACGATAAAGAACGCGAGCAGGAGGGTGATCAGGTCCGCATAGGTCAACAGCCAGCGTTCCTGGTTTTCATGCACACCCGCGTGACGGCGCTGGCGCATGGACGAACGGGAGCCGCCGTGAGGCATCTACTTTTCCGTCCGTCGTTCGGGGTGGATGAACGACATCAGCTTCTCGCGAATCATCCGTGGGTTTTCGCCCGACTGAATCGCGGTGGTGCCTTCGAGGATCAAACCGAAGTACAGCATCTCTTCGTCGTGACGAAATTTGAGTTTGTCGGCAATCGGGAGATACAGCAAGTTCGCAAGGCTAACACCCCACAGGGTCGCGATGAATGCCGATGCGATGGATGAGGCCATCTTGCTGGCATCCGAGGTGTTGGCGAGGGTATGGATCAGTCCGAGCACGGTGCCGATGATGCCGAGAGTCGGCGAGAAGCCGCCCATCTTATTGAAGAGGACCATGCCGTTCTTGTGGCGCTCTTCGATGTTGGCGATCTCTGTCTCGAGCGTGCTGGTGAGCACGGTCATCTCGGTGCCGTCGACGATGAGCTGCGTCGCCTTGTGGAAGAACGGTTCCTTGATTGTACTCAGGTCTTTCTCGAGTCCCAGGATTCCCTCGCGGCGGGCGCGGTCGGCCATGTGCACGATTTGGTCGATCGTGCCAATGGGGTTAATCGATCCGCCAAACATCGCGATGCGCAGGTATCGGGGAATGTTCAGCAGTGTCTTGAACGAGGTGGTAATCATCGAGGCGCCGAACGTACCGCCGATGACGAGGAGCATGGCGGGAAACTGGAAGACAGACGAGAGATGTCCGCCTTCGAGGATGAACCCGGCAATCACCGCCGAGAATCCCAGAACCAGTCCGCCAATTGTTGCTATGTCCATGGCCAGTGCCGTACGTCCAATCGCCGCCATTCCCCATCCTGGGGACAGTGTCCCTATGACACAGGCGCGATTTCGATTTTGGGCAGGAGTGGGCTTGATCCAATACCAGCCCCTCCAAACCCTCTGTGAAAGTATCGGCTGTTCCGCCGGTCCTTTTAACCGGATGAATTTCAGGGGATTGCGGACATGGGCGGGGGTGGCCGTGGCACCCCACAGGACCCGGCGGAAGACTTTCACCTGTTCCACGCCTGCCGCCGGCGCCCACACAGGGGCGCCACTACGAATGGATTCGCAAGTGGGTTGTAGGGGCGGCCCTATGTGGCCGTCCTTTTTGAGCGAGCCCGTCGCCCACCACCGCACATGTCGCGTAGCATAGGGCCTTGTGCCCGTTGTCCGTGGGCACAGAGGCGGGGTAGCGAAAGCCAGCGACGCCCACAAGGGGCTATGCTACAACCAACCCAGCACCGCACATGTCGCGTAGCATAGGGCCTTGTGCCCGGTGTCCATGGGCACAGAGGCGGGGTAGCGAAAGCCAGCGACGCCCACAAGGGGCTATGCTACAACCAACCCAGCACCGCTCATGTCGCGTAGCATAGGGCCTGTGCCCGGTGTCCATGGGAACAGAGGCGGGGTAGTGAAATCCGGTGACGCCCACAAGGGGCTATGCTACAACCTACCCAGCACCGCTCATGTCACGTAGCATAGGGCCTTGTGCCCGTTGTCCGTGGGCACAGAGGCGGGGTAGCG
>JAKAKI010000034.1 GCA_021813505.1 bacterium | reverse complement strand
CCCTCCCACAGGTGGTGGACCCTCTAACGCTATTCCGACGTGCCTTACTTCTTCACGACTTCCAGCCACCGGTCCATCTTCTCGTCCAGGAGGTCGAGTGGCAGGGCGCCGTCGCTGAGCAATTCGTCGTGGAATGCACGGATGTCGAACTTGTCTCCCAGTTCGCGTTCGGCCTTCACGCGAATCTCCTGGATTTTCAACTGCCCTACCTTGTAAGCGAGTGCCTGTCCCGGCCAGGCGATGTAACGCTCGACCTCGGAGACAATATTCAGGTCCGATAACGCCGTGTTCTCATGGAAGAACTTGATGGCCTCATCCCGCGTCCACCCAAAGTAGTGGATGCCGGGATCGACCACGAGCCGCACCGCGCGCCAGGCATCGAAGGTCAGTCGCCCGAATTCGGAATACGGATCCGAATACATCCCAACTTCCTTGGGCAGTTCCTCGGAATACAGTGCCCACCCCTCCACGAAGGCGGTATATCCGCCATGGCGGCGGAACTGCGGCAGTTCGCCCAGTTCCTGTTGAATCGCGATTTGCATGTGGTGACCCGGAACCGCCTCGTGATAGGCCAGTGCCTCCATCGTGTATTTGGGACGCATTTCCGGGCGGAATGTATTGATGTAGAAATAAGCGGGCCGCGAACGGTCTTCCGGCGCCGGGTAATAGTAAGCATCCGGCGCCGATTCGGCGCGATATGGTTCCATCACTTTATAGCTGTATGGAGCCTCGGGCAGATGGCCGAACAGAAGCGGCAGCTTCTCGTCCATCTGCTTCAAGATTGTCTTGAACCCTTCAACCAGCGAATCGGCGCTCGTGTAGAAGAACTTCCCGGAATGCCGGAGGGATTCAGCAAATTCCACCAGCGACCCCTTGAACCCCACGTCCTCCATCAGTTCACGCATCTGCGTCTGGATTTCAGTCAATTGTTTCTGGCCGAGCTGGAAGATTTGCTCGGGGGCCAACTGGGTTGTGGTGAACTGCCGTGCCAGCGAGCGGTACCGCCGCTTGCCGTCGGGCAGCGCCAGTATGCCAACCGTGTCACGGCATGCCGGCAGATACTCGGTGCGTACGAACCTGGCGAGGCGATCATAGCCAGGCACCACCTCTTTCTGAATGGCTGCCTGTATTGACTCCGAGAGTTTCTTACGTTCGTTCTCGGGAATGGTGCTGTCGATCTTGTCAATAGCGCCGGCCAGGACACTCTTCTGCGGATCGTCGACGACGTGCGCCTCGATCTGCGGCAGCGCTTTCTCGATTGTGATCTTCGCAGGCACCAGATGCTCTTTCATCCCCTGGCGCATCCGGGCGATCAACTGATCGACATAGGCCGGGAAGGCGTGCAGACGGGTGACGAAGTTCTCGCAATCGCCGGCGGTCTTCAGGGGGTGGTAGTTGACCAGCTCCGGAATGTCGATCTGTGGGCCACCCTGCTGGCTCACCGGCATCAGATACCAGTGATTATCCAGGTCCTCGAGCCGGTCCGAGAGTTCCCGTCCGAAAAATTCGGCATTAATGGTATCGCGCGCGGACCCTTTCTGCTTGCTCAGCACTTCGAGCCGCGCCTGAAAACTTCGCAGTGCCGCCGCCTCGCGCGGCACCGCTTCCAGTGACATGTCTGGCAAGAGGCTGTCGTACCGATGATCGCCAAGGTTGGTGGCCCACGTCGGCGATTGCCTCATTTGAAATTCCCAGTAGTCGCTAAACAAGTCGTTGAGCGTCTCCGCACTGCTCATCTTGAACCATCCTATCAGTATGACCAGCAGGGTGGCGGCTGATCGTGATCCGTACCGCCTCATGATGCTCCTCCTTGGCCGTTTCATCATTCGTACTCCCGGCCTTCAGGCCAGCCGGAAATATAGAATGAGCGGGTCTTCAAGTGCCATGGTGTTCGACAGGGTTCCGATGGCCCGATCCGGGGTAATCTGGCGAACCGTCCAGGTGCTGGTGCTCTCTCGGATGCGGCGGCGATTCAGGACGATAACGAACTCGAAATAGGACAAGAAGTTGTCACTTTGAGAATCGATTCACTTGCTTTTTCGATACTTTCCTTATCTTGTTGGGGTGCGGGCCGGGCGTTTTTCCTGGTTTCGCAAGAGATGGAGCGATGATGGCTGTGATGCTGCGCAGAATCTTGGTTTTTTTTGTACTGATTGCGGTCAGTGCGGGCTCGATCACTGTGGCCCGCGCCGAGCAGAAATCGTGCTACTCCTGTCACAAGGCGGCGGCACAGAAATTCGACCGCAAATTCAAACATGATCCCGTTGCCAAGGAGAACTGTGAGGGATGCCATGTCCGCCACGGCTTCTCCAATTCTCTGATACTGAAGAGCTCCGGAAAGGCGCTATGCGTCGGCTGCCATACTAAGTTTGATACATCGCTGGTGGGATTGACCAATCTCCACCCCGCGGTGAAGGATCAACTGTGCACGAGTTGCCACGATCCGCACGCCTCCGATCGCAAAGGCCTGATCCGGGACATCGGCAATGATATCGCCTGCTTCACCTGCCACGTTGAGTTCGCCGACACCGCCGGTGCTCCCAAGGCGCATGCGCCGTTTGCCCAACGCGACTGCGCCTCATGTCATATGCCGCACGGCGGGACCGATCCCCAAATGCTCCGGGCATCGGCCGATGACGTCTGCAAGAAATGCCATGATGTCGTCAAGATCGGGAGCCAGCACCTCGCGCGCGGCCTGAACACCGCCGGCCTGCAGTGCATCGGCTGCCATGACCCGCATCGCTCCAGCCGCCCCAACCTGGTCGGCGACAAGGTTCACAAACCGGTCAGCGAGGGCAAGTGCGCCGAATGCCACTCCGCTCCGGCACCTGGGACGACGGCATTTGGTCCAGCCGACTCGACCTGGACCAACTGCCAGAAGTGCCACGCCGATATCAGCAAGAAGCTGGCGGCCGCGGTGCCCCATCAGCCTGCCGCCGACGGCGAATGCTTCCAGTGCCACGTGGCTCACAGATCGAATCGCCCCAAGCTCCTTCGCGGCGGCGTGGGCGAGATGTGCCAGACTTGCCATGAGGACAAGACGGCCGCGGCGATCGCCAAGGAAAACAGCAGCCATGCGCCGGTCGCCCAGGGTCATTGCCAGGCCTGCCACGATCCGCATGGGAGTCCTAATAAGAGCCTGCTCAAACTCACGGGCGACGCCTTGTGTTTGAATTGCCACACCAAGGAGAAATTCACCAGTTCGGCACACCTGAAGAAGGCGGGCGTGGCGTGCATGGATTGCCATCTGCCGCACACTAGCACGCAACCGGCGCTATTGAAACAGGACCCGGTCGCCACCTGTGGCACCTGCCATCAGTCGAAAGTCACTCCGGGCAAGTTTGCGCATGAGCCGGCCAAAAAGACTGATTGTTCCGCCTGTCATGATCCCCACGGCGGCAGCGGAAAGGCGAATCTGCGCCAGGAACAGCCGACGCTCTGCTTCAGTTGCCATCCGGACATCGCCCGTTTCGTCAGCGCCCCAATCAAGCACCCGCCGGTTGAAGATTGCCTGAGCTGCCATGGCAACCACGATGCCCCCAACCCGGGGCTTCTGGTCAGCAAACCCACAGAGTTGTGCGGCGGTTGCCATGAAATCGGACTCAAACCGACATCACGTTCCACACATCCGCCATTTGCCAAAGGGGATTGCGCCGGTTGCCACAATCCCCACGGGAGCACGGTTAAGGGCCTGCTGGGACCGCGCCGTCAGATCGAGAAGACTCCGATGGGGGATATCCTTCGGTATCCGAAGGTGGACTCCAGTGCCGTCAGTCTGTGCCGCACCTGCCATCGCGAGAAGATTGCCGGCTGGCTTGACAAACCGATCATCCATAAGCCGGTCAAGAACGGGACCTGCTTTGTCTGCCATCAGCCGCATCAGTCTGACGCCGAACACCTGCTGGTCAAACCGTCGAACGCCATCTGCCAAAGCTGCCACAAACCGACGGACTTGAAGAACGAGGCGCATCAGGGGATGGACTTTGCCACGGCCGTCTGCACCCAATGCCATGATCCGCACGCCAGTGACGAGAAGGCACTGATCCGTTCCAATCGCCACGCGCCGTTCGCCGAAGGCAATTGCGATGCGTGTCATGAAGCCAAGGGCAGCACCAAGCTGTCATCGCCGATGCCGGAATTGTGCCTTACCTGTCATGAAGGAATCGAAAAGCAACTGGCTCTTCCGTCCGTTCATGCCCCCGCCAAAGCCGGGCAGTGCATCGCGTGCCATGGACCGCATACGGCGAACAACGACAAGCTCCTGGTGGGCAAGCCTCCCGCTTTGTGCCGCCAATGCCATGATCTGAAAGTCGAGGGGAAGGTTCACACCCCATTTGCCCAGGGGGAATGCGCCAAGTGCCACGCCCCGCACGGCTCCACCGAACCCTCGCTGTTGCTGGGCACGTCGCGGCAGATTTGTCTGGATTGCCACACCGCGCTCAAAGATCGGCTGGCCAAGGAACGCCCGCACGCGGCCCTCGACAAGGGTTGCACCACCTGCCACGACGGCCACTCATCAAAATTCAATTCGTTGCTGAAGGCCCCGATTGTGGATCTTTGCTCCAAGTGCCACGATTTGAAGGCGCCGCGGTGGGTTTCGAGCCATCAGGGTGGCGGCAGAGTAGAAGACTGTGTGAGCTGCCACGATCCGCATGCATCCCCGAAAACGACCGGGACGCTCTTGAAACGCAATGAGCATCCGCCATTCGCCCAGCGCACGTGCGGTGTGTGCCATGCCGCCACCGGCGGGCAGAAGATCAAGGGCAATCGCGAACTCTGCGGGAAGTGCCATGCGAAAGTGATCGATCAAATCGACAAGTACAAAGTCCCGCATCCGGCGCTCGCCGACAGCGCAGGATGCGTGGTCTGCCATTCACCACACACCGGCGACACGCCGGCGCTGCTGCGCCTGACCGGGTATTCGGTCTGCCTGACCTGCCACACGGAAATCAAGCTGACCGATACCAAGGTCCATCCGCCGGCCGCCGAGGATTGCGCCAATTGCCATACCCCCCACGGCGGCGACAACAAGTACCTGTTGTCGGAGGCGGATGTGATGGCGCTTTGCCAGTCTTGCCACGACAATGTGACCAAGACGCATTTTCATCCCATGGGCGGCAAGACCAAGGATCCGAACCGTGAGGGTCCGGTGATTTGCACGAGCTGTCATTCGCCGCACAATTCCGACAATCCGGCGTTATTATTGGGAGAGCCGAATCGGGAATTGTGCATGCGTTGTCACGATCCGTCGACACAGCATAAGGCGGGCTCAAAGAGAGAGTAGGGAAGCCTATGAGACGCGCGGATATTGATAAATACGTAGTCTGGATGCTCAGGATCACCATCATTGTTGGTGTCAGTGTACTTGATGGGAATCATCGGCCTTTGGCCCAAACCGCGCCCAACCTGCCCTACCCTGGAGCGCATCTTTCGACGAGCTCGGGTGTGCTTCGGGATGCCACTGTTCCCCGTGGGGATTGCCGCCAATGCCACATATTGCACGCGGAAGACCAACCGCAGATTCGAAACCTCTTTGCCCCCAACGATAACATGCTCTGTTACTCGACGAGCGGTGTTGAGGGGTGTCATATCAACCGCCCCACCGGAGCAACCGCCGGTTACCCTGCCCAAGGGACTGACCGATTCCCCGACCAGCATATCTACCACGGGTACTTTGAAGCGAATTCGGGCGGCCAGAGGATTCCGGGAGTCGAGAATCGGGTCCGGTGGCCGGGACGGACGATTTGGGAGAATCTGACCTATTCAAAACACTACAGCAGCCCGAATATGCCGCGACTGGATGGCACCGGTCATGGCGCCTGTTTGAACTGTCACGAGCCGCACAACGGCGCAGGACCATACGACCACCTGGTCAAGGCCTACGGCCCAATTGCCGGCTCAGGGATCAACGCAGCCCCGCCACAATACGACATGTGTTTTCAGTGCCATGGTCCGACCGGGCCCGCTTCGCTTCCGCCAACCTCACGGAGCATCGCCAACTACTACAGCCGGACGATTACAGGCTCCTCGCGGGCAGGCCACGCAATACTTACGACTCGTGGGTCCGTGAAGGCGGGTGATCGGCTGCCCTGCTACGACTGCCATAACCCGCACGGATCCACGGGGAACAATAATCAAAACCCGAATGGATTTCTGCTTTCGGATGAGCGCCCCGGATGGTACGGTCTGACCGATATTCGCAACAATGCGGCGCAAGCGCGCCGTTTCTGCACCGGTTGCCATGCCTACGCCGATCAGACAACGCCCTCCATACCAGTTGAGGGGATCATTGCAAAGCAACTCCCCAACTTTGAGCCTCATCGCTCCTATGACATCCAGCACTGCATGAATGGGCACGGGGATGATTACTCCACTCCAAACGGGAACAACGTGCACAATCCGTCCGGTGGTCATTGATGCCAGGCAGGCCGGTCGGCGCCGGGGCCCTTCATTGGTTCCGGCTTCCGGGAACACTGTTGACAGTTCTGATCATGAGTCTGCTGGGATCGGAATCAACGGCGGCGGTATGGAGTGGTTCCATGCGACTTGACTACCAGGCCATTCCAAGCTCGGGGGGGAAACGCCAGGACCTCCTGCAGCAATACTACGTGCGCGTGTCCGATCGGTTGTTCTACAAGAACCAACTTTCATTTACCGGTAACTTCCTGCACCGAGGCCGTCAGGGCGGGCAGCCGGCAGACTTTCGCCCGCGATACGAGTTGACATTGACAAGTTACGGATACGGTGGACAACTGGTCTACGAGCCTCACACGCAGAAACAACCAGGAATCGACGGGGAAGAGGATGTCAGCCGCCGATGGCGGGGAGCGATCTATGCTCAGCCCGATCGCTGGCCACGCTTCTCGGCCGATTTTCTGCGGGCGCGCCGGACACAAACCTCCCGGGGAACCGGGAGGGAAAACTGGAACACCTATCAGGTGACGTGGCAGCCCGGACCGCATGTCCTGGCGCTCTCTTATTCCCGTCAGAAGAGGACATCCCACGGGGCGTCCGCGGAACTGGTTGAAGTCTATAGAGCTACTGCGAGCACAGACCGCACCTTTTGGTGGCACAGTCGCATGAATCTGACCTATGGTTTTGATCGCACCTGGAATCAGAGCTACGCCTCGGTTTCCAGTTCACAGGATCAGCACTCCGCGAGCCTCAGCCTGGGCGGTGATCCGTTTCCCAGCCTCAACTGGACGGCGCAATACGGTGGCCGCTTCCAGCACACCTCCCGCACGAGTGCATCGGTCCTGGCGGCAAACCTCACAAACCACCTGGCTTCAGCGACCGTCTCCTGGACACCGGTGCGAGAAGTGACAGCCTCAGCCTCCCGATATGTGGAGAGGGGAGGTGCGCTGGCGGACCAGACTGCACAGAGAACAGACTACTGGCAGGGACGTATCTCCGCGGAAGGAAAGCTGTACAGGCATATGCGAGTCATGGGGACATTCTACCGGCTATACTACACAGGTGCCCCGGAAGGAGCGAAGTATAACGACGCGTATTTTCTGGCTTTTCGCGGACAGCCATTTGTGCGTGTGGACTGGTCGGCGGAGATGACGCTTGCCGATCGCCACGGTCGTCAGGCGGACCGGTATGCCGGAGCCTCGAATGTCTATTCCCGCCTGCAGCCTCTGGCAAGTGTACAGATGCAGGCGGGATACTCGAGCATTCTCAGTGGTGAGAGGATTGGCGCAATGAGGGTTTCCGAGGAAAACCTCAACACCAACCTTCAATACACGGTGACTACGAATTTGGGGATTTCGGCAGCCTGGGCTGTCGGACACAACCGGCAATTAAAGCGCAAGTGGACACCAACCTGGACCGTGACAGGAACTTACCGTTGGCCTTCCCTGGCCAATGCTGGCTTCAGCTACTCCAGGCAGCAGGCGATCCAATTGGCCGATCCAGCTGCGCCGAAGGTCACGGCCCGGCCCAGCACGCTTTTGGCCAATGTTGTCTTCTGGCTCGGACCAAGTTCCACGCTTAGCGCGCAGTATACACATCAAACGACCATTGGGGGTCAATCCAATGAAAACTGGGGCGTCAGCATTTCGACTTCATTCTAAGGACAAGACAGTGCGAACTTGGACTTTACAGGGTGTTTTGGGGCTTCTGGGAGTTCTGGCGCTGATGGCCGGATGCAGCGGCCCAACCGCCTACCTGAACCCGGAAGCCGACCTGAGCTTCTATCGCCGCCTCGGTGTGGCGCAATTCCTGACACTGGCGGATGACCCAAAGGCGGGCCAGAAGGTGCAACGCGTTTTCATCACGGAGCTCCTCAAGCGCAAGGACCACGAAGTCATCGCTCCAGGGTACTTCACCAAAATAGAAACGGACGTGAGAAACCAACTGAACATTACCGGTGATGTGCCTCTGGACAGCGCAGCTCTCCAGTTGATTGGGCAAAAGGCCGGGGTTCAGGGGATCATCCTTGGCACTGTCCGGGATTATCGGATGGAACGTGTCGGGCAGGAAGAATTCCCGATGATCTCACTGTCGCTGCAAATGGTCGATGCTCCGACAGGACGGATAGTCTGGGACATCTCGCTTGGTGAACGGGGAGGGCCCAAGTTTCCGGTGCTCGCCATCGGTGAAACTCACACCCTTGATGAATTGCTGACCAAGCTCTGCCGCAACTCACTGAGGACACTCAAATGAGGCGGGCGAGACTTCGGCTCATTCTCTGCATCTCGGGCGCAGTCTTCATTGCCGGCGCGGCCCTACCGGCTGAGGCACAAGAGGCGGATCCGATTGTGATGCAGTGCACGGCCGATTTGACTGTCGGGTGCAATCGCTCGACCGACACGGCGGCGATCCCGATCATCGCCACGGGTGGATGCAGTGAGCTGCTTCGAACCTTTGAAGACAGGGTCACGCCCGGACCTTCTCCTGATCGCTACACGATCACTCGCACCTGGCTGGCGAGAGACACCTGTGGCGGGTCGCAGTCATGCGTGCAGACCATCCACGTTGTGCCAGCGAAGGCGCGGCTCGCGGTTCTGCCGCTGGAAAACTTGGCCGAATCGGAGGACGGAGCCCGGATCTTCGCGCGGCTCCTTCAGGACCAGCTTAGTCAGACATCCAAGGTCGACGTCGTGGCGGCCGGCGACGTGGAAACCGCGACACTCCGGGCGCGTATCCGGTTGCCGGTTCTGATGGACGATGTCCAAAGCCAGCGTTTGCGGCAGGCACTTGATGTCGACTATTTCGTTCTCGGGACCGTCATCGCTTACCACGCTGTCACCGATGCCTATTCCGGAGTTATTCCAACCGTGGGGGTATCGCTACAATTGAGGGATGGCCGCACGGGAAAAACCCTCTGGTCCGACACCTACCATGCCACAGGGAACTCAGGTGAGTGGCTTTTTGGTCTTGGAGTCGAGCACGACATCACCAGATTGGCCCACTCACTGGCGCGCCGAGCTTGCAACCAGTTCACCAAGGTGGCCAAGGCGCCGCCTTGTACCGCTACGCGCCAATAACTTAGTCCCACATCGGGCGATTCCCGGTTCTATTCGAGAGGTCGGATTCTGCGAGCTCGCGGAAGAAGTTGCACGCCTCGTTAATGTAACTACTTCAGTTACATTATGGCCGACGGGCGCTCGCTCTTTGCGGGTATTGCTGATCGATGAACGAACGATCGCATCTGAGGTGATCGCGCCAGGGAATCGAATGTGACTAACTCGCTTATATTTCCCATTTAGCGGGTGGCGGGTTTGTGACAGATATTGGGATGAAATTCACAAAATTGGTTGACTTTACTCAGGATTTGCTTACTATAGCACCATCGCGCCAGCAGACCCTCACCCCTGCTTCGCGAGAGCGAAACCATACTGATCGGCAAGGCCAGTTCTGACTTCGAGTTGACATGATGCGAATTGCCACCCGTCCGCACTCTCCCTGGCAGAAGACATGTGATTCTTTTCACGAATCATGCTGGATTCCTGCATCGCTTTGCAGATACATTGCGTCGGGTTTCCTATTCGCCGTCCTATCGATCGGCGGGTCTGGAGCGTTCGGCCAAGTGAGTCCCTGGTTCGTGAAAGCCATCTATTATGAGCCGTTAGGATCGACAGGATTCAGGTCCATCAGCGGAATGGCGACTGATCCGCTGTCAGGAGAACTGTACGTCCTTGATGCCGGCCGGCATGCGGTCGATGTGATTGACTCTGCCGGTTTCCCGCGCTTCACCTTCAATCACTGGGTCACGGACCAGAAAACCGGTCAAAAGTCGGCGGGAGAGCCGAATTCAATTGCGATCACCTCCGAGGGAGACATTTACCTCACCGATTTCTTCTCGCACAAGATCGACATCCTAAACATACGCGGTGAAGTCATCGAGCACATCGACATGCTGGCCGATGTGGGCTGGGAAGGCACTTCGCTTCGTCCTGAAAAGCTGGGTATTGACACGCTGGGCTGGCTCTACGCGAGCATCGGTGGCGAACGCAGCGGCATCTTGCGGCGCCGCCTGGATGGCGGGCGCGCAGAGGTCTTTCTTGATGCTGCGGCGGAGAAGATCGATTGCATCACCGGGATGGCGGTGGCCGCGGATGGCCGGCTCGCGATTCTGGACTACCGCGGTGTGCCTGCGGTGAGGATTTACAGCCCTGAGGGGAAACTCCTGTTGGGCTTCGGAGATCACGAGATCGCAGGAGGCGACCTCTCGTTTCCCGTGTCAATGCTCTTTGCCGAAGATGGTACTTATTGGGTGGCGGACGGACTTCGACAAGCGGTCAAGCACTACTCGTCCGATGGGAAGTTCCTGGAGTTTATCGGTGGCTTCGGCGGGGCGCCGGGAAACCTTAGGTTCCCCTCTGCCCTGGTTGGCGACGGGGTGTCGCACCTGGCGGTGGCCGAGCGTGTTGGCCGGCGGGTCCAGCAATATGTGCTTCCCGGAGCTTTGGCCGCGAACGAATTGAAATCGCTGCGGCCGGCGAACGCGAGCCCCATTCCGCCGGGACTTGAACCGCCGGCATCGTCAGAGGTTGCATCGGATCCTCAAACGGAGAAATAACAACATGGTAATAACCGTCCATCAATCAACCTTCAAGGAGGTTCACATGAAGAAAGTGGTAGTACTGGCAGCCGTGATCGCGCTGACGAGCGCAGGGATCGCGTTTGCCGGCGATTATCATTACAAGGGCACGTTGAATTGCAACGAATGCCATGTAATGCACGGCTCGCAGCAACACGGGTACAATGCCGACGGAACCGGAACATTCACAACAGTCGGTGGCGCTGGACCGTACCAGTGGCTGCTCCGCAATGAGCCGAACGCTCTCTGCCTGTCTTGCCACGACAATCAGACGTTCGCTCCCGATGTACTCCAAGCCAACGGCGGTACGGCTCCCACATTGGGCCGTCAAGCTGGTGGACTCAACATGAACAACACCGCGCCGTATTTTGATGCGACGGGACACACGCTTGGTTCAACGGCGACCGCACCCGGCGGGACGTTTGCAAATCCCGTGGGTCTGGAATGCATCGATTGCCACAGCCCGCATGGTCGTGGCGGCACACATGCCTCCAACCCGTACCGCAATCTGTACGCTGGCGGAAACGTGATTTCCTACGCGGTGGCGACCAATGACCTCACCAAGGACGTGTTTGAGCGCGTTGCCGGTGGGACCGACCACTACGACATCGGCAACGTTGATTTCAACGAGCCGAAGAGCGACTCCTCCTACTACGGTCAATACTGCAAGACTTGCCATACGAATTTCCACGGCAAGTCCACCGATGCGAACATGGCCGCGGGTGGTGTCGCGGGCAATTGGATCCGGCATCCGACTGCCGACGTGAATATCAGCGGCGGTCTGTTCGATGATCGTGCCTACCGCGTAAAAGTCATGAGCCCGACTGGCAGTTGGGGTACGCAGGGAACGGCGTGGGGCGCAACGATGCCCGCAGACCTTACTCCTTCCTGCTTCACGTGCCACAAGGCGCATGGTAACCAGCGCGCGTTTGGTCTGATCTATCCGGATTCGGCCGGCGTGCTTCCGATCGGCGAAGAGGGCTCGGGTGCCCGCTATCGCGATCTGTGCAGAGACTGCCATTCGCGTGGCTAGATAAGTAGTTGGTGTAATCCGATTCGCAAGGAAGGCGAGGGGCGTTCTGCCTGACACGGCAGAACGCCCTTCCCAATCGACTTCAGAAGTTGATCTACTGAACACTCACACCGGCATCAGACCGTGTTGCGAAACGAGTTTAGACATAAAATCTCCCGATTCCCGGGCCAAGAGGGAACACCGATGCGTCTCTCATTACCTATCCTCAGAATCCGCGGTCTTGTCATCCTCGCGATCATTGGAGTCCTGCTACCCGCTCTTGCAGGAGCAAGCAATGGTTCCGGCGACTATCGCGGCCGGCCGCTCCATAAGCGTGTGACAACGCCCAAAATGGCGGCCGGAATTACGTCATTCGCACCGACGTATCATAACGGAGTGACATTACGCTGCTCCGATTGCCATGCCATGCACGAATCGCGGCAGCACCCGGTAGATGGCGATCCCCTCTCCGATCCCTTTGGACCATACCCTCAGAATTACAACGGGGGAAAGAGTCTTTTGAAGGCCCCGGATCCGGTCGATCTGTGTCTCACTTGTCATGACAACCAAGCCGGGATACCCGACGTGATGACTGCGGATGCGAATGGCCTGACGGAGCGCTCCGCCGGATACTTTGCGCCTGTGGGCACCCGGAACCCTCGCGGTCACTCACTGGATCGCGGGCAATCGCTTGCAGGTTCGGATTTATGCAATCGCTGCCACTTCAATGGAATGGCCGACGCCTCGGTGAGTTGCATAGATTGCCACAATCCGCACGGGAACAACAAATCGCGCAATCTGCAGTGGGCTTCCTGGCCGGGTGGGGAGCCTGAATTTGGAATGTTTGAGGCCGCATCGGCGACCGGACTACAGCGCTATGAAGCGGCGAACATCGGGTACGGGACTGACGCCGCAACCGTATTCGAAGTAACCAACATGTGCGTTGATTGCCACCACGTCTATTCCGGCAACGGGTACATAGACCCGGATGGCGACGGCATTCACAACCGGCATCCATCGTCCGAAGCGGAACGGGGCTCGACAAATAACATCGCCCAAGGTGCCGCCAGCGGCACGACCGTTCCCGCTCACTGGGTCGCCGGCACCGGTGCCGGATTCCAGGCCACGCCCCGCCTGCGATTCGTTAATAACCCCGCGCTCAATTTTGCCGACGCCACCGCGATTGATCCGGCCAAGAACGGCGTCTTCTGCCTCACCTGCCACCGCGCTCATGGCGGCGACAACTCCTTCTCGTTGCGATGGGATCCCACGAGCGGTATTAGCGGCGAGGGGTGCGACCAGTGCCACGCGAAGAACTGATCGTTTGAGTTAAAACACATTGTGCCGTCCCACAGTGGGCTGTGACCAGAGTCGTCACGGCCCACTGTGCATTAGCGAGACCTTCGCGGTGTTTCAAGAACGCGCGCTCGAAACCAGCGATCACTTGGCGCCGGGTTCAGTTTGAATCTTTGACAATATTGGTGAAATTTTTCTCATTCTCGACTTGTTAGCTCCCGTATATTCGGGGCCGGGTGCATGGACCGAAGCGCGCAAATGAAGACGATTCCGCTTCGGATTTGATCGTGAGATCGTATCCTGCTCAAACTCATTCTGAGGTGCGGAGAGTGATGACTGGCGCAATGGATCAAAGGGTCATGGACCGGCGGGCCAAGGGGGGCCCTGCCGGCCGCCGCTTTGCTCTCCTCATGGGCATCGTAACGCTGCTCCTGGCATTCGGCGGACTGGCATATGCCGAGGGCAATCCGTGCGCCGATTGTCACGCCGACAAATCCCTGTTCAGCGACCTTGGGGCGCGCGCCGATTCGCTGGTGGTCTCGGAGGCATCGCTTGCATCCTCCGTGCACGCGGGCGTGGGATGCACCGATTGTCACGCGGATCTGGCCAGCGTGAGTGACTTCCCGCATGCCGAGAAGCTCGCGCCGGCCAGTTGCGGAACCTGCCATGAGGACGTCGCCAAAGAGTTCGCCTCCAGCTGGCACGGGCAGAAAGCCGCGGCCCATCACGGCGACGTTCTGGCGCCGACCTGCGGCTCATGCCATGGAACGCACGATATCCGTCCAGCGGCGGACACCACATCGCTCGTCCATCCGAAAAACCTCCCGCACACCTGTGCGGTCTGCCATAGCCGTCTTGCCGAAGGCGCAGGGACCGACGTGCACTTGATCGATGCTTATGGCCGTTATGTCGGCGGGATTCATGCCGAGCGCATCAACGCGGGCGTTCTCGGGGCCGCGACCTGCAACAATTGCCACGGCACCCATGATCTTAAGAGGGCCGATGATCCGGCCTCCAAGGTCAACAAATTCAATATTCCCGCCACCTGCGGGCAGTGCCACTCGGAGATTTACGCCCAGTACCAGCGCGGGATTCACGGACAGGCACTGGCGGCCCGGGTCATGGATTCACCCAACTGCACCGACTGCCACGGGGAGCATCAGATCCTCGCCCCATCGGGCGCTGCGTCGCCCGTAAATGCCGGCAATTTGTCTGACTACGTGTGCGCGAAGTGCCACAACAATCCGGACCTGGTCTCCGAGTACGGCCTCAAGGGTGGACGTATCTCGAGTTATCAGGACTCCTACCACGGGATGGCGGTCAAACGTGGTTCGACCAAGGCCGCCAACTGCGTGAGTTGCCACAAGGCGCACGACATTCTCCCGGCGACGAATGCAGCCAGTTCCATCGCGCCCGGCCGGATCGTGGCGACCTGCCAGAAATGCCACCCCGAGGCGAACGCTGAATTCGCCGCCTCATACACTCACGAGGCGGTCATCGGCAAGCCGGATGGCGCCAAGCGCATCATCGAGACCATTTACATTCCCTTGATTATCGTCGTGATCGGCGGCATGGCGCTCCACAACGGCGTGATCACACTTCACTTCATCAGACGCAAGCGTGCCCTCGAAAAATCCCAGGTCAGCTACGAGCGCTTCTCGCGGAGCATGGTGATCCAGCACGCGATTCTGGTGATCTCCTTCATCACGCTGGTCATCACCGGATTCGCCCTGCGCTTCCCGGATGCCTGGTGGTCCCGCCCGCTCTCCTTCATCGGGCTGACGGAACACATCCGCAGCCTTGTGCACCGAATCGCGGCCGTGGCGATGATGGCCGCCTCAATATATCACGTGTATTTCCTCATCGCGACGCGGCGTGGCCGTACCGAGCTGTATCACATGTTGCCGCGGCTGTCCGACGTGACCCAGGCTTTGCAGAACATTCGATTCCACCTTGGCTGGTCGAGCGTTAAGCCGGACTTCGACCGGTACGAGTACACCGAGAAGGCCGAGTATTGGGCGCTCGTGTGGGGCACGGTCGTGATGATTGCAACCGGCCTGGTGCTCTGGTTCCCGGAAGTTTTCACACAGCATTTGAAGAGCTGGGTCGTCATCGCAGCGGAGACGATTCACTACTATGAGGCCTGGCTGGCAACGCTGGCGATCATCGTCTGGCATTTCTTCTTTGTGATTTTCCATCCGGACGAGTTCCCGATGAGCCTGACCTGGATGGATGGCAAGATGACGGAACACACGCTCAAGGAAAAGCACCCCGCCTGGTACCGGCGGATCGCCGCGGAGAAGGGCAAGCCGCCCGAAGGACCGAAGTTCCGCATCGGTGACAAGGAAGTGGGTCAGTGAGTTTCGCGTGATGAAATCGCTGCGTCCATGGTGGTTGGTCTTGTTGACGGTGCTTGCCGCCAGTGCGGCCGCGCATGCGCAGTCTGCCGATGACTGCCTTGGCTGTCATGAAGATCCATCATTGCAGGCCGAGCGGGCCGGACGCACGGTGTCATTGTTCGTCGATCGCAAGGCCGTTGCCGGATCGATCCATGGCGAATTGGAATGTGTCGCCTGCCATGCGGACCTTGCCGGCGCCGAGTTCCCGCATAAAACCGCTGTTGCGCCAGTGGATTGCGGCTCATGCCACGATGCGGTTGGTGCAACCTACGCCGGCAGCCTCCACGGCAAGCTGGCCAAAGAGGGCGTGAAGCTCGCCCCGCGCTGTTGGGACTGCCACGGCTCCCATGATATCATCCGCGCGCAAGCGGCCGGTTCGCGCGTCAGCAAATTCAATGTTCCTTATGTCTGTGGCCGCTGCCACAAGGAAGGCACGCCGGTCACGCAGACGTATGACATCCCTCAGGACAGTATCCTGACTCACTACTCCGAGAGCATTCACGGCGAGGGCCTGTTCAAGAAGGGATTGACTGTCAGCGCGGTCTGTTCCGACTGCCACTCGTCGCACGACGTCCTGCCCCATACCGACCCGAAGTCGAGCATCAACCGCGCCAATGTCGCGCGGACCTGCCAGAAGTGCCACGGGATCATCGAGAGGGTTCACCAAAAGGTGATTCGCGGTGAGCTGTGGGAGTCAGCACCCAATGAAGTCCCGGTCTGCGTGGACTGCCATTCACCTCACAAGGTTCGCAATATCTTCTATGAGATGGGCATGGCCGACCAGGATTGCCTGGGTTGCCACGCCAAGCCGGGCCAGTTCATCGTTCGCGATCAGGACACGATTTCGCTGAGCATCGATACGACCGAAGTTCATGTGTCCGCTCATCGTAATACGGCCTGCGCTCAATGTCACACCGGCGCCAGTCCCACGGCCAAGCGTCCCTGTGCCACCATCACGACGAAAGTCGACTGTTCGATCTGCCATGCTGAGGTCGTCAAGACTTACCAGACGAGCACTCACGGCAAGCTGGCGGACCGTGGCGATCAGGTCGCACCAACCTGCCGCGATTGCCACGGCACCCACGGGATTCGCGACCGCCGCACTCCGGCGTCGCCGACTTATCCGACCCATGTGCCCGATCTGTGCGGCAAGTGCCATCGCGCCGGCCAGAAGGCGGCCATGCGGTATACCGGCCAGCAGACGAACATTCTTGGAAACTACGTCGAGAGCATTCACGGCAAAGGGCTCTTGGAGAGCGGTCTGGTGGTGACCGCCATGTGCACCGACTGCCACACGCCCCATCACGAGTTGCCGCATGCGGACACTGCCTCCAGCGTTAACCGCAACAACATTGCTCAGACTTGTGCGCGCTGCCACAACGGCATCTACGAGCAATTCACGCAGAGCATCCACTCGCCAACGGTTTCGAAAACCGACAAGCCGCTGCCCGTCTGCAACGAATGCCACTCGGCGCACACCATCTCGCGGACGGACAACGAGGGTTTCAAGCTCAATATCATGAACCAGTGCGGCCGCTGCCATGAAGAGGTCATGAAGACCTACTTTGACACCTTCCACGGCAAGGTGTCGAAGCTCGGCTACACGGCGGCGGCGAAGTGCTACGACTGCCACGGTTCGCACGATATTCTGCCTCCCTTCGAGCCGAAGTCGCATCTGTCGCGCCAGAACATCGTCAAGACCTGCGGCAAGTGCCACCCCGGATCGCATCGGCAGTTCGCCGGGTACCTGACCCATGCCACGCATCACGATCGCAGCAAGTATCCGGTCTTGTTCTACACCTTCTGGTTCATGACCTCGCTGTTGGTGGGCACGCTGGTGGTGGCCGGTACGCACACTCTGCTCTGGCTGCCGCGGTCGTTCCAGGCGATGAAGCAGCACAAGCAGCAGGAGATTGCATCTCACGGCCTGCAATACCGCCGTTTCACCCGCCGGCAGCGCCAACTCCACATCCTGGTCGTGATCAGCTTCATCGGACTGGCGCTGACGGGAATGACTCTGAAGTTCTCCTATCTGGGCTGGGCGCGCTTCATTTCGCGCGTGCTCGGAGGATTCGAGTCGGCGGGGTACATTCACCGCGTCTGTGCGGTGATCACGTTCTTCTACTTCGGTGCGCACTTCTATGACGTGATCCGCCAGAAGCGCACGTCCGGCAAGACGTGGAAGCAGTTTCTCACCAGCTCGCATTCGATGGTGCCCAGTTGGACCGATGTGCGCGAAGGTGTGGCGACATTCAAGTGGTTCATCGGCATTGGGCCACGGCCGGCGTACGGGCGCTGGACTTACTGGGAGAAGTTCGATTATCTGGCGGTCTTCTGGGGCGTCATGGTGATTGGATCGACGGGGCTGATGTTGTGGTTCCCCGAGATCTTCACGCGGATCCTGCCGGGCTGGTTTATCAACGTGGCCACCATCATCCATTCAGATGAGGCCCTCCTTGCCGTGGGCTTCATCTTTACGGTGCATTTCTTCAATACGCACTTCCGTCCCGACAAATTCCCGATGGACACAGTGATCTTCACCGGCCGGATTCCTCTGGAGGAATTCAAGCTGGACCGTCCCCGGGAGTACGAAGAACTGGTGGCGGCCAATCAGCTCAAACGCCACCTGGCCGAACCGCTTCCGCCTCTGGTCGTCCGCGGCCTGAAGATCTTCGGTGCAATTGCCTTGTCGATCGGTCTGCTGCTGATTATTCTGATCATATGGGCGGAGATCTTCGGCTACCGCTGATATTGGATCACGCCGCGGTAACATCCTGAGAATCGGCAGTGAGGGAGTCGCATGCGAATATTGGTTAGACGAGTGGGTTTGGGTTTCTTGATCGCCGGACTGGCGTCGTTGCTGTTGTTTGTCGGCGCGATTCAATTCACCAACCGCTCGGATTTCTGCACGACGTGCCATTACATGCAGCCGTTCTATGACGCCTGGGCCGCATCGTCCCATCACAATGTTCCGTGCCGCGACTGCCACTACGAACCCGGCTACTCCAACGTGGTCAAAGGCAAGATTCGCGACATGAACCAGCTGGTGAAGTACTGGACCAACGCCTACCGCAAATCCAAGCCTTGGGCGGAGATCGCCGATGAATCCTGCCTCCGCTCCGGCTGCCACTCCGAACGCCTGCTGCACGGACGCGTGATGTTCGGACGCGTCAATTTCGACCACAAGCCCCATTTGGAAGAAATGCGCCGCGGCAAGAAACTCAAATGCACGTCCTGCCACTCCCAGATCGTGCAGGGCGAGCACATGAAGGTGACCGAGGCCACCTGTATCATCTGCCATTTCAAGCTCGATGAGAAAGGCGTGAACAACTCACGCTGCACGATCTGCCACGATCCGCCGACGACCATCGCCGGTCAGGAGCCGCCCAAATACGATCATATCGGAGTGATCCAGCGCAAGCTCGACTGTGTCAAATGCCACGGCTCGATGGTCGTGGGCGATGGCGTGGTGCCGCGCGAACGCTGCTACAGCTGCCACTGGGACCGCGAGCGGCTGGACAAGTACAGCAACACCGATCTGATGCACAGCACGCACATCACGGAACACAAGATCGAATGTGATCTTTGCCACCTGTCGATGCAGCACAAGTCGACTTTCAAAGAGCAGGTCATCCCGGATTGTCAGACCTGCCACGAGGGTTTCCACGAGGCTCAGAAGGATTTGTTCGTCGGGCATGGTGGTATCGGTGTGGCGGACCAGCCAAATCCGATGTTCGAAAAGGGCATCTCCTGCCAGGGCTGCCATATCGTTCACACCAGCGCCGACAGCGCCGGCTTTGCCGGCCAGACGTTTCTCGCTTCCGGCGCCAGTTGCGAATCCTGCCACGGTGCCGGCTATAGCCGTCTCTTGGACAACTGGAAGAAGACCGCGCAAACGAAGGTAAATGAAGTCAATAAGGCGTTGGAGGAGGCGAACCGTCTGCGCAAGCAGCGCGTCGCGTCGCGGCCCAGCGAGGTTGCTGAGGATTCGCTCCTGGGTGAGGCCGAGTACAACTTCAACATGGTTCAAAAGGGAAAGCCGATCCACAATATCGTCTACGCGAACCGGCTGCTCGATGCCGCCTATGACCGCCTCCAGAAGTTCTTTGAGAGCGCCAGACCCGGTCACCGGCTGGCGGCCCTCGAAGGCAAAGACGAGGTGGTTCCGTCAGGCTGTCTCAACTGCCACATCGGCATCGAGAACGTTGACGCCCAGATTTTCGGCGTCACCTATTCCCACCAGCGCCATCTGGTCAAAGCCCAGCAGACCTGCAGCCGGTGCCATTCCAATCAAAGGCGCCATGGCGAGTTGATCGTCCAAAAACGCGATTGCCTGTCGTGCCACCATTCGCAGACAGCGCGTGAATGCGGCTACTGCCATACGGCACAACAGGCCATATTGGATGGCAAGTCGGCCGATCTCCCGGTCACGAGTCCGGATGTGATGATCGCGGCCGGCACCGGGTGCCGTGATTGCCACGAACGTCCCGATCGCCAGATTGTCCGGCCCGTATCGCAACGCTGCGCCGATTGCCATGACAACTCCTACGCCGACCGGCATCGCGAGTGGCTCGAGGAGTTTGCAGCGCTCGAGCGCAAGATCGATTCGCTTCTGACACAGGTTGCTGCGCTCCCGGTGACGCCCGAACGGCAGTCGGCCGTTGAGCCGATCCGCAAGCACCTGGAAGCGGTCACCGCGGACGGCTCACGGGGAACACACAACCACGTCGAGCAGATGCGGATTCTGGAGGCCGATGCGGGCAAGCTCACCGCGTTGCTGAAGACCCAGGGTTAGGGCGATCAGGGTATACCGAATGAGGGCCGCGGCGCGAAGGCGCCGCGGCCCATCTTATGTGCGCCCGGCATGGGCACTGACTTGGAGGTGTAAGTCCTCTGTGAAGCAGGTCACAGCGACACAAGGGAAGCGCAAGGGCGGACGGGTGACCGTTCGTCCGGAGGAAGCGTGGAACGCAACCGTGGGCCGATGAACAAAAACCGGATACGAGGCGCTGGGAACCGGGATGAGTGGGCAAGTGACCACGAAGTTCCTGTGACCAAAGGGACCCGGCGTAAATCCGGCGGTCCTGCGGTGACAGTCAGTGTTCTTACCCGGGGAGATCTCGCCTTACGCCTGAAAGGGCGATCCCGTGGCCGGACCATGGGAGAGCGAGAAGTCAGCCGAGGCCATAGTAGTTCCGGTGGATACCGGGACGAAGGGCTGAACCGAAGGGAGAGTGATTCGGTCGTGCCTCTCAAAGACGCCAGGCCTCAGATGTCCAGGCAACTGGAGCTCCCGTTGGGAGGCAGGGGTGAAGCCCCGATGATCCCACGGAGTGAGGAAGCGCCGATGGCGGGGCACGGAGAGGAACACTCAGGAACGTATGACGGACTGGGTGTTCCCCGGCTCGTCACGTTTACTCAACCTTCGGAACCGCCCGGTGCGGACCCGCATGCCGGGTGGTGTGGGAGGGGTCCTCAGGGAAAAGCCTGAGGCCCCTATCCCGATTGGCCTGACACGGGTCATCGTATCCGGTCCACGCCCACGGAAAAGCAGGCTGGAAAGCCGGACCAAATCGCTCCCGCGCGGGATAGTGGACGGCGTCCATAGAATGCTCCTTGATGTGCCAAAACAAGCCCTAAAACCTCCCCTTTGTGACACTTTGGTACATGGTCGATAACCTTCTGACTAGGCCCGAATCGCAATCGTGACAAAAAGTGTCATGGCTCCTATGGATTTTTCGCATCTAAAGCTTGCTTTTTTCATCCTTAATTCCTAGATTCACAAGCTGAGGGCCATCTGGTGGCCCTTTGGGAGGATGGATTGAGCGCTCGCAAGCTACCGCAACAAGTTATTCCGCTGGTGATTATCTTTGCGGCGGCGCTGGCCGCCCTCATCATCGCGCGGAAGATTCTGGTGCCGAAGACATTCGGTGATCTGGGCTATTACCGCGCTGCGGCCGTGGACGAAATCGCCTCGCAGCCAATCTCGTACGCCGGTTCGAAGGCCTGTCTGGACTGCCACGATGATATCGACCAGGTCAAGAGCCAGTCCAAGCACCGGGGGCTGTCGTGCGAGGTCTGCCACGGTGATGCCGCCAAACATGTCGAGGCGCCGGACGAGGTGAAGCCGATCAAACCGATCGGGCGCGGGTACTGCCCGCTGTGCCACGGATACAATCCGGCGCGGCCGACAGGATTCCCGCAGATCAACCCCGACCTCCATAACCCCGGGCGCGCGTGCATGTCCTGCCACAACGCGCACAATCCGATGCTGCCGCACGCGCCGGAGGAATGCGCCGCCTGCCATCGGCAGATCGCCAGCCAGAAGACCGTGTCGCATCACGCCACGCTGACTTGCGTCACGTGCCACACGGTCCCGGATGGACATTTGACCAATCCGAATACCGTCCTGGCCGAAAAGCCGAAGACCAAGGACCTTTGCGGGAAATGCCACGCGCAGGGCGCGGACAGTCCGGCAGAAATCCCGCGCATCGATCTGGCGACCCATGGCGGCCGGTACGTGTGCTGGGACTGCCATTATCCCCATTTCCCAGAGGCAGCGAGATGAAAACCGAAGAAGCCAAGACACCACGGCGCGAGTTTTTGGAAACCTGCGGCAAAGCACTCCCGGCATGGGTGGTCTTCTTTGCCACCATCAAGGCGGGCACGTTATCGGCCGCCGATGAGACGGAAGTCTATGACCCCAAGCAGCACGATTACGCCATGGGGATTGACATCCACAAATGCATCGGCTGTGGCCGTTGTGTGAACGCCTGCAAGATCGAAAACAAGGTGCCCGCTGAACCCTATTTCTTCCGCACATGGGTTGAGCGGTATGTCATCCCGGCAGAGGGTGAAGCCCAGGTCGACAGCCCCAATGGCGGCCGCGATGGCTTCCCCGAGATGAAGACCGATCCGGACATCCGCCGGGCGTTCTTTGCGCCCAAGCTGTGCAATCATTGCGCCAATCCGCCCTGTGTTCAAGTCTGTCCGGTGGGTGCGACATTCAGCACCCAGGACGGTGTCGTTCTCGTGGACGAGACGTACTGTGTCGGCTGCCGCTACTGTATCCAGGCCTGTCCGTACGGCGCCCGGTATCTGCATCCGGAAAAGAAAGTCGCCGACAAGTGCACCTTCTGCTACCACCGCATTCGCAAAGGACTGTTGCCCGCGTGTGTTGAGGTGTGCCCGACACAGGCGCGTGTATTCGGGGAAGCCGGACGGCAGAGCAGCCCGCTGCGCCGGTTCCTGCGCTTCAATGATGTCACCGTTCTCAAGCCGTCGCTGAACACGAATCCGAAAGTGTACTATGCCGGCGCCGACAGGGAAGTGAGATAGACTATGGGATTTCCATTGGCCGACATTGCCCCCGAGCTGCACAAGATCGCCGGATACATCTACCCCAATGAGTTCGAACTGCATTGGGGGCTTCTGATCGTCCTGTATCCGTATCTGACCGGTTTGGTTGCCGGGGCGTTTATTCTGGCATCATTGGAACGCATCTTCAACGTCAAGGTCCTGCAGCCGGTCTATCGGCTCTCGCTTCTGACGGCCCTGGCGTTCCTCATCGTGGCGCCGTCGCCGCTCCTGGCTCACTTGGGCCACCCGGAGCGCTCGTTCGAGATGTTCCTGACGCCGCACACGCAGTCGGCCATGGCGATGTTCGGCTTTGTGTACGCCTGGTACCTCATGGTCATCCTGCTGTTGGAAATCTGGTTTGACTACCGCAAAGAGTTCGTGGTCTGGTCGCGTGAGCGCACCGGATTCAAAAAGTTCGTCTACAAGATTCTGAGCCTGGGGACCACCGACATATCGGAAAAAGCGCTGCAGTTTGATGAAAAAGTCGGCCGGACGATCACGATCCTCGGCATTCCGTCGGCGTTTCTGCTCCATGGATACGTCGGATTCATCTTCGGGTCGGTGAAAGCCAATCCGTGGTGGAGTAGTGTGCTGATGCCGATCGTGTTCTTGTTCTCAGCCATTGTATCCGGCATGGCGATGGTGCTGCTGATTTACATGATCGCAACCATGTTCCGCGAGAAGACCATCAACATGGCCTGCATCAACAAGCTGTCCGAATTGCTGCTGTACGCGATGATCGTCGACTTCTCGCTGGAAATTCTCGATTTCATCCAGCGCCTCTATGAAGCGGAAGAGTCGATCAATATTCTTTCACAGATGATTTCGAATCGGCTGTTTATCAGTCTGATCATTTCGCAAATCATCCTGGGGACGCTTGTCCCCATGGCGTCCATCATCTGGGCGCGATTCGGCAAAGTCCCCGACGAGATGAAGCGGATGCTCTTTTTTGTGGCCGCGATCCTGGTCCAGGTTGGGATCTTCAGCACCCGCTGGAACGTTGTCGTGGGTGGGCAGCTGTTCTCCAAGAGCCTGCGTGGACTGACCGTGTACAAGACGGAGCTCTTTGGACTTGAGGGCCTGTTCATGGTGATGCTGCTACTGGCGCTGCCATTCGTGATCCTCTATGTCATTACGCGCTTCCTGCCACCCTGGTCCAAAAGCGAGACGCAGTTGTCGACGCCGTAGCACGCGAGCAGGCTGCCTCAGCCTGACGCAGTAATGCACTGAGGGAGGGCGAGGCTCCTGCCGAGCCTATTCCCCGCGCGGGAAAGAGGCTCGCCAGGAGCCTCGCCCTCCCACGAATACCGCTGTTCCTTTTCGATTGCCTTTACGGGCCAATTTCCCGTAGCTAGGCCGATGTTTTCGCTGGGCAGACGGGACGCCCGGGACCTATCGACCACTCAAGGATGATCATCATGAGCGGAATTGAAGTTACTCCAGTCACCTCTGACGCCGATAAGAAGTTGTTCCTGAGACTGCCGGAGCGCTTGTACGCCGGCAATCCGAATTGGGTCTGTCCGCTGCGCATCGAGCGGCGCGATTTCTTCGATCCCGCCAAGAATCCGTTCTTCGATAACGCCGATGCCCAGCTCTTCATTGCCCGCCGCGACGGACGCTGTGTCGGCCGGATCACGGCCCACGTCTACCGCAACCACAACCAAACCCATAATGAACGCACCGGCTTTTTCGGATTCTTCGAGTGCGAACAGGATTACGCTATTGCCGAAGCGCTCTACCAGGAGGCCGCAGCCTATCTGAAGGAGCGCGGCATGGACCGGATGCGCGGGCCGGCCAATTTCACCACCAATCATGAGATCGCATTCCTCACCGAAGGATTCGACAGCCCCCCGTGGGTGATGATGACGTACAATCCGCCGTACTATCTGGAGTTTGCCGAACGGTACGGCCTGACGAAGGCGATGGACTTCAACGCCTATTACATTGACAAGACGATGCAAATCCCGGACCGCATCGTGCGGCTGATCGAGCGCATCCGAAAGCGCACCGGCGCCACCATTCGCACGCTGGACATGTCGAGGTTCGACGACGAGGTGCGCCTGGTAAAATCGATTTACGACAGAGCCTGGGCGCCCAATTGGGGTTTCGTGCCGATGACGAACGCCGAGTTTTTCCAGATGGCCAAGGATCTCAAACGGATCGTCGACCCCAAGATGGTTTTCTTCGCGGAAGTGGATGGCGAGACGGTCGGGTTCTCGCTGGCATTGCCCGATATCAACCAGGCACTCATTCGCATGAACGGACGCCTCTTTCCTTTCGGTCTGGCCAAACTCCTTTGGCTGACGAAAGTGCGCAAAGTGGTGACCCAGGTGCGCATGCTGGTCATGGGCATCCTCCCGGATTACCAGAAACGCGGGATCGATAATCTTCTCCATTACGAGACATACACCAAAGGCGTCGCCGCCGGGTACAACGCCGCCGAAATGTCCTGGATTCTGGAAACCAACGACATGATGAACGGTGTCGCGCACAATCTGGGGGGGAAGCTGTACAAGAAGTACAGAATGTATGAGGTAACCCTCCGTTGACGTCAGCGGCAGCTGCAACTTAATCATTCCTCCGAAGAACTGCCTGCTCCGAACATCGCATACGGTACTGGCAACACGATCAATGAGAGCGCCGTTGACGTGAGAATCCCTCCGATGACGACAGACATACCACCGTTATCGCGCTGTGACTCCGCCCCGGCGTCCGGCCGACGAATGACGAATCAGATGGGGTCAGTCCTTGCTCTGTCCACTCCTATGAAAGATTCGATAAAGCGCTGGCAGCACAACCAGAGTCAGCAATGTCGACGAGACAATTCCACCAATAACGACGGTGGCGAGCGGACGCTGGACCTCCGCCCCGCTGCCGGTCGCAATCGCCATCGGGACAAAGCCCAAAGACGCCACGAGGGCGGTCATCAGGACCGGCCGGAGACGAGTAAGAGCACCTGTGCGGATCGATTCCTCAAGAGGTGTCCCTTCGTCGCGCAGCTTGTTGACAAAAGAAATCATCACGAGGCCGTTCAAAACGGCGACTCCTGAAAGCGCGATGAACCCGACGCCTGCGGAGATTGAGAAAGGAATGCCTCGCAACCAGAGTGCCAGAATTCCACCTGTGAGTGCCAGCGGTATGCCAGTGAAAACCAAAAGAGAATGTTTCACGGAATTGAAACTGGCGAAGAGGAGCATGAAGATGAGCAACAGCGCAATCGGTACAACGACGGCGAGACGTGTGCGGGCGGCGATCAAATTCTCGAACTGACCACCCCAAGTCATCCAATAACCAGCCGGAAGTCTGACGCGCTCGGCGATGCGTTGTTGGGCATCCGCTACGTATGACCCCATGTCACGCCCCCGAACATTGGCTTGCACGACGACGCGTCGCTTCCCGTCCTCGCGACTGACTTGGTTTGGGCCCTCAGTGATCTTCACCGAGGCGATCGTGCCGAGCGTCACGTACCGCGGACCAGCATCAGAAGGCGGACCGTGACTGGAAATCCGGCGCAAGCCGGTCTCCTGTCGTTCGTTGATTGGCAGGGGAATCGGCAGGTATTCAAGCTTCTGTATGTCACGCCGAGCGCCCTCAGGCAAACGCACCACGAGGTCGAAGCGACGATCCCCTTGGAAAATGTCACCAACCGACTTGCCGCCGATCGCTACTTCCACTACGTCCTGCACATCGGCGACATTCAGTCCGTATCTTGCCATGGCGACGCGATCAATGTCGATGGAAAGGACCGGAAGCCCTGCCACCTGCTCCACCTTGACGTCCGCAGCCCCCGGGATTGCCTGCAGAATCCTCGCGATCTTCTCCCCCTCATTGAGCATAACATCCAAGTCATCTCCGAAGACTTTGACTGCGACATCGCTACGGACTCCTGAGATGAGTTCGTTGAATCTCATCTGGATGGGTTGTGTGAATTCGTACTTGCTCCCAGGGACCTCACCCGCCGCCTGTTCGATCTTCGCTACAAGTTCCGACTTTGGCATTCGTGGATTGGGCCACTCAGAGCGAGGTTTGACCATCACGTATACATCGGCCGTCGAGATGGGCATGGGATCGGCAGCCACTTCCGGTGTACCGACCTGTGAGTACACGCGCTCGACTTCCGGCAATGCGTGAATGGCCTTATCCAAGCGGCTTTCCATTTCGATGGCCTGAGACAGACTGATCGAAGGGATCCGAACAGGCTGCAACAAGACGTCTCCCTCATCCAACGTTGGGATAAACTCGCTTCCCAGATGCGAGGCAACGGCCGCGCACAACACAACAAGCGCCCCGGCGACAGACACAACCTGCAAGCGATAGCGGATAGCCGTGCGCAACGCCGGTAGATACAGTCGCTTTGCGGTTCGGATGAGCAAATTCTCAGTCTCGCTTACACGTTTCGTGAGCAAAATGGCAATGGCAGCAGGTATGAATGTGAATGTAAGGATCAAGGCACCCGCGAGCGCCATGACAACGGTCTCTGCCATTGGAACAAACATCTTGCCCTCAATTCCCCGCAGAGTGAGGATTGGCAGATACACTATCATGATGATTCCCACTCCGTAAAGCGTGGGCTTGGCAACCTCGCGAGCGCTCTCAAACGCCTCCTCGAGTCGTTCTCCACGAGTCAGAAGTCGACCGAGATGCTTTTGTCTCTCCCCGAAGCGCCGCAAGATGTTTTCGACCACCACGACGGCGCCATCGACGATCATCCCAAAGTCAATGGCCCCGAGACTCATCAGGTTGCCGCTGATTTTGTTTTCCACCATGCCTGTCATGGCGAAGAACACGGATAGCGGAATGGTGAGCGACATTAGGATAGCGGCGCGGAAATTCCCCACCAGAGCGAACAGGACGGCGATCACCAGTAATGCACCCTCAATGAGATTGTCCCGCACCGTTCGCAGCGTTGCATCTACCAGGCGCGTCCGGTCCTTCACCGTTCGCGCTACGACACCCAGCGGTAATGTCTTGTTCACATCCGCGAGCTTTGCGGAAACACGCTGGGATACTGTGCGGCTATTCTCACCCATGAGCATGAACACTGAGCCGAGAACGACTTCCTCGCCGTTTTCGGTCGCAGCTCCCGTGCGCAATTGCTTGCCAAGGCCAACCTGCGCCACATCTCGGATGTGAATTGGTGTTCCGTCTGCCTCGCCAATGACAATCCCTTCAATATCGGTGATCGTGCTGACCAACCCAGGGACGCGAATCAGATACTGCTCGCCTTTGTGCTCAATGTATCCCGCGCCGACGTGGGCGTTGTTGTGAGCGAGCGCTTCAATCACGTCGTGAAAACTGAGGTCGTAGGCGACCAGTTTCAACGGATCGGGGGTGACATGGTACTGGCGCTCGTAGCCACCGACGGAATTGACTTCGGTGACACCAGGCACGGTCCTGAGTTGTGGCTTGATAACCCAATCTTGGATTTCACGCAGATCGGTCAGTGTGAATGATTGCCCGTCGGGTCGCTTGGCGTTGGGTTCCGCGTCCACGGTCCAGCTGTATATTTCCCCCAGACCTGTTGAGATCGGCCCCATCTTCGCCTCGTTCGCCGCCGGTGGCAGACTTGCCTTGACCTCTTGCAGGCGTTCGTTGACCAATTGCCGGGCGAAGTAGATATCCGTGCCGTCCTCGAAGACCACCGTTACTTGGGATAACCCATAACGCGAGAGCGAGCGGGTAGACGACACTTTAGGGATGCCACTCATGGCGGTCTCAATTGGAAAAGTTATCTGCTTTTCGACCTCCAGCGGCGACATCGCCGTTGCTTCCGTGTTGATCTGCACTTGAACGTTGGTGACGTCTGGCACGGCATCGATTGGCAGTCGCCGGAAGTTGTAGACGCCGAGTGCGGCCATAGCCAGGGTCGCCAGTAGAACCAGCCAGCGGTGCTCAATAGAGAAATTCAGAATCCCGTGCAGCATGTCCCATTGCTCCTACAGAGCCGTGTCGGCGCTCTCTCTTGTTCGAATGCGCGTAACGGACTCCAGGTCGGCAACGGTGATGATTCCGTCGCCCTGATTGCCTGTATGGGCTGTCTTAATTATGACGGCAACGATATCGCCCGCCATATGGTTAGCGCAGATGATTTCGATTCGGTCCTTCGGATGGTAGTTGATTGAGTCTTCAGTAACTACGTACACGCCTCCCTGACCACGTCCACGCCCCTGCCCCTGGCATTTGAAGACAGTCACACCGGGAAAGTGGGGTAACTCATGCAGCGCCCGGATCACGTTGGCACGCATGTGCGGTTGTATCGTCGCCTTAATCTCCTTCATCGCGCTGTCCTCAATCCTCGTCGCCGGCTTCAGATTTGCCCAGCTCGGCCTTCAGAATGAAACTGTTTGACTTAGCGTACCGCTCGCCCGGCGCCAGACCCGATAGGACTTCGACCCAGCTTCCGTCACTGCGCCCCAGGATCACCGGCCTAACCTCGAAGCGATTCCCATTTCTCACGAACACAACTGGACGATCCTTGACTGTTTGAATCGCATCGTCCAGAATTGCAGTCTGAACGGCGATGTCCTCGAGTGCCACCCGAGCGGTGACAAACAACCCGGGCTGCCAATACCCTTTCGAGTTGGGAAGAACTACTCGAGCCTGCGAGGTTCGCGACCGATCGCCGACAATTGGGCCGACGTAGTCGATTTTCCCCCGGGCCGTATCGGGAACTCCGGTGGTAAATAACCCCACCTCCAAGCCGGGTCTGATCTGCGGAAGATATTTGGCGTACACGCTTATCTGAACCCAGACTGTGGAAAGATCAGCGACCACGAAGATGTCCGCATCGTCCCGTACAAACTCACCCAGAGTAACGTGTTTCTCGATGACGGTTCCTGCCAAGAGCGTTTTCACATCGTATGGCGCGACGCTCTCGTTACTCTGAACGATTGCCAGAATCTCACCCGCCTCGACCCGATCTCCGAGATTCTTGAAGACCTTTTGAGTGATACCTGAGAAGCGGGGTACGATGTGAGCCTCGTGATCGGAATTCAGGGCGATTTCAGCCGGGAACTCGAATTCCCGCCGGAGTCTGCCAGGTCCCACTACCTCGATCACGATTCCGTTGCGGGAAACATCCGCATCCGAGAGAATGACAGACTCGGTCGCTCCAGGAGCCCGCGCGTAGCGCTCGTCCGCAGGCTTCACGCCTTCGGGTGTGACCGCTTGTCCGGCTGCCTCCGCCTGTGATTCTTCTGTCGCTGGCGAATTGGTCCGCGTCAGAACGTAACCAAACGCACCGAGGACCGCGATCACCACCAGTGCGACAATCCATGCTCTTGTTGCCATTGTGTGCTATCTCCCCGCTGAGGATATGCGATGACCGATCATGCTCTCGATTTCCGCGACCGTCTGAGATCGGGATACCATGACCTCGATCTGTCGCGTACGGAGTTCGGCCTGCTCACGTTGAGCGTCCAGAATGTTGATATATGGCTGCCGTCCCTGGCGGTACTCCTCGTTGAGTTCTTGGACCGCCTGTTCAGCGGCCGGCAGCACCTGATTTCGCAGATGCGTGATCTCGGAAGTCTGAGTTTGAAAAGTGGTACAGAGAACCATCAAGTCACGGCAAAGACGAAGAAAACTGGCATCGGTCTCTGCCTTTGCCTCGCTGATCTGGGCAGTGGCCTCTTGAATTCCGCCCTGGTTTCGGTTGAACAGCCCGAATGGAAGAGATATGTTCAAAAGGACCGCGTTATCCCCATCGTCGTGTAGCCGCCGATAGCCAGCACCAACTGAAATGTCCGGTCGAGCCATCGCTTTCGCGAGGCGCAGTCCCGCTTCTCTGCCTCGAACCACAGTCTGCGAACTCTTGATCTCCGGATTGTCGGCAAGCATCGGAATCAGCACTTTAGCCGGCGGAATCTCGTCGACGTTTGCAAGGTCCCCTGATGCACTTAGCACCAAGCCGACCGTATCGCTCCAGAGGGAGCCGAGAGCGAGGGAGGAGCGCCGAATGTCCCCTTCTGCCTGTTCAACTCCGATCTCGGCCAATCCGACCGCCGCCTTTGCACGCAAATGCTCTGCCTCCGGTGCAGCGCCTTCGCGCACCTTGATCGACACGGCGTTTTCGACCTGCCTGGCCAATTCAAGCCGTTCTTCAGCGTACTGCAGCCTCAACTGCGCACCCAAGACATCGCTGAAGGCAGTGACGGTTTGTTTGTACAAGTCGAGCGACAACACCGTGGCCTCTGAACGTACGAGATCGATATCCGACCGCGCGACCTCTCGTTTGGCTCCCCGCTTACCCCAGAGTTCCAATGGCTGGGAGATTCCCATAGTCGTCTGCGACGGACCGCCACCGCGGGTGCGTCCCAAATCCTCAATCTCAACGGTGGCTTCAGGGTTTTGATAAAGCCCCGTCTGTCGCCAGCGGGCTTCTGCGGCATACACGCGCGACTTCGCGGCCAGGAGTTGCGGATTGGAATAGAGTACATAGGACACAGCCTCAACCAGAGTTATAGGCCCCCGGCCGGACAGATCGGGGGGCGGGGCATTTGCCGCTGCCCCCAGTTCTGCAAATACCGGAGGAAGGGTTAATTCCTGCGCTCCAGCGGGCGCATGAGTTGACGGCCAAATGCCGAGTAGCAGAAACAGTGCCATGCACTTCGATTTGCTCACACGAAACTCCTCAGAGATTCCCAGTGGCGATCGGCGGTCTGATCACCGACGTTGTATGCATCTAACACCCTGCGGCCCTGTTGAGCCGCCGGTTGATGCTTCTGTTGTCGTAAGATTCGAGTTACTTAAGCGAGCAGACGAGGTGGATGATCAGGCATTGATCCCGGCAGAAGGTCGCGCAGTTCCTGCAGAATCATGACAAGGCAGGAAATGGGCTGGTGATGCCCGATGAGTGGAAGCGTGGGTGGAACCACGAAGAGAAGCCCGCACGTGCACCTGCAGACGCAGCGAGGATTCGCTCCGCCGTCACGCCCCTCCGCGCCCTGGGTTGACGTGCTCTGAAGAGGGCATTTCGAGCAGACGGCCATTGAGCATCCGCTGTCATACTTATCGCAAGCCAAACCCAGCGCGGCGTGCAGGAGCAGCAATCCGAGAATCGCTGAGAAGGCAAGAATTCTGGCCACGTAGCGGTGCATGATAGCATTATACGGGGCTTTCCATAAACGTGCCACAAAAAATTTCCACTTGAAACCTCCCCGTTGGGTCGACTGCGCTCCCATTCAACTGGGTCAAGACTTCGGCTGGGTGTCACGCGCCCCGATTGTCCTGCGCCCTCAACACAATCGCAATCTGCCCGGCGTGATACAGATCGTGCTGGGGGACGCGGTGAAGCAGTACGCATGCCGCGTGGGTTCATCGGGGACGCAGGCTGCAGATTGCGTCCAGAGAGTCCGGTGTTCAAGAGTAGGATCGATCCCGACCGGGGCCAAGTCGGGAGTCACTTCAGAAGCACGAGCTTCCTTGTCTCCACGTGACTTCCGGCCACCATCTGGCAAAGATAGATACCGGAGGGGAGCGGTTTCCCTTTCCGGTCAACAGCATTCCACACAACCTCGGAACGTTCAACAACCTGACGGTTGTCAGCGGCTTGCCGTCCAGTTACCAGTGTTGCGACCTCCTGACCCAGGATGTTGTAGATCTTGATCGAAAGTTCGGCACCCATGACAGAAGTGTACGAAATGACGGTGGATGAATTGAACGGGTTGGGATAGTTCTGCTCCAGATGAAAGCGGTTCGGCACTGGAACCGCAGGCAGGACTTGAACCGTCACACCGACATTGCCGGCCCCGGGCGGCTCGACCAGCGGCTTTCGCGACTTCTTGGTGAGAGTCGGCCTAGCTGCGGCCGCGGAGAACTGGAACCCTCCGGCAAGGATGCCCATTGTCACGCCGCAGGCGATCATTCTCAGGCACCGCATGGATTCTTCTTTCACTCGATGTGCGCGTAGATACGCGAGTAGATCTGCGTTCTCACCGGCAGATCCAGAACCTGAGCCGCAACCACGCACATGTACTTTTTCCCCGCCGACGGTCCGATCTTCGAGAAAAGCACTGTTCCGGTGACTGTCGCCTGTTCGCCGGGCCTGAGAGATATACGTGTTGACGCGAGAGTCACCGTGGCGGCAGCAAGAAGGTCGGCGTAGCCCGGTGTCAATTCCGTGGCCGACTGCTCCGGATTAAGCAGACGTAATTCCACCGAGAGCGGTCGCGTCGAAGTGTTTCCTACAATCAGAGGTTTGCGAAGCAGATCTTCCAGACGGTATTCACGGCCGGGCACAATCCCATCCATTGTTATGGTCGCAGGGGAGAGGGAAAGTGAAAGGTCTCCAGAGGGGATCACACTGGTCGTGTCACGCACCTTATCGATGCTGAAAATGACCCTGGTGTTTAGACCGTAGGCCAGGAGATCGCCCACCTGGGCCAGAGTATGCGACCAAAACGTCACCTGGAACTTCCGGCCAAACAGCGTTTCGTCGTCAGGAATGTTCAGCAGCATTTCTATTGTCTTGCTCTCCTTGGGACCCAAATCGAAGGAATCTGGCGCCGCTGAGGCCCAGCGAGCATCAGGGATGGGCTGTGCCTCCATGCGAAGTTCGCTGGAATCGGGGACCAGAGCATCCACGAGAATGTGAACCGGCCGATCACTCGTGTTGGTCAGCACAAGTGGAAGATTGGCCAGCACCTTTAGAGAGTAAGTCTGGCCAATTTTCAAATTACTGATCACGACCTCGCCAACCGAGCAGCGCAGGCCGCCGGCCCAGCTGCAGTGTGGCAGGCTGATGATGCCCAAGACGAGTAGCGGGGCGTAAGTCATGCCCCGGAGCCGGCTTTTCCATGCGGACCCCATCGATTCCCCCTTTGTGCTTCGCATCCTATCGATTCGCGGGCCACCACTTTCATCCCTGATGTGGAGACTCGGCATTTCCAAACCCCGCCCTGCGCGGGCGCTTCCCCCGGGCGGCTTAGCCGGCTGCCGCGGTAATCGTAACTGTGATCGTCTGCTGCGTCGTCACCGCTGTCGAAGTCGGTGCATTGAAACGGAACCAGAGTGAACGCGTCGCCGCAGCCGCTACGGATAGTCCTGTCTGGTCCCCGGCGAACTTCGTCCCGCTGCTGGCGGTCGAGGTCGTCGACAGCGCATGGTTAGCATACGTGAAGAGTGTGTCCGCGGGCGCGGTGGCGTTGAACCGGGCCAGAAGCGCGTACTGTTCGGCAGCCGGCGCCGCTTGGACCGCTGTCCACGAGGCTGGGTTGGCCAACGACAGCGAGTAGGTCTCTGTTACGTTCCCGTCGTTGGTCACCGTCGAGGCTGAGCCCGAAACCGTCTGACTGGCCGCAATGACCGTTCCGAAGGCGATCGGTCCGGTGGCCGACACGCTCAGGTTCTGAATGGTCACTGTCACTGAGATTGTGGCTGGATTGGCGCCCCAGGCCTGTCCACCGGTGCTGACCAGCGCCACCGCTGCCAGCAGCACCAGCGCTTTGATTGTCTTCTGCATTGTTCCCTCTCCTGTGCGACGCTTCCTCAGCGACCCATCCTCTGGACGGCCTGGAAGCCTGTGTCCGGGAACTTCTCCTATCCGGAATCACGGGTTACGTTAGTTGTATCGGCGTTCTTCAGTGATCCTTTACTGTGCGGTCACAGTCAGGACCGACGAGTGCTGATAGATTGAACTGGTTGAAGTCGGGGTCTGGATCCGGAGATAGAGCTTGAGCGTACCGGAGGAAGCCAGGCCGGTCTTGATCGCAAACGCCGAATCATAGGCAGCAATGTCATTCCACGGACCCGTCGCGCTGGAGTCGGACCATTGGGCACGAATCTGGCCCGGCCCGTTGGCGGATGATGAAAGTGTCCACGTGTCCGCGCCGTCGGTGAAGCTCGATATCTTTCCCACCAGGTTCTCGGCTGCTGGGCTGTCATTGGTGAGCACACTGGAATCGGCGGCAAGCCACGTATTCAAAGGACGCGTACCGAAGGCAAAGACAGCGTTGCTCACCGTCACACTCTTGTTGCTGAATTCCACAACAAACCATGCCGCGTCGGCCGTCGCACTGCCGGTCACCCCGCGCGTCAGTTGCAGATTGGTTGTCGTTGTCAGATCAGCGGTAAACCATCCGGGCCCCGGATTGTCCGCATTGGCGCTGGTGCTTCCTCCATACCCCTTCCCGCTGAGAAACGCAACTGAACGGGAAAGGGTCACTGCGGTGAGCGTGACGCCCTTGCTTGTCTCAGTGCTGAGGAAGCTGGTGTTGCCGTTTTGAACCGTGCTCGCGTCATTTAGTCCCACAACAAAGTAGGTCAGGTTGACTGTCGTCCCCGTGTCCGCCCGGTCAAATGTCAGTCCTGTAGCAGATGTAATGCGACCTCGGACAAAGTTGGGCGCGATCCCGGTACCGCCCACATTCCAGGACGCCAGCAGAAAGGCCTTGGTCGAATCGACAGCGCTGATAACCGCCGTCTTGGAAGCATCTGAACTCAGGAAACTGAGATCACCCCTCTGGACAGTTCCTCCGGCGGTCAGTTCAACCACCTGCCAATCCACGACCGCGCCCGTGCTCCCCCCGGTTTGCTTCGAGAGTTCTAGATTGGTGGTCGATGTCAGATGAGCACGGTAGAAATCGCCAACCCCGTATGTCGCGCCGGTGTCTTGGTGGGAGATTATCGCATATGTTCTGGACAGATCAACGGCGGTCAGTGTGACATTGGCCGTGTCGGCTGTTATGGTCTGAGAGCCTCGCTGCACGGTTACACCAGAGGCGAACTCGGCCACGTGCCACCGAACCACCACCGAAGTAGCCGTGTCCGCCCTGTTGAACGCGATATTCGTGGTGGAGGTCAGTTGCCCCCGAACAAGTCCGTTGACGGGAGCCACATTGTCCTCCTGGACCCCGAAGAACAACACGGATCGAGCAAGGGTCACTGCGCTGATTGTCACATTCGCTTGGGAGATACCCGATCCAAGGGTCGTGGTGCCCGTCTGCACGGAACTGATAACGGCTGGCTCGGACGCGGTGGTGCCCAGCAGAAACGCGACGCTTGCGATGATGACTGATCCAAGCAGCTTCATGATTGACACCCAGAGCGTGCGGGTCTGCGAGATTGAAGCCCCGCACGAGGCGATTCTGGATCCGGTTAACCCCCTGCTTTATCGACAGATTCCGGTAGCGCTTGATCCGGTGCTCGGGGGCTACACAGGTTGGAACGCCATCTTCTGGATCAATGCAACCGCCGGTGTGAGTTAGGCAGTCATTACGAGTGCTGCCGGAATTTCCAGGCGAATTACGCCAGATGGAAATCCCTGCAACTTATGCCAGCCCCTCCGCCCAGCGTCGCCGCTTCGCGGTTACCTCGGCGTCCGCGGCTTCAGCCTCGGCAAACGCCGCCAGGATCGCGGTTTTGCCGGCCTGATCGAAGACTCGGTCGGCCATCGGGAAGAGGATCATGTTCTCTTTCATTATGTGAGCACGCAAAAGGGCGATATACCCCCTGGTTTCGCGGACCAGGATGAGTCGGGATTGATCCTCGCCGTCGGCGGCTTTGGCCAATGCCGAATCCATGGCCCGGATGTGTGCCCGCCCCTCGTCGTGTTCATAGAGCATGACGCCAATTGGTCCCCCCTCGTGGGGGACACCGGCTTCGGCCATCCGGGGAAACAAAATGCCCTCTTCCTTCCTGTGATGGACGCCATCGGCAAACTCACGTACAAAGGCAATGGCGCCGGCGAAGAACTCGCGCCGCACCGGCGCGCCGCCATCCACCTTCCCAGCTTCCTTTTCCAGAGCATCAAGAACATGAAGAATAACATCATGTTCAGCTACGAGCGACGCACAGACTTCCATCTTCCAGACCTCCACTCCATCACGTGATCAACCCCGGCCATCCATCCCGAATGGGCGTCGAATTCCCAGGAGGGACTCCGGGGCCGCAACCGGCTCGTTGGGCCCTCGTAGTATACAATGTACAGAAAATTGGCCACAGAGCAATCGGGTGGCTCGGTTGGAATGGCTGATTTCTCACCGTTGCGTGAGTTCGCACGGGGAACTCAGGGAATAACGGCTGGGTTTGATGGTAATCATGTGTGAGATGCCATTGAACACCGTATTGTAGGTTTGATGCCAACACGAGGCTCATCGTCGAACTTCCTTTGTCCAAAGTTGGGATGGCCGTGTCTTGGTGCCTGGTTGGTAGTCGCGGTGGTGGGGCTCCTCTCCCATTCGCCGGTATTGGCTCAAGCGCAGGCCGTTGGACCGATTCGCGTTGAGCCGGCATCTCTGCTTATCGATCAGCAGTGCCAATCCACCGACACCACGACACCGCACCTCTCCCTGTCCGCCTCGAGCGTGACGAAACAGGGTGGATCACTCGCAATCGGCTCACCATTCCGCGTTGCGGGGGACGGCCAGGGTGCAACGGGTCTGAGTCTTGAGCTCAAAGACGGTGCCTTCGAACAGCTCCGGGAGGCGGGACAAGTGGCCATCCAGGATTTTGTCCTTGAGCGTGGACGGACCGTCAACCTCGAACTTCGCCGGATGGAATCGTTCAGCAATCGGACGATTTTTGCCGCGGGCACAGCGAGCGGCGACAGGCGACTTGCCGTCCCTGAGGTCGCGCTTCTGGCAGGCACGGTGAAGGGGGTGCCGGGTTCGACGGTCTTCCTGGGAGTTTCGCGCCACGGAATCAACGGCTACATCCGCATCGGGGATACCATGCGGGTGGTCTCCAGCGGGCCGCCATCACTGAAGGCCAACGGGTTGCTGGCCCGGATGACCGAGTTGTCTGCCTTTGATCTGGGACGCGGCAACCCCTGGAGATGCGGCGTGAGCGAGGCCTCTCCGATCCGGCCGGAAATGCTCGCCGGGGCGGGCGGCGTGAAGCAGGACAGTATCGGGGGGATGAGGATTTGCAACGTCGCCATCGATTGCGACGATGCGTTCTTCACGGAAATGGGCGGGAATGAAACTGTGGCGCTGGAATATGTTGCCACGCTGATCGCCGCGATCAGCAATATCTACGAACGCGACCTCCAAGTGGCCCTGCGGCTCACGTACGCGCGCGTGTGGACTGTTGAGGATCCGTACCAGACTTGCGGATATGATGGCTTGCTCAGCTTTCAGAGCCAATTCAATCCACCTGGCGTCAAACCGCACGTAAAGTACAAATTCTCCGGATGTGGTGGTGCGGGCGCATCGTTGGGCACATTGCCGTGTCCAACCTCCGAGAATCCCACGACGCCGGTTGCCGCGTCGCGCGTACTGGGGTATTTCCCGTTTCCGGTGGCCAGCTCAGACAGCACATGGGATTTGTACGTCGTCGCCCACGAGATCGGCCACATCTTCGGTTCGTCGCACACGCACTGCTACGATCCGCCACTCGACCACTGCTACAATACGGAAGGCACTTGCTACAACGGTCCCGTCGAATGCACTCGCGGCAGCATCATGAGCTACTGCAACGCCTGCGGAGGCATGTCCAATATTGATTTCGAGTTTCCGCCCGCGGTGGTGGCGCGTATGCAGCCCTTCATCGAGCGTGCCTGTATGGAGGTTTCCGAAGGATCACTGTTCGTGCACAACGACGGTGCATCCGTCCTGGAGGTGGACAGCATCATCAGCACCGCCCCATGGATGGTGGCCACGAGGAGCGCTTTTCTTGTGGCTCCCCATGACAGCCAGGGAGTTGTAGTTGTTCCCGACTGGGACGCCTTTACCGATTTGCAGCAGACCGGCCGGTTGCTCGTCTATTGCGCCGGCCTGCCGTCGGCGCAGTCAGTTCAAATCACCGCCAATCGGGTCAAACCGCTCCCAGAGTTTTCCGCTGCGCCGCTGTCTGGTTGCGCTCCGCTCGCCGTGCGGTTAACCGACGAAACGGTTGGGCTGCCATCCGGGTGGAAGTGGAACTTCGGGGACGACAGCACCAGCGCGCTGCAACATCCAACTCATGTGTACACCGAACCCGGGATCTACGTGATCCGGCTGACCGCCTCCAGTGCCTGTGGTCCAGGCGTCTCGCCCGACAGCGCGGTTGTCGTCGTCTACGGACCAGCCTGCCACTTCGATTCACCGATCATCGTGAATCGTGACGATTCCCTGATCGGAGCGTATGATCTGTGGCTTTCGATCGGGAAGATGACGTCATCGCCCGACAGGCTCAAATTCGAAATCGCCGCCAACACCAGGGACAGTTGCGGTGCCCGAATCGATGGGAACCGATTCCTCAGCGTCGCTCCGCTGCGCGGATGGGCGGGGAATTCCACCGTGACCATCCGCACCACTGACCCTGCCGGCTGCGTCTGCGAAGCCAGAATCTTGGTCATCATCAATGTGCCGCCGACGATTGAAATAGACATCCCGGAGGCAACAATCATTACCAATCATCGCGTCGTGATTGCCTGGAATGACACAGATCCCAATGACGACGCGAAGGTGATGCTGTACCGATCCGATAGCGCCAGTTGCCTAAACCCCATCGGAATCACGGGCAAGCCCTTGTCCGAAGATGCGGATGGGCATGCCGGCTATTTCGAATGGTACGTTGCCGGCGTTCCCGATGGGCGATACTATGTTCGGGCGGTTATCAATGATCCCATCTCCTCGGAAGCCAGTTGTTCGCAGGGCGCGATCGTTGTCGATCTCACCCCACCGGTCACATCGATTACGATGACCTGTGCCGAATTGGACAGCAATGGGTGGTGCCGCGCCGAGGGGCTGGTTGCGCTTCCCGCCACCGATAATCTGAGCGGAATTGCCCGGACAACGTATCGGGTCAATCGAAGCGGTTGGGCGCGATACACGCGGCCCTTCCGGGTCAAGTCCCAGGGCCCCTCACTCATCGAATACTTTTCCACCGACGTGGCCGGGAATGCCGAACCGGTGCACTCCGCTGTGCAACCGTACAAGATCGACACCAGACCACCTTACATCACCAGCCTTTCAATGGACAACGCGCGGTTTGTGGACGGTGATTACATGTCAGCGATGCCCTCGTTCTCATTCCAATTGGTGGATGATGGTTCAGGTATCAACGTGGCCCGTGTCCTGGTATCCATCCTGCCGGGAACCGCGGCAGGCCCGCTGGAATTTAGAAGCGGGTCCCCCGGATTCTCATACGACACGACAACATTCGCCACCCATGTCACCGTGCCGGCGCCGCTAACGCCGGGAGCCCAGACGATGACGATCAACGTGGCCGACGACGTGGGGAACACGGCCTTGCTGATCAAGAAATTCATGGTGGGGGATGAGCTTCGGCTCGGCAATGTCGTGCCGTTTCCCAATCCTGCGCGTGGACCGATGGAGTTTACCTTCACCTTGACACAGGATGCCGGCGTATCCATTCGGGTCTACGATCTTAGTGGCAACCTGGTGCGCAAGATGGAGAACATCGAATGCAAGGCGGGTTACAACGCGGTGCCATGGGACGGCTGGTCGGACGGCTATGGAATCCTCGCGAGTGGCGCGTACGTCTATGAGATCACGGCGAGAAACAGCCAGGGATCGGTGAATCGGCTCGACAAACTGGCGGTCATCAGGTAGGAATTCTCAATGCGATATCACCGCCCCAGCCTCACCTTGATCTGCCTGGCGGCGCTGGGCATACTGGCCGTGCCCGCCCGGCCGGTGAGCGCGGCCTTGAACGCCGGGAACTTCCTGCGTTTCGGTGTCGGTGCGCGTCCCCTTGGAATGGGGAATTCGTTCGTGGCCATCGCCGACGACGCCACGGCTGTGTACTGGAATCCGGCGGGTTTGGCCAGCAGCGACATTGCCGAGTTCTTCATTTCATATGCCAATCGCTTCGGACTGGGGATTCACGATGTGAGCCTGGGATTCACCCTGCCCACCGAGCGGCGCTATCGTCTCGGTGCGGCGTTGGTACGGACATCGGTGGATGGCATCACCCGATCGAGCCGAGAGGACACCGACGGACGTCCCATCGTCGAGGGCTCTTTCGGCGACAGCGAGAACGCGTTTATCCTCGCGATGGGATACCGGCTGCACCGGATGATTTCTGTAGGGCTGGGGACCAAGCTTCTGCTTCACCAGTTGGACACCTGGTCAGCGAATGGCCTCGGTTTCGATCTGGGATTCATGTTCACCCCGGCCGATGCGATTTCGCTGGGACTGAACGTCCAGAATCTGAATAATCCGCGGATGCGATGGAACACACTGGAGCATTCGTACGACAATATCAGCACGAATGTCAAAGCCGGATGTGCGGTCCATCTCCTCTCCCGCCGCCTGACAATCAGTCTGGACGCCGATGATTCCGATGTCGGTGGGCGGGTCTTCCACGGCGGCGCCGAGTTCCACCCGACGTCGTATGTTGGAGTCCGTGGCGGATTGTCCGGCAACGATCCTACGATCGGCGCCTCGCTGCTGTGGCACCGTTTCCGCCTCGATTATACCTATCAAGCACATGAGCTTGGCGACACCTATTTGATCTCGATCGCCGGAACTCTTTGAATTCTGACACTGTCCGATTGTGACAGCGGCCGCGCATTATTGACGCGGCGCGCCCCCCATCATCATCCCGATCACCTATAATTATGCCGATACCACCAAGAGGTGGGGAATATCGGTCGGAGATTGGGGCCCATGCCGGGAAACGACTCGAATCAGCGTTGCGTTACTTTTGAAAGTGAACAACTGCAATCACTGCTTGATGCCGTGCAGGGTCGCGGGTATGAGGTTTTCGGCCCGCGCGTGCGCGACAACACGATTGTGCTCGACCGCCTCTCCTCGATCACGGAACTTCCAATTGGTGCGGGGACTGACCAGAACAACGCGCGCTTCCGGCTGACCTCCAGACAGGATCAAGCCTTCTTCTCGTATACGGTCGGTGCCCAGTCATGGAAGCGGTACCTGCACGAACCCACCCTCCGGCTCTGGAACGCCCAGCGTGATGACGGTGGATTCAAGGTCGATGCGAATCAATCGCTGCCGCCCAAGCAGGCGTTTGTTGGGGTGCGCCCCTGCGAACTCAACGCGATTCTCGCCCTGGATCGTGTACTGTTGCACGGAGTGGCGGCTGATTCGGCCTACCGAAGCCGCCGCGAAAAGACACTGATAGTCGCTGTCGATTGCGGCGTGGCCGGCGGCACCTGTTTTTGCACTTCGATGGGAACAGGGCCCAGGGCCTCCAGTGGATACGATCTTGCCTTGACCGAGATTATCGAGGGGGATCGCCACTACTTTGTCGCACGGGCTGAAACCGAGCTGGGCGCAGAGATTCTCGAAGGTATTCCCCACTCGGTGCCGACGGAGGCGGAGCGGACAGCCGCCGAGAACGTGGTGGCCAGCGCCGCCGCGCACATGGGACGGACAGTCGACGCGGCCAATATCCGCGATCTGCTGGTGCGCAATCCCAGCCACTCAAGATGGGATCAGGTTGCCACACGCTGTATGACCTGTGGCAATTGCACAATGGTGTGTCCGACCTGTTTCTGCACGACGACGACGGATGTCACCGATCTGGCCGGCGAGCATGCCGAGCACTGCCGCCTGTGGGATTCGTGCTTCACGCTCGATTATTCATACATCCACGGCGGTGCGGTGCGCTCGTCGGCCAAGTCCCGCTTCCGCCAGTGGCTGACGCACAAATTCGGTATCTGGTTCGATCAGTTCGGGCAATCCGGGTGTGTCGGTTGCGGCCGGTGTATCACCTGGTGCCCGGCTGGTATCGACGTAACCGAGGAACTCGCCGCGCTTCGCGAAGGCAACCCGCCCGGCAACTGTCCACCAATTCGTAAGGAGACCCCACGTGGAAACGCTTGAAAGAATTTTGGCTGAGCATCCGTTCCTGCACGGACTCGCGCGTCCCCATCTGGAATTGATCGTCGGGTGTGCCACCAATGTCCGCTTCAATCCGGGCCAGTTCCTTTTCCATGAGGGCGAAGAGGCCGACCGATTTTACGTCATTCGTCATGGAAAGGTCCGTGTGGAGCTCTTCACACCCGGGCGCGGACCGATCACGATCCAAACCGTCGATGATGGCGACATACTGGGCTGGTCCTGGCTGCTGGCGCCGTATCAGTGGCACTTCGATGCGCAGGCCGTGGAACTGACCAGAGCCATTGCCCTCGACGGCGAATGCCTGCGCACAAAATGTGAACGTGATCATGATCTCGGCTACGAAATGCTGAAGCGCTTCGCCCAAATCATGCAGCAGCGTATGGACGCCACCCGTTTGCAACTTCTGGATCTCTATGGCAATAGCCGCTGAAAAGTCCCAGCCACCGCTGCACGGCGAGTCTCTCGCACCGGCGCTGTACCGGGTGCACAGCATCCGGCGCGAGACGCATGACTCGTTTACGTTGGATGTGCGGCCGCAGAACGCATTGAACACACCCGCATTCGCTCCCGGCCAGTTCAACATGGTTTATGCCTATGGCTGCGGCGAGGTACCGATTTCCATCTCCGGTGATCCGGCCGATCACCGCCGGTTCGTGCACACGATCCGCGCGGTTGGCGCCGCCACCACGGCGTTATGCGGACTGAAGAAGAATGGCACACTGGGTGTGCGGGGCCCATTCGGCTCGCACTGGCCGGTCGATGAATCTGCCGGGTCCGATGTGGTTGTCGTGGCCGGCGGCATTGGGCTCGCACCCTTGCGACCGGCGCTCTACCGACTTCTGGCCGAACGCCAGCGCTACGGGAGAATCGTGCTCCTCTACGGCGTCCGGACACCGGGAGACATCCTGTTCCCAAGGGAACTCAAACAGTGGCGCGCGCAATTCGACCTGGAAGTGCATGTTACGGTGGATCGTGCAACCTCGGATTGGCAGGGGCGCGTCGGCGTGGTGACGACGCTGATCCGCAAAGCGACCTTCGACCCGAACAACACTGTGGCGATGGTGTGTGGCCCGGAGGTCATGATGCGGTTCACGCTCCTAGAGCTGCTCAGCCGTGGCGTACCGGCGGACGGAGTCTTCCTGTCGATGGAGCGCAACATGAAATGCGGAGTGGGGCTTTGCGGCCATTGCCAATATGGCCCGACATTCATCTGCAAAGATGGTCCCGTCTATCCGTACACGCGCATCGCGTCCACCTTCGCGACGAGGGAGATCTGAGATGGCACAGAATGCCAAGCCCCGGCTGGCGGTGTGGAAATTCTCGTCCTGTGATGGATGCCAGCTAAGCCTTCTGGATTGCGAGGATGAGCTGTTGGCCGTAGCCGGTGCGGTCGAAATTGCCAATTTCCCGGAAGCCTCGCGTGCGGTCGGGAAAGGGCCGTATGATCTCTCGCTGGTCGAAGGCTCGATTACCACGCCGCACGATGCCGAGCGCATCCATCGGGTGCGCCGTTTGTCGAAGTTCCTGGTCACCATCGGAGCCTGTGCCACTGCCGGCGGCATTCAGGCCTTGCGCAACTTCCATGACGTCAAGAATTACATCTCCGCCGTTTATCCCTCGCCGGAATTCATAGAAACCCTGAGCAAATCGACTCCGATCTCCGACCATGTTAAGGTTGACATGGAGCTGCGTGGATGCCCGATCAACAAGTACCAGCTGGTCGAGGTCCTCAGCGCGATTCTCAACAAACGCAAGCCGGGTATTTCGTCCCACAGCGTGTGCATCGAGTGCAAGCGCCGTGGGACTGTCTGCATTATGGTGGCGCAGGGGATCCCCTGCCTGGGTCCGGTAACCCACGCCGGTTGTGGTGCGATCTGTCCGAGCTACAATCGTGGCTGCTACGGCTGTTTTGGCCCAAAAGAAACGCCGAACACCGAATCACTGGCGGCTCAGTTGACCGGGTTGGGCGTATCCGATCCCGATATCGTCCGCGCCATGCGCGGGTTCAATGCCTGCGCGGAGCCGTTCCGCAAGGAGGGCGAGGCGCATGAGCGCTAAAACGATCAAGGTCGACTATCTGGCGAGAGTCGAGGGCGAGGGTGGGATCCACATCCGGATCAAGGGGCGTGAGGTCGCGGACGTCCGGCTGACCATCTTCGAGCCACCTCGCTTCTTCGAAGCGTTGCTGCGCGGCCGCAATTACTCGGAAGCGCCTGATATCACCGCCCGCATCTGCGGCATCTGCCCGGTGGCGTACCAGATGAGTTCGGTGCAGGCGATGGAGAACGCGCTGGGGATCACAGTGGATGGCCCGCTGCGTGCCTTGCGCCGGCTTCTTTACTGCGGTGAATGGATTGAAAGCCACGCCCTGCACGTCTACCTGCTGCATGCGCCGGACTTCCTCGGCTATGAAGATGCCATTCAAATCGCACGCGACCATCCGGCGGTTGTGCAACGGGCTCTGCAATTGAAGAAGATTGGGAATGAGATCGTCGCCGCGCTCGGCGGACGTGAGATTCACCCGATCAATGTCAGAGTCGGCGGATTTTACCGGGTGCCGGCGAAGTCGGAATTGACTCCAATGCTGGATCGTTTGCAGTGGGCGCGGGATGCTTCAGTGGAGACGGTCCGCTGGGCCGCGACACTTCCATTTCCGGAGTTTGAGCCAGATTATGAGTTTGTCGCGCTGCGTCATCCGGATGAGTACCCAATCAACGAAGGACGCATCGTCTCCAGCACCGGACTCGACATTGCGGTGCATCAGTATGAGGAGCACTTCTTCGAGGAGCACGCGAAGCATTCGAATGCCCTGCGATCCGTCCACAAGGACCACGGATCGTATCACGTCGGTCCGTTGGCGCGGTACAATCTGAATTTCGACAGACTGCCACCTGTAGCCCAAGCCGCCGCCCGCGAGGCCGGGCTGACGAATGTCTGCCGCAATCCGTTCAAGAGCATTATCGTTCGGGGAGTGGAGTTGGTGCAGGTGTGCGATGAGGCGGTCAGGCTGATTCAAGAGTACACGATGCCCGGCAAGGCAGCGGTCCCGGTGGTTCCGCACGCGGGCACAGGCTATGGATGCACCGAGGCGCCACGGGGTATCTTGTATCACCGATATCGCCTCGACGAGCAAGGCATCATCACGGAGGCCAAGATTGTGCCACCAACTTCCCAGAACCAAAAGCAGATCGAGTCCGATCTTCGGCAATTCGTGGCGTCCCGAATCGACCTGCCCGACGAAAAGCTTACCTGGCAATGCGAACAGGTTGTGCGTAATTATGATCCGTGTATCTCCTGCGCGACTCACTTTCTGAAGCTTCACATCGAGCGGGACTGATCCGGACACAGTCCGGGATTGCCCCATGACCACTCAGGCGACCGTCATCCGCAGACTCGTCATCGGAGTGGGAAACGACTTCCGTGGTGACGATGCCGCAGGGCTGGCGCTGGTGCGGCGGCTGCGCGGATCGCTTCCCAACGGAACCGTCACCCGTGAGGTAGCCGGGGACGCGGCTGGGATTATCGATGCGTGGCAGGGATTCGACGAGGTCGTTATCGTCGATGCCTGCAGCTCGGGTGAGGAAGCGGGGGCGTTGTTCCGCTTTGACGCGGTCGGGGGCGCTGTCCCTGAGCAAATCCTCCGGGAATGCTCCACGCACGCGGTCGGGATCGCCAATGTCATCGAGCTCGCCAGAACGCTGGGCCGGCTGCCGCCCACCTTGACCGTGTTCGCCATTGAGGGAACCGTCTTCTCAGCAGGTGCGCCAATCTCGCACGACGTGTCCGTTGCTGTTGATTCATTAGCAGCGCAGCTTCGCCAGGAATGGAGCCGGGCCCAGCGGAAGAGGACATGAGACATCGCATGGCGAAGATCTCTGCGCATCACCGCGTGCGACAGCACAGGAGCAAGGATGACGAAGTCATCCGGCGGCTGCGCATCAACCTTCGCGGCGCAGTGCAGGGTGTCGGCTTCCGTCCCTTCGTCTACCGGCTCGCGCATGAACTGCAGTTGCAGGGATGGGTGATGAATTCCGCCAATGGGGCAACCATCGAAGTCGAAGGCCCCGGCGCAGCACTCGAGAGTTTTCTGGCACGAGTTCAGAGCGAACGTCCACCCCGCGCTTTCTACCAGCGCGTGGACCTCGCACACCTCGCACCGATAGGGTTTTCCGGATTCGACATCCGGGAGAGCGATGAGAGCGGTTCGAAAACCGCGGTGATCCTCCCCGATCTTGCCACGTGCCCGGATTGCCTGTGTGAGATCTTCGATCCCCAAAACCGCCGGTTCCGTTACCCGTTTACGAACTGCACCAACTGCGGTCCACGATTCACGATCATAACGGCGTTGCCCTATGACCGCGTCAACACGACGATGCACGGCTTCGAAATGTGCGATGCGTGTCAGGCCGAGTACGATGATCCGCGCGATCGCCGATTCCATGCGCAACCCAATGCGTGTCCAGAGTGCGGCCCGCAATTGCAGTTATGGGATGCCGGCGGCCGAATACTTGCCGCGCGGGAAGATGCGCTGGTTTTCGCAGCGAGAATCATCCGCGAGGGGAAGATCCTCGCGCTGAAAGGACTTGGCGGTTTTCATCTGATCGTAGATGCGCGCAATGAGTCGGCGGTCTGCCGCCTGCGCGAGGCCAAAGGACACGAGGAAAAGGCCCTGGCGCTGATGTATCCTTTGCGTGAAATGATCGAGCGTGATTGCGCGTTGTCTTCCCTCGAGACCCTGTTGCTGGGGTCACCGCAGGCGCCAATCACGTTAGTCCGGCGGAAATCGCCGCCATCGGCGGCTGCGGAGGTCGTCGCGCCCTCGATCGCGCCGGGTAATCCCAACTTCGGGGTTATGCTGCCTTACACGCCGCTTCACCATCTGCTCATGGCGGAACTGGGCTTCCCTGTGGTTGCCACCAGCGGCAACCGCTCCGATGAAACAATCTGCACCGATGAGACCGATGCCCTGCGACGCCTGCATGGGATCGCCGAATATTTCCTCGTGCACAATCGTCCCATCACGCGGCATGCCGATGATTCGGTTGTCCGGGTGTCGCTGGGCCGGGAACTGCTGTTGAGGCGCGCCCGGGGATACGCCCCGCTGCCGGTGGAAATCGCGGAATCGATCCCGCCGTTGCTCGCTGTGGGCGGACACCTGAAGAATACCGTGGCGTGGTCTGCCGGTAGCAATGCCTTCATCAGCCAGCACATCGGCGATCTCGATACGGCCCAGGCACTCGATGCCTTCGAGCATGTCATCGCCGATCTGCCCAGGATTCATGAATCGGTACCGATCGCCGTGGCGTGCGATCTGCATCCGGACTATGGCTCCACCAGACACGCGGAATCGCTCGGCCTCCCGGTGATTCGGGTGCAGCATCACTATGCCCATGTCTTGTCCTGCATGGCCGAAAACGGACTTCGGCCACCAGTGCTCGGTGTCGCGTGGGATGGCACCGGATACGGGACCGATGGCACGATCTGGGGCGGAGAGTTTATCCGTATCGATGATGACGCTTTTGAACGGGTCGCGCACTTTCGGACCTTTCCGCTTCCGGGGGGCGAGGCTGCCATCAACGAACCCAGGCGTGTGTCGCTGGGATTGCTTTACGAGATGATGGGGGAGAGGGCGTTTGCGTTGCCCCTTGTTGATCGCATGGGCTTCACCAATGCCGAACTCGGCATAGTCCATTCCATGCTGCGCGCCGGGACGAATTGCCCGCGTACGTCCAGTGCTGGGCGTCTCTTCGACGCCATCGCAGCCCTCACGGGGCTCAGAATGATCTCGCGGATCGAGGGCCAGGCCGCGATGGAGCTGGAGTTCGCGCTGGAGGATGCCAGTGGCGACTCTGCCTATCCAATCGAATTGCAAAGTGATGAGTCACCAATCGTTGTGGACTGGGAATCCCTGGTTTCAGAAGTCATGCGAGACGTGGGCAGCGGAGCCGCCACCTCGGTGGTTTCGCTGAGGTTCCACAATGCCCTGGCAGAGAGTGTTGTCGCTCTCGCCCAACGGATCGGACTGCCATCGGTCGCAATAAGTGGCGGTTGCTTCCAAAATCGATATCTGAGCGAACGGACGGTGGGACGGTTGCGTGATGCCGGCTTCACACCCTTCTGGCACCAGCGAGTTCCGCCGAACGACGGCGGCATCTCGCTCGGCCAGATCTTCGCCGCCACCAGAGAACTTTCGAAAGGGAAGTGATTCATGTGCCTGGCAATTCCGGGGAAGATCGAAAGTGTATCCGGCGATGATCCGCTCACCCGCACCGGTCGCGTCAGCTTCGGCGGAATCGTGAAAGAGATCAATCTGGCGTATGTGCCCGAGGCGAATGTCGGCGACTATGTGATCGTGCACGTGGGATTCGCGATCAGTACACTGGACGAAAGCGAAGCGGGAAAGGTGTTCGAGTACCTCCGTGAGATTGGTGAACTGGACGGCCTTGGTACCGAAGATGCGGCATCCGGAGAACATCCGTGAAGTTCATCGATGAGTACCGTGACGCCGCAAGCGCACGCCGCTACGCCGCCGCGCTGGCGGAGCTTGTCACGAAACCTTGGACGCTTATGGAGGTGTGCGGCGGGCAGACCCATGCGATCGTGCGCTATGGGATCGACGAGCTGCTGCCCGCGGGCCTGACTTTGGTCCATGGTCCCGGCTGCCCTGTCTGCGTGACCCCACTCGAGCTGATTGAAAAGGCCTTGCAGATCGCATCGACCGACGGGGTCATCTTCTGTTCGTTCGGAGACATGTTGCGTGTTCCAGGTCTTGACCGGGACCTGCTCAGCGTGAAGGCAACCGGCGGCGATGTCCGGATTGTCTACTCGCCGATGGACGCCCTCAAAATCGCGCGCGCCAATCCCGACCGGCGGGTCGTCTTCTTTGCGGTCGGGTTCGAAACAACTGCTCCAGCCAACGCCATGGCGGTGCATCAGGCCAAACGCGAAGGCGTCTCAAACTTCTTCCTGCTCGTCTCGCATGTACTGGTGCCGCCCGCCATCGAGGCGATCCTTTCGTCACCGAACAATCGCGTGCAGGGATTCCTCGCGGCGGGCCACGTCTGCACAGTCATGGGTTACACTGAATACGAACCGATCGCCGCCAGGTATCATATCCCGATTGTGGTCACCGGCTTTGAGCCGTTGGACATTCTCCAGGGAATCATGATGTGCGTGAAGCAATTGGAGGAGGGGCGCGCCGACGTCGAGAATCAGTATACCCGCGCTGTCCGCCGTGAGGGGAATCGTCCGGCGCAGGAGCTGATCCGTGAGGTATTCGAAATTGGGCCTCGCCGCTGGCGCGGCATCGGCGAGATTCCCGCCAGCGGCCTGCGGCTCACGGCGCCGTACGCACCGTTCGACGCCGAGTCACGGTTCGGCTTGGCAGGCCAGGTCGTCGAAGAACCCGCGGAGTGCCAAAGCGGACTGATTCTTCAAGGGATTCTGAAGCCCAACGAATGCGCGGCCTTCGGCACGCGCTGCACGCCGGAGCATCCACTGGGGGCGACCATGGTCTCCTCCGAGGGCGCCTGCGCGGCCTACTTCCGGTATCGGCGCGATTGAATGGCCGCAGCGGTCCCTGTTGAGAAGGCGAGAGTGACCCATGACACCTGACACCGAAATCCACGCTTCGTGCCCACTGCCAATTGCCGACTACCCGCATGTGATGATGGCGCACGGGGGAGGCGGACGGCTGATGCAGCAATTGATCGAAAAGGTGTTTGTCGCCAGTTTCGATAATCCGCTGCTTGCCACACGCCATGATTCTGCGGTATTCGAAGCCGGCACCTGCCGCCTGGCGTTCACGACTGATTCGTACGTAGTCAAGCCGCTCTTCTTTCCCGGCGGGGATATCGGAACTCTCTCGGTCAACGGCACGGTGAACGACTTGGCGATGAGCGGTGCGCGGCCGTTGTACCTGAGCGCCGGATTCATCATCGAGGAGGGATTCCCAACCGAGTCACTGTGGCGAATTGCGCAATCAATGCGCCACGCGGCCGAGCGGGCTGGTGTCAGGATCGTTACGGGGGATACGAAAGTCGTCGATCGGGGAAAGGGCGACGGAATCTTCGTAAACACCGCCGGAATCGGCGTGATCGAACACAGTCTGGTGATTGCTCCCGCGAGCGTCCGCCCGGGGGATGCGATTCTCCTCAGCGGTGACATCGGCCGCCACGGTATCGCCGTGATGGCCGCACGTGAGGGAATCGCGTTCGAGACAGCGATCGAAAGCGACTGTGCCCCGCTCGGCGGATTGGTGAAACACCTTTTGGATGCCGGAATGGAGATTCATTGCCTGCGTGATCTAACACGTGGCGGATTGGCCAGCGCGCTTGTCGAGATCGCCCAGACATCCCGCCTCTCAATTCGCATCGATGAATCGGCACTGCCAGTCAACGAACAAGTCCAGGGTGCCTGTGAGTTATTGGGATTTGATCCGCTCTATGTGGCGAACGAAGGCCGCATGGTCTGCTTCCTCCCACGCGCGCAAGCGGCGGCGGCTCTGCAATTGATGAGGTCGGTTTCGCCGGGCGAAGGCGCGGTTCTCATCGGCGGGGTGAAAGACAGTCCTTCCGGCCGGGTCACGATGACCACACGGATTGGCGTGGACCGTGTTGTTGATATGCAAAGTGGCGAGCAATTGCCGCGAATCTGCTGATCGATCCTACTGCATCTCCTCGACCAAAAACGACGCCGAGTAGTCCTGCGACATGGTGTGTCCCGAGGTCGTTTGGGCCGACCGTGCGAGCCTGTAAGTGTAGACCGTGCCCGGTATCAACGCACCCTGAGGGCTGAATTGCATTTGTCGCGGGCTGCTGTACCAGGTGATGGTTCCGGGAATCAGCGAGTCGGTGGCGAACAGGCCCAGACTGAATGCCGCGCGGACCGATGCCGTATCCATCGGGGCATTGAACACCAGCGAGATTGAACAAACGGTGCAGTGCATTCGTGCGCCGTTCTGAGGATATGACTGAATCACGCCGCTGGGTTCGGTCGTGAAGCGAACGGTATCCGTTTGCGGTAGGGTTCGAGGTCCATCAAGTGGAACAGTACCGCTGATGATCATCAGGTAGTTGGTCTCCGGTAACAATGGATCCGTGCCGGTCGCCATGAATGAATACTGTCCGCCACTCGATCCTTTGGCCGTTTGCAGCCACAAACCCTGGATGGCCGGTACAAATCTCACCGCTTTCGTCAATGAATCTTCATCGATGACCACATTGAATGACAACGACGGGCTGAATTCCATCAAGGGAACGCCGCCGTTGATACCCGATGGAAAGCTCCTGAGCTTCAGGATCAACGGCTCCGTCGTGAAGTGCAGGACAAGATCGCTCGCCAGTGTCCCTCCGCCGGCCAAGTGCACCGACGCTGGAATTCTGACCGTGTAATCGGTTGCGAGTCGCAACCGTTCCGTCGGATAAAACATGTACTGCGAGCCTCCGTACGTTTTCGATGCCCACGATCGCTCGCTCCACTCCCCATTTAGCTCGGGGGTTATTGTCGCCGAACTCGCCAGGTCATCGAGAATGACGCGCTCATCGGCGTACAGGCTGATACTGGTGCTCAACCGGACCGAATCCCGGCCGTCTTCCGGCGCACTCTGGTAGAACGGGTACGGGAAGTTCGACAGGGCTACATCGCCAATGGACAGGATCTGTCCGGCGGCAACGGTCAGATTGGAAATCTCCCGGCGTGAGTAGTTGACCGGTATGACGACGATGCCGTAGACGCCGGTCGGCAGCGAATCCAGGACAAAGTATCCACTCGGATCGACCTGCTTGACCCGAACGCTGTCGCTGGTCATCACCAGCGTTCCCGGGTCCCCCGGCACGACGCGCCCGGCGATCGCACCGGCCGTAAACGAGTAGTAGTTGTTGTTGATTATCGTTTTGTCGGAGCAGCCGCTGATTACCACTGTCAGCAGTACCAGCCATCTCAACCTGCGCATTGCCAGCCTCCTGCGTCAACTCGTGCATTGGCAATATGGCGATTTCAAGCCTCAGGTCAACACGGGTGCGAGTGCGAGCGGCACGATTGGTGGATCATTTGGCTTGCGCAGAATAAACGATCTTGCCGGCGAGGATGGTATAGGCCACACGCGTTGCCAGAATACTGTCCGGCGGCATCATGCAAATGTCCTTGTCCAAAATCGTAAAATCAGCGGCTTTGCCCATCTCAATAGAACCACGCATCCAATCAGCGAATTCCGCATACGCTGCATCGAGCGTGAATCCCCTGATGGCCTGGTAGATGGTCAATCGCTCGTCCGGTTGCCAACCCCCGGCTGGTTTCCCGTCATGATCCTGCCGCGTCACCGCGGCATAGAAGCCCCAAAGCGGGTTCGGTGACTCGACCGGGAAGTCGGAGCCAAAGGGTATCCGGCACCCGGCTTTCAAGAGCGTCCGCCAGGCGTAGGCGCCTTTGACACGCTCCGGGCCGAGACGTGCCTCGGCCCATCCCATGTCTGAAGTGGCATGCGTGGGCTGCATGGCGGGAATGACGCCCAGTTTGGCGAAGCGCGGTATGTCGTCCGGGGCGACCACCTGCGTATGCTCGATCCGCAATCGCGGATCGGGTGGAGAGGACTCGCGGAGTGCCTTCTCATAAACATCGAGAACCGTGTGGACCCCGGCATCGCCGATCGCGTGCGTGCACACTTGAAATCCCCGGCCGAGTGCCCGGCGGGTCATGTCGTACAGATACTCAGGTTTACTGACCAGAAGTCCCTTGTTGCCGGGATCATCGCTGTACGGTTCCAGCAACGCGGCACCTCGTGATCCGAGTGCGCCATCGGCGTAGAACTTCACGGCCCCGATGACCAAATGTCCATCGGCCTCCACACTCGGGCCCTTCTCGACCTGACGAGAGAAGAAGCCGGTGTCGACCGGACTCAGCATGGCATAGACGCGGAGGGTCAAAAGTGAGTCACGATAGAGCTGCCGGTAGACCTCGAGCGTGCTGGAATCGACACCGGCATCATGGATGCCCACGAGGCCAAATCGGTTGCACTCCTTAATCGCCAACTTCGCCCGCGAGAGCTGCTCGTCGAATGGGGGTGGGGGGATATGAGAGACAATCAGGTCTTCGGCGTTATCAACGAACACTCCCGTTGGTGATCCGGATGAGTCGCGGATGATTCGGCCACCATCGGGATCGGGCGTATCGCGCGTGATTCCGCAGAGTGCCATTGCGGCCTGATTGACCCACGCCGCGTGCCCGTCGACGCGCCCGAGGTACACGGGATTGTCATCGGTTCCTTCCAGATCGCTTGCGGTTGGAAATCGCTTTGTGGGCCAGATATTCTGGTCCCAGCCGCGCCCTTGAATCCAGCTTCCCTTGGGGGTTGTGCGCTGTTTATCCTGCACCTTGGAGAGGACTTCCCTGGGCGAGCGAATTCCCTTCAAGTCCAATTCCGATAGGGACTTGCCGAGATTTACGAGATGGCAGTGGGCGTCGATCAGCCCCGGGAGGACAAGCCCGCCATTCAACTTCAGAGTCTGCGTGGCAGGCCCTGCGAAGGTCGAGGCACTGTCTTCGGATCCGGCATAAAGAATGCGGCCCTGAAGTACCGCAACCGCTTCGGCGACCGGTCGGGCGGGATCGGCGGTGAATACGTGAGCTCCTTGGATTATGAGGTCAGCCTGAGGCGTAGCTGCATCGGCGCTGAGGCTTTGAATTGCCGCCCAAAGCAGGACTACTGGCAGTTTTCGGTGCATAGATGACTGACTTCCCCGGAAGCTCCAGGGTTCTTGATTGGTTCCACTCGGGCAAGTAGCGGTGCAGGGATTCGAACCCCGGACACGCGGATTATGATTCCGCTGCTCTGACCAGCTGAGCTACACCGCCCTGGCCCAAGCTTACCGAGATTCGGCGTCTCAGTCAAGACCAGCAGACCTTTTTGGGGGCGTCTGGGCGTCTACTCAGATTGTCTGGCAAAGCATTTAACCGGTTGACCGAAAAGGAAGATGTGGTATATTGTCGGCTTGTTTTCCCGGCCGGTCGGGGAGTCTCCCAGATTGGCCGTCACCATGGTTGATTGTGAAAGGGAATGACCGATGCCGCGTGGCGTAGCTTGGAAAATCGGCCTGATTGTCTTCCTGATACTGGGTTCGCTCTGGTATCTCTACCCCAGTATTCAGTTGTGGCAGATGAGTTCGGCTGAACGGGACGAAATGGCAAAGAATGACCCGAAGGGGTGGATTGATCTCCAGCGCAAGGCAATCAAGCTGGGTTTGGACCTCAAGGGTGGGATGCACGTAGTCCTCGAAGTCGACCGCTCCAAACTGAATCCGGATGAAGCGACCGATGCCGTTGACCGGGCGAAAGAAATCCTGCGGAATCGTGTCGACGCGTTTGGCGTGACAGAGCCCGTGATTCAAAAGCAGGGCCCCGACCGTATCGTCGTGGAACTGCCGGGAATTACCGATGTCGAACGCGCCCAAGAACTTATCGGGCGTACCGCCCAACTGGAGTTCAAGCTGACCGAGACCCCGGAAAAAGCTCAACTCCTGGTTGATCGGATTGACAAGAGCCTCGAAGCCATCGGTGGGAGCGATACCTCGAGCTCGCCGACGGATACGTCCACGGCGACAGACAAGCCCAAAGACGATGTCCTGAAAGACCTGTTCTCGAAAGATTCAACTAAGCCCAAAAGCGACTCCACTGGTGCGCTGGCCTCACAGGACACCGGCGAAGTGCTGCCGCCACAAATCCCCAAAGAGCGGCCTTTGTCCTCGCTGCTCGACCCCGGGCGCCGTGGTGGCACCTGGTCGGTTCGCAAGGATGAGGTGCCGCTGGTTAAGAATCTGCTGGCCCGGCCCGAGGTTCAAAAGCTGATCCCGCCCGACGTCGAATTCGCCTGGAGCACCAAGAGCTCGTTCACGGGCGGGGTTGAAGAAGAGCAGCTCTACGTACTGAAGAAGCAGACCGAAATGTCGGGGAAGTACCTCACGGATGCCAAGCCGAGCTTCGATCAGTTCCGCAAGCCCATCGTGTCGTTCCAGCTCACCCGTGAGGGTGGACGGCAGTTTGCCCGGTTGACGGGCGCCAATATCGGCAAGCCTCTGGCCATCGTGCTGGACGGCAGAGTCGAATCCGACCCCGAGATTCAATCCCGCATCAACGACCGCGGGCAGATCACCATGGGAACCGGCAGCAGCTATGAGCAGGCCAACGACCTGGCAATCGTGCTGCGCGCCGGTGCGCTTCCCGCTCCGGTGAAGATCATCGAAAACAATGTGATCGGTCCGTCATTGGGAAGCGATTCGATCACCAAAGGATTTCTCGCGTCGCTGTTGGGAGGCCTTGCGGTCGTACTCATCATCGGCATCTACTATCAATTGTCGGGTGTGATCGCCGACTTCGCCGTGATGCTCAACGTCTTATTCCTCATGGCGGTTCTGGCGGTTCTGCACGCGACACTGACGATGCCGGGTATCGCGGGGATTGTGCTCACGGTCGGTATCTCGGTCGACTCAAACGTTCTGATTTTCGAGCGCATCCGCGAGGAACTTCGAGCAGGCAAGAGCGTCAAAAACGCCATTGACGCCGGGTATTCCCGCGCGATGGTGACGATCATCGACTCGCACGTGACCACGCTGATCACCGCACTGGCGCTGTTTATGTTCGGCACCGGTCCGGTCAAGGGATTCGCCGTGACTCTCTTCTGGGGCGTGGCGATCAGTCTTTTCACCGCCGTTGTCGGAACGCGGGTTGTGTTTGATATCCGCCGGGAATACAAGACACTGTCGATCTAATCGGGAGTCGACGAGGACCAGCAGACTGACGTCGTTATTGAGGAGTTGAAGAATGCCCATTCGCATTATTGGCGATACACATGTCGATTTCATCGGCAAACGGAAGATAGCCTTCCTCGTTTCCGGGATATTGGTGGCCATGGGACTCGTGGCCATGGTCATGCTTTCCATGGGGAAGGGAAACCTCGGAATCCAGTTTATCGGCGGCACGATGCTGGAGGGGTACTTCGAGCAGCCGGTTGACGTCGGTGCGCTGCGCAGCGCCCTGTCGTCCTCAGGGTTCGCCGATGCGGAAATCCAGCAATTGCAGGGACGCGCGCAGGCCAACAGCTTCCTCGTTCGTGTCAAGGCCGACCCCGCGCTCAGCAAGCAGGCCGGTCAGACGGTGCTGGAAGCAATCCGGAAGGCATTCCCCGGGAACTCGTTCCACATGGACTCGATCCATGAGGTTGGACCGGCGGTGGGCAAGACACTCCAGAGTCAGGCGCGGTGGGCCGTGCTGGTCTCGCTCCTTGGGATTCTCGTTTACATCACGGTGCGTTTTGACTTCCGGTTCGGAGTGGCGGCCACAATTGCCACCTTCCACGATATTCTGGCAGTGCTGGGTATCCTCTACATTTTCAATGTCGAGATCACGATTCTGGTGATCACTGCACTCTTGACACTCGCCGGGTACTCATTGACTGACACCGTCATTGTGTATGACCGAATCCGGGAAAACCTTAAGAAGTTTCACAAGAAGGCCGATTTCATCCCGGCCATCAACACGTCCATCAATGAAATGCTGTCGCGAACCATCCTCACTTCCAGCACGGTACTGGCGGTGGTTATTGCGCTCTATCTGTTTGGCGGCCCCGTGCTGCGCGACTTCTCAATGTGCCTGATCCTCGGTGTGGTGATCGGTACCTACTCGTCGTGGCTTGTCGCCTCTCCCATCTATGTGGAATGGGAAAGCCGCAGCCCGAAACGGTTTAAGTCCTGAGTTCTGGACCAATGGTTTGAGGAAATTTCAAGGCGCCAGAGGTCCGGCGCCTTTATCTTGTCGCCGTGCCTCGTAGAGGGCAGGGAGGTATGATGTCCAGAAACGTGAAACACGGCTTTCAGATCGTGGCGCTGGTCGCCGCGATCGTATGGCTCAGTTCTATCGGTGCCAGCGCCGCACCAACTCCTGGTTTTGGGGTGTACGATATCGACACGCTCTTGATGGATCACCCATTGGCGGCTGATCAGCCGATGCGCACCGATGAGATCAAGCACGACTCGCTTTCCAGCATTCATCTGACGCAGATCAGGGGCGTGATCCAGTCGCACCGGCACTTGGCCCACGAGGAAAACGTGTGGGTCATTCGCGGTTCCGGGCGCTTGGTGGTCGATGGTGTGAAGTACAAAGTCGCCGCCGGGCAGGTGATTCACATCCCCAAGGGCGCATCGCATTCGTTCTATAACATGGGAGCCAAACCGGCTGTGGTCATATCTGTCTTTTCGCCGGGATTCGACGGAAAAGACCGGGTCTATGACAACCCGCCGGCCCGTTAACGGGTAAGACGCAATTGGGCGGTGAAGGCCGCTTTGAGTTGTGCTGTTGATCCCGTGTCTCGTTCATGTCAAGTGTGGTAACCCTATGACTCCCCGCCGCCTGATCGCACCAATCATCTTCACCCTGCTCTGGACCGGCGTCTCTGCCTCACTGGTTTCCAGTCAGGTAACCCGTCGAGGGCCCGCGCCGGAACCGATTCCGGCCGATCCTTCTCAGTTCACCGTGGCCCGTCTGCAATACCCGGGAGGCGGGGACTGGTATTGGGGGCCGTCGGCGCTGCCGAACCTCCTCGGCTTTATCAAAGAGAACACCGACATCCTTATCAACGATCAGGAGGTACGGACGAAGCCATCGGACCACGATCTTTTCTACCATCCCTTCATCTACTGCACCGGGCACGGCAACATGCGATTTTCCGATGCGGAGCTCGAACAAATGCGCCGCTACTTGCTGGGTGGCGGGTTCTGGTTTATCAACGATTCTTACGGGATGGATGCGGCGGTGCGGCGGGAACTCAGGCGCATCTTCCCGGATCGGGACATGGTGGAACTGCCGTTTTCCCACTCCATCTACCATGAGCCGTTCGAATTTCCCGACGGACCGCCCAAGATTCACAAGCACGACGGCAAGCCGCCCCGGGGATATGCGATCCTCGATCACGACCGGGTCGTGGTCTATTACCTGGTGGAATCGGACATCGGCGACGGCTGGGAGGATCCCCAGGTGCACAAGGACCCGCCGGAGAAGCGCTTGGAGGCTCTGCGGCTGGGGACCAATCTCGCCGTCTACGCACTGACGCATTGAGTTATGCGGATGAAAATCGTCTGCAAAGAGCCCCCCAAGTCCCATTATCGCGCCGTCGATATCAAAGGATAGAACGTAGAAGGTGTAAGCGCCGGAGGGCGCTGTCGTTCATTTGATTACTGATCACGTTTGAGCTTACCAGGGAGCAGCACCCATGTCACCGATGCCGGGTTACAGCCAACTGATAGACCGCCTCAGAAGTATGCGCCGCCGTTGGATCGCACTCGAGTGGGCGACACAGATGAGTCTTCTGCTCGCGGCCTTGGGAATTGCCTTTGTGGTTCTCTCCGCGACGCTGGCACTGGTGATTCCATCGACGACCGTCCGCGTCACGATTGTCTCGATCCTCGGTGCGTCGGCGCTGGGGTTGGTGCTATGGGCAGTGGCCAAATCAACCGTGCGTGCCCCCAAATATGCCCATCTGGCTCTGGCCGTCGAACATCGCAATCCGGAGTTGAAGAATCGCCTGATTGCCGCCCTGCAGTTGGCGGATCGGGCGCGCGCCAACCCGGAGGGGTACTCGCTGGATTTGATCGATCTGACAATCCGGCAGGCGATGGAGATGTGCAATGGCATCGACTTTGCCGCTTCGTTGGACCGCGCCCGTGTCAAACGGTCGGCGCGTCTCGCCGGCATTGGCTTGGGCAGCGGGCTTCTGCTGGCATTGCTGTTTCCCAGTCTGGCCTCGCGGTCATGGCAGGCGTATTCCAACCCATTGACCGATTACTCAGCGTCGGTGCCGTATGATCTGAGCATCGAGCCGGGTTCGGTCGAGGCCGTCAAATTCGATGATTTCAAGATCGTCGCCCGGGTCACCGGCGCCAGTCTGCCCGAGAATGCCACCATTCACCAGCGCAGCGCCGGTGGTGATTGGCGAATCCTGGGACCCGTCCCGGCTTTGGCCGTGACCAGGGATGAGGGCGGCGCCAAGGGAGTCAGCCAGGCTGAGTTCCGCCACACGATTTCCCAGATCAAATACGACTTCGAGTATTTCGTCACCGCCGGCGAGCGGACCTCGCCCACCTACAAGGTCACCGCCGTCGACCGCCCCGTTGTCACGGGCTTGCGTCTGGAGATCTTCCCGCCGAAATACACGGGAATCGCTCCCAGTGTCGTCGATGAAAACGACGGCACGATTTCCGCTCCGGTCGGAACCACCGTCAAATTCCGGGTGGAAAGCAACCGTCCGCTCTCCTCGGCCTCCATGGCCTTCTCGGATGGCAGCAGCCGGGCATTGGAGATTCGCTCCCAGAGCGCCTCGACCGAACTGACAATCGACAAGAATCGCTCTTACCATGTCACGCTGCTCGATGCCAGTGGCCGCTCCAATCCGCATCCGATCGAGTATTCGATCACGGCGATCCCCGACCGGGCGCCGACTGTCGAGATTGTCATGCCCGGCCACAACATGGACCTCAGCGACGCCATGTCGGTCGACCTCAAAATTGTGGCGCACGATGACTACGGCTTCACCAAGATGGTGCTGCACACGCGCTGGTTGTCCGAAGGCCGCGAACGGGCGGTGCGCGATTTCGTGATTCCGGGTTCCGCGCTGACGGGTGAGCGTCTCGAGACGGGGTACTTCTGGGATTTGGCGAATTGGGGCCTGCTCCCCGAGGACGTTGTCCACTACTACGCCGAAGTCTGGGACAACGATCAGAACCCCGCGCCGCAAAACGGGTCGAGCAAAACGTTCTCGGTCCGGCTGCCCTCGCTCGATGAGCAAATCGCCGAGAACGAGATGGCGCGCGATGAGGACGTGAGTGCGCTCGATCGAATCCTCGAGGGTGAGCGGGAGTTGAACAACAAGCTTGAAGACTTGCGCCGCGAGATTGCCGGCCAAAAAGAAATCGACTGGAACAAGCAGAAGGGCCTGGAGGAAGTCGCCTCCCAGGGGCAGAAGCTCAACAAAGAACTGGATGATATTGCCCAGAGCATGCAGGAGCAGATCCAGCAGGCCCAGCAGAAAAAGCTGCAATCGGCGGAACTGATCCAGAAGATGATCGAGGCCCAGCAGTTATTCAACGAAGTGGCCACGGATGAAATGAAAGAGGCGATGCGCAAGCTGCAGGAAGCCATGAAGCAGCTTGATCCCAAGGAGGTTCAGGACGCACTCGCGAAGATGGATCTCTCCCAGGAGGAGATGCTTAAGCGCCTCGAACGGACCCTCGCCTATCTGAAGAAGCTCCAGGCGGAGCAGAAAGTCGACGCCTTCATCAAACGCGTCGAGCAGATGCTGGCCCAGCAGGATGCGCTCAACAAGGAAGCCGGGGAAACACCCAAGGATAAGCTTCCCGACATGGCGCCATCCCAGGAAAAGCTCAAATCGAATTTCGACAAGCTTGCCCAGGACATGATGGCTGCGGAGTCGATGCTGGCGGCCAATCAGGTGGCGGCGCCCCCCAAGATTCAGGAGTTTACGCAAGCCGCGCAAAAGTCGCCCGCGCCGTCGCAGATGAAGCAGACAGCCCAGAACATGTCGGAGCAGAACAAAGATGCCGCGCAGCAGTCAGGCGGCCAGTGCTCCACTTCCCTCAAAGCCCTGCTGGATGAGATGAAGTCGTTCCAGCAGCAAATGTCCTCGAAGATGCAGGCCGAAATGGCCAAGCAGCTCCGGGAAGCGCTGGACAAGGTCCTTTACGTATCGGACAAACAAGAAGAACTGATGGACAAGACGGGTCAGGTGGATCCCACGTCACTCTCGCTACGGGATATGGCCGCCGAGCAGGAGGCGCTTCGCTCCTCGACCGAAAAGCTGGCCACCCAACTGGCGGAACTCGGAAAGAAATCGACCTGCCTGTCCAATCAGATGGGGCAGAACCTTTCGGGATCTGCGTCCCGGATGCAGTCTTCCGCCGAAGCGCTCTCACAGCGCCAGGGACCAACCGCCCAGAGCAACCAGCGCGAATCGCTGTTCGATCTGAATCAGACCGCCCAGCAAATCGCCGATGCGATGGAAAAGAACTCAGGGCAATGCAAGAATCCTGGCTCCGGCTCCTGCGACAAGCCGGGCGGCAACGGCGCCATGGGCAAGATGCAGCAATTGTCACAGCAGCAGGGAAGACTGAATGGCCAGATGCCTGGTAGTGACCAGACGGGCGGCTCGATGTCCAATGAAGAGCGACAGCAGATGGCCCGCCTGCGCGCCGAACAGCAGGCGATTCAGAAGGGTGTGAGCGAGGTTAGTAAAGAACTGGGTGATCGCCGCGATCTGCCCGGACGCCTCGACAAACTCGGCGAGGAAATGCAAAAGGTGATCTCGGATTTGGATCAGTCCAAAGTGACCGAGGAAACACGGGACCGCCAGCGCCGCATCTACACGCGGATGCTCGATTTCCAGCGTTCCATGCAGAAGCAAGACTACAAAGAGGAGCGCAAAGCACAGTTCGGCGATAACATGCTGCGCCAGTCTCCCGGCCCGCTTGATGCCGGACGCGGCCTCACCGACGAGGAATACGAACGTCTCCTGACCCGCTATCAGGAAGAAGGCTATCCGAAAGAATACGAAGAGACCATCAAAGCCTACTTCCGCGCCTTGGTTGAGGCTCGCGGGAAGTAGACGATCCTGACCTTGACTTCCATGATGACGGGTGCCGAATCGGCGCCCGTTTTCGTTTGGACGATTGTCAATCGCCCGCACACGCGCTTACTCAATCCCCGATGACGAAGCGCTCGATGCGCCACTCGATTGGGCCTGTTACGAGCCCGGCATTCCAACAGGGTGCCACGGACAAGCAGATTCTCCGGCTCCTTGGAGAATCTGCTTGTCCGTGTCTTCTTCTCGCCAACAGAGGAACGACACGGACAAGGAAGACCGAGCAGAAAAGCCGCTCGGTCTTCCTTGTCCGTGGCACCCGAATAGACAAGCCTTCGAGTTGATCATTGGCCTATTTTTCAGCACGCCCCCTCCGGGTGGGAGTCCGGGCCGATGTCCGTTACACGCCCTTCCCGTTAGGCACTTCCGGGAAAGCCCTTGCAACATCTAGGCGGGGACGACTATCCTCTCCTGTGCCTGAGTTGGTCGCATCACGAAAGACGCCGGATTTCGCGCTCTGGGCGATTTGGCTGATCCTCATTCTCACCTTCGTGATTCTCGTGTGGGCGGTGGATGTGCAGTTCCGCGACGCCGACTCGAAGCTTTACAGCGACATCGCCCAGACGATCGCAAAGCAGCCGATCTGTGAGTGGATCGCACCCCAGTGGTCGGGATTTTGGGACCGGGAGGGACTCTTCCGCGAGCACCCGCCGGGTGTCCTCTGGGTATCGGCGTCGCTGATTCGATTGGGCGCCCCGGCGGGGCAGGCGGCGGCGATCGCCAATCTGCTATACTACCTCCTGAATTTCCTTTTCATCTTCAAATTTGGGCGCCACCTCGACGGACCAACACTTGGTTGGGCGATGGTCTGGGCCGCGTTCCTCATACCGGTCACCCTGCAATACCTGATTCGCGGGAACCTCGAACCGCCGCTGACTTTGGCCACGGTGATGGGACTCTACGCCTTCGTGCGAGCCGACCGTCTGCCGCTCGCCCGGCTTCTATTCGCGGCAGCTGTCACATTCGCGGTATTCGTCAAAGGAATGCAGGGGCTGATCGTGCCGATTTTCGCTGGCATCTTCTGGCTCTTTTGGACACGGGATCGCTGGCGCTTCCTTACCCTGATATTCGGAACCGTTTTTATGCTGCTGATCTGCGCCCTGTTCGAGTGGCGATATCGCCTTCATACGGGCGAGGAGTTCTGGTTCACCTACATGACAATCCAGGCGGGGATTGCCGTAAAGTCACTTTCGCCATGGAGCAAGCTCTACAATCTGGTCTGGTACCTGGGTCGCATCCTGTATTTCGCTCTGCCGTGGAGCCTCTTCCTGCTGGCAGCCCGATGGTGGCCGCGGCGTGATTCGGCCTCAAAGGTCTATCCCGGCTCCACTGCGTGGCGCTGGCTGCTGGTATCCGCCGCCACGCTCGTCCTTCTAATGGCATTCTTCGAACGAAAGGCGGACCGCTACGTCTTTCCCGCCTACACGTTGATCGCCATGGCCGGTGGTTGGCTGGTCCACGAGCGGTTCGCCCGTGTCCGGGTCTGGCTTGCCAATGCGCCGCGAAGGATGACGATGGTCTTTGCGGGTTCTCTGATGATCGCAATCATCTTGAAAACGATTGTCGGAAAGTTCTTCTACCAAACCATTCAGGTCTGGCGCAATTGAGACGACTTTCCCGGGGAGGGCGAGGCTCCTGCCGAGCCATGTTTCCGCGCGGCGAAAAGGCTCGGCAGGAGCCTTGCCCTCCCAACATTCGGCTTATACCCGTTGAACGAACAGTATCATCAACCTGCAATTGCCACGATTTTGCCAAATCCGCATCCGATTCAGCCGTTGAATTTCAGAGTGAAAAGGGGTAACTAACCGGTGCGGGGGCGGGGTCGTCCCCGCCGGAAACTTGAAACTTTATGCTGCCGGTGCCGTCTGATACTTCCATGTGTCGCGGCGCCCGGCGGTCGCGGCCCTGTACATCGGAGGTGGATAATCATGGACCTGAACAGTGAACCCATGGAGATGGTGGAACAGCCACCAATCAATGAGGAGCCACAGCTGGGATTTTTCGGAAAGCTGTGGAATCTGTTTGTTGACCCGCGCAAGACCTTCGCCAGCATCAAACCCAACCATGAGTGGGTCATTCTTTGGGTCGTGGTTGCGGCAATCAGTATCTGCGCCTACATGCCGATCAAAGACGTCGTCAAGCAGAGCCAGATCGAGAGAGTTACGGAGCAATTGAAAGCCAATCCGCAAGTGACTGAAACGCAGCGGGCCGAGATTCTCGAAAAGATGGAATCACAATTCGAGAATCCATTATATCTGCTCTTCGTTCCCGCTACGCAACTGGTGGTGCTCGCTGTGGTCGCGGGAATTCTTCTGTTTCTGGGTAACATTCTCCTGGGCGGGAATTGCTCGTACTTGAAGATGCTGAACGCCTATGCCTGGACGATGATGATCGTCATCCCCGGCAGCATCGTGACGGTGCCGATGGTCATGGCCAAAGGTTCGATGGATGTCTCCATTGGTCTCGGAGTTCTGACCTCAGCCGATACCGGTCCATTCATTAAGAAACTGATATCGTCTTTCGAGTTGTTTGCGTTATGGCAGGTATGGCTGTCCTCAGTCGCCGTGTCGGTGTTGGCGCGTGTGCCGGGAAAGAAGGCGCTGGTGGCAGTGTTTGTGGCATGGCTGGTTTGGGTCGTGGTCCAAGGCGGGCTGGCGACTTTGGGTGTACAGTTTGGCGCGTAGCGTGGGGCCTGAATAGATCGGGACGTGAAGGAGCAAGACATGACCAGAAGGCAACTGAGTGTAGTTCTCGTGATTGCATTGTCACTGCTAGCCGTGCCGGCGCGGCCTGCCGCGGCCGAGACGCTGACTTTGGATCAATGTATCGACCTGGCTCTGCGCCAGAATGCAACGATTCTCACGCCCGGACTCAAGACGGGCATGACCTCCGCGCGCGAGGGTGTCTGGACTGCTTGGGGCGGTATTCTTCCGTCGCTGTCCGGTGGCGTGGACTACAATTGGTCGAAATCGCCGCAAAGCGTGAAGATATTCGCCAATCCCTATACAGGGACGACCGACACCGCGCTCGGAGGCGGCACGACCAACAGCTGGAGCGCAAGCCTTGGCATCAACCAGCGTCTTTTCGACGGCTTGGCCAATTACTATACGATTCGCGAAGCGCAGCAGTCACTCACCGGTTACCGGCAGCAATACCGGTCCGCCGAGTTGTCGTTGATTCTCCAGGTCAAGCAGAGCTATTACGATGTCCTGCGCGCCAAAGGACTCCTGATCGTTGACTCCGGCGCCGTCGAACGCTCGAAGAAAGACCTGGAGACAATTCAATCGATGTTCGATCTGGGATCCAAGTCCCGCTCGGATCTTCTTAAGGCGAAGGTTCGGCTGGGAACCGCACAAGTGTCTCTGATCTCTCGCCAAAATGCCTATGGGGTGGCGATCGCCGCACTCAACAACATTCTCAACCGCGACGTGTCCACGCCGTTTGATCTGGCCGACGTTGGTACGGCTCCCGACTTGGGCCTCAGCTATGACCAGGCGTTGAAGGAAGCCAAGGACAATTCCCCGCTGCTTCTGGCGGCCCGTGCCGACGTGGAAGCGAAGCGGAGTTCTCTGGGTATCGCCCGCGCCGCCTACTTCCCGGACCTCTCCTGGAACGCAGGCCGCAACTACTACGCTGCGGAGCGCAAAGACCTCTTCAAAGGCGACAATGGCCGCTGGGGCATTGGGTTGAGCCTCAGTTACACGATCTTCGATGGATTCGTCAAGAAGAGCAACTATTCGCGTGCCAGCGTATCCCTCAAGACCACCCGCGAGGGATTGACGCAAGAGGAAAACAACGTCGCCTTGGCGGTTCGGCAGGCGTTCCTAAGCTGGCAGTTGGCTCACGACAAGATGGCGCTGGCGGACGAGACCGAAAAATCGGCCCAGGAGGACTTCAATCTGGCCCAGGAGAAGTACAATCTGGGCGCCGGCACAATCCTCGAACTGCTGGATGCCCAAGTGTCTCTAACGCAGGCGCAGACCGACAAGGTCAACGCGCTTTACGACTACCATCTGGCGGTTGCCGCCCTCGAAAACTCGATGGGGCGTGGCCGCTAACCTGTTCTGTCGGGGCGGGAAATGCCGCTCATGACCTGTCAATTCACGGCGTCTTTTCTGAATCTCCAGCACCGTACTGCCGTATACGGATAAGTGGAAGGTGGATCGGCCGTTCGAAGTGCACGATCTCGAACGGCCCATAGTCTCGAACTTGCGCAGACCAAAATCGGAGTGGGTATGACGAAAAAGGGAAAGAAGAAACTGTTCATTATCGGTGGCGCTGTGCTGGTCATCGCTGTGCTGGTGATCGTCAACTTCACGCGTTCCTCCGGCAAGACGACCAAGGTCACCACCGCGAAAGTCAAGCAGGGCAAACTCGTCTCCCTGGTCACTGCCTCCGGCAAGGTCAAACCCAAGACCGAAGTGAAGATCTCGGCCAACGTGTCCGGTGAGATAGTGGCACTGCCTGTCGTCGAAGGCCAGCGCGTCAGCAAGGGCGATCTCCTCGTTCAGCTTGAACCCAAACAGTATGAAGCGCAATTGCGCCAATCGAAGGCAGGGTACGACGCGGCGCTCGCCAGCCAGAAGCTTGACGCCGCATCTGCCAACGAATCCAAGCTTGTCTATGAGCGCCAGAAGACACTCTTCGAGAAGAAGCTGACCTCGCAGGAAGCGTACGACGCCGCCCGCACGCGATACGAGTCGACCCAGGCTTCGCTCGAAGCCGCGAGTTCGCGTGTCCAGCAGGCCAAAGCGGAAGCGGATCGTGCGACCGAGGGGCTGAGCTACACGACCATTCGCTCTCCCATTGACGGTTACATCACCGATCTTCGTTCCGAACTCGGCGAAATCGTAATGGGCTCCCTAAACTATCAGGCGTCGGTGATCATGGTGGTCAGCGACCTGTCTGCGATTGAGGTTGAAGTCGAAGTCGATGAAACCGACGTCGATCAGGTGGCCCTCGGGCAGACGAGCAAGATCAAGCTCGATGCCATGCCGGATACCTCGTACGCGGGCCGCGTTACGGAAATCGGCAACACGGCAAAGGTCTCTGCTCTGGGAACCCAGGATCAGGTCACGAACTTCCTCGTCACCATCCTTCTGACGGACAGCGTTCCCAATATCAAGCCCGGCATGACGGCAACGTGTGACATTACCACCAATGAACGCGAGAACGCGGTCAAGATCCCGATCGGCGCGGTCGTGCTGCGCGACGAGAGCATCCTGAAGAAGAAAGGTACGACGCCGGAATCGTCGGCCGCGGTTGGCGTCAGCGAAGCGGTGGCCGCCGGCGATGGCGATTCGGCCCAAGCCCGCGAGAATGAAGACGAGATCGTCAAGAAGAAACCCATCGAGGGCGTTTTTGTGGTTCGCGGCGGAAAGGCCACCTTCGTCAGCGTGTCTACGGGTATCGCTGACCAGCAAAACATTGAAGTCAAATCGGGTCTGCAGAAGGGCGACGAGATCATCGTTGGGCCGTTCCGTACACTCCGGTCACTCGAAGATGGCGAACGCGTCGAGGCCAAAGAAGAGAAGATGGGGATGAAGGGGAAAGAGGGCGCCAAAGAGGGTTCCGGTGACGGTGCCTAGTTCGTTCGGTCGTTCAACGCTCGTCTCAGGCGAGGTGGGTTGCACATGCTGATCAAAACAGAAAATCTGTGGAAGACATACAACATGGGCGGCGAGGAGCTGCACGCGTTGCGGGGCGTCACCTTTTGCATCGACAAGGGCGAATACGTGGCCATCATGGGCCCATCGGGCTCCGGCAAGTCCACGCTGATGAACCTGATCGGCTGCCTCGACACTCCGTCGAAGGGCACGTATCAGTTGAATGGCCGCCAGGTGGCATCGATGAACGACGATGAACTCGCCTTCATTCGCAACAAGGAGATCGGGTTCGTCTTTCAGACTTTCAACCTGCTGCCGCGCGCGACCGCCTTGCACAATGTTGAGCTCCCGCTGATCTATAATGGCACTACGGCCGAAACACGAATCGACCTGGCCAAGCGGGCGCTGGAAATGGTTGATCTCTCCGACCGCATGATGCATCGCCCCAACCAGCTCTCCGGCGGGCAGCGCCAGCGTGTCGCCATTGCCCGCGCCCTGGTCAACAACCCCTCGCTGATTCTGGCCGACGAGCCGACCGGCAATCTCGACACCAAAACCGGCGTCGAAATCATGGGCGTGTTCGACCGCCTGCACGAGGCCGGCAACACGATCATCATTGTGACCCACGAGCATGACGTGGCCCAGTACGCGAATCGGATCGTCCACATCCGCGATGGCCAGATCGAGCGGGAAGAATCCGGCCGCAAGAGGGCGGCGTAACTGATGCGCCAGTTCATCGAAAGCGTGAAGATCGCCCTGGCCGCGCTGTGGGCCAACAAGCTGCGCACCACGCTGACTTTGATTGGAATGATCATCGGCGTCGCCACGATCATTGCCATCGTCTCCTTGATCACCGGCATGAACCAGTATGTCGCCGCGGAAATCGACCAGCTCGGCGCCACCACCTTCATCGTGGATAAGGAAGGGATCATCACCAGCGAGGAAACCTGGTGGGAACGGATGAAGCGCAAGAAACTGACAGTCGAGGACATGAACGAGGTGGCCGCGGCGTGTCAGGGATGCGAGTACGTCGGTGGCCGTGAAATGACCATGCGCAAGGTCAAATCCGGCAATCGGTACGTGAACGACGTTTTCATCATGGGCTCAACCGCGAACTTCCCCCAAATCGTCAACTTCGAAATCGAACAAGGGCACTACCCCACGGAAGCGGACAACGAACACCGGCGTCCGGTGGCGTTCATTGGCTATGACATCATGGATGAATTGTTCCCCGGAATGTCGCACATCGGGAAGGTGATCACGATCTCCGGCCAGGAATACACCGTCATCGGCAACGGCAAGCGGCGCGGTTCCACTCTGGGGAACAGCCACGACAATTATGTGATCATCCCGCTGTCTACGTTCGAGAAGCAGTTCGGGCAGCGCCGGTCGCTCGATATCTTCGTCAAGGCGCGGACATTCGAGGGAATCGCCTCGGCACAGGATGAGGTGCGCATGACCATGCGGGCCCGGCACAAGTTGAAATATGCTGATGCGGACGACTTCGAAATCTTCACTGCCGGCGACATCATGAGCATGTGGGAGAATTTCTCGCGCGGCGCCTTCATCGTCATGATCGGCATTTCCTCGATCTCACTGGTTGTGGGCGGGATTGTGATCATGAATATCATGCTTGTCTCGGTGACCGAGCGCACCCGCGAAATCGGAATCCGCAAGGCCATCGGCGCGCGCAAAGCCAGCGTCATGTGGCAGTTTTTGTCCGAAGCGCTGACCCTGTCGGTGCTGGGCGGCGCAGTGGGAATTCTGGGAGGAATCGCCGTGGGCCAGGGATTGTCGGCCTTGTCGGGGATTCCCATGGGGATAGAGATCTGGTCGATTGTGGCCGGGATTCTGGTCTCCGGCGGCATCGGAACGGTCTTTGGCGTTTATCCGGCCATGAAGGCGGCCCGGCTCGATCCGATCGAGGCGCTACGCTACGAATAGCGCTGTCGAGGCGGACCGAGATCATCAGGAAGACTCATGGCATTGCAGCTTTTTGAACTCAGGGAAGCAATGACGATGGCGATGGCCGCCATCCGCACTAATAAGCTGCGCTCATTCCTGACGGTGTTGGGAGTTCTCATCGGCGTCAGTTCGGTCATCGGCATGGTATCGCTGATCACCGGCCTGAATAACTCCATGGCCCGCCAGATCGAATCTCTCGGCTCCAACGTGATCTATATTTCGAAATACAAGCCGGGCATCGTAATGGGGAATCGCAGTTCGGACGAGCGCAACCGCAAGGGCATCTTCTTTGAAGATGCTGAAGCGATCGCCGCCAACTGCAATCTGGTCAGTGCGGTGTCGCCTGAAAATAACTACTGGCGGTGGCCATCGGGCAATACGGCCAAATACGAGAAGAACGAGGCCCTTCGTCCCGCAATTACTGGGGTCCTCCCCGCGTACGAGGAGGTCAATAATACCGAGATGGCCGAGGGCCGCTTCTTCAATGACATCGACGTCCATTTCCGGCGCATGACATGCGTCCTGGGTGCCGATGTGTCGGCTTCTCTGTTTCCCGGCCTCGATCCGATCGGCAAGGATATCATGGTCAACGACGAGCGCTTTTCGGTCATCGGTGTGGTGGCCAAGCGGGAGTCGCTTCTCGGTGAATCCATGAATAACTTCGTGCTAATCCCATACGGCACTTTCGCCAAACTCTACCCCTGGGAAAAAGAGCTTTGGCTGGCCTGCCGTGCCCAGAGCGCCGAGGTCATGCCGCAGGCCATCGATCAGATTACCGAATTGATGCGCCGCCGCCGGGGTGTGGCCTACGACAAGCCGGATGACTTTGCTGTCTTCACGCAGGAAACACTGATGGATCAGTACAAGAAGATCACAGGCGTCATCTATCTGGCGATGATCGTGATCTCCTCCATCGGCCTGATGGTGGGGGGCGTGGGCGTGATGAACATTATGCTCGTTTCGGTGACCGAGCGCACCCGCGAGATCGGCATTCGCAAGGCGATCGGCGCACGCCGCCGGAACATCATCTGGCAGTTCCTGATAGAGGCGATGACCCTGTCCGGACTGGGGGGCGTCATAGGGATTCTGGTGGGGATCGGATTGGCGATCCTGATCAACGCCGTATCTCCATTGCCGGCCGCCGTATCGGCCGTCTGGGTGATGATCGCCTTTACCGTGGCGGTGCTCGTCGGTCTCGTTTTTGGGATTTACCCAGCCTACCGGGCCGCCAAGGTCGATCCCATCGTCAGCCTGCGTTATGAGTAGGTCCGCCTAAACCGGTGGCAGATCGCCTCGCCCGATTTCGTTCCCAATGGAATTCGCGGGAGGCACTTTGGCTCTGGCCGTCGAATTCCGCTGGTTCACACCGCCAGGGTGTATATATTCCCAGTGCGGCTGAACTCAACCGCGGGGGTGTATTGTGCGCTGCCTGGTTAATTTGCGACGCGTGGTGCCAGTGCTCGGGGGCGTAATCTGTTGGGCCATCCTGTTTTTCCCGACTGGCAATCTCTTGGCTCAAACTGAATTTTCCGGACTCCCTGAGCCGGGCGAACCGGTGTTCGACCTGGACTGGGCCGCGTTCCGGATTCCGGGCGACAGCGTGCGTCTGGAAATCTACTACCGGATCACCAATCCGCATCTCTCCTATGTCAAAAAGGGGAACCAGTACGCCGCGTCGTACGAAATCTCGGCGATTCTCAAGGGGCGTGGGGACGAACAGGCGGCCACGGCCAGCAACCGCGAGAACTACGTTCTCGAAACGTTCGATGAAACCCGGCGTACCTCGGGGTTCTTGATCAATATCCTGGCTGTCAGGGTTGTTCCGGGACAGTACGAGTTGGTGGTTACGGTCAACGATCGCATCTCGGGTGGCACACATACCGTCCACCGGGCCGTGGATATTCACGATCAAACCGGCCCCGACTGGGTGATTGGCGGGCCGGAGTTTGTCATTCCCGGGGTTGCCCCCCCTGCTGACCCGCGTTTCCAGAAGGACACTTCTGCCTTCGTACCCAATGTCACCAGATCCCTGGGCGGCAACGATCAGCCGTTGTCGCTGTATTTTGAAATCTACCAGCCGGCGCACCACCCCGCGTCATCGGTCGTGATCACGCTGATACAGCAGGCCGGGCACCACTACTTCACCGATACAATCCGAGTCGACACCGCACTTAAGATCATTCCGGTATTCTATCAGAAACCGATTCCGGGATTCGAAACCGGTGACGCCCGCATGGAGCTGGTGGCGTTGGATCATGCCGGACGCAAAGCCGGTGCCCCGTTCTCCTGCGGCATTCTCATCGATTGGTCACTGGCCTCCATGGTGGCCAACAATTGGAAGGACGTCGTGGACATGCTGGTCCACATCGCGTCGCGCCAGGAGCTGGATTCCCTCCGCAAGGTCGCGGCCCCGGATCGCGAGGCGGCGTTCGACCGATTCTGGCGTTCCAAGGATCCGAGCCCTGGATCCGATGCGAATGAATGGAAAGAGGAGTACTACCGGCGCGTGCGCTTCGCCAACCAGCAATTCACGAATCCATTTCAGCCGGGCTGGCGCACCGACTTTGGGACCGTTTATATCCGTTATGGCGAGCCCGACGACGTGGAGCGTTACCCATTCGAACTGGACAGTAAACCGTACGAAATTTGGCATTATTACGCCCAGCGCCGCCAGTTTACGTTTATCGATACCAAGGGGAATGGCGAGTACGATTTGCAGTATCCGTACGATGGCATCATTCGCTGAGAGGATTCCGTGCGAACTTACGAGTGTATCAGGCACGTGATTGGCGTCCGTGGCCGGCGCGCCAAGTGGTGCCCGGCCCCGGTGGCGCGCATGCTTCTGCTTTCGGTCATGGCGCTGCTTTTGGGAGCGCCCGGCACACAAGCCGTGGAGGGAACCGGACCGTTGCGCTTCCGTGCCGACTATGCGGCTTACCGCAAGGCGGTCAATGCCCGCGAGAGCTATGTGGAATTCTACCTCGAGCTGAAGCGCGTCGATTTCAGATTCCATCCATTCGACAGCCTCTACCAGGCGGAAGTCCACGCCTGGGTTCACGTGAGTGATACATCGGGCGCGCCGGTGGATTCGGTCGGTGGCGCCTTTCGGTCGATTGCCTCCGATTCGTCAGCGCTGACAGATTCGAACTTTATCGTCTTCTTCGCGCGGGCACTCATTCTGCCGCCCGGTTCGTACAATGCCCGGCTGGTGGTTACTGATATGGTTAGCAAGGCGGCCTCAGAAGCGCTGTTGCCGCTGGCCATCCCCGATTTCTCGCGGCCGGCATTGCACATGTCCGATGTCGAATTCGGGTATGACATCATATCGCAGCCGCCCGACACGGGTGCCACCCTCGGGGACGTGCTGGTGAAGAACCGGTACAAGGTTTATCCTGACTGCCGTGGGGTGCTGGGAGCGGACCGCCCGCGCCTGTTCTTCTACACCGAGGTCTATAATCTGGCGTTCGATCCGTCCCGCGACAACTCGTACGACATCGCCGTGAGTGTGGCGCCCCCGGACAGCGTGGCCGGGAAAGTTGTGAAAGTGCAGAAGCTGACCAAGGCGGGGACCAGCGCCGTGCTGGCCTCTGGCATCGACGTCCGGGAATTGCCGGCTGGCCTGTACTGTCTGCGCATCGATGTGACCGATCCGGCGACGGGCCAGACAGCGCGCGCGAAAAAGAGATTCCAGGTGGTCGCCCAGAGCATGGGTGATTCGCTGAGCGCTTCCGATGTCCAGCGCATGCGTGATATTTTTGCCTATATTATCACGCCCGAACAATCGCAGACGTTCGAGCGCCTCAACAATACCGGGAAGAAGGCATTCTGGGTGCAATTCTGGAAGGATCGTGATCCGAGCACCGGGACGACGGAGAACGAATTCAAAGACGAGCACATGCGCCGGATGAACTACGCCAACGAACGATTCTCGATCGGTTACCAGAATCGCACCGATGGCTGGCGCACCGACATGGGGCGGGTTTACATCGTGTATGGCCCGCCGAACACAATTGAGCGGTACCCCTTCACTCCGGAAGGCTCGCCGGCGGAAATGTGGTTCTACGACAATTTGACCGGCCAAGGCCAGGTCTATTTCCTATTCATCGACGAGAGTGGTTACGGCGAATACAATATGGTTCATTCGACGGCTCGCGGTGAACGCCGCGATCCCAAATGGGAAGCCCAGGTGAACCAGGGGACGTTCGACCGCAACAAATAACCGTGCCCCCCGCTAGCCCGGAGTACATTGCATGCTGCAAGCGAAACAGCTGACAAAGCATTTTACCGACAAGAAGCGCGGTACCATCCGCGCTGTGGACGGCGTGGATCTGGAATGCAGGCAGGGGGAAATCTTCGGGTTGTTGGGGCTCAATGGGGCTGGCAAGACGACGACCTTGCGGTTGCTCGCCACCATCCTCCGTGCGGACAGCGGGTCCATCTTGATCGATGGCGTCGACGCCCAGGTCCATCCGGAGAAAGTTCGTTCCAAGATCGGATTCCTGACGGGATCGACCGGCCTCTATCTGCGGCTGACACCCCGCGAAATCCTGGCCTATTTCGGTCAACTAGCAGGACTGGACAACGCCACGATTGCCCGGCGCTCCGACGATCTCATTGCGCGGCTGGGCATGAAGGAATTCGCCGACAGCCGCGTGGACAAACTGTCCAGCGGCCAGAAGCAGCGAACGTCGATAGCCCGGACACTCGTGCACGATCCGCCGCTGTTGATCCTGGATGAGCCGACCATCGGTCTCGACGTAGTGACTTCGCGGGCCATCGTTGACTTCATCCGTGAGGCCCGCACGCGAGGCAAGTGTGTCCTGCTTTCCACTCATATCATGCACGAGGCCGCGAAGTTGTGCGACCGGATCGCGATCCTGCACGCCGGGCGGATTCGCCGCGTGGGGACGCTGGCGGACTTCCGGACGCAGTATGGACATGACGATCTCGATGACATCTTTGTCGCGGCCATCGAGGGCAACGGAGGGACAGCGCAATGAACGGCACGCTGACGGTCTTCTTCAAAGAGATCAAAGACATCCTGCGCGACCGCCGCACGATCATCTCGATGGTGATCGTCCCCCTGCTTTTCTATCCATTGCTGACCATGGGCCTTGGCCGGGTGATTGCCTCCCAGATCGAGAAGACGCGGGCGGAACGCCAGCCGGTCATGCTGCTTCCGGCCGGCGCGGCTCCCTCGATGCGGGCCTCGCTGGCGGCGGATACAAGCGTGCGCATCGTTTCGGCAGACTCGATCCACACGCTTCTTCTGGCGGAAGCGCGGATCGACACGACTTTGAATTCCGAGACGATTGACAGGATCTTCGCCGGTGATCCGACCAGGATTCCGCACGGAGAGAAAGCGCGTATCTACTACAAAGCGATTTCCAAGAAATGGATTCAAGCCGTTGTCGAGGTGCCCCCGGACGTGCCCGCCTCCGGCACGGGTAACGACTCGCTCGTCTTGGGTGTCTTCATCGACGGCGCGGATATCAAATCCGACGCCGCAGGAGACCACATCCGGGAATGGGGCCGGGCACTCAACGATTCGCTGATCGAGCGGCGCCTCGCCGCGTTCGGAACCAATCGCCGGACACTCCAGCCATTCTGGGTGGCCTCACAGGACGTCGCTCCCAAGTCGAAGCAGGCGGGGCGGTTCATGGCGATGATGTTACCGTACATGCTCATGATTCTCACCATGACCGGCGGGATGTATCCGGCCATGGACATTACCGCCGGGGAAAAGGAACGCAACACGCTGGAGACCCTGCTGGCCGCGCCGGTGGCGCGATGGCATCTGGCATTGGGGAAATTCCTCACCGTGCTGACCGCTGGATTCGTCACTATGTTGCTCTCGATGACCTCCATGACGGTCAGTATGAAGTGGGGCATGGCCCAGATGGCCGAAGAGGGCGGCGCCATCTCGTTCTCGATGCCGGGCGCCACGCTCGGATGGATCCTGTTTTTGATGATTCCGATGGCGATCCTGTTCGCTTCACTTCTGGTTGTTCTGTCGATCTCCGCCCGCAGCTACAAGGAGGCGCAGAGCTACGCGACACCGCTTTTGATGGTGGTCATCATGCCGGCCATGATTTCGTTCGTACCCGGTATCGAACTGAATTGGGCGCTGACTTTCGTCCCTGTCGTCAATCTCTGTTTGGCGCTTAAGGAGGTTCTTCTGGGAATCGCCAAGCCGGCACAGCTCTTTGCGGTATTCGGCACCACGGCGCTGTACGCGGCGTTCATGCTCTTTGTGACCACACGAATATTCGAACGTGAGTCCGTTCTCTTTCGGACCTGACAATGTTCTTTCAAGATACGGCAGCAGAAGGGTGCTTGAATAGCGCCGGACAGTTCTGCCCGGCGCCCAACTCTTATGGAACCGATCCTGCCTTTGGACTTTGAACGCGCCGAGTATTTCATGCGGCAGGCGTTGAACGAAGCCGCGGTGGCCTTCGATGAGGGAGAAGTGCCAATTGGCTCCGTCATCGTCAAAGACGACCGTATTGTGGTTGGACGCGGACACAACCAGACCGAGCGTCTGGGGGATCCGACCGCCCACGCCGAGATTCTCGCGATCGGCGCTGCGGCCGAACACTTCGAGTCGTGGCGTCTGATTGGCGGCACACTGTATACAACTGTCGAGCCATGTGTCATGTGCTCCGGAGCAGCGGTGCTGGCACGGCTTGACCGGATCGTGTATGGGACACCCGATCCCAAGTTCGGGGGATGTTCGTCACTTTTCCACATCGCGACAGACCCCCGCCTCAACCATCGCATCGATGTCGTCGCCGGCGTCCTTGCCGAGGAAGCAGCCGCGCTGATGAGGGACTTCTTCGTTCGCCGGCGCAAGGAAAGCGCCCGGCAAACCTAATCGGTGATTGGAATAATGAGCTCTAGTACCGAACATCTCGCCGACCGGGCGACCCGAATCGGAATCCTGGTCAACTTGGGCTTCCCCGCCCTGATCGTCGCTGTGGCGGTGCTCTTGCGTGAGGGCCGTCTGCTGCGCTTGCCCGAAGCGATGCCCGAGTTTCTTCAACCGCTTTTTTACATTCTGGGTGCCGTGGCGTTGATGGAGTTGGCGGCGGCCTATTTTCTACGGCGCCTGTTCTTTTCACCGGCGCGTGTGGCCCCCTTCTGCCATGACCCCATTCAGATTGAACAGTGGGTTGTGCGTTCCTCATTCGTTATTTTTGCCTTGGGAGCCTCGCCGATCGTGTATGGAGTTGTTGTCTACCTGATCGGCGGGGATCTCCGCCAGTTGGCGTTCTTCGGGCTGCTGACCCTGCTGGCCTACCGTCTGCTCCGGCCGACAGGGGATCTGATAGACGAAACGCTCGAATCAGCCCGGAATCTTTGAGGTCCTCTATGACGCGGCATTGGTCGGCTCCCATCCTCCTGACAAGTAGCTTGATACTGGCTGCCGGTGTGTACATTTCAAGTTGCGGCAAACCCGAGACCCGAATTGATGCGCTGAGGAACCAGTACCAACTGACGGATGTAGAGGCAGCGAAGTGGGGCCGCCTGCACGTCGAGGAAGCCGAGTCGGTGGCCGTCGCGCTGTGGTACCATGTGGGACATGGCGATTTCGACGCGGTCACGCTTCTGGTCCAGCGCTACGGTGTGGCCAATATGGACTCCTTGTTTACGAAGCGAATCACCGACCTTTGGTCGCGCATGGTCACCTTGCCCGCCGCAGGATTCCTCAAGGAGCCCCAATTGCAGGTCCTGGGCGAGGGCAATACCGTCGGATTCGTAACCTGGGGAGACCTGTTCTCCGGCGGCTTCCAACGTGCCGTCCTCTCTGATGATAGCATCACTGTGTATTTCGTCTTCAAGGGCTACTGGCAGACCACCTCGATGCCGGTCTATGCCGCCGTCGCGTGTGGTGACTTCGGCACGGAAGAACCCCAGTGGCGGCCCTTCGCCCACCTGATCTTCTCCATGGATGCCTCCGACGAGACTATCAAATTCACCGGCAAGGTCCAATTCCGGCGCGACATGACCCAGTTCCTCGACTATCTCCGAACGCGGAGATTTGGGGAAGGCATGCCGGAAAAACACTGACAAGACCGGGGGCGGGATTATATATTCGCCCCCGGAGAGGTGCCAGAGCGGTCGATCGGGGCGGTCTCGAAAACCGTTGACCTTTCACGAGGTCCGGGGGTTCGAATCCCCCCCTCTCCGCATGGATTGACGCCATGCCTGGAGGCGGGGGTGGCCTTCAACATACTTGACAATGATTGTCAATTTTCCTTGAGTGTATAACCCTCAGCCGGCTGGCAGGCCGCTGGGCGGTGCCGGCTTGGCATGCGAAATCGCAAGAGCTCGGAGACAGGGAAAACCATGGACGAGGTGAGTGCCGGTGGAACCGGCGAAGTCGAGAAATTGCGCGAGGAAAATGCCCGTCTCCGGCAGCAGCTCGAATTGAACCGGACCGCATTGCACTACCTGGAACGTCTCGCGCATCGCTTCTCCGGCGAGGAGGCCGCGCTGGAGAATCCCGACCAGATTCGCGCATTCTGCGAGCGCATTGTCCACGGGATCGATGTCCTGATCCAGGAATTCCGTGAACTCTTATCGGGACGCAAGAGCTTCCAGAAAGACTTCGGCCTTGATCGCGCAGCGGCCGACTCAGCGACGCGCGTATGGCGTTCTGAGAATTTTCAGGACATGCTGCGCCGCCTGTTCGATTGGAAATCGACGTCGCTCGATGACACCCAGATCAAAGAACTGCGCGCCGCTATTGACGAATTGAAATACCACCAGTTGGCGCTCCTGGCCGGCTACGAGCAAAGCAGCCGCGAGGGGACCCTGGAGGTCCTGCGCACCCTGGCCCCGGAGACGATCCGTTCTGAAGTCATTGGCAAAGAAGGGGATGGGGGCGCGAACCTGTTCCGGCGGCTGAATCCGTTTCGGAATTTGCTCTTGTGGAAAGAGTATCAGAGGCGCTATCAAGAACTGGTATCCGAGGATACCGGGCAGTTCGAAAAGCTGTTTCGTCCTGTATTCCGCCGGGGATATCGTGAAGTGATGCTCGCGAAAATGAAGTCCCGGCAGGGGGATCAACACTCATCCGGCAAGGGGGATCAATGAGCCTGACTGTCAATGAGGGTAGGCGCCCGGCAACGCGCCGCTGGATCGGAGCTAGGTTCGCCACTGCATGCCTTGGCATTTTGATTTTGACTTCCATCTCCGGATGCGGCTGGCTGTTTGGCAAGCAGGAAAAGCCCATGCACGTCGAAGTCGTTCTCAACGGGACGTCCGATTTGAACTTCGACGGCAACTCGGCCCATACGATCCGGGTCAAAGTGTATCTGTTGACCAGCACCGCGGGATTCACCGGGACCGATAAGGATGTCTTCTTCAATCCCTCGTACCACGACCAGCTTGCCTCGGTGCTCGGCAATGACATCCTGGACAGCGGCAGCGTCATCGTAAGCCCCTCAGGGACAGCCACCGTGGAGCTGGAGGGAAATTACTTTAAGGTCAAAAAGGCAAAGCCGGTTTTGTGCGCCATTGCCGACTTCTACCGGTCGGCCGGCGTCGCCCAGGAGCGGCTGGCATTGAACATTCCCAAGAAGACCGAGCAACGCGTGAAGATTGAGGTCGGCAGAGATTTCATCAAGAAGGCCCGGTAAACCCATCCGGGCGCGCCTGAGTTCAAGAGAAGGACGGCACATTAATGGCTCAGTATCATAAGGTGCTTTGGAGTGAAGGTCTCTTCCTGACCCAGCATCACTTTCAGCAATTCGACACATTCCATGAGCAGGATCGGTGGTTCCTGGCGCGGTCGCTGGTACCCTTTGCCTGGGGAGCAGCACACATCCTCATCGATACCGAGGCGGTCGCCAACCGGCTCTTCACCCTCACGGAATTCGACGGAATTCTTCCGGATGGAACCACGGTGCGGGCGCCGTCTGTCGACGATGCGCCGCCGTCACGATCATTCGACAGCTACTTCAAGCCGACGGAAAAAGTCCTGTCCGTATATCTCGGGTTGCCCCGTTTGCGTGGCGGCGCTCCCGGGGTCAAGATGGAAGAGCAGGAACCCCGGACACCCACGCGGTTCGTGCGCACTTTTTCGACCGTTGCCGATGAGGTCACCGGCGAGAATGAGCGCGAAATCCCAGTCGCCAAGAAGCGTCTGACGCTGCTGTTTTCCGGTGAGGACGTCGACGGTTTCGATTGTATCAAGGTGGCGGAGATCGAGCGCAATGCCGAGGGTGTTCCCCAGTTGCACGAGACATTCGTTCCCCCGCTGCTATCGGTGAGCGCATCCCCCTGGCTTACCAATCAACTCCGCGGTCTGCTGGAGACTGCCTCGGCCAAGGCTCAGTCTCTGGCCGACCAGGTGCGGCAGCGGACGCCGCTGCTGACCGAATTCTCGACATCGGACATGCCGAACTTCCTGAAGCTGCACACGGTCAATGCCTACATACCGCCGCTGGTGCACATGCACAGCTACCCGCGCAGCGTGCACCCGGTGCAGTTGTTCGACATTCTCTCGCGCTACGCCGGAAACTTGTGTGCGTTCAAGATCGGTGAACATCCCCGGAATCTGCCGATCTACCGCCACGATGATCTGGGTGGCGTGTTCGTTCCGTTGATTTCGAAATTGCGCGAATTGCTGGAAGCAACCGTCGAGGCGCGGTACGTGAAGATTCCGCTCCGGCGGCTCGATGCCGGCCGTTACGATGGTGACATCAGTGACGCGGAGTTGTTTACGAATTCAGACTTTTATTTGGGCGTCACGGCCGAGCTGTCCGAAAGCAAGATCGCAGGCGAATTCCCCAAGTATGCCAAGGTCATCTCACCGGCCATGATCAGCCGTCTCATCGGCAATGCCATTCCGGGCGCCGGTCTGGTATTCGTGCAATTGCCGCCGGCCGCCATTCCGCGCAAGGCCGGGATGGTCTACTTCCGGATCGATCCCCGGGGCGACCGATGGGATTACATTAAGAACGCGTCACAAATCGCGATTTACGTTCCGCCTCAGGAATTTCCGTCGATGGATATCGAATGTCTGGCGGTGCAGAAATGAGCTCTTCTATTCCCGGCTGTGGCTGACCACGGCAAGGAGACACTTCTATGGCGGCCAAAACGGCGGCAGAACCTGTGTCCGCGACCCTTTCCAAAGTATGTGAGCGGGCCTTTTCTCTGATCCTGACACTTGTGCAGGGGCGGGACTTCGGTGACGTCCAGCAACTGCGCGCCAATGTCGCCTCGATGTTCGCCGGCATCGAACGCGACGCCCGGATGGCGTCCATCGCCACCGAGGACATCCTGTCGGCGCGCTTCGCTCTCACCGCGTTTATCGATGAAGCGATCGCCCGCTCCGACTGGTTCGGAAAACGCGACTGGGCACAGCGCCCGCTGGCGCTGGAGTATTTCAGCACCAACAACGCGGGCGACGAGTTCTTCAGCCGGCTCGATGAACTCCGGCTTCGCGCGGAGGCCCGGGTGGGCGTGCTCGAGGTCTACTACACCTGCCTGGCGCTGGGTTTCGAGGGCAAGTACGCGCTGGTCGATCCGCGCCAGTTGCGCAGCTTGATTGAGGCTCTGGGGCGTGACATCGAGCGGATCAGGGGACGCGTCATTGATCTCTCGCCGCACTGGGCGCCTCCGGATGAACTTCTGGAACGGGTCAAGAAGGAACTGCCCTGGTGGGCGGTCACGCTGGCATGCATGGTGGTGCTCTTTCTCATATTCGTTGTGCTCAATTATCTCTCTCACTCCAATGCGGACGATGCGGTGCGGAGTTTGTCGCGCATGTAGCGGCGGACTGTGAGCCAGGGAACGGTGGAATATGTTCAGCCTCCTTCTGCCCATACTCAAATCGAAACTCGCCGCGCTGGGCGCGGTGCTGGTCATCGCTCTGGTGCTGGTCCTGTGGGGGCCGAGGGTGGTCGGGTACAAGTATCGCTGGTGGTGTTACGGCCTGGCGATACTCATCGTCGTCGGTTTCCTCCTGTACCTGCTCATCAAGAAACTGCGTGCCAAGAAGAATGCGCGCATGCTGGAGAAATTTCTCAACCAGCAGGCCGATGATCAACTTCTCTCCTCACGCCCGGATGTTCAGGACGAACTCGCGGCGATCAAAGAGAAGATGAATCGCGCGGTCGGGATTCTCAAGAAATCCCGCATTGCCCGTGGGCGGCGGGGGGCCGAAGCGCTGTACGTGCTCCCGTGGTACATGATCATCGGGCCGTCGGCGTCCGGCAAATCGACAGCGATTCGCAATTCCGGGCTGCATTTCCCGCCGGTCGATCCCGACTCCGAGGATCCGGGGAAAGTCAAAGGGCTGGGAGGCACACGCAATTGCGACTGGTGGTTCACCAATGAGGGGATCATCCTCGACACCGCGGGCCGCTACACACTCTCTCCCAATGTTCAGGAAGACCGGGAAGAATGGTCGAATTTCCTGAAGATGCTGCAGAAGGCACGTCCCCGTGCGCCGATCAACGGACTGATTTTGGCAGTCTCGATGGCGGATCTTCTGCATCAGGATGCGGACGGCATCGAGGCGCACGCCCGCGCCATGCGCAGCCGCATTGATGAATTGATCGTCAAGCTGCAAGTGTTGTATCCCATCTACGTTGTCTTCACCAAATGCGATCTGGTCGCCGGGTTTGTCGAGTTCTTCGGCGATTTCACCAAGGCCGACCGGGAACAGATCTGGGGCTGGACGCGCAAGTACGAGCCGGCCCGCCGTCCCATGCGTGAGGAGTTTGAGCAGGAGTTCGCCCTGTTGTCGGGTGTGCTGGAGAATCGCCGCTCGCGCCAGCTTGCCGGTGAAATGCGTCCAGCGCAGAAACGCGGCACCTACCTTTTCTCCGTTGAATTCGCCGCTGCCGGCCGGAAGCTCGCCACCTTCGTCGAAGCACTGTTCCAGCCGAATCCCTATCAGCAAAATCCTCTCGTGCGCGGATTCTACTTTACGAGCGGCACCCAGGAAGGGACTCCGATTGCCCAGGTGATGGAATCCATGCAGAAGGATTTCGGCCTGGTGTCGGATTTCATGGCGCAATTCGAACCGCCCAAGGAGACCAAGGCCTATTTCATCAAGGATCTCTTCCAGGAGATCATACTTCCCGACGAAGCCAAGGTTTACCCCACGACAAAGGCCGCGAGGCGGCGCCGGGCTTTTCGGATCGCCGCCATGGCCGCGCAAGCGGTCGTATCCGGATTGCTCATCCTCGCCATGGGCACTTCCTACGTCAACAACTGCAGTCACAACGCGGAACTGGCGGCAACGATCAAACGTGTTGCGGATGCCACGAGCTCTCAGGCAAGTCCCTCTGTGAGTGCGCTCAACACGCTTGATGAGTTGCGCGATGAGTTGGCCAGGGCAGGCGCCAGCATCCCGCTCCGGCTGCGCTGGGGGCTTTATAGCGGTGATGTAGTCGTCCGCAAGGGGCTTGAAGTCTACTTCCAGCGATACCACGACATCCTGCTGGAGCCGGTCGCCCAGCGTCTGGCGGACAAGCTGATGCTGCCCCTTGATCGCGCCGCTTCGAACACGGACGTGATCAACTATTACACGACGTTTACCGCGTACCAGATGCTGACTGTTCCCTACGATTCCGCGTCGCAGGCGACTGGCACGCTCCGTGATCAGGTGGATTCGATCTTCCAGTCCTCCATGGATCAGGAATCCTTCCGGCAGTTCGCTCAGTTGAATGAGAAGCAGCTGCCCTTCTATTGGAAGTACCGCCCGGATGCGACGATCCGGTGGCTGCGAGCCTCAGGAAGCCAGCGGGTGCTGTCCTTCGCGACTTCGCAGATGAACAGCCACTGGACGATGGACCTGATTTACAATGTGATGATCAGCGATATCAGCAGCAAGGAATCGGAATTCACATACTCGGAAGCCGTACCGGCCTCAATCAGGCTCAGCGGAAAAGTGCGCGTCCCTCGTGCGTTCATGGCCGAAACCTGGCAAAAAGACGTTCAGCCCGCCATTGAACGCATGCCGGAGGTGCTGAGGGCCGACCCAATGAAGAAGCCGGCCTTCTCGATGTTTACAGACGAACAGATTCAGCAGCGGCTCACGCAGAAATATGTGACCGAGTTCATCGCGGTCTGGCGGCAGTTCATTCAATCAGGAATGATCTCCACGTTCCGCGATTTGGACGATGCCAACGATGGCCTCAAGGAATTCACGGGCGACAACTCTCCCGCGCTCACGGTCCTGAACAAGGTGTATGAACAGGGCAACCTGAAAGACCTCGATAAGGAATCCGCGAAGAAAGTGGAGCAGCAGTTCACACCGTTGGGGCGGTTCTTCGGTTTGATTCAGGCCAGCGGGGATCCGCCCAAGAAGACGTACAACGAGCTTCTCGGCCAGGTGGCAGGCAAGCTCAAGGAGGTTCAGAAGAAGCTGGAGGGGGGCGCCCACTGCGGCGACGCGTTGCGTGATTTCGGACGCGACATGCGCGAAATCTCCGGAAACGTCGAAAAGCTTCTCAACCAATCCGATTTGGCGCAGGATGCCGCCAAATTGCTCTGTCAGCCCATCAGCGGAGCCCAGAGCGCGGCATTCCTCGGTGGCTGTGGCTGCCTGGATCAGGCGTGGAAAGCCCGCGTCTACGACTTCTACAACACGAACCTGAGCGGCATGTATCCGTTCACGCAGACCGATGACGGAGGCGTGGATCGAGCCAACATGGAGTCGTTCTTCGATAAGTTTTCCGATTTCGTGACCTCGGAGCTTGGTGGTGCGGGAGGAGTGTCCGTTCCCGGCGGATTCCAGGACCAGATCGAAAAAGCGCAGCAGATCCAGCGTGTCTTGAAGAAAGGGCGCGAGAAACTCCGATTCAGCATGGTGGCTGATGCGCGGAGCATGGCCGGAATCAAGGTGCTGCGGTTCAAGTATGCCGGTTTCCCGGACCTTGAATATGTCTCCGGCACTCCGTACCCGGTGGAGTACGTGTGGCCGCAGGTTGGCGATGCCAGGACCGAGTTGTCCATCGAATCGACCACCAACGGCGTCTTCTTCCAGCCGCTGCAATACAGCGGGGATTGGGGACTGTTCCACTTGATCGATCAGGCCGAGCGGTCCGGTTCCAATTTGATCTGGACGTTTAAGGCCCGTACGGGACAGACCCAGAAAGTCGTGCTCACGGTCACCGGAGAGGGCGCCGATTTCATCCTGAATCATCGGTTCTCCCAATTCCAATGCCCTCAGTCGGTGTGTCGATAGAGGGCATTGGCCAATTGAAGATCAAATTGGTTCAGATTGTCGACCGGGACAGCGTACAAGACTCATAGGCGTGGAGGGATCAAAGCAGTAATGGCGGCACCACTGGTCGGATTGTTCGGGAAGCTTCCGTCGCATCCCGATTTCGTGCGTATGAACGCAGGGAGTCCCTTGGCGCGCGTCCTGGATACATGGATGCAGGAGGGGCTGTCCGCAATGCGCACGCAGATGGGGAATGGCTGGGAGGCCGCCTTTGATCATGCAGCGCCGCTGTGTTTTGTATTCCGGTCGAAAGACCCCGCCGAGGCCTTGGTCGGGGTCTGCCGTCCAGGGCGGGATCACGGGGGGCGGCGCTACCCGTTTCTGATTTTTGCGCATGCCGCGCTGGGGCGGGGCGGTTCAGCGTTTCATGTTGTCCCGCAAGGATATGCGATGTTCCTTAATGCGGCACGGCGAATCGCCGTCGTCGATTGCGCCGACGGAATCGATAACCATCGCGCCGCACAGATTATGAATTTGGCGTCGATCCTGCCGCAGAATCTGGTGGAATCGCAACAGCGATTCGATCGATATTTGAGCGATGTAACGATGGAGTCTTTCTGGCGGGGACTCTACGGAGATTTTCAGGACCGCCGAAAGTACCTGGTCGTTAAGAACGTGTTTGCCACGCTCGCTCCACGGCGCGGCCACGACGTTTCTCGTTTTGGGTTTGCGATGCGCATGCCGACCTCGGGAGATCCGGATCAGGTGGGTTTGCAGACCGCCACATGGCTGCGGCTTTGCCAGGCAACTCTGGGCGGCAACCCGCTGGACCAGTCCGTGCTCTTTTGGTTCGCCGGCGGGGAAGGATCCCCCACCGGGTGCTATCTGTTCTTTCGCGCTCCGGCGTCGAACATGTTCTCCTATTTGTTCGCACCGCAAACCTTGCATGATTCAATCTGGAATATTGAGACTATGGGAAGCGACCGCCTCGACACGGCGCGCGACCAGCTGGGCGAATCAGTGGCCTCGGCGCTCGATATGCCGAACATGTCATTGAAGGATTTCATCCGCGCCGTGCAGGCCTGATGCAGAGGATGTTGAATTGGCTGACCTGAATGAACTGGTGAAACTGGGCGTGCAGCCGATTCCGGGGGAGAATCCCGCCGGATCGTCGATTGAGTTCGACCCCGCCTATGAGACCCTGCGCACCGAGATCCAAAAGCTGGACTCGGTGAACAAGGACCCGCTCAACTGGCGGATGATTATCGACACCGGCTCGGATATCCTGGGCACCCGGTCCAAGCACCTCGTGGTCGCCGCCTATCTAACGCTCGCCCTCTTCGAAGAATTCGAATATCCCGGCCTCGCCTGTGGTTTGACCATCTGCCGCGATCTCGCCGCAAACTTCTGGGATCAGATGGAGCCGCCCGTCAAACGCAAGCGGGGACGAATCGAGACGATCACCTGGCTCGCCGAACGTTGCGGCAAACCGGCGGCGGACCTCAAGCCGAAACGTGAGGACAAAGAGGCGCTCGATACCTGCGCCCAATGCATCAAGGACATCTCCGCCAAACTGTCGGAGAAACTCGGCAATGATGCGCCCTCTTTCGGTGACCTGAATCGCAGTATCGAAAAACACGTCGCGGACCTGGTGGCCGCCGCCAAAGCCGCCGAGGCGGCAGAGGCCGCCAAGAAACTGCAAGCCGCCAAAATCGCCTCTGGTGAAATCGATGAACTCAGCACACCAGAGGATGCCAAGAAGCTTCTTAAGAAAATCCAATCATCCACCAAACAGCTCTGCGATTTCTGGCGCAAACAGGACCCGGCGGATCCCGTCCCCTACCGCCTGATGCGGGCCATAACCTGGGACCCGATCAAGGATGTCCCGCCCAACACAAACGGCCAGACCCAGATTCCGGCGCCGCCGCCCGATCTGGCAACCCGGTTCAACGAACTCCAGCAGAAGTCCGACTGGTTGAATCTGGCCCAGGCGGTCGAGAACGCCTTCCCCAACTTCGCCCTCTGGCTTGATCTTCAGCGCTGGCTGGCTCAGGCGCTAGCGGCGCTGGGTGCGACCCACGCCGCTGCCTCCGATGCCGTTATGGGGTCATTGGCTGCCTTCCTCGCCCGTGTTCCGAACCTGCCCGACCTCAAGTTCGCGGGCGGCAACGTGATGTTTGCCTCGAACGAAACCAAGATCTGGCTGGGGAGTGAGCTGAAACGGTTCACCGTCGGCGGGGATGGCCAGGGAGCCTCCCGGGTCGCAACCACCAATGTCCCCACGGGACTGGTGGAAGCGGCTGAGGACGCGCGCCGCTTGGTCGCGGGGGGAAAACTGGCTGCGGCTTTGAAGCTGTTCCAGGAGGGGATGGCGGCAGCAGGGGAGAAGCGCGCCCACTTCATCTGGCGGCTCGAAATGGCACGGTTGTGCCTCGATGCCGGCCGGGCGGGGGTGGCGATTGCCAATTTGGAAGTCCTGGAATCTGAAATTGAACGCCATGGTCTCGAAGGTTGGGAGCCGGATCTGTGCCTGCAGGTCTATATGGCTCTTCTTAGCGCCCGCCGGGCCCTTCTCAAGGACCCGAAACGCGCTACTCCGGATTTGGCCCTCAAAACGAACCAAACTCACGAGCGGCTTTGCCGGCTCAATGCCGCGGCCGCATTATCCCTGGACGGAAAGTAGAATCCGGTCGTATTGAAAAATAGCTGATGGAGGGGTGGCGAAAGAAAACGAAAATCATTATCTTTCTGATTGGACAATCTTCAGAGACGAGGTGAAAGCGTATGGCACAAGAAGGATCTGTAGCTCCGCGTGAACGAGTCAATATCGTGTACCAGCCCTCCACGGGTGTGGACGCGGAAGTGGAACTCCCACTCAAGATGGTCGTGCTCGGCGATTTCACCCAGCGCGGCGACGATACCCCGCTGGAAGAGCGCAAGCCGATCAACATCGACAAGGACAACTTCAACGAAGTGATGAAAGGGTTGAAGCTGTCGGCGGAGATGAGTGTGAAGAATGCGCTCGGTGAAGATGAGAACGCGACGATGCCGGTGAAATTGAATTTCGATCACGTCAACGACTTCGGCCCCGAAGCCGTCGTCCGGCAGGTGCCCGAACTCAGCAAGCTTCTGCAGTTGCGCACCGCGCTGACCGCGCTCAAGGGTCCATTGGGCAATGTCCCGGGTTTCCGCAAGAAGATCATGGAAATCATGGGTAATGACGCGGCCCGCGAAAAACTCTTGAAGGAGCTGGGAATCGGCACCACACCGTCGGCCTGACGGTATCACCGTTGAGTGAAGAGGAGAAAACGATATGGCGGATGCACAAGAACAAAAACAGGCCGGCGCGGCCGCCGAATCCGGCGGTTCCCTGGTTGAAGAAATTCTGCTCGAAACAAAGCTGAGACCCTCCGACGAAGGATTCTCCATTGCCCGTGAGGGGATGCGGGAATTGATCGCGCTCCTGTCGACGCCGGACAAGAAGGGGGAGCGGGTTCAGCAGAAGATTGTCGACGAAATGATCTCCGAAATCGACCAGAAGATGAGCAAGCAGCTCGATGAAATCCTGCATGCCAAGGAATTCCAGGGTTTGGAATCCGCCTGGCGCGGACTGAAGCTCCTGGTTGACCGCACCGACTTCCGGGAGAATATCAAACTGGAGCTTCTGAACGTCTCCAAAGAAGACCTGCTGAATGATTTCCAGGACTCCCCCGAGGTGACCAAGTCAGGGTTGTACAAGCTGATCTATTCCCGCGAGTACGGGCAGTTTGGCGGATCGCCCGTGGGCGGGATGGTTGCCAACTACGAGTTTGGCCCCGGTTCGCAGGACATTTCTCTGTTGCAATACTGCGCTTCGGTCGGCGCCATGGCGCACGCGCCGTTTCTGGCGGCCGCGGGCCCGCAGTTCTTCGGCGAGGAGAGCTGGCTGAAATTCCCGAATCTCAAGGACCTCAAGGCGATCATGGAAGGCCCGCGCCATACCAAGTGGCGTGCGTTCCGCGAGTCCGAGGATGCGCGTTACGTCGGTCTGACCATGCCCCGATTCCTGCTGCGGCTGCCGTACAGCAAAGCCGACAACCCGGTCAAGACCTTCGACTACAATGAGACCGTGTCCGACAACCACGAGAAATACCTCTGGGGGAACACCGCCTTCACCTTTGCCACGCGGCTGACCGACAGCTTCGCGAAATACCGCTGGTGCGCCAACATCATTGGCCCCAAGGGTGGTGGTGCCGTTGAGAATCTCCCGATTCACACCTTTGAGGCGATGGGCGAGGTCCAGGCGAAGATTCCCACCGAAGTCCTGATCACCGAACGCCGCGAATTCGAATTGGCCGAGGAGGGTTTCATCGGCCTGACGATGCGCAAGGACACCGACAACGCCTGCTTCTTCTCGGCGAATTCATGCCAGAAGCCGAAGTATTTCGGGCAGAGCTCCGAAGGCAAGGAAGCGGAAACGAATTACAAGCTGGGGACGCAGTTGCCGTACATGTTCGTCGTTTCCCGGCTGGCCCACTATATCAAGGTCCTGCAGCGTGAGAACATCGGCAGTTGGAAAGAGCGTTCCGATCTCGAGCGCGAGCTGAACAACTGGATCCGCCAGTATGTCGCCGATATGGACAATCCGCAGCCCGGCGTCCGCAGCCGCCGTCCCTTGCGCAAAGCGCAGATCACAGTGGAGGACGTGGAAGGCGAGCCCGGATGGTACAAGGTCGACATGAAGGTTCGTCCCCATTTCAAATACATGGGCGCGTTCTTCACGCTCTCCCTGGTGGGCAAACTGGACAAGAAGTGATTTTCAACTGATTCATCCCCTGTTGCCCGCGTCATGACGGCGCGGGCAACGGTGGGAGGTTCGTCGTCGCCGGCCCGGGAAGTCGCAAAGGGATCGAATTTACATGGCGATACCATTTCACCTTGATTGTCCGGAATACCGGGTTGGTCCAGCCGAAGTCGATGCCGTGACGCCGGCACAGAGTGCGCACAAGAGAAATCCGACGGCCGTCTCGCCGCACAATCGGGATGGCGTGCCGGGATGGAGTGTACACAATCACAGGAGGAAGCTGTCATGCCAATGCCATTCTACATGACGCTCGAGGGCGTCAATCAGGGTAACATTGAGGGGTCCTGCGACCAAACAGGCCGGGAGGGCACGATTCTCTGCCAGGCGTTCGAGCACGAAATCGCCATCCCGCGCGATCCGCAGAGCGGCCAGCCGACCGGGCTGCGCGTTCACAATCCGATGAGGATCACCAAGGTCTACGACAAGGCCTCGCCAAAGCTGTACAAGGCCCTGTGCGAAGGCGAGCGGATGAAGAACGTCACCCTCAAATGGTACCGCATCGATCCCGCCGGGACCGAAGAACATTACTTCACCATCGCACTGGAGGACGCCATCGTGGTATCCGTGCGTCCGAACACGCCTTGCTGTCTCGATCCCCAATTCGCGAGCTACTCGCACATGGAAGACATCTCGTTCACGTATCGCAAGATCATGTGGACGTGGGAGCCTGATGGAATCGCGGCCGAAGACGACTGGCGCGTCCGCCGGCAGTAGCGCCCAGAACCATTCGCTCGTCACGCTGCTGGCGGTTCCGTTGCCATACGGAACCGTCACGCAGTTACAGGGGCGCCGTGTTCCGGAAAGAAGGCCCCTTGCAGTTGAGGGTAATGTGGAAGACGCATGGTGATCAACGATCGCACATTGTTCGAGCGGCTCGCCGCATCCACTCCGCAAGGCGGGCATGTGACCCGGCTTGATGTCGCCCGGCTGCGGCGTTCGGTTCTCGGCCACCTGCGAAACATGCTCAACAGCCGCCATGGTCACGCACCTGCGCAGCCCGATTATGGCATTCCGGACTTAAACGAATTCATGTATGCCTTCCCGGAATCCAAAGAGCCGATGCGCCAGGCAATCCAGACATCCATCGAGAAGTACGAGCCCCGGCTCAAGAACGTCCGCGCCACGTGGGTGCCGGACGAGGACGACCCACTGAATATTCGTTTTGAGATAACCGCCCGTCTGGTGACCGATGACAAGGATGTCCCGGTGTCATTCACGACCAACGTCGGTTCGGCAACGGGAATCGAAGTCGTGGAGTGATTTTTCGAGCGACGAGTCTAAATGTTCAATAAATACTATCAGGACGAACTGACGTATCTTCGCCAACTGGGGCAGGAATTCGCGCACGCGCACCCCCAGATCGGCCACATGCTTGCCGAAACCGGTACCGATCCGGACGTCGAGCGCTTGTTGGAAGGATTCGCGTTCCTGACCGGCCGTATCCGGCAGCGTCTGGATAGCGAACTGCCGGAGCTGACTCACGCATTCGTCGGCCTGCTCTGGCCCCACTATTTGCGTCCGATTCCGGCCATGTCGGTGGTCCAGTTCCGGCCGACGGCCACTCTGCAGGACGTCCAAACAATTCCTCGCGGCACCGATCTGGATTCGGTTCCCGTGGATGGGACCCGCTGCCGGTTCCAAACGACATCCGATGTTCTGCTCTATCCATTCAGTCTGGATGCGACAAATCTCGATGTTCCATTGTCGAAGCCGTCGACGCTGACACTGGGATTCACTGTTTCTGAGAAAGCCAATCTCGCCAAGCTCAATCTCGGCGCCCTCCGGCTGTACTTGCACGGGGAGCCCGCGATTGCATTTGGTCTCTATCTATGGCTATGCCGCCACACGCGTGCGGTGACGTATCGTGTGGGGGATCGTCAGGTCCGCCTCGATCGCGATGCATTGTCGGCCGGCGGGTTTTCCGACAGCGATGCCCTTCTGCCATATCCTACCGATGCCTTCCCAGGGTACCGGCTGCTCCAGGAGTACTTCTCCCTGCCGGAGAAATTCCTGTTTATCGATCTGCATGATCTTTCGCCTCTGGCTCGGATGGATGCCGGCGGGCGGTTCGATATCATTATCGAGTTCGATCAGCGGCCTCCGGACACGTTGCGCGTTGCCCCCGGCTCGGTGCGCATCGGCTGTACGCCGATCGTGAATTTGCAGTCGATTCGCTCCTCGCCGATTCGCGTGGACTTTGAGAAAACCGAGTATCGTCTGCGGGCCGACAGTCCGAATCCGGACCATTATGAAGTGTTCTCCGTCGACCGGGTGCTGGGTTGGTTGCGCGGAACCGTTCGGGAGCACGAGTACCTCCCGTTTTTCACATACCAGCACACGTCTGCGCCGGGCAACGAGAAGCGGGAATATTACCAACTGCGGTTGCGGCCGGCCACAGTGGGACACGGCACCGAAACCTACCTGTCGTTTGTCACGGCCGGGGAAACCGGCATCATGCCGTCCACCGAAACCGTGGCGGCCGACCTGACGTGCAGCAACCGGCACCTCGGGGAAAAACTCCGGCCCGGCGATATCAGTGTCGCCACCTCGCAGTCCCCGGCGTTCGCCGCATTCGAGAATATCGCGCGCGTGACCACCTCGGTATCTCCGCCTCTGGAGGGACGGCTGCTCTGGCGGCTCATCGCCCATCAGTCGCTCAATTACCTCTCGCTCACCAATCTGGAGTCGCTCCGCGGTCTGTTGGGACTTTACAATTTCCATGCGCTGGTGGATCGTCAGGCCGCCCGGGCCAATGAGCTGCGGCTCTCTGGAATCACGGCCATCAAAGCGCACCCGGACGAGATCCTCCGGCATGGATCGACCTACCGTGGTGTTTCGATCGCTCTTGACCTGAATGAGGACCAATTCGCGGGTGAAGGCGACATGTACTTGTTCGCCTCCGTTCTCAACAATTTTCTCAATCTGTACGTGACCATGAACGCGTTCACACGGCTGCGTGTTAAAGGCACACAGCAGGGCGGGATTTACGAATGGCCACCGATGCTGGGCCAGCACGCATTACTGTAGGCGAAGCACTCGAGACACGGGCCGCGCATTTCGCCTTCATTCAGGCGATGTGGCTGCTCTCGCGGTCTCAGTACGGCACTCTGCCCGTCGGCTTCCAGGGCCCATCGAACCAGGAAGGCGTTCGTCTGCGCCCGAGCACTTCTCTCACGTTTCCACCGGGAGACATCGAGAAGGTCGAGCGGATTCCGGGTGAACTGCCGCGCTACGACGTGACGGTAGCCTTCATGGGACTGTACGGCGCCCATTCCCCGCTGCCGGGTTTCTATGCCGAGCAAATTCTTCACCGCGCCGACGAAGACGATCCAATCCGCTCCTTCCTCGATATCTTCAACCACCGGCTTCTCTCCCTATTGACGCGCGGCCTGCTGAAGTTCCGCGGTCACATGATGTATCAGCCGGACGCATCGGATGAGTATTCCTGGCGCTTGTTTGCATTATCCGGCTTGGGTGCGGATGCCGATCCGTCACAGGCCGGCGTACCGTCGGCGCATCTGCTGCGTTTTGCCGGTTTATTCTGTCAAAAGCCTCGCTCGGCGGCCGCCGTCGCGTCGATGCTGCGGACCTACTTTGCCGGGCTGCCGGTACGGGTTCACCAATGTGTCCGGCGATGGTTTTATCTGCCCGCCGGGCTGCAGTGTCTGCTGGGGCGCAATTCGTGCCGTCTGGGTGATGATGCAACCATTGGGAAGCGGACCTCGGACCGGATGGGGAAATTCCGGGTCGCGGTCGGCCCCGTCGATTTCGATACGTATTGCGAATTCCTGCCCGGTCGGGAGAAGTTGACGACGATGCGGAACCTGGCGAAACTGGCGTGCCCCGACTGGCTCGACTTTGACATCGAGGTGATCCTGCGCGGTGACATGACCCCCAGGCTGGGAGTGACACTTTCGAAGGACTCGCATTTGGGCTGGACGACGGGGCTCTTTTCGGAAGCATCAGCGGACGTGTCCGTGGTGTTTGCATAGTGGACGGCATGGGGCCCCGTTGGGTGGTCTCAGATTTCATGGCTGTTGAAGGAAGGGATGATTAATGGCGAAGTTGGAACCTATTGCACTCGTTCGCAAGCTGAACAATTTCAGCCGCACGGCACTTGAGAATGCGGCGGGATTATGCGTCGGCCGCTCGCATTACGAAATCACGGTCGACCATCTGATGCTCAAATTGATGGATCATCCGAATGCCGACTTGCAGATCATTCTGCGGCATTTCGAAATCGAGCCGTCGCGTGTCACCGGGGCGTTGCAGCACAATGTCGAGGGATTCAAGACCGGCAACACCGGCAAGCCGGTGTTTTCGCCGCTGTTGCCCAAATGGCTTGAAGAAGCGTGGATGATCGGATCGATCAATCTTGGCGAACCGCTCTTGCGTTCCGGTACGCTCCTGATGGCCTTGCTCGACAATCCGAATCGCTACCTCGTTGGCGGCGAGATCCTCGAGCTTGCCGGAGTCGATAGTTCGGTCCTGGTCAAGGAATTTCGCTCGATTCTCGACGCGTCGGTCGAATCCGAACAGGCGCGGGCCGCGACACCGGCCGGTGGCGGCGCACCTGGAGAAGCGGGCCGGGCTCCGACTGGGGAAGGCGCCCTCGGGCGCTTCTGTCTCGATTTTACGGCCCGTGCACGCGCCGGGGAGATCGATCCGGTCTTCGGGCGTGATCGCGAAATCCGCCAGATGATCGACATTCTGGCAGCGCGCCGCCGCAACAACCCGATCGTGGTGGGCGAATCCGGTGTCGGCAAGACGGCGGTCGTCGAAGGTCTGGCGTTGCGCGTGACGCAGGGCGATGTCCCGGCTTTCCTGGCAGATGTGTCGCTGCTTGTTCTCGACTTGGGACTTCTCCAGGCGGGCGCTGGTGTCAAAGGTGAATTCGAAAACCGGTTGAAACAGGTGATCACCGAGGTCAAAGCCTCCCCCAAGCCGATCATTCTGTTCATTGATGAGGCCCACACGATTATCGGCGCCGGTGGCTCAGCCGGTGGCTCTGATGCCGCAAACCTATTGAAGCCGGCATTGGCGCGCGGTGAATTGCGCACGATCGCCGCCACGACATGGTCCGAGTACAAGAAATACTTCGAGAAAGACCCCGCCCTTGCCAGCCGTTTCCAGCTTGTGAAGCTGGATGAACCATCAGTGGCCCAGACCATCGTGATGTTGCGCGGTTTGCGCGAGAAGTACGAGGCCGCCCACAATGTGCATATTCCGGATAGCGCGCTTGTCGCAGGAGCGGAACTGTCGGGACGGTACATTTCGGGACGCCAGCTTCCGCGCAAGGCCGTTGACCTGATCGACACCGCTGCGGCTCGCGTCAAGATCGGGCTCACCGGCCGACCGGATTCGCTCGAAGACCTGGATCGCCAGATTCAGACGCTCTCGCGCGAACGCGACGCCTATCGCCGGGATTTGGGCAGCAAGGGAGAGGCGGACGATGCGCGCATCGCTGATTTGGAGTCGCGCATTTCCACGCTTCAAAAAGATCTGAACGAACACACAGAACGCTGGCTCAAGGAGAAAGAGGCGGTCGACCAATACTTGAAGGTCCGCGACTCCGTGCTCGGTAAGATCGGCGGAGCCGCTCCAGCCGGTGATACGCCAGACAGCCCAGACAAACCGGCTACCGCCGGTGATTTGAAAGCCGCGCTCGCGGAACTGGAAAAAGTTCAAGGTCCCGACCCGATGATTCCGCTGGAGGTTTCGCCCGATGTCGTCGGCAAAGTCGTTGCCGACTGGACCGGCATTCCCGTGGGCAAGATGGTCAAGGACGAGGCCCAAGCAGTACTCACTTTCGACCAGAAGCTCAAGGAGCGGATCAAGGGGCAGGACTTTGCCGTGAGTTCGGTTGCGACCGGTATCCGCGCGGCCAAGGCTGGACTTCAAGACCCTTCCAAACCGATCGGCGTGTTTCTGTTCGTCGGTCCATCTGGTGTGGGTAAAACCGAAACCGCACTCGGTGTCGCCGATCTGCTGTTCGGCGGTGAACGCTTCATGACCACGATCAACATGTCCGAGTTCCAGGAGAAACACACGGTGTCGCGTCTGATTGGCTCGCCTCCGGGCTATGTCGGCTTTGGCGAGGGCGGAGTTCTGACCGAGGCCGTGCGGCAACGCCCCTACTCGGTCGTGCTCCTGGACGAGGTCGAGAAGGCGGACCCGGAAGTCATGAACCTGTTCTATCAGGTCTTCGACAAAGGCATGCTCTCCGATGGCGAAGGACGGGTGATCGATTTCAAGAACACGGTTGTCTTCCTGACCTCGAATCTCGCAACCGACATTATCACCGAGTTGGGACTTCAAGATCCACCGCCAACGCACGAGCAGGTCACATCGGCCATACGCCCGGTGCTCAACAAGCATTTCAAACCGGCGCTGGTCGGGCGCATGACCATCGTGCCGTTTTTCCCGCTCAAATCCGAGGCGATCAAGCGGATCGTAGTTCTCAAGTTGGGACGGCTGGTCAATCGTCTGGCGGAAAGCCACAAGATGAAGCTTCTCTACAGTGACGACGTGGTCGGCCAGATCGCGGCGCGCTGCACCGAGGTCGAAACCGGTGCGCGCAATATCGACCACATCCTTCAGGGCACGCTCTTGCCCCGGATTTCGACCGAGATCCTGGAGCGCATGACGTTGGGGCCGCTGCCCGAGGCGCTGACTCTCGGTATCGGGGGAGACGGCGAATTCACGTTTGAATTCGGTGACGGCGGTGTGGCCGCGGCAAAGTAGCCAGGATCGTATGAAGTCTGCGGTGAAATCACCGTTACGGCGATTGGCTTCCGCGCCGCAAACCAGGAAGATATTGCTGGAGGAAGCCGTTTGAACGTGCCGATGGGCCGCCGTGGAGAAATCCAAACCGGTGATCACCGAAGCAAATGCGCGCGGCACGAACCAAAGATTCACGCGATGACGTGGCATGAAACTGAGACCTGTTGATGATCGCCATGAACCTGCGTGAAGCCGTAAGAGGTCTACTGGGTCACGAAGTGAATCCCGCCCACGAGGTGTGAAATGCCTAGCCTGCTTTCCGATGAATCGATCTTCACGTTCGAGTCCGACGGTTATTCCGATGAGTTGCGCGTCCTGCGTGTCAACGGCACGGAAGGGATGAGCGAGCTGTTCAGTTTCAAAATCGAGCTCGCGGCGCGTGATGGCGAAATCGATCTGGATGCCATCGTCGGAATCCCCGCACAACTGGACATCAACTACGAGGACGGTACGCGATCCATCTACGGCATTGTCAGCCGGTTCGAGCAAGGGGTCGCCGGTGAGACGTTCACTCCGTATTACGCCGAATTCGTGCCCCGGGTGTGGCTGCTCACCCAGCGCTCCAAGAGCCGGATCTTTCAGGAAAAGACTGTCAAGGAGATCGTCGAACAGGTACTGACCGACGCAGAAATCCAATCCGACTATTTCCGGTTTGCCCTGCAGCGGACAAACTATGTGAAGCGCGATTACTGTGTGCAGTACCGCGAGAGTGACTGGAACTTCATCTCCCGGCTTCTCGAAGAGGAGGGGATCTTCTACTTCTTCGAACATCAGGAAGGCAAAGAAGTCCTGGTGATGGCCGATTCGAGCGATGTCTATGTCCCCATCGACGGCGCCAGTGATGTCGTCTTCCGCGATCCGTCGGGAGCGGTCGAAGCCGAGGAATTTATCTACGACTTCCGCTATTCGCAGCAGATCAAGTCCGGCACGTCCGTCCTGCGCGACTACAACTTCGAGCGGCCGACACTCGACCTGACCAAGAACCAGGCGGCGGACCGCGATCCCGCACTCGAAGTCTACGAGTTTCCCGGACTCTACATGGACGAGGGGACCGGCGCCGAGCTCACCCGGATACGTCTGGAATCATCCCAGGCAAAACGGCTGCTGGGTGAAGGGCAGAGCGTTTGCCGCCGGCTCGTGCCGGGGTACAAATTCACGCTCGCCGACTACACGCGCAATTCGTTCAACCAGGAATATCTGCTGATCTCGGTGCGGCATGTCGGCACCCAGCCACTGGGGCAGGATGATGCCAGCGGCCGGTTCACCTATGACAATCGTTTCCAGTGCATTCCCTCGAACACGCCATACCGTCCTGTGCGAAAGACGACCAAGCCGGTGGTTGAGGGTACACAGACCGCTGTCGTGACCGGGCCGTCCGGTGAGGAGATTTACGTCGACAAATACGGCCGCGTCAAAGTGCAGTTCCCGTGGGATCGCGAAGGACAGCGCAATGAAAAATCATCCTGCTGGATTCGTGTTTCCCAGCTCTGGGCGGGTGCCAGTTGGGGAGCGATGTGGATTCCTCGGATCGGCCACGAAGTCATCGTAGATTTTCTCGAAGGGGATCCCGACCGGCCGATCATCGTCGGGCGCATCTACAATGGCGACAACATGCCGCCCTACCCGCTGGATCAGGAAAAGACCAAGAGCACGATCAAGTCGGATTCCACCAAGGGCCACGGTGGTTTCAACGAATACCGATTCGAGGACAAGAAAGGTTCCGAGGAGATCTACCAGCATGCCCAGAAGAACCTGACGATCACAACCGTCAACGACAAGAACCAATCCACGGGCCACGACGAGTCGCTCTCGATCGGCCACGACCGCACCAAGACGGTTACACATGACGAAACGACCACGGTGACCAACGACCGCACGGAAACGGTCAACGGCAAAGAGACAATTACGATCAAGGGAGATCGTACCGAGGACATCCAGGATGGAAACGAGAAGGTCACGGTTCACACCGGGAATCGCACTATCAACGTCAACACCGGCAATGACGAGCACAATGTCCTGACAGGCAACCGGACCGTGAACGTCAACACCGGTAACGACGAACTCAACATTCTCACGGGCAACCGTACCGTCAACGTCAACACCGGGAATGAAGCGCTCAACGTGCTGACGGGAACCAAGACGGACAATATCAAGGGCCCCTACGATATCACGGTTCAATCCGACAAGTTTCACGTCAAATGCGGTGGCAGCGAACTCACTATGAAGCTCGACGGAACGGTTGAGATCAAGGGCGCCGGGGGCACGATCACGATCAGTACCGCAGGTGTAAAGATCGAGGGTCAGACTATTCAGTCGAAGGCCACCACCGCCAACGATACCTCGGGTGCCATGGTCTCATCAACCGCGCAGGCCTCCAACACAATTAAAGGCGGGATGATTCTGCTGAATCCATAATCGGCAGTCTTCACCAGCAGAGGATCAGCCAAATGGCGGCAAGCAAACCTGACGATATCTACGCATTCGTGATGCTCCCCGGCTCTGACCCGGATGGCAAGACGATCTTCTCCGTTCTCGCCAAACGCCGATTCAAGATTGAACCCAAGGCGGTCTGCAAGCCGGTGCCAGAGCAATCGCCGTTGACCCAGGCCACGCGCTACTACGAGAAGAACGATCCCATGATCGGTTCAATTGAGATCGAAACCGATTTGTACCCGTATAAGCCACTCACCGATGTCGTGTTTACCGGCAAGGTGTACGCTCCCGCGGGCAAACCCGCCACACAGTGTATCGCGTCGCTGCGAGTCGGCAATCATCAGAAGACAATCGCGGCGTTCGGCGAACGGCGCTGTGCATTCAACAGTGCCGGCATACCGATCTTCACCAATCCCGCGCCCTTTCAATCCATCGATCTGCGCTATGAACGCGCCTATGGCGGCGTGGACATTCACGCCGATCCCAAAGTGCCGATGGCGTATGCCCGGAACTTCATCGGGACGGGCTTTGTGGTGAGGAACACCAAAGAAGCCGTCGATGGTCTGGCACTTCCCAATTTCGAGGACCCGCAGGACCTGCTGACTCCTCAGCGTCTGATAACCGGGTCGATCGAGAAGTGGCACAAGCAACCGATGCCCGCCGGGCTGAGCTGGTTCGGGCTTGGCTGGTACCCACGCGCGAGTTTCGCTGGAGTGCTGCCGGCGTACATGCCGATGTACGAAGAGCTGCACGAGATGACATTGGGTGTTGTTCAGAAGGACCAAGTCGAAGCGCAGAAGAAATTGAAATTGCCGATGCTGGATTTTCGGCTCTTCAACGGAGCCTCTGTAGGTCTGGCAGTCCCGTACCTCAAAGGCGACGAGCCAATCCAGTTGCGCAATCTCGAACCGTCGGGAGAACTGTCGTTTAATCTCCCGGGAATGACGCCCGTCATTTCCATCGACTGGGGCAAGGGACCCGAAAAGCCGCCGGTGGTTCTCCATACGGTGGCGATCTTCGGCGAACAGATGGTTGTCGATTTGGTGTGGCGCGGGGCCGTAATCTACGATGGCCGTCCCGATTTCGTGGATATGACCCGCATGGACGTCATCGTCGGGGATGCCTGAGTTATGCCGCTTTTCCCAGCATGCACGACCGGCAACACGATGCTGATCGGGATTGATGCGCATTCGACCGCGATTCCGCCCGTTCCACTCAATCCGCATCCGTTTGTCGGCGTGCTCATGCTCTGGACGTCGCCGAAGTTCCCGATGTCCAATGTGATGATCAACGGCAGTCCCGCGTGCTGCTCCGGCGCCAAAGGGTACTCGATCCACATTCCCCAGGGAACGTGGGTCGATATTCCGAAGGTCACCTTCAAAGTCTGGTACATCACTAATCTCATCACCGTCGGCTTCGTGACCCTCTTCACTCTCGCAGCCAATATCATGATCGGTGTGGTCAAAGGAATCGCATCGTCGTTAACCGATCCCCAGGTCTCGTCCTCGAAAGCGGTGTGGGATGGCATCACCGGTGCCTTCCAGCCGTTCACGATGTGGCAGACATGGGCGCAGATGCTTATTCCGCCGATCCCTTTGCCTGGCGCCGAAGGGAACACCGCCATCGGCTCGCCGACCGTGTCGGTCAATGGCGGATCAATGGCCTTGGGAGTTCCCCTGGGAGGCGCGTCCTGCTCCGAGATTCCGATCGTTCCCAATGCCACAGTGATCGCGTTTTCACACGTCCAGGTTGGGATGACCTTTGCGCAACTGGTCGAGGCATTCGTCACCAACGCGATCACGGCAGCCGCCGGCTATGCCGGATCGAAGGCGGCCGGCAGGTTCATTGACCGCAATCGCTGCCGGCTGGGACTCGAGCCAATTGATCTCGTCTCCGGCTCGAACTTCGAGGACAAGACAGATTTCGAAATCGGTGGGCCTCTTCAGCTTTCCTGGAAGCGGTATTATGCCAACACTCTGGGGACGGATGGTCCGCTGGGTTGGAACTGGAGCCACCAGTATCAGCGCTGGCTGGAATTCCATCATGCGACAATCGTCTATCACAACGAACAGAATCGGTCGATTGTCTTCCCGGTCATCGAGAAGGATGGCGGGTCTGAATTTCTGCCGTTCGAAAAACTCACGCTGACGAGACAGTCCGCGACTCAATTCACCGTAAGCGGGATCGACGGTATGACCGCGCAGTTCGTGCGACTACCGAAATCAGACCAGGCGTGGATCGCACGCCTCTCGAACCGCGCCGGTGAGGCGATCGGATTCCGCTACGACCCCAAAGGACGGCTGCACGAGATCGTACATTCCACCGGGCAGAGAATCAAAGTCGAGTCGCACACCGACGGCCGCATCACCCGCCTCGCGCTGGCCTGCAGTGACGGCAAGCTCCGGCCGCTGGTGGCCTACGAATACGACGACCACGGCGACATGGTGGCGGTCATTGATGCGGTGGGCAGGCGGTACAAGTACACCTACGATGACAAGCACCAAATGACGCGCAAGACCGACCGCAACGGATACTCGTTCCATTATGCCTATGACCGTGACGGCCGCTGCATCAAGTCGCGCGGTGACGATGACCTGTATGCCGGTACGGTAGAGTATCTGCCTCCGGCGAGCATTACCATTCTGCATTCGCCCACCGGCGGCAAGATTATCTATCGTTACGACGAGCGTGGACTGATCACCTCGCGCATGGATCCATATGGCGGGGTCCAGGTCTTCGAGTACGACAAAGCCGGCAATAAAGTCGCCGAAGTCGACGAGACGGGGAGCACCAGGAAGTACAAGTATGATGATTTCGGGAATGTCGTTGAAGAGACCAACCCCTTTGGCGGAACCACCAAGCGCGCCTACAACGACCTGAACCTGAAGATCGAAGAGACTGACCCGGACGGAAACACGACGAAATGGTCCTACGATCATCGGGGGAACCTGGACGGCGAGATGAGCCCGTCCGGCGATGTGACGCTCTACGAATACGATTCCCGAAATCGTCTCTCCCGAAAGATCGATCCGAGTGGCAAGGCGACCAATCTCCGCTACGATGACGGGGGCCGGCTCATCGCCATCTTCAATGACCCCGGTGCGCTTCTCACCGCCTTCCGCTATGACGATTGGGGGAGGATCATTGAACGGCGGGAGGGGGACCGTCGGATGCGGTATCGCTTCGACGATTTGGGCCGTCTCCTTGAGATCACCTTCCCGGATGGATCGCAATCGAAGCGGCAGTATGACGCCGAGGGGAATCTCACATCGGATACCGATCCACGGGGCCGCACCCGGCGCTACGAATACTCATCGTGGAACAAGTGTGTCGCCACGCGTGCTCCCAACGGCCAGACCATCCGCTATTCATTCAATCGAGCCGATGAGATGGTGAAGGTCGTCGATGGTGCAGGGCATCAGACCGAATTTGAACGGGATCACAAAGACCGGCCGGCGGTGATCACCCTCGATCAGACGCCTTTTTCCCGCCGTATTTTCGACGCCGATTGGAATGTCAAAGAGGTGTATGACGGCGATGGGGCAATACTTGTCCGTCGCGAATACGGGCCGGGAAGGTTCAAGATCAAAGAAGAGCCGGCGGGGGCCTGCACCGCCGAGTTCGTGCCAGATGCCTGTGGGCGTGTTGTCAAGGCCACGAACGACGGCGATGACATCAAGACCAAGTACGACCGTCACGGCAAGCCGGCAATGATCGAATGTCGCGAAGGGTCGGTGGCATTTCATCGCAGCGCTAACGGCAACGTCGAGAAGATTGAATGGTCAGAGGGCTTCAGCGCGAAGTTCGCCTACAGTGCGACGGGCGCCACGATCGAGTTGATCGATCCGCTCGGTGATAAGCATGAAATCAGCGGTGCGGGGGGCGACTTGCGCTCACACGTTTTCCCCAACGGGTGGGTGGAAGTTAAGTCGATGACGCCACAGGGCGTCCTGGAGTGGCACCGGGTGGAGCGGCTGGAGAACCGTCAGAAGCGGTTGGTTCTCCGGCAGTACAAGTGCGATGCCGACGGCAACCGTCTGCGCGAGACCGACTGGCTTCGCAGTTCGCACAATTCCTATGGGTACGACGATCTGGATCGCATCATCAGCGCCCAGAGTTCGGAAAGCCGTCGTGCCGACTTCCGTTATGATGCGGCGGAAAACATCGTGGTCAATCCCGGGAAGGCGTGGGAATTCGGTATTGGGAATCGCCTGAACCGTGTCGACGACCGCACGTACACCTATGATTCGAGGGGTTGTCCGAAGCAGATCGCAACATCGCAGGGCGTCCGTGAAGTCTCCTATGATGGAAACGGCCGGCTCCTGAAGGTCAGGACAGAACAGGGCCGTATTGTCACCTTTGGCTACGATGCGCTGGGACGAAGGAAGTGGAAGGAGTGCGACGGCAAGAGAGTCACGTTCCAGTACGACGAGCACCGCCTGCTGCGTGAGATCTCTGACGACAATCACCGTAGGATCTATCTCTATCTCGACGGCGCGAATGCGCCGTTCATGTTTGTTGAACAAACGGGAGCTGTGGGTGGCGACGGCGTTGTTGTTCCCTACTACATTCATTCCGATGACATCGGTCTGCCCCGTGCGATCACGAATCGCGATGGGCGCTGTGTTTGGTCCTGGGAGCCTGAGCCATACGGCGAAGGGATTGTGGATGAGAGCCAGGGCATCGAGTTCAACCTGCGATCTCCCGGGCAATATTATGACCGTGAAACCGGCTGGCGATACAACGGGTTTCGCTACTACGACCCGGCAACAGCCCGGTTTCTGGAGCCCGATCCGATTCTGCTCAAAGGCGGAATCAACATCTACGCGTACCCGTCCAATCCCTGGCGCAAGATCGATCCATCCGGGCTCAGCGATGATTGCTCCAGTACGACCCCGCATCCCAGCGAAGAGGAGCCGGAGGTGCGTCCGGGGATGCCGGTGCAAGAACTCCCGTCGATGGCCTATCGAACCTATGCCGAGATCACCGAGATGCTCCGGGCGGCAGGGTATGTGGAAGTGCGTCCCCCCGGAACAGACCGAAGCCCTCGGACGGGGAATCAAGAAGAGGTTAGCGGCATCTGGATGATGCGGGATGCCGATGGGACGACTCACGCAGTTCGCGTCGATCCATGGGGGCACGCGGAATCGATGGGGCCGGCTGGATTCCCGCCACATGTTCATCGGAGCAGTTTCGATTCGGGAGCGACACCGGAAAGTACGCCGCTCGGACCGGGTGGGACAGGCATGACTCCTAATGAGCAATCTTTCCTCGAACCACGAAGCCGTGTCCCCGGGACGACGCACTACCACGATGATGGCACTCCCGCCGGTCCTGCGCCGCAGCCCGGGCCGGGCGAAACGCGCGATTCACCGGAGTACACACGACGAATGGACGATTTTCAAAGGCCGCTGCATACGCCCATCATGTCCGATGGTGCGCCCGAGCGGCCCAGCACGCTACCGGATCACCCGAATCCCGAAAGGCTCGAGCCGCTCGATCCTTCCGGCGGTGGCGGTAGTTCGGGGGGATCTTCGTGAGCCAGGTTAAATTCGAGTCCCTGCTTGATGCAAAGGACGAAAAGGAAAAACTCGATTGCTTACGCGCCCTGCTGACAGAGGTTGTCGGCAAGCGCCTGAAAGTCAGCGATGGGATCGGAACGCTCCTTGATGTGCTGACGCGAGAAACATCACCCTCGGTGTGTTACATGATCTGGATGCTGTTCACCCGTGGGTCTGCCGATGACAGGCTCCGTGAACTTGGCCGCCGCACCCTGGAGAATCCTGAGGCTCCCGCACGCGGCAAAGCAGCAGGATATCTGATTCAGTTCCATCCCGGTGACCGGGAATGGCTCGCGGGCCGGTTCAGAGGGGACTCCGATCCCGAGGTAATCTTCAACGTGGGCCGGGCAGTTGTTTCTCGTGACCCTCATGCGGCCGTCGATCTTTGGATTACCTGCCTCGATCAGACGGACAGCCTTCCCTTCTGGGAAACCGTCAGCCAGTATGTGATCGCCCACGGCGACGCCAGCCATCGCGAGGCGATTCACAAACGCGACGCCGCAATGGGTGGAGGTTCAACCTGGCAGCCGATTGCAGCCGGCATCTACGCTGCCCATCAGGTGGAGTATCTCGACCGCCCCAGCGGACCGGTGGACTACTCACAACCCGTGTCATGGATCGGCTGTGATGGCTGCAATCGGAGCCTGGGTGTGCGGCAGGGGCGGGAGGGCGAACGAATCCGGTGCCGGTACTGCGGCCACATCTTCCAATTGCATCTTGATCCGGTATTCACCAAATGACGGGCGACAGTCGCGTAGCACTAATGTCCGTCACGCTCCAGACACCGGAAGGCGTCATGCGGGGCCGCGTCGAGGTCGACACGGGCCCGATGCGGCTGGCGGAACTCGTGCCGACCGCTTTTGAATTGACCAACGTTCTGGTGGCCCAGGCCCATCGGCGCGAAGTGCACGCAGGACGCCACGTTTCCTGCCGTGCCCGGTGCGCAGCCTGCTGCCACCACATGGTCGCGATTTCGCCGCCGGAAGCATTCTACCTGCAGGATCTGATCGATTCATTTGAGCCGGCTCACCGCGATGAAGTTATGTCACGCATGAGTAGAATCGCCGGCGAACTCGAGCGATTGCAGATGATCGATGAACTGCTCAATCCAGAATATGTCGACGAAGCTGTGCTCCCGATCGCGCGCAAGTATTTTCTCCTCGGGATGGCGTGCCCGTTTCTGGTGGATGAACTGTGCAGCATCCATCTGCATCGCCCGGTCGTATGCCGCGAATACAACGTCACCTCTCCCGCCGAACTCTGCGTCGATCCGATCGCCAACGACATCGACAAGGTCCCCATGCCGCTCCCGTTGACGGTTCCGCTGGCCCGGCTGACAGCGGAGTTGAGCGGTGAATCGCCCCGGCTGATTCCGATACCCCTGATCCCTCGCTGGATCGCCGATCATCAAGAGCTTCGCCACAAACAGTGGCCGGGGCTTGAGTTGTTTCGCAACTTCATCCGCATCCTGGGCCCCCAGGCCGAATCCCAGTATTGAGGGCAACGCACCCCGGCGACTCGACATAGTGAGTTATTGTGTAGGCGTACGCCGCCACCGGGAGGGCGAGGGTCCTGCCGAGCCTCTTTGCCGCGCGGGTGTTGTGGCTTACGTTAATAAGGGTATCTGCGCGGTAACAAGGCTCGGCGGGAGCCTCGCCCTCCCAGTGATGGGCTCCGCCCACCTAATCGGGCGCAGCCGAATCTCCTGCACCGCTGCAGAACTTCCACTAACTGACGATACTCCAATAGGGTCCGGCCATTCGGCCGGACGGGAGGAAGAGCGTGATTGCATTTGCAGGGATCGGCATTGTCATTGCCGCCATTCTCGGTGGCTATCTTATGGAGGGCGGCAAGCTCCTCGTCCTCTTCCAGCCCGCCGAATTCCTCATCATCGGAGGCGCGGCAGGGGGGGCACTGATCATTGGCAGCGGCCCCAAGACACTCAAGACGATGATCTCGCAACTGGCGAGTCTGCCCAAGATCGGCCCCACAAAAAAAGACTATCTCGATCTGCTTTCGATGCTGTACGAACTGCTGACCGTGGCGCGCCGCGATGGAATTATGGCCCTGGAGGGTCACATCGAACGGCCCGAAGGCAGTGCGATCATCGGCAAGTATCCCAGCTTCGCGAAAAACCATCACGCGGTGAGTTTCCTGGCCGACACGATGCGGCTGATCATCTCCGGATCGGGGGTCCAGGCGCACGATTTGGACGCGTTAATGGACGTCGACCTCGAAACGCACCACGAGGAAGCCACCAAACCCTCGAAGGTGCTGCAGACCACCGGTGATTCTCTGCCCGGTCTGGGGATCGTGGCGGCCGTACTGGGCATTGTCATCACGATGGGCGCGATCGACGGTCCTGCCGAGGAAATCGGGCACAAAGTGGGCGCGGCGCTGGTGGGGACATTCCTGGGCGTGCTGTTGTCGTACGGCTTCGTTCAGCCGCTGGCCGCCAACCTGGCCAGCAAGGCGGAAGAGAATGGCCGTTACTTTGTTGCACTGAAGCAGGTCCTGTTGGCATTCCACAAGGGCTGCGTCGCGGCGATCGCCGTTGAGTTCGCCCGCCGTTCCATCTATAGCGACGTCCGCCCGGGATTCACTGAGCTCGAAGAAGCCTGCCGCGCAACCAAGGGTTAACAACTTCTGCCGCAATAGGACTTATGGAAGCCGAAAAAGACGACAAGGCACCAGTCATCATCGTCAAGAAGCACGGCGCGCACGAAGGCCATCACGGCGGTGCGTGGAAGGTTGCCTACGCGGACTTTGTGACGGCGATGATGGCGTTCTTCCTGGTGATGTGGCTGGTCAATCAGAGTGAAAAGGTCAAAGAGGGCGTCGGCGGGTATTTTCGCGATCCCGTTGGCTTCGCGGACAAGGCGGGGAGCAGCGTCCTCGAGGGTTCCTCCGGCGCGATCAATCCACCCAAGAGTGCGAAGGAGACTGAGGACTTTCGCAAAACCCAGGAAAAGGTGGTGCGCGAGAAACTCCAGGCCAAAGCGGAAGAACTGACCAGGGCATTGCAGGGTGACAACGGATTGGGTGAGCTCTCGAAATTCGTCGAGGTTCAGGTCACCGACGAAGGCCTCCGCATTCAACTCACCGAGGGTGGGGACTCGACTTTCTTCGAACTGGGGAGTGCCCAATTGTCTTCCGGGGGCATCCATGCTGTCTCAATGATCGCCAGCCACATCGGACCGCTTGGATACAAAGTCGCCCTGGAAGGGCACACCGACAGCAAGCAGTACGCCAACCGTAGCAGTTACTCGAACTGGGAATTGTCGGCCGATCGTGCCAATGCCGCCCGACGGATTCTCGAGCAAAACGGTGTGGATCCCTCCAAAATCAACGAGGTTCGCGGCTTCGCCGACACCCACCCCCGCTTCCTAAACAAACCCGAGGACCCGGCCAATCGCCGCATTGCCATTGTTGTGCTGAACAGCTTCTCCAAAGACAACTTCGCGCCCATCGACATGAGCGAGCGCGATAAGATTGCCGGCAAAGATATCCCCTAAAGATCGATCCTGCACAAGTTGATGTCCTGCTCCAGTCCCGGGCACACCCGAGTGGGGCACCAGTGGAGCCGTCTTCCACCGGCCGCGTCGCACGCCCCCAAAATACATCTTGACAAGGGACAGGGCACTTTTTCATGATGGCTGCACGGTGCCGCGTCCCGTGCGGAGCCGGGCTGTGCAAACGCTGTTTAGTGGATGTGGCGAGTCCTCATTGTTCGTGACTGATGCCGAGCACCACTCGCTTGATGGTTGCCGATCACATGCCGTGAACGGCGACGGGAGTGCTTTTGTCTGCATTCCCGGAGTTGTCATTATGTCATATTGGCTGTCCGTGCCGGAAGACGGAAAAGGTGGGATGAGCGGGAACTTGTGTTCGTTAATGCACCATGAGTCGGACGCGATCGAAGCCTCCCGTCGGGTAACGCAACTTCCTGAGGGAGTGGCAGTTACCAATATGATACTGGGGTTGCTAGTTCTTGGGTTTCAACATGCTATGAATTGTCTTGACATGTGTTATGCGGTTGCCGAAGTTATTAACACAGTGCCGGAGCAGCACCGGTGCTCGGCCGTTGAAGCAGTATCAAATTTTGAGCGGACGTGAATATTCCGCATCGACGATTGGGTTTAGCCCCGGGCAAGCGTGCCGTAGCGTGCGCCCGCCCGTTTGTACCTGTCTCCCAGACGAATTCGAATGCCCTCAACCATCTTGAGGTGCGCTTACTAGTTCCGGGTCAGGTCAATCCCCCATTGATCCGCTGGAATTGCCGCGGCCATAGGCGGCTCATCGCGCCTCATCACCCCCAAGAGACAATCAACTTATCATTGCGCCATTTGAGTCGGCCAGAGTAACGGGACGCACCTGTGAGTGCGCCTTCAGAAGGGAAGGGGTCGTTTAGGACAGATTCATCAGACCTTTGAAACGAGATCGCCAGAAACAACCGAGTTGTCAGGAGGTTAATTCCCATCCAGGTCCCGCCGTTTGGGACGTAGCGGAGGGCGTCAGGCCGTGATATTCAAAAACCAAGTCGAGGATCACGAAGTCCGATCATAGGAGGTGAAATGACACACGCCATTGGAATGAAGAAACTCTATGGCGTGAGTGGCGTAAGGGCTCTCGTCCCCTGGTTTGCCAGGCTGGCAATCTCTGCCGGGGTCCTGTCGTCACTAACGAGTTGCGAATCCGGAATTCAGCCGCAACTGGAACCGAGGTACCTGCTCTACGCGGCCATGCACGGTGTCAGCGAGGGTTCGATCGCCGTCATCGATTGTGCAACTGACTCTGTAATCGACAGCGTCACTCGTGGCTTCCAGTCCAGCCCTGGCGTCGTTGCCTCCCCCGACGGGAAGTATTTTGCCGTACTTGGCTCCAATAGACCACCAGAAATTTTCGAAGCGAGCTCCCGGACGCAAATCACGTACTTGGCGGCGCCATCATTGCCAGCGGTGTTTCTTCCCTCCGCGCACATGATTCTCGCGCCGGATTATGACAGCACGCGCGTCTACACTATACCGGGTTTTGAGTACCGGGAGACGTGGCCACGTCCTTGCTGGCTCACGGAGCCTGCTGGAAGCGACGGTAGGACTGCCAGTCTCGACTCCCAACGTGAACAGCCCCCACGGCACGATCTCCACAAGATCGTAGTGTTCGATCCCAACGGCACTCCCGTTGATTCGTTCTCCATCAAGCACGGCGACACTGCGCTCAGCATTGGAGCCTTCACGTTTTCTCCTAATGGGAACCGGTTCTATGCACTTGCCTATGGTATCCAAGGCGGGCCATTTCTCGCCGGTTATGATGTGAGCAATCACTCACTTCTCTTTCTCCAGCCTGCCGGTGCATTCCAGCACTGCCGCGTCAGTCCGGACGGACTGGAGGTGTGGACCACCGATCATGGTGATTTGCTCGGTTTTGCTCCCGACTGGCACGGCCGCATTGACGTCTATGATGCATCCACGGGATTTCACAAGGACACTGTACCGATCACCGGCTATTACGCCGATCCCAACAGAACTCTGGCACCGTCCAACATTCGCTTCCTCCCCGGATCGGATAAGGTCTACGTGAATTCTGTTGCGGGCCTTCAGCCGCTGCTCGTCATCAATGCGCGAACAAAGACTGTCGGCAAATTGATCTTTCCCAACTTCAACCGGTGGGTCGAGGACATCGATCTTGCCCCACGTCCATGAGGAGGGAATCGATGAAGAACGTGAGACATGCTTGGAGAATTCAGTATCACGAAGTCCGGTCATAGGAGGTGAAATGACACACGCCGTTGGAATGAAGAAGCGCTGTGCTGGGAGGGGCGTAATGACTCTCGTCCCCTGGCTCGCCAGGCTGGCGATCACTGCCTGGGTCCTGTCGTCATTAACGAGTTGTGAATCCGGAATTCAGCCGCAACCGGAACCGGAGTACCTGCTCTACGCGGCCATGCACGGCTACTCCGAGGGCTGGATAGCCGTCATCAATTGCGCCACCGACTCCGTGATTGACAGCATCACTCATGGCTTCCAAACAGGACCGGGAATTGTCGCTTGCCCCGACGGAAAGTACTTTGCCGTCTTGGGCTCAGGGCGCCCACCGGAGATCTTCGATGCAGTCACACGCACACCTCTAACTAGTTTGTCAGCGCCATCACTCCCACCGGTCTTTCTGCCATCGGAGCGAATTATCATCTGTCCTCAGTTCGATAGCAGTCTTGTTTACAACATTCCAGGCTTCAACTTGAAAGAAGTATGGGCACGCCCGCGATGGATGACCGGACCACTTGGATCGAGTGGACGTGTGGCCAGCGCGGATAACCAGCACGACTCAATGTCTCATCCTTCCTATCAGTACGTGGTATTTGATTCCAACGGCGCGCCAATAGATTCGTTTGCCATACGCCCGGATTCTGGTACCCTGCTTCAAGTCGATCTGCCTTTCACCTTCTCTCAAGACGGGACTCATTTCTATGGGATCGCTTTCGGAAACGTTTATCCAGTATCCCTGGCGGGCTATGATCTGGCCAACCACTCACTGGTCTTCCTTCAGAGGACTGGCTATATACCCCACGATTGTCGCGTCAGTCCGGACGGCCGCGAAGTTTGGACCGCCGATTATGGTGATCGACTTGGATGGGATCCGGATCACAAACCCAGCGTGCATGTCTACGACGCAGTCACCGGCGTATTAAAGGATACAGTTTCGTTATCCTGGTCAGAACCTGGATTCGCCGGAATCTTGAGACCGTGGAGCATTCGGTTTCTGCCCAACTCTGACAAAGTGTACATCAATTCTGTTCGCGGCCCCATCTTGGTTGTTAACAGCCGGACAAAGAAACTCTACAAACTGATCTTCTCAGAATCCGGCCGGTTTACGGAAGATATCGATCTCGCCCCGCGTCCATAAGGAGGAGCCATGAGCAGCCATACATTGGGTATGTCAATTGTGATATGTAGTCTATTGATGGGATCGCGCGGGGATGCCCGAGAGTGGCAAATGCACAATCTCGATGGTTCGTCGCAGCTTCTCCGGGTGGCCGACTCGGTTGTGGCCGTGCAGTTGGCTTCTCTGGAATCGAGTGTCGCCGATGCAGTGGAATTCGCTCACCTTCGCCCAGAATTGCTCGACACATATGTCCCGTGGGAACTAACCGATGGCTTCTACGTATTCGGCGTTGTGCCGGGTCTGGCAATCGAAACCGTACTCGAACAGGTGCGCTTAGACCCACTCGTACGGATGGCAAATCCTGTTATCCAAAGCGGATCTTCTCATGTGTGCTGGATGATCGATCAACTCAATGTCCAGTTTCGCAACGGCATTCCCCAGGCCGCTATTGATTCGGTAAATGCTGCGCTGTCCGTGTATGCAAATTCCCCGGACTCTGACAGACCACTTCTGTACCGCGTTCGTGTACGGCCTGAGCTTGGAGGTTCATCCCTTGACGTGGCAGAGGCGTACTACGCAACCGGACTGTGTGCTTATGCGCAACCCAACTTCATCAGGCACTTTGACATCGATGAGCCAGGACCAGCGGGGCTGCAGCAATTCGCTCCCGCTCAGCCGGACACGATCCTTCCTCCAGATGCTGATCCGTACTACCAGAACCAATGGCACTGGCACAAAACCCCTCACCTGAACGATACCATCGATGCAGATATTGACGCCGATTCGGCTTGGCTCATAACAAAGGGTGATACTTCCGTGCGCGTCGCGATCCTTGACGCTAGCTTTCATCTTCCGCACGAGGACATTGACACGCTGACGCCAGTGTTCGCACATGATTGCGTCGGGGAGACGAAGTACCTCCCGTGGCCGGACAATTACGTGGGAATTGCTTGCGACTCCGGCAGGGGGGACATTTGCGCTCATGGGACAGCTGTGTTTGGCATGCTGGCGGCGGCGCATGGTAACGGCATTGGAATCAAGGGGCTGGCACCACGGTGCTCGTACTCGCTGATCAAGTGCTTTGATGATTACGTCGACTACACGGACGAGATTCTTGCAGCGTCGCTGCGGTATGCGTGGAAAACGGCAAGGTGCAACATTGTTTGCAACACCTGGTGGGATACCATCCCCAGTGCAATAATAGCGGCTGAACTGCAGGAAATGCGCGACTCTGGTGTCGCCACCTTCTTTTCTACCGGCAACAACAACGAGCAATACGGGGTGCACGTGACCTGGCCGGCGTCGCTGCTCACAGTCATGGCAATCGGCGCAACTGACCGCCATGATTCACTTTGCGCCTGGAGTGCTCGTGGCCCTGCATTGGATTTCGTTGCACCTGGTGCGGAAATCTGGACGTTGGACGGGATGGGGGAGGATGGATACGTTACAAGCAATTCGAATTGGGCAAACTGCCCGGATCTGAGTTACCACTGCTCGGCAAGTGGCACATCTCTTTCCTCACCGATCGCCGCCGGTATTGCAGCGCTCCTGCTCTCCTTCCGTCCAGACTTCATGGACTCAACCGATCCGGCGGGGATTATAGAACGCATCCTGACGGAATCTGCCGAGGACAAGGGGCCGCCGGGGTACGACACGCTTTACGGTCACGGTCGCGTGAACGCCTATCACGCCCTGCTCGCTGCGTGTGATTGTCCGCTTCAAGGTGACGTGTGCCAGGACCAGGCCATCGATGTGTTCGATGTCATCGGCACGATCACCGTCGCGTTCTCCGGCGATACCGCGACGAGAGATCCGGCTTGCACAACAAGCCGCAGCGACGTCAACTGTGACCGATCCACCGATATGCTCGATGTCGTTTATCTTGCCGCCACAGCGTTTAGTGGTGGCCCTAACCCTGGCAATCCTTGCGAGGGATTCCGCTAGCGGGGAAGAATCTCGTAAACGTGACTCTGCACCCCGTGGCGGCGAACGGCCACGGACGTGTTATCGAAGACAAATCAGGCCCGGTTCAGGGAGTGGGCGGAACATTCAGATAGGAAATGGCCATGAAGAGATTTCATAAGGCGATTTGGATTCCTGTTGTCCTGCTGGCGTCAGGACGCGCTTTCGGCGCGAACGCTGTTGTTGTCGAATCAAAATCAGTGACCGCCGGAGCCCAGGAGGTCACGATCGGAATCCGCGTGACCAACGACTTCCCGCTGTCCGGGGTCGTCGTACCCTTAACCATACGGGAGAACACGCCAGGATCATTCATCAGTCATCTGGCGATGTCCTGGGGGGGGCGTATCGACACGGTCATGACCGAAGTTGCGATTACAAATCAATACGCCGTGGAATTCCAGGCGTGCGGACGGGGTGGCGCCCGGGGTTTCCAAGAGATCACATCAGAGGCAACCGATTCCAGCCGCGCGGTTGGGGCCTCTCCGGAAGGAGCAATGTTCGTCCGCGTTCGATTCTACTCTTCACCACTTTCCCCCGGCAGCGACGGGGCACCGTCGATGTTGCTGACCATGAATGTCACAACCACGCCGGGCACTTTTGAGATTGACACGACATGCACGGCGGAGAACAACCACCTCCTGTTCGGCCATTTTACAGCGCAAGGGACGACAATCACGGCGGCGCCGTCGTTCACCAAAGGAATTGTCACAATAACCGCCTGTGACTGCGCCCATCACGGAGATCTCGACGGCAACAACGTTATCGATGTGTTCGATTTATCACTGCTAATCGACTATGTTTTCGTTGGTTCACCGGTTCCCCAGGCCGACGCCGGCTGCCCGCACGTCAATCGAGGCGATGTGAATTGCGATGGAGCCGATGACGTTTTCGACGTCATCTACCTGAACGACTACTTGTTCAGCAACGGCCCAACGCCCTGCAACCCCTGCGCGTGCAGCCCGTATCCGGCGAACTGTCCGTAGGATGCGAAGGAGAAGACCGTGGAAAGACAAGTGGGGCCTGAAGTTCCGGGCCCCAGCCACCTGTTTGATTGCCCTTGGCCCTCCAATGGGTTATAATATCCTCATGGCACGTAACGGAAAGCATACCCAGCGACTGCCCCTTGCGGTGGACACCACTGCCGTCGATCTGGGGACTCTCAAAACCAAGGAGGACTCACCCTTTCGTTATCTGGTGAAAGGGGAGAGGCCTCGTGTTGATGGGGCGTTTTTCGAGTTGCTCTTGTCGCGGGTCCTGATGGAATCGGGCGGCGTCAGCGACTTCGATAACGAGTGGCCCCGTGGCGTTCAGGCTCTATCGGGTCTGAATCTCACGCGTCTGGCGCAGCTCTCTGCCGACGAGTTGGCGGAGGCGATCTCGTCGGTGGGTGGCGAGTTTTCGTCCCGGTTGCAGAAGCGCGCCAACGAGTTGCAGGTGTGGGCCGACGAATTCTGGCGGATACGGCAAATCTACGGATCGTTCAGGCAGTATGTCCGGTCTTTCGATACCGATGGACACGACGCCCTTCTAGAGGATCTCAAACAACGCCTGGTCGGATTGTCGCCCGATTTTATCGAGCGTTTTCTCCGCGAATCAGGCGAGAAGCCTCCGTCAGCCGCACCTCCCGATCGTGGCCGCGCACCGCAGCTCAAGCAACGTCCCCGTCAGCCTGAACCACAAGCCCGGCAGCAGCAGTCGGCGCGTCCCAATGCGCAGCAGCCCGAAGGCAATCGTCGCCAGCAACCTCGCGACAACGCCCCTGCCAAACCCCCAGCACCCAAAGAGGGCGGGACGGCCAAAGGACAGGGTGCGGATGACGGGAAATCGGGTGCCAAGGGCCGCCGCCGCCGACGTGGCTTCTTCCGTCGCCGTCGAAGCGGCGGACGCAGCGAAGGCGCACCAGCGCCGACACAGACCGCTGATCAGTAGGGTGGGCTCTGCCCACCCATGCAGGCTGTGCCGATATTACACAGTTGGTTCAGCACACCGTCACGGTGTCGGCGGAACGTAGTAGATGTAATCGGTGAGGGATTTGATTTCGAGTTCCTTTCCTTCAACCTCACTCATCATCAGATCCCGGGCGGACAAAAAGCCGACAAGTTTGTTGTTGTCGATGACCGGAAGATGCCGGCATTGACGTGAGGTCATCTTCTTCAATGCGGTCGCATGATCGTCCTTGATGTCTGCCGTGATCATGTCCGTGGTCATGACAGAGGCCACGGTGATCTTGGCCGGATCGAGCCCCTTGACAATCACTCGTTTCATCAAATCACGCTCAGAGAAGACTCCAACCAGGCGATCGTTCTCCAGCACTGGCAAGGCACCCACGTCGTGTTGGGTCATGGTCTTGACGGCATCCATGACCGTGCTGCCCGCCGCGATCCAGTAGAGCGGCCGGCTCGTGTTCAGTAGATTCTTGATCGTCGGCATGTGAGCGTTACTCCCTCCAGACAGGCAAACCCTTGTATCCCGGCGACGGTTCCGCCAGACCAGCCTTCGATCCTAAGCTATTAAGGGCCACGACGATGTCAAGATAGACAACGCTGTCGTCAAACCTAACCAGATTGGTTAGAAATGTTCAAACTCCCCCTGTCGATAAGCGTAAGACAGACAGGACGCCGACCTGCCCGGCTGGGATGTCAAGCGAGACAATCGGCTAACTTATTTGATGACACTGCCTTGACTGAACAGTTCGACTGGAGTTGCCCCTTCTATGCTTTTGAACCGACGTGGTGAGTATGCACTCCTCGGGCTATTGTATCTGGCGCGCCAGGACCGGACAGCATCCTCTGGTCGTTTCTGGGATGTCAACGATGTTGCCCGCTCGGTAGGTGTCCCCGAAAAATTCCTCAGAATCCTGTTTCACCAATTGGCGAAGTCCGGTCTCTTGCGCTCGCAGCGCGGTTCCGGCGGGGGATTCAGCCTGAAGAAGCCGGCCGCGCAAACATCGGTGCGCGAAGTCATCGAGGCAATTCAAGGACCGATCGCACCGTTTATTTGCGTGGCCAGTGATTCCGATCCGGAGGACTGCCACCGGTTTGGCCGATGCGAGTTGTACGGCCTGTTGAGGGAAGTGCGGTTGAAGATCATCGACGAACTGGACCGCCACACACTGAGTGACTTGATCGGTGTGGACCTTGCGGCACCCGGTGCGGTTGGGGTCAACGGCAACGGTACAGATGATGGCGGCGAGTCGTCGGGGGAGACAGAGGATTAGGCCAGCGTGAGCAGACGGCACCGTAGATGAAACTGCCGATTTACATGGATCACCATGCCACGACGCCGGTCGATCCGCGCGTCCTGGAAGCGATGCTGCCGTTCTTTACTGAGCGGTTTGGCAATGCCGCCTCACGCCATCACGCATTCGGTTGGGATGCCGAGAACGCCGTTGAAGATGCACGGAAGGAAATCGCGCGAGCCATCGGCGCCGAAGCCCGCGACATCGTCTTCACCTCCGGTGCCACGGAGGCGGACAATCTCGCTTTGCGCGGTGTGGCGGAAGCCAGTGCCAGCAGGGGCAACCACATCATCACGTCGCGCATCGAACACAAGGCGGTCCTGGACTCGGCCGCGCGGCTGGAGCGAAGCGGCTTTGAGGTAACGTATGTGCCGGTCAACTCTGAGGGCCTGATCGATCCCGCCGACGTCCGGCGTGCGATCACCGATCGTACCATTCTCATTTCGATCATGTGCGCCAACAATGAAATCGGGACGCTTCAGCCCATTGCAGAAATCGGAGCACTCGCACGCGAACGCGGCATCCCGTTCCACACGGACGCCGTGCAGGCGATCGGCAAGCTCCCGATCAATGTCAGCACAGATCCCATTGACCTAATGTCGATGACGGCGCACAAGATCTACGGTCCCAAGGGAATCGGTGCTTTGTATGTACGGCAAAGCCGTCCCCGGGTTCGCCTGGCGCCGCTCATCGACGGCGGCGGGCATGAGCATGGCCTTCGGCCCGGCACATTGCCGGTGCCGTTGATCGTGGGTTTCGCGAAAGCAATCACGCTGGCAATCGCGGAGATGGAAACCGAAAACGTGAGGCTAGCGGTGCTTCGCGACCGCCTCAAGAAGATCATTACCTCCGGGCTTGATGAAGTCTATGTCAATGGCTCCGAAACCCGCCGTCTGCCGAACAATCTCAATATGTCTTTCGCGTATGTTGAGGGTGAGTCGCTGCTGATGGGGATGAAGGACGTGGCGCTTTCCTCGGGATCGGCTTGCACGTCGTCGCTCGTGGAACCTTCGTATGTTCTTAAAGCGGTGGGAGTGGGTGAGGAGCTGGCGCACTCGTCCATCCGTTTCGGCTTGGGGCGGTTCAATACCGCCGAAGAAGTTGAATACGTTGGGGAGAAGATTGTCGAAACGGTCAAGCGATTGCGCGCCCTGTCGCCGCTTCACGAATTGAAGAAGGGCTAGCCGGCCACGACCAAGGTGAATTGAGCAGAGAGTCGAGTGTAATTGAATCGCATAAGAAAGGACACACCACGATGGATCAGACAACGAGTACACCGGCACCCGGGATCGACATTCCGGAAACCACAGGCCCGGCCATCGAATTGACTGACAAGGCGGCCGCGGAAGTTCTGCGCCTGATCGAAGCCGAAAAGCTTACCGGCCATTTCCTGCGCGTGGGCGTGCAGGGCGGCGGATGTTCGGGGCTCCAATACAGCCTCAATTTCGAGACCGAGACCGACAAGTTCGACAAGGTCTACGACATCAAGGGCGTCAAGGTCGTCGTCGATCTGAAGAGCGCCTTGTATCTGCAGGGCACGACGCTGGATTTCGTGCAGTCGCTGACCGGCGGCGGGTTCAGGTTTATCAACCCCAACGCCAGCCGTTCCTGCGGGTGCGGATCATCGTTCTCTGCCTGAGTGGGTCGGACGGAGGATCACTGCCTTTACGAGGGCGGCCCGATCGGGTCGCCCTTCATCGTCATTGGGAGATGAACCATGCCCCGATTTGATTTCGATTCATACGCGGAAGGAGGCGTTATTCGCGAGTCCACCCTTCGTGAAGCCTTCGCCAAGATCGACTGGGAAACATACCGCGATAAGACCGTGCACATCCAGGGATGCAGCAGGGTGGTGATCCCGACATGGGCGTATCTGATGGCGGCCGCCCATCTGGCGCTGGTGGCGCGCAAGATCACCTTCGGCGAAGACTCAAGCCCCATGCCCATCTACTCTCGTTCCGAAACCGCCTGACAGGCGGAGGCCCCTGACGTATTGAATTTGATTTTCAGTTGCAGTATCGCCGGGAGCACCTAAGCGTCAAAGCAATCGCGGGCCGAGGCCGTATGTTATTGTCGGTCAGAAAGATGCGATCCGTCACGCGCCACCCATCAGCATCGGCGAGATGCCGGCGGGGAACAATCGCGCGGTCCTCAGGGTATTATGTGCCCAACACCGGAAATCTGATTCTGAAGATGAAATCGAACCGACGAGAGGAGAACTGATGTTCAAGAAACTGTTTCTTACCGGGATAGCTTTGCTCCTGATTGCCGCCACCGCGCACGCGGACACCTACCAGATCGACGCCACACACTCCAGCGTCACATTCGCGGTCACCCACATGGGACTCAGCAAGGTGAAGGGCGAATTCAAACAATTCGCCGGGACAGTCGACTACGATCCCGGTGACGTTTCCAAATCCAAGGTTGATGCGACAATCCAGGTCTCGAGCATCGACACTCATGCTGAAAAGCGCGATGGCCATCTCAAGTCGGGAGATTTCTTTGCGGCCGATAGCTTTCCGACAATGACATTCAAGTCTACCAAGGTTACGGACAAAGGGAACGGCCAGTTGGAAATCCTCGGTGACTTAACCATTCGTGGGACGACCAAGCCGGTCACCCTGGCGGCCTCTCTGATTGGCTCGATGGATGATCCGATGGGCGGCAAACGTGTGGGCTTTTCCGCGCATACGAAGATCAACCGCATGGATTACGGCGTGAAGTGGAGCCGGGTGCTCGACTCGGGCGGCGTGGTTGTCGGCAATGACGTGGACATCCAAATCGAAATCGAAGCGGTCGCAAAGAAAGACAAGTAAGAATCGACTGTTACAGCTCTTTCTGCCTCTCGGGGGAGCCCACCCTCGAGGGGCTTTTTCTTGCCGTCCGACGACTCATCGTGGCCCGTCGTTGATCGCCCACCAAGAGGGAACGCGTGGTGGCCCACCAGGAGCTGCTCGCCGAAGTCGAACGGCGGATGGTGGGTTGCTTCGGCGCGGCGCTCCCACCATCCGTTTCGGCGCCGTAGGCGCCTCCACTCCTGGTGGGCCACCATGGACCGGGGAAATCGCTTTCGATCCGGTGTCGGTTTTGCTATATTCGGCGACCCCGCCGCGGCGGGTGCGGTGGATCGGGGCATCGAAACGCCCTCTTCCAGGACAAACCCCATAATCCGAAGTTTGGAGGGAGACTTACCACATGGAATCAATTACCGGATACATGCTCCTCATCATGGGCATCAGTATCGGCGGCCTGCTCTTCGTTATCTGGCTGGCCCGCCACGTCTTAAGCCATGATACCGGCACCCCCGCCATGCGTGCCATCTCGGATGCGATCCGCGAGGGCGCCGAGGCATTCATGCGCCGCCAGTACGGCACCATCGGCAAGCTGAGCGTGATTCTGGCCGCAGTCATTTTCGTCCTATATGGCTTCGTCCGTGGACACCACAACTTCGATCCCGTTGATTCACGCCTATCCTTGGCTTGGTGGATCACCCTTTCATTCGTCCTGGGTGCGCTCTGCTCTGGGATTGCCGGCTTCATTGGCATGTGGATTTCCATCCGTTCGAACATCCGCACCGCCAGTGCCTCGACCCGCTCACTCAATGACGCTCTTCGGCTTGCACTTCGCGGAGGCGCGGTTTCCGGTTTGCTCGTGGTTGCCATGAGCCTGTTGGGTGTCGGTGGTCTCTACTGGCTGGTCAGAGCGACCACATCGGTGGCCCTGGAGAAAATTCCGCTGATGATCGTGGGGTACGGCTTCGGCGCGTCGTTTGTGGCCCTCTTTGCCCAGCTCGGCGGCGGTATCTACACCAAGGCGGCGGACGTCGGCGCCGACCTGGTCGGCAAAGTCGAAGCCGGCATTCCGGAAGACGATCCCCGCAATCCGGCCGTGATCGCCGATCTGGTGGGCGACAACGTTGGCGACTGTGCGGGACGTGGTGCCGATCTGTTCGAATCGACCGCGGCCGAAAACATCGGTGCAATGATCCTCGGTGCCGGACTTTACTTGGCGACAAAGGATCACATCGTTTTTGCTGCGGGGGCGGTAGGGTTAATACTTTTCCCGCTGATCGCCCGTGCCTTCGGAATTATCGCCTCCATTGTCGGCGTGATGATGGTCAAGACGAAAGAAGACGGCGATCCGATGCAGGCTCTGAACCGGGGATACTACGTGGCCGCGATTCTGGCGATGATCGGCTTCGGTGTCGCCACGCGCTGGCTGCTTCACACCGACAATTATCCCAGCGCCTGGATGTACTTCTTCCTCTGCGGGATCATCGGAGTTCTGACTTCGGTGGCGTTCGTTTACATCACACAGTACTACACCGAGTACAAGTACCGCCCCGTCAAGGAAATCGCCGAATCATGTCAGACCGGTCCGGCGACCAACATCATCACCGGCCTGGCCGTCGCCATGGAGTGCACCGCACTGCCGGTCATCGCGATCTCGATTGCAATCTTGTCCTCCTATTTCCTCGGCAATGCGGCGATACCCGGTGCGGGCTTGTTCGGCACCGCGGTCGCGACCATGGGGATGCTGGCCACCGCCGCCTACATCTTGGCCATGGACACATTCGGTCCGATCACCGACAACGCAGGCGGCATAATCGAAATGAGCCAGCAGCCCGAGGAAATCCGCAAGAAGACCGACCGTCTCGACGCCGTGGGCAATACGACCAAGGCGCTGACCAAAGGTTACGCCATCGGCTCGGCCGCGCTCGCAGCGTTCCTGCTCTTCTCCGCCTACATGGATGAAATCACCAACTACACCGGCCAGCCCTTCCCGGGTGTCAACATTGCCAAACCCGTCGTCTTTGTGGGCGCGCTGTTGGGCGCGATGCTGGTCTTCCTGTTTTCCGCACTTGCGATCCGTGCGGTCGGCAAAGCCGCCTACTATGTCATTAACGACGTTCGCGCGCAATTCAAGGAGAAACCGGGGATATTGAAGGGCACCGACAAACCGGATTACGGCCGTTGCGTGGACATTGTGACCCGTGGCGCGCTCAAGCAAATGGTCCTGCCGGGCATCCTGGCCGTAGGAATGCCGATTGTCGTGGGATTGACTTTCCGCGGATTCATCACACCGGATGATAAGCTCATCGCCGCTGAAGCCGTCGCGGCACTTTTGATGGCCGGGACGATCGTTGGTATCCTGGTCGCGACCATGCTCAATAACGGTGGCGGCGCCTGGGACAATGCGAAGAAATGGATCGAGACCGGGATGTTTGGCGGCAAAGGTTCCTTCGCGCACAAAGCCGCGGTCGTGGGCGACACGGTCGGCGATCCCTGCAAAGACACCGCGGGCCCGTCCCTGCACGTGCTGATCAAGCTGCTCTCGACGATCACGCTGGTGCTGGCACCGCTGTTCATCTAAAGCAATCGGACTGCAAAATCACGTAGGACGTGCGACCAAGGGGCTCTTCGGAGCCCCTTGGTCATTTATGTGCGCCCGGCATGGGCACTGACTTGGAGGTGTAAGTCCTCTGTGAAGCAGGTCACAGCGACACAAGGGAAACGCAAGGGCGGACGGGTGACCGTTCGTCTGGAGGAAGCGTGGAACGCAAC